>NZ_JBNNUC010000002.1:373195-1366270 GCF_050279365.1 Peribacillus sp. NPDC094092 | reverse complement strand
AAGGTGGAAAAGTGGCTGTGGTTGCTGTTGCTAGAGAGTTACTTGGATTTATATGGGCTATTGCCTGTGAAATTGAGAATAAGCAAGTAAGTCAATCAAATGTTGCTTAAACAGATTGAAAGTAAGGCTAGGTAATAAATGTGGTTTTATGGAAGAAGTAATGAAAATTGAAGATTTGGCTCGAAGGCAAACTCCCGGAAAGGAGAACCCTCATGTGCAACTATGCACTAGGTCTAAGGACCGAACGTGCGCCGTTAGTCCGAGGCAGCTCCGTGACGGATGGAGTGAAATGTGGTACCCAACCCACGCATATCAGTTTGTATACCACCGTCGACATTTTTTGCCTTCGTGCCAAGTTTTTAAAGTTATCCTTATTCAACTTTTAGGATGGTATCCATTTCGGATTTAGCTTATCAAGGGAAAATGCGCCCTTGACAAGCTAAATCCGAAAGGATATTTGGTTTATAAGTTGAACAAGGAATAACTCTATTCATTGCTGAATGTAACACCATTTAAAACATTTGGGTGTGGTGGGTTGACAGTTTCGTTCATATCAGTTGCATAAGACTTGTAGCTTTAGTTTACTGTTTGATCAAATTAATAATAACCTTGATAAAACACAAAAAGAAAGAGCGTGTTTTGAAAAAAAAGTTTGATCAAAACACGCTCTTAATTTATTCAATTCAATCATTCTTAAAAAGGTTTGATCACTTCTGTGATCCTTACTCCATAAAAGCGCCCGATGGAGGAAGATCGATATATAGTATAAGATAACCAAAATTTGTAAAACTATTCAGATAAAGAGTAGTCCATCTCTTCCCAACTATATTCTAGAAGTTTTACACCAGAACCATAAAAACGATGAACTTCCAAACATTTAGGTTAATTCTTCAAAAAGATTTCCGATTCCTATCCTTAGTCAGTAAACTCGGTCATGAAACATTATGCGACTCTATTCTCACTTCATTAAATTGACCTTCCCATTTAGAGATGACGATTGCCGCAAGTGAATTACCGATAACGTTTACTACTGTACGTCCCATATCAAGAATACGGTCGATACCGGCAATAAATGCTAAACCTTCAATAGGAATACCTACTGTTCCCAATGTCGCTAAAAGAACTACGAAAGACACACCCGGTACACCCGCAATCCCCTTGGACGTGATCATTAACACTAGCATTAGCGTAATTTGCTCATACACGCTTAAATCGATTCCATACATTTGAGCAATGAAGATAGCTGCTAACGCTTGATATAATGTAGAGCCATCAAGGTTAAAGGAGTATCCAGTCGGTATAACAAATGTAGCAATATGTTTCGGACATCCCGCTTTCTCCATTTTTTCCATGATTTTCGGAAGAACCGATTCTGAACTTGCTGTAGAGAAAGCAAGAATCAATTCTTCTTTTAGAAGTTTAATCAACGTAAAGATATTGAAGCCGACCAATTTCGCTATAAGACCCAGAATGACAATTACAAAGAAAATCATTGATCCGTATACAGAAAGCACTAACTTCCCTAACGGAATTAAAGATTCCAAACCGAACTTGGAGATGGTCACACCGATTAGTGCAAATACCCCGATAGGAGCGAATTTCATGACCATGTTAGTCAGGTAGAACATTCCTTCAGCTGTACCTTGGAAGAAACGGAATACTGGTTTACCCTTTTCACCGATGGCCGCAATACTAAGCCCGAACAACACGGAGAAGAAAATGATCGCTAGCATATCGCCTTCTACCATGGCTTTAACTGGATTGGATGGTACAATGTGAACGAGTGTATCTACAAAGGACTCATGCTGCTTGGTTTCTGCGGTATCCACATATGTGGAGATATCAGTTTGTTCCAGATTACTCACATTCACACCAGCACCAGGCTGGATGATATTCGCAGAAATTAAACCAACAGCAATCGCTATCATAGTTACCACTACAAAGTATGATAATGATTTAGCTCCAAGTTTACCTACCGCTTTCAAATCACCTACACCAGCAACTGCAACGATAAGACTTGACACAATGATTGGCACAACGATCATTTTAATCATTCGTAGGAAAATGTCTCCGAATGGCTGTAAAAAGTTTTGGGCCGTCTCATTACCATAAAAAATGGCACCAACGATAATTCCTAGAATTAAACCAATGAAAATTTGGCTGGCTAAACTTAATTTAAATTTCATCATTTACTTCCTCACCTTTCCTTTTTCGTCATGCTTAAGCTCTTTACTTTTTGTCCTTTGCTTCCATGACTCTGAATCGACCAAAGATTACCATTTTTTAATAAAAACTTAACGTTCCATTTACTTTATCATCGAACTTACATCATCCTACAAAAAACTACAAAAACTCACATTTATTTTTTAGAATATTCGGATATGTAAACGCACCCATTTACACATACAAAATATACGAAAGAACAAGTATAAGGGTACTTGTTCTTTCGTATATTTGTATAATGAATGATTCTACTCCTATCGCTTCGTTTCAAAATAAAGAACTTGAAAGAATTTTTTCACGACAAAGTCGGACCTTCAAGCAGCAAGATTAAGCGCTTTACAAATTGTTGATCTGTTCGGGTAAGATATGACCATGATAATCTATCTATAAAAGATAGTGAATATGCTGGTTTATGAACTTTCAATGGAGATTTTCTTCATTAATCGTTTTAATTTATCTTCTGTAGCTGTTTCCTCTACAGGTGTATAGATACTGCACCTTAAGTCCATGTCTCCCTGGACTTGGAGAGAAGTTAAATCAAACAGCATCTTTCCTGCTTTAGCATGTCTAAATTCAATCATCATTTCTGGAGCTTTGCTCACTTGACTTTCTTGCCATAAAGATTGAAATTCCGGGTGAGAATTGCTCATTTCATCAATAAATAGGTTATACCATTCATCCCCTAAGTAGTGACCATAATAGGCACGAAAAATGGCAAGAAATCCTTTAACAAAATGCTCCCAATTCACAGCTAATGCTTTTAATTCTTTTCTTGTAAATATTAGATGGATCAAATTGCGTTGGTCATCCGGGAGTTGCTCAAAATCTAAAAAAACATGGGCAGCCGCGCTATTCCACCCTACAATATGACAATGTCGATCTGTAATGATAGTAGGGCAATACGTTAACTCAGCTAAAATCCTTTCCAAAGAAGGACTAAGTTTTGGCTGATCCTTCTTTCGATGAATAATGGATGATTTCACTTCTGAAGCTAAATCATATAGATACTCCCGTTCATCATTATTTAATTGCAGAGCTGTAGATATGCAATCCAATACGCTTGTAGAGACCTTTATATCCCGACCTTGCTCTAGCCACGTATACCAAGTAGTACTAACTCCCGCCAAATGTGCAACTTCTTCTCTTCGTAAGCCAGGTGTTCTTCTCCGTGTACCAGCAGGTATACCTATAGATTCAGGCTTTATTTGAGATCGCTTCGTTTTCAAAAATGTAGACAGTGCTTCAAGTCTGGTTTTATCATTCATTTCTGCAACCTCCATCATAACCATTTAACCTAGTAGTTATTATACCAGGATAAACACTCACTTGTAATAGGATAAACCCGAAGTATAATACAAGTATACTATTCATTTGGAGTGATGAAAATGGAAAGAGTCGTTATTACAGGAATGGGAGTAGTCTCTCCTATTGGAAACAGCGTAGATAAATTTTGGAGAAATCTGACTGAAGGGAAGTCGGGCATTTCCTCTATTGATACATTTGACGTAAGCAATCATAAAGCAAAAATTGCAGGAATTATTCGTGATTTTAATGCAGATGATATCTTAGGAAAAAATGAAGCACGACGTCTTGATCGCTTTACTCAATTTGCTTTGGCTGCTGCTGAACAAGCTTGGACCGATTCTAATTTAGATATTGATGATATCAATCTTGAAAGACTTGGCGTATATGTTGGTTCTGGAATAGGGGGAATTGAAACATTGATTGATAATGTGGATACTCTTCGGGCGAAAGGTCCAAGAAGAGTTAGCCCAACCCTGGTACCAGCCATGATTTCAAATGCTGCTGCAGCCCAAATTAGTATCAAGTGGAACGCAATGGGACCTACCATGTCACCTGTTTCTGCTTGTGCGATCGGTAATACAGCCATTGGTGAAGCATTCAGACTTATTCGCTTTGGAGAAGCTGATGCCGTTTTTGCAGGAGGCGCAGAGGCAGCTATAACAGATTTATCTTTAGCTAGTTTTGGTAATGCTACAGCATTATCAACGAGAAACGATAATCCAACTAAAGCTAGCCGTCCTTTTGATGTGAATCGAGATGGATTTGTCATGTCAGAAGGAGCAGGAATTTTAATCTTGGAATCTTTGTCCCACGCTTTACGTAGAGATGCAAAAATTTATGCAGAAGTCATTGGGTATGGTGCGAGTTCCGATGCCTATCATATGGTTGCTACACACCCAGAAGGTAAAGGAGCCTATCTTGCAATGAAAATGGCTTTGAAAAGTGCAAGCATTTCTCCCGAAGAGATTGATGTTATTAGCGCTCATGCAACAAGTACAGAAGTTGGAGACCGTTCTGAAACGCTGGCAATTAAAAAACTATTTGAATCAAAAGCTTATCAAATCCCAATAACAGCTAATAAATCTATGCTAGGTCACATGTTAGGAGCAGCTGGAGGCGTAGAAGCAATTGCTTTGGCAAAGAGTTTAAATGAAGGAATTATTCCTCCAACCATCAACTTAGAAAAGCCTGATTCTTTATGTGATTTAGATTATGTACCGGGTATTGCCCGTAAGGTGGAAATAACTACTGGTCTATCCAATTCATTTGGTTTTGGAGGACATAATGCAGCAATCGTTTTAAAAAAATACGAGTGAATCACTTTTGCATCGAATTTTTAAAGTAAAAAACCCTCAAGAGAAACTTTAGTTAGTTACCATAGTGGGATTTTAGGTAATTAATTATGAAAAGCCCTTATTACTTCAATTAAGGGCTTGTCTCTTATTCATGAAACCATCAAATACCTTTAGCTTGAAGGCTGAACATAAGTGAATACGATATTTGGAGACCTGGTTAATCATTTTTGATTCATTGATCGTTTTATCAGGCACTGTTCCCTAACAATTTATCTCTAATGAAAGCAATAATCAATAAAAATTCCAATACAAATGACTAGATTCTCTTTTTAATATCTTCCCTTATCGATTCAATGATAGTACCTGATAAATTTGCTGGAAGAGATGAACCATCCTCAAAAACCCATGTATTAATTATTTCAAGATCTTCTTTTTTAAAAGTAATGCTATAATCTTTATCATTGTGAGTAAAATCAGCTGTAACCGATTCTTCACCATCAAACTCGTCATCAATAATCATATTTTTTATCTCATATGGCTTCACGATGTACTCTCCTTTTTATCATTCTTTTATATAGAATTGGCTTTATATGTTTGTTTATTCATTTTTTTAATGGCAAATTAAAAAGCGAAGGGTTCTTTTCAGGCTGTTGATATAAAACTTCCTTAATATAGAAGTCTTAATAGGCAAAAAAGCTACGGTTTAGGGGAAATTAGGAGCATTTGCAAAAGGATGCAAGTTGCACTGTTAATGTCCTCTTCCTTGTTATCAACCAAACACCAATTAAACAAGCGTTACTTACTGATCAAAGTAAGCAACGCTTGTTTACCGATTAATGGATACTTTTCATTACAAAAAACAACCTAATAATATTGGTTGAAACAGGACTCTTTAAAGGCTTTATTAGGATTCCCCATCCCCACTATCAAAAAATGAATCAAATCCCCCATCAAAATCCTCTGTTGCTTCTTCAAACATTTCCTCCATATCAAAGCCTTCCATCATCTCAGTAAATAACATTGTCCCTAAGACACCCACTGCTAATCCACCAACCATTCCAGGTATAGCGTTTAATTGGGAAGCGCGACCATGATGCTGGTTTGCGGAATAAGAGAAAGGCTGTGTAAAAGCATAAGGCTGATCTATGGCTTCCGATATATATTTTCCTAGTAGTTTTTCAAGTCCGGCTGCATGCTCAAGATCATTTTGATTTAAATGAAACTCACGTTTTGCTTCAATTTCCTTGTAGCCGCTTTTACAGTCAACTTCCATAAAAACCCGGATACCTGATTCTTCATTGGCAAACCGCATTTCAACTTCATTTACTTGCCCTATGAATTGTTGAGTGGAAAAAAAAGCAAATTCCTGTCCATATTGGTCGAGTTTACCCGAGTCGGCTGTCTCGCGAAAACCTAATTGAGCCATTGCATTAAAAATGGATTGGATGGATTTTTGGGGTTGGATGACTAGCCGGTCTACATCTTTGCGGTCAACCCCACCTTCAATATCAAGGTGCGTATCCAAATAGTATGAAACAGTTCCACTAGAAATAGGTATATTCGTAGGCAGGACGTAATGAAAAGGAATGACCTTACGTTCTTTGGGGTGAATACAATCTCGATTAATTAATGGTATATGGGCAACTTCCCTAGAAACGCTTCCTTGTTTTAATACAGCATTCATCATAAACCGGACAGTCAATTGATTAATTTTCTGTTCCACCTCGCCACCTTGAATGACAACCTCCCCTTGAATGCTTTCTCCCGCTTGATAATTATGATTACCACATTGTAAATCTACAGTTGCGGCCCCTTTTCCTAAACTTGCTAAAATTTTTTTGAACATGCTTTCCCTTCCCTTCGAAATTATCTTAAACCATGCCAAGAATATGTAAGTAAAATGGGGCATAATAAGAAATGACAAGAAAACCATTCGAATTATCGGAAATTTCTATATTACCCTTGATAGTAATACGTCAAAAAAAGAAAATAGTTTCAAAAGATTTTTCCTCAGTAGCTGATCTTCATATGATAATGGCTGATGGACAATTGGCGAAGATATTTTTTTGAGGATTATGTCTCACGTTCTAAAGGGAGTTAAAACACAATTAAACAAAAAGAAAATGCCAGGGGCTAATACTTCTGTCCCTGGAATTTTTTTGAAGGTGCTTTAATAAAAAGAAGATCATCTTAGCTATTAACAATGGTCAAATTCTCATTCCCATACCTTCTTCTTTAAATGCATGCGCTTACATTCAATTCCGCATTTATACTTCTCCTTTTGTCAACAATACCGAAAGCAACACTCAGCTTTATATATCCGTCCATTTAAACCTTACTGCCAAAAGAAAATTCCTTTCTAATATTTATGGAGATAACAGACTTCAATTCCAACTTACTAGATGCAAGAACTATATTACCATTTCTGGATTAAGGATTGTAATTCATCCTGTAGATTCCCTTTTGAAAAAGCAGCATGCAGAATTTCATGAAAAGTATTTAAGGAAATTTGGAGTTTTTCTTCACCTAATGTAGTTAAACGTGTGTAGATACCTCTTCGATCATCTTCACATATATGCCTTTGTAATGCACCGCAGCTTTTTGCTTCCAGCCTGCCCACCAGCCTTGAAATAGCACTTTGACTTAATCCTACCATCTCTTGTAATTGTTGCAGCCTCAATTGTTTATCACTTGTTTTGGATAAAAAGTATAGAACGTAAAATTCTTTTAACGATAGGTTATGATTTTTTTGCAAAGCATTTTCAAGCTCATTCGTAATGCTCATTTGAATATTGGTAAGTGATAGCCAATTATCTAAATACTTATTTTCTTGGTTATTTTTCATGCTAATTCCACCCTGTTCTACCCTTTATAATTAAAATCATCATGCATTAAATAGTACTAACATAGCCAGAATTTACTGGTCAAACTTTTTTGAAAAAGTACGTGCCAAATCGGCTTTGCATGTATTTTAAATTGTTCTCTTCATTTTAGACGAGTTTCTTCCTTTTGTCTAAGATTGAATGATTCCATAAAAAAAACAGTCAAAATGACTGCTCTTTTTTCATGAATTCAGTGTAACTGAACAGGATCCTATTTCATTTCCACCCCAGTTTAGTGAAAGCTTGTCTTGATCTGAAAGTGGTCCTACGCCGCTTGGAGTACCGGTAAAAATAATATCTCCTTTTCCAAGCCCAAAATGCTCTTCTGTAAATTCTATAATGGTTTGCAGATCAAATAGTAAGTCTTTAATATTTCCGACTTGAACACGCTCTCCATTCTTTAACAGGGAGAAATCTAATTGTTCACATGCTTCGACACCTGGAAACGGAATAAAATCACTAACAACAGCTGAATTCTTGAATCCTTTAGCCAAAAGCCAAGGGTGCTGTTTCTGTTTTAACTGTGATTGAACATCTCTAAGTGTTAAATCCAAACCAATGGCCATCGCATCTACTATTTCATCTACTTTCATTCCTGATTCGTACTGTTTTGCGATATGTATGACAAGTTCAGTTTCAAAATGAACGGAACCCTGATTACTCGGCAAAGTAATTGACTGACCCTTTGCTTCCACAAGCGAATGGGTTGGTTTTGAAAATAAAAAAGGGGAAGTTGGTATTTTATTATTCAGCTCTTTTGCATGCAATGCATAGTTTCGACCTACACAATAAATATTTTTAATGTCTTTCATCATAAAACTCACTCTTTTCTTTTTAGAAATTAAAATTGATGAATAGTAAAAGGTAAATATTAAGAAGTGATTGCAACTTTCCCTAGTCATGACAATCGTGGTTTAAATAGTCAGCCAGATTAATCGTTACAGTAAAAAAGAAAAATCCTTCGATTTAAATATATTTTATATTTTTCTGACTTTTTATACAACCGATATACCTGTTATAAAGAAAATCATTTTGATAACATAATTCCCTGTTCGTTCAATATGCAAAAAGAATTATAACTATTCACATAGATAGGGGCCACCAAAACTTCGGTATTTTGTACGCTAAGTAAAATCACAGCAAAAAAAGCCGTTCCCTGCACGTTAGGAAATGACTTTTTTTATTGCATTATTCCTAGCTCAACAGTGAGCTGTATTGTGTAACCCGGGCAATATCACCAAAGATGAAATGCTATCCAAAATGAGATTGAACCGATTTATATTTTTTTGAATTAGTTGCCCTACCTTAAAATTAACAGCTCATTGTTGCTCTATGTTTATAGCGAATTAATTTTGTACTTGGATCATTGCTATATAGACTGCATAATTCTTGCGAGTTCTTTTTCTAAAACAGCGGGCTCATTTGCGTAATTGTAAATCCCTAAAAACTTCTCTATGGCCTTTGGATGGCAACTGATTAGCTTATTGACAGCATCCTGTTGTTCAGATATGCGTTCATTCTTCGATATTTGGCATCCCATGTGAAAACGAACCATGAACTCATCTTCGATTGCCTTTTGATATTCTTCAGACATTTGATTCGATTGATAGGATTTCCCCTTATATTTTAATAGAATATTGGATAATATACGTGCTCCACATATAGCATCATGGATCCCCTGTGCCATGCCAGGATCTTTAAAACAAACCGCATCACCAACCAACGCCCATCCTTTTCCCATTCCATCATACCAGTAATTATCATATCCTAGTATGCCTTTGACCGGTCCTGCGATTTCAGCATTTTTCAAGCGCGCACCAATTGTTGTATTAGAAAAGTTGTCTGTCAAGAGATTGCGTAGACCGCTTTCCGGATTTAATTTCAACCGTTCTATCAATTCCTTATTTTCCAATGGGAAAATGCCGACAATAACATATAAATCATCATTCGTCGGAAAGAGAATGGCTGTGTTATCTTTTATCTTGTATACTTCAAATTTAGGGATATCTTCGCGGGGAAATCCAGAAAAATACCCAAAATAAATGCCGACGGTTGCCGGAACACGAATTTTGAGCTCACTTTTTACCAACTTCCGAATAATAGAGGATCGGCCGTCTGCCCCTACTACCAGGCGAGCTAAAAATTCTTGGTTCTCGCAGTTGCCGTCCAAACCTTTCACGCCTATTACCGTTTCGTCATCACGGATGACATCCGTCACACGAAATCCTTCTAAAACGGTCACATTCATTTGAGATTTGGCTTGTTCAAGCAGGATATGATCAAGATAGGTCCTCCTAATACAATAACAACTGTCCTCTCCGTAAACCACAGGGATGAGACCTTCTATCACGGTATCCTCAAATTGAAATTTAATATCCCGTACAGGCGGTGCTTTTGTTTCCAGCAACTTGTCCATGACACCTATTTCTCGAAGAAGGGCGACAGTATTATTGAAAAAGGTATGGGTTGATAACGTGTCCCTTGGAAAAGTCGACCGGTCCACTAACAACACATGGAATCCTGCCTTAGCAAGATAAATTGCCAGTGTAGAGCCGGCACATCCAGCACCGGTAATGATGACGTCAAACATCTTATTCATCGTATCACTCCATATTCAAGTACCATTATTGACTTGCTTAACCAATAGCAGCGTTTGGTGAAAATATACTACATACATAAAGTATGGAAGTTAAAACAAAAAAAGTACAGAGAATTCCAAAACCGATCTCGTCTATGTTAACGAATCTAATTTTTATAAAGGCCCCTCAGTTAATTTAGGATTTCATCCCCTGGGTAGAGTAGTTTCTAAAGCACCTCCTTACCCCACTGGCATAAACAGAAAATCATCGGTATATCGTTTGCATCTATACACCACCAAGTATTAAAAGCAGACCTTTTCGTTAATATACTTCATTAAATTATCAGGGAAAATATCAATTAGACAGAACATAAAAGCGACATGATGAATAGCTGCGAAAAAAACATACTCCTTTATTGAAATGCCCTTGATTGGTAAGGATAAATCCATTTATTCCCACAAAAAAAAGAGCCAACAAATTGTTGACTCTTTGCTTTAAAAAGTAGAAGCTAAATCTTTTGATCGTGCTATAGCATTTTCTTTGATTTCTTGTGCTTTATCGGGCATTGCTGCATGTCCTTCAACGAATATACCTTCAAAGGAAGGCACTCCGAAAAATTGCATGATGATTTTTAGATACCGGTGTCCCATTTCCATTTCAGCTGCTGGCCCTTCTGAATAAATACCACCACGAGCTTGAATATGCAAGGCTTTCTTATCAGTTAAAAGACCAACTGGGCCTTGTTCGGTGTATTTAAATGATTTACCTGCAACAGCTACGGAATCTATATAGGCTTTCATTACTGGCGGGAATGAAAAATTCCATAAAGGTGTTACAAATATATATTTATCGGCAGTTATAAATTGCTCACATAACTCCGAGAGTCGACTAACTTTTGCTTTCTCTTCCGCCGAAAGTTCTTCAAAGCCCTTTCCAGACTGAAGTTTCCCCCAACCACTGAAAACATCCACATCGATTTCAGGAATATTTTCTTTATAAAGGTCAATATTCACAATTTCATGGCTAGGATTTACTTCTTTATACGTGTCAATAAATGCTTTTCCAACGGCCATACTGTAAGATTGTTTATCATCATGAGGATGAGCTGTGATGTACAATACTTTAGTCATTCTGTATCTTTCCTTTCTCTTTACATATTTGAACATTTTAGTTTGTCTTGGGAATTCAGCATTTATACCCTTCTCGAACTAAATTATCATGAATGGATATATATTCCATTACTCGCCCATAAAACGGCAGATTCAGGGTATAAATCTTCTTTCAAGTTGAGAAAGAGTGTGAATTTTGGATATGATATAACAAGACAATCCTTGTTATTTTTAGGAGGCTTAAGGAAATGACGAATTTAATAAAATTTGACCTGCACACTCACCATGAACGATGTGGACATGCTATCGGGACAATTGAGGATTATGTCAAGCAAGCCATTGAATACGGCTTGCAATATATTGGGATTTCTGATCATTCTCCATATTTTTATAGTGAGGACGACCACTTATATCCAACTATTGCTATGGCAAAAAGTGAACTTGTCCCTTATATCGAGGAAGTATTACGCTTAAAAGAGGCATATGAAGGTAAAATTCACGTGTTATTAGGTATGGAAAGTGATTTCTTCCCTGATCACATTGAAGTCTACCGTGCTCAATATCTTTTACACCCTTTTGACTACATAATTGGATCTGTTCATTATGTTCAAGACATTAGCATTTTTAAAAAAGGGCGTTGGAATGGTTTGACTTCTAAAGAACAGTCAAGTTTAAAGGATGAATACTATCAATTAATACAGAAATCTGCAAAAAGCGGAGTATTTCAAATCTTAGGCCATATTGATGCAATGAAAGGGTTTTATCCGGCCTTTTCATCGATTGAAACGGACAGTATTGAAAAAACGTTAAAAATCATTAGTCATGAAGATATCGCCATTGAGATTAATACCTCTGGTAAAACAAAAGATTGTGGTGGATGGTATCCAGCAGATGACATTTTAGAACGAGCCCTTTTCCATAATGTGAAGGTAACATTTGGCTCGGATTCGCATACACCTGAACGTATTGGCGATGAATTTGAACAAGTTAAAAAAAGACTAAAGGAGATCGGCTTTTCTGAGTGGGCTTACTTTGTTAACAAGCAAAGGATTCTCACTCCACTTTAACCTTTCAGACAATAGGATTAGAACTGGTTCCATTCGTTCAAGGATATGCAGTTTTCTGCTAAAAATAGTATATGAAAAAGCCGACCTTTTATTGGTCGGCTTCATCAATCGATCTGTCCTTATATTTTTAGCATTAAATAGCTCTGTTAATCTGTTTTAGTTCTCCGAGTTCGCCTCGTTTCCCGGCTGTTCCACTTGTACCTTGTCCCCTATTTCAATGGACAACAAATCCTCACCTACCATAACGGTTCCTTCATATGCTGTTTTTGTTCTTTCGAGCAAATCAGCTTTTTCTTCAGTTAATCCTCCCAATAATACAATATGTGAATACACTGCAAGTTTTGGTTGTATTTGGCTGAATACTTTACCTGCTTCTTCTGGTGTAGTGTGAAGATCAAGGATATTGGCTATTGATTCTGATTCATTATCAGGTCTTGCAGCTGCAACCTCATGAATGACTACGTCAGCACCTTTAGCAAATTTAATTAGATTTCCATTATAGCGGGTGTCACCTGAGATGACTACTGAATGTCCTTTGTAATTAACCCGATAACCGAAAGCAGGCTCAATTGATTTATGGTCAACCTTGAAGGCGATTACTTCTATTCCCATTTTTTTATAGACAATCCCCTCCTTGATATCATTTGCGACGATACTTGAACCATCAACGTTTCCATTTCCAGAATCTTCTCTTGCATCCAAATCGGCTTTATATGCTTTATTCATATGTAACATCATTTTCTCGGTTCCCTTAGGTCCCCAAATCTTAAATGCTTGCTCTCTTTTTCCTCCTGTTGGTAAAGAACCTGTAAGCCATACGTCTGGTATGCCGATTGTATGATCCGAATGTAAATGAGTAAGAAATAACTTGTCAACACTGCCTGGTAACATATTCGCTTTATATAATTGTAAAGCAGTACCTCGTCCAGCATCAAAGAGGAGTTTTTCATCACCAACTTCTACAAGTGTAGATGGACCGGAGCGGGTTGTACTTAAGAGAGGTGAACCTGTTCCTAATAAAGTTACTTTGAAGTCCGTTTGCTGTTCAGCTGTTTGGCCAAAAGAAGGAAGAAATAATGATAATGATAGAATTATTGAAACTAGCAACAAAAAACCAATAGAAGTATTCCTTATTCTTTTCTTCATAACAAAACCTCCTAAATTTTTCTGTACTCATGGAAGAATCATTTTTAGTTTTGAATATAAAACACAGTTTCAAAAACACGTCCACAAACTGAATATTACAATATTTATAATATTCAGTCAATAATACCCATTCAACCTTCCATCAAGACAACAGGACTGACACTGAAATAATCTTACTGATTATTGGATTTCATATTGCATCAAATGTTCATACTAAAGGAAAAGACAGTTAAAGAAGGAGTTCATATGCTAAACAAAAAAAATAAAAACAATAATCCAGCTAAACATATAAATCAGGTTAGTAAATTAAACAACGGAATGGAAGTGGATTCTGATGTCAATGAAGATCCTAATCGGGAAAAATTATTGGATGCATCAGTGGATTCTTTTTTAAAATCGAAAGAAGGACAGGAATATTAGACGGGGAAATGTTGTCGCCATTGTCCTGTTTTAAAACGGTTTTATATATCCTATACATCAAACGGGCCTCTCAGGAGCATTTGAGAGGCCCATTTACCTTTTATCAACGAACAATTTTTTTCTTGGGGTACCACCGGCAGGCGCTGAATAATGATGCACTAAAGCTCCCATTTATTCAAAAAGACGCTATAATGTTAGTGGAATGATTGTATTCGCAAAAGGAGGTTCGTTTCTATGAACATTTTAATTTTGGGTGCAACTGGACGAGTTGGGAGGCATTTAGTTGCTTATGGTCTGCAAGACAGGCATCATGTTACAGTTTTAGTTCGCACTCCAGAGAAGATTGGAATGAACGATGCCAATTTAACCATTATTCAAGGTAATGTTTTAAATAAAGATGATATCCTACGTGCCATGCATGGGATTGATGTGGTTATTAGCGCTCTGAATACTGATGGGACAACCACTTTATCAGCAAGTATGCCACTAATTATCGAAGCAATGGAAATCGAAGGTATCCAACGAATGATAACCATTGGAACAGCAGGTATCCTGCATAGTAGAACAACCCCAAATACTCTGCGTTATCAGTCAAGTGAATCCAAGCGTAGGTCTACCCGCGCAGCGATAGAACATCATAAAGTTTACGAAATGCTTAAACAATCGACACTACAATGGACTATTGTCTGCCCTACGTATTTGCCGGATGGAGAAATTGTTGGTACATACCGTGTAGAAGTTGACTTTTTACCGGAGAATGGGGTTGAAATATCGGTGCCGGATACAGCAGAATTTGCATATAGCCAAATAAAAAGCAGTGATTATTTAAAATCACGAGTAGGCATTGCTTACTAAACCCAACATTCCTACTAGCATTAATTCCATTTAGAAAAATTTGGAGTGAAGAAACCATCACGTCCGCTTAGCCGGTTCAACCATCTTCGTAAATGTACACAATAGCTGAACAATTGCCAAGAATATTTACCGGTTTCTCCTGGACGTAGATTTCGCCCGTGCCTTGTTCATGAAGATTCCCTTCCTATATTTCCCCTCCAAAAATAGCCACATTCTGCCTGTCAGGAACAAACGCTAACCCGTTCCATTTCAAAACAGTCTGTACATATCCCAGTGAATCGGCATTGTACCTCCCCGCGATCCTCTGATATGCTTCGAGCTCATATATGCCATCCCTATTGAAATCAACTGGATATAAACCAGATAAAGGATTGACCCATCCTTCTATCGGGAACTTCAATACACCATCCTTGTTATAAATTTCAGATAAATATTCCTTTCCCTTATAAGAAAGGTCAAGAATGTACCTTTCTTTAAGGTAATAACTGTTCACCTTTGCTTTGTATTGGTTTTCATAATGAACATCGTATTTATAAGTTTCATTAAATGCGTCTGAATTAAAAATGGTCATGAGTTGACCATTAAGATATGAAAAAACATAAGCATAAATGGAACCACCGCTTCCTCCAGTATCAATAACCACTAAAATGTCATCCACTTTGTTACCTGTAAAATCACCCAGAAAAAGGGTCGGATTATATCCTTCGTTATTTTTCATGGGAACTTGTTCATATTGATTAGTCCTCCCATTTTGGATAACCAAAGTTACATTCCTCCAAAAGGGGCTATCAGGGGTTTTGTTTGCGGTAAGAAAAATATTGTCACTTGTCCCGTCCCCATCAATATCGCCTTGCTTTGAGGTCACTATGACTGTTCTATTGGAGTTCATTTCCCTTGAAAGAACAGTTTGGAGGTTCATTCGCATGTCTAGCAATTCCTGCTTTGAAGGATAAGGATTTGGAAACGACAAGGCGTTATCAATCGTTAGCATTGCTTCACTTGTTAACCCGGCCCTACTTTGAGTCTCAGCCATACAGTACCAATAATAAGGATGATTCGTTTCTTGTACTTTTGTGTAATAATAATGAATCATTTTTCTGATGTCATGCGTATCCAACTTCATCCCACCTGTCTCTTTATAAACCATATAGAATTATATGCGGGAATTTTAGTGAATAGCCTTGATAGCTTTTTTATTGAACTATAATGATCCGGGCGTTTTCAATTAAAAATTATACTGCCCAGAGTTATGTTTCCAGTAACTGTTTTTTTGTTGAACCGTTTTAACGAGAATGACCCGCTTCACTATAAAGCGGGCAACTTGCAAACCTATTGGCTATCAAAAACACTCTTCCAAAAAAATGCCTAATCAGGACAGTGGCAGCGGCACACTCCCCAAATCCCCCACTGCCTTAACCCGTATGAACAGCGCATTCCCCGGAAGGTAGGCAAGTGGAATATCCTCCACTGAAACAATGGAGATGGTATCCTCATCTGCACCGGCCTTAATCGCTTCTTTTGTAGCTTGTTTCCTTGCGTCCTCAATGGCTTGTCCCCTATTCATCTGTTTTAAACTATAAATTCTTTCTATTTCTCCACTTACTTGGCCAAGTGCTGCACCTATGGCATTCGCAGCATCATAATGTTGAGGCCGGATTACCTCTGTGCCCCCCTTTAAAGAATCGGGAACAATAATGCTCCCCCCACCTGATAAAATAATCGGTACATTTTTTGAGCTTGTTTTCATTTGATCAATTCCGACTTCTAACATCTCTATCATTTTTTCGTGGACTCTATTACAAAACGCTCTCGGTAAATGTTTTACCTTTTCTGTCCGATTTTTAAATGCATATCCTAAATTTGTCACAATATCGGAGGCTGTAAGTACCTCTCCGCCGAAAATAATTGACTTCTTTGTTATTTCATAACCAACACTATCCGGACCAACTTTAATATTTTCGTTGGTTTCACGAATACGAGTACCTCCGCCTAGCCCAATGGATAAGATATCAGGCATCCTAAAGTTCGTATTGACACCACCGATAGTAACAGCTAAAGACGACTGCCTTGGAAATCCTTTCGATAAAACACCAATGTCACTCGTTGTTCCCCCAATATCCAAAACAATTGCATCTAGAATTCCAGATAAATGAGCAGACCCCCGAATGGAGTTTGTAGGGCCGCATCCCATTGTAAGAATAGGATAACGAAGGGCATAATCCTCATTCATGAGCGTTCCATCGTTTTGACTATAGAACATTTCCGCTTCAATGCCGATATCCTTCAAAGCCTTTGAAAAACCATTAATTACAGCTTGGCCTGTTGTCATTAACGCTGCATTTAAAATCGTCGCATTTTCGCGTTCCAATAAGCCAATACTGCCAATCTCATGTGAAAGAGAAATCGGAATATTCCCAAGCTCCTCCCTTACCCACATGGCAACAATTTGTTCTTGTTCCTTATTCACTGGTGCGAAAACCCCCGAGATGGCGACGCTTTCAGCAATTCCTTTTATCTGACTGCAAAACAGCGACACTTCTTCTCTATTTAACTCACTGATTATACGTCCATCGAATTCATATCCGCCCGAAACTATCTTCGAGCCTACTTCTATTTCTTCCCTTAGATCCTGCGGCCAATCAGTAAAAGGGGGAATAGAAGTTGTCGCAGGTTTTCCAATTCGAATGACTCCCACTTTATTTAAACGCTTCCGTTCGACAATTGCGTTCGTGCAATGGGTGGTTCCAAGCATAGCATATCCGATGCTGCTTCTATCAATCTTGCTTTCTTGCACCAATTTTGCGATTGCTTTATATATTCCGCTTTCCACATCTTTTGTAGTGGGCACCTTTACCGTAAAAACAACTTGTAAGTGTGCATCCAGTAAAGCGGCATCTGTATTGGTCCCTCCAACGTCTACTCCTAATCGATACATCTTTCTCCCTCCTTCTGTAACTCTTCCACCGACCTGTAGTCAAAATCATAGCCAAAATAACGAGGTCCTGCTGTTTCTATTCCTTTTAGAGTTCTCCATTTTTCATGACAAGGAAATGCAACAACCAATACACGCGCTCCATATTTCATCCGTTCTGTAGTAATGGGGAAACCAGTTTCTGCATCCAATACCGCAATTAAATCCGGAGTAGAGCACAGTAATTGCTCACCTTCCTTCGCAACTAGATGTTCATTTTGGAAAAATAGGGTAAATTCTCTTCCTTGATCATTCCGTATCCCTTCAAATCTGGCACTCCCTCTTGTAAAGCCACCACTAAGATGCCTTTCAATATCGGCTATTTTGCCTTCAAATAATCGGTATCCTTTTAATTCCTCTAACATTTTTTGAATTCCGAGATGCTCTTTCCCTTTGTTATCGAGCAAATATTCCCCAATCTTTTCTGCTAATGTCAGGGTATAAGGAATCACAGTAGTTTTTATGTCACTCCCAAATAAACTATAATCACAAACGGAGGCACTTCCGCCCATTTCGATTGTTAAGGCCCGGGCTAATCTTTCCGACCAAACCCCATCTTTAGGATAGATCACCACCGTATTTCCTTTTTCGTCAGCCATTGTAACAGGAGATGGTTCAAACCCATCCAGGTGGAAAGTGACCATCTGTGCTTCTGGAAAGGCGCGCCCCATCGAATCAGCATCGAGAATGGGCAGTTCCTTTTTAGCAGCTGCAATGATTGGATATAATGAATTGATTCCGCCAATTTCGATGGGCATCACCACATCCACTTTTCTTCCTAGCACTTTTTCTAACGCTTCCAACGGGGCTGTTACTTCATTTTCAGCAGGTATTTTCTCAATCGTTACAGTGGGGGCACCCATCCCTGACACAGGTACGACTAATTGGTCGTTTTCCAGTTCTTCAAGTGATATTAACCTGACTGGTCCATATTTGCGGATTGCTTCTTTCGCCATCAACTTTCCAATATAAGGATCTCCGCCGCCGCCTGTTCCTAAAACAGCTGCACCTAAAGCTATTTTTTCAATTGATTCTTCATTAAGATATCTCATTTCTTAAACTCCTCGTTTTTCATTTATTTTTTGCTGGAAAGAATTCTTTTTATTAAAAAATTTACCCGCGAGTGTTTGAACAACAAAACCTGAAATAAAGCCATCAAGAGATGAGACGGTTGTAAGTGAAAATAAAGCTAATCCCGTAGGGGCAGCTGTTGTCAAATAGGTAATTACCATCCCGGAAGCCCAAGCGATGATGGAACGAGGTACAACTGACTTTGCCTCTAATTGATCGTTATAGCGTTTAAATTCTGTTTTGATTAGAAAATATTCAGAAACATAAATCCCTCCAATTGGTGCAATCACAATGGCTAAAATATTTAAAAAGGAAATAAAATGATCATAAATCCCGAAGACCGCCAAGCTTGTAGCAATCAACCCTAAAATGGCAGTCAGCCACTCTTTTGATACTTTTGTAAAAATTAACGAGAGTCCTAGCGAAGAGGAGTATAAATTACTTGTATTCGTTGTCCATTGGGCTAGTGTCAATACGAAAACGCCAGGAATTGCCCATCCCAAAGTAATGAAAATCTTCATCATATCATCAGTTCCCATCGCCTTTGACATTAAGATGGCAACGATAATCATGAAGCAATTACCAATAAAAATACCGAAGAACGTTGCAATGACGGCATCCTTCTTACTTTTTGCCCAGCGTGAAATATCTGGTGAGATGGTTGCCCCCACAATAAAAATACTAATAACAAGTGAAATGGCACTTCCAAATGTAAAGGCCCCTGCATTTGGTATACTTAAGGATATTGAATGCTCTTTTAACGCTAAAAATAAGGTGATTAACATTAATCCTAATAAAAAAGGAACAGACCACACACTTAATTTTTCAATGGCACGGTAACCATAAATCGCGGTGGTCATCATGAGCAAACCGCCAATGAGAGATAATATTTTCACGTTGATAGTCAAGTTAAAAGCATCTTGTAAAACTGTATGGGCATTATTAGCAAAGAAGCCAACCTGTACACCAAACCATCCGAGCAAAGAAATACCTATAACAATTGAAAATAGCTTGGCCCCGTATTTCCCAAATACATATTTTGTAATCATGGAAGTGGAAAGATTTGTGGAGGACCCGACTATGGCACAAATCGTACACAAAATCGCCAGGAGGAACGAACCTACACATACCGATAAAATTGCTTGATCCACCGGCATCCCATTGGCTAATTCTGCACCTAATAAAACGGATGATAAATCAACCCCTACGGCTACCAATACAGAAAACATCGAAAACCATGATCTTCTTAACTCTCTCGGTACTGCCTCGAGTGCATAATCTGATATAACCTTTTCCTCTTTCATAAATCAGCCCCCTTATGTGGTGAACATTTGATCTTAATGCTCTTTCCTTATTCCATTCCAATAGATGCTCCAAATTTGCCCTAAGCGTTTTTTGAATTTAAGTTCTTGATAATAGATCAATTCTAAAAAGACACCGTCCATCAGACAAAGAAAGGAGGCCACTAAATCATCAATCGGTTGATCTTTTATATCCCCTTGCTCAATTCCTATAGAAAAAATACCCCGAAGAATCTCACTTAGTTTCTCTTCTTTCTCACTAAAGGTTTCTTTCACTTCATTGTTTAAAGTCGGAGGTAGAGATAACGCAAGTCTCGTATAGGATTGCGTTTTTAACGGTTGACTTAAGTGATAATGACTTAGCTCTTTTAAAATTTGATAGAGCTTTTCTTTAACGTTTTCATTTGCCACTTTTTCGATGGAATCCTTGATATAAAGGTAATGCTCCTGTAACAGATCATTATAGACAGCCATAAACAGATCTTCCTTGTTTTTATAAAAAGCATAAATAGACGGTGTTTTTATCCCTACCTCCTTTGCAATGCTTGAAAGGGTTGCTCGGTCATATCCCTTTTCGGCTAATTGCTTGCAAGCAACTTCTTTTATTTTATTTTTTGTCATAAAATTACCACCTACCTAACTAATTTCGTTAGGTTGATTATACAAATTATTCAGACAATACACAATAATCAAATTTTATTTTTTTCTATTCAAAGCACATAAACTACCCAATAAACAATGTTTGGTTCGTTTTACTGGATGAAATTAATAAATCCCATTAATATGGAAAATTTATCCATTCAAAAAAATTAGTCTTAGCAACTTATCGATACAACTTATACTCCATTGAAAAAATATATTGCATAGCCAATATAACTAGGAATAGCTGGTTTTAATGCAATATCCCTTACTGGAAGAACCACCTATTCCTGAAGAATTTCTCTACAATGCCATCATGCAAAATACCATTGTATAAACATATTCGCTTGCATATATTTATTTAATTTGCTATTATAACTGACGAACGTTCGTTAAATTATGAGGTGATATTATTGAAAAGCAATGAAATTAAGGAAGCCGCTCTAAAATTTTTCACGATTCATGGATATGAAGGGGCGTCCCTTTCTCTAATAGCTGAAGAAGTGGGCATGAAAAAGCAATCCATTTACGCCCATTTTAAAGGCAAGGATGATCTCTTTCTGCAAGTTTTACGTGATGCGAAAGAGACGGAGCTATCTTCGAAACTCCAATATTTCAGTAAAGTCGATTCAAAAAATCCTGAAAAAGATTTATATGGATTCCTGCAATTGGTCATCGATCTTTTCCAAAAAAATGAACATATAAAGTTTTGGCTGCGTATGTCCTTTTTTCCGCCAGCGCATCTTGAAAAAGAAATCGGGCAGGAAGTCATAGATATCGAGGAAAAAATCCAGGCAATTCTGGAATGTAAATTCCAGGATTGGATCAATGCCAAATTAATCATCGAAGATGCAGCCATAACGCCGACCTATGCATTCTTGGGAGTAGTGGATTCCATTTTGCTTGAGCTTGTATACGGCAATGATGAGAAACGGCTGAAGGATAAATTGGCAGCCTCTTGGAAAGTGTTTTGGAGAGGTATTTCACTAGAATGATTCACAAAGAAAGTGGTGTTAACACATGAATAAACCAATTAAAGAACAAAAGGCGGTATTAATTATTCTGCTAAGCAATATATTCATTGCTTTTCTGGGAATAGGGCTCATCATCCCCGTTATGCCGTCATTTATGAATATCATGCATTTATCAGGAAGTACGATGGGCTATCTGGTTGCCGTATTTGCGGTATCACAGCTTGTAATGTCACCATTCGCAGGTCGTTGGGTTGACCGTTACGGCAGAAAGAAAATCATCATCATCGGCTTATTCCTTTTTGGTGTTTCTGAACTTATCTTCGGTGTAGGGACAAACGTATCGGTGTTTTATTTATCCAGGATCCTAGGGGGAATCAGTGCTGCCTTTATCATGCCAGGGGTTACTGCATATGTTGCAGATATTACATCCGTCAAGGAAAGACCAAAAGCAATGGGCTATATTTCAGCTGCCATTAGCTTAGGTTTTATAATAGGTCCCGGTATCGGTGGCTTCATTGCAGAATATGGTATACGATTGCCCTTCTTCCTAGCGGCGGCCATTGCTTTTTTAGCATGCTTTTCATCAATATTCATTTTAAAAGAGCCGCTTACAAAGGAACAGCTTGCGAAAGTCTCTGCTAGTACAAAACAAACGAACTTTATTGGCGATTTAAAACGATCACTCAATCCGCTTTACTTTATCGCGTTCATCATCGTATTTGTACTCGCTTTTGGGTTATCAGCCTATGAAACTGTGTTTAGCCTATTTTCTGATCATAAATTCGGCTTCACACCGAAGGATATTGCAATCATCATTACAATCAGCTCTATTTTCGGAGTTGTTGTGCAAGTATTTATGTTTGGAAAACTGGTGGATTTCCTCGGCGAAAAGAAGCTTATCCAATTATGTTTAATCGTCGGTGCCATTTTTGCGGTGGCGTCCACTATGATTTCCAGCTTTTTGGCAGTTCTAGTGGTAACTTGTTTCATCTTCCTTGCATTTGACCTGCTTCGTCCGGCATTGACGACATTTTTATCAAAAGCTGCCGGGAAAGAACAAGGATTCGTTGCTGGAATGAACTCCACCTATACGAGCTTAGGAAATATCGCCGGGCCATCCATGGGAGGATTGCTGTTTGACGTAAACATCCATTACCCTTATCTTTTTGCTGCTGTCATTATCGTCATTGGACTGGGCATTACAGTCATTTGGAAAGAAAACCGATTGACAGAAAGTTTAGCGAAATATTAATCTCCCGGATTGTAATTCCATACTTTTTCAAAGTACACTCCCTTTTCGGGCTGGAAAACTCTCAAACTTGAAAAGTGGTAATCTAATAAAAAACCCCCTTGTCCAGATTGGCAGGGGGTTTACTTATCCAGATTAGTTATTTTTGTAAAAGTGGGATTCTATTTTTCATTACTGATGATTTAGCTCCAAATTAATCCTGCATGTATATCGATCTTTACAGTAGACAGATCTGACAACCCCAAGGGTTCGATTGGTATCCAGAATAATTTTTCGTTCTATCAGCAATATAGGGAATCCTACGGCTACTTCGAGCATTTCCGCCTCTTTTTTTTGAACAATGGCGACTTACCTGTCTGCCATCCTGGATTTGTAAGCCAATTGTAAAAGAGCAGGAGGCACATCGATATTTGATGTGCCTCCTGCTCTTTTTTGAATGCCTGAAAACAATGGCGAACTATACTATTCTATTTATTTACTTGCCCAGCAGCATTGAGACATACTTCACTTCTAAATATTCATCCATGCCGTAGTGTCCCCCTTCCCTGCCTAAACCACTTTCCTTCATGCCTCCAAATGGTGCTTGTGCAGTGGATGGGGCACTGTCATTAATACCGACAATCCCATATTCAAGATTATCCGAATAGGCAACCGCCTTATTTAATGACTCGGTATACACATAAGCTGCCAGGCCAAAATTCGTGTTATTGGCCCGATCGATCGCTTCCTGATCGGTTTTGAATGTACTGACTGGCGCAATTGGCCCAAACGTTTCTTCCTGCATGCACAGCATATCATCCGTTACATTGGAAAGTATGGCTGGCGCGATAAAATAGCCTTGTTTCTCATCAACTTTTGAGGTTTTATGGATGATGGCCCCTTTACTTGCAGCATCCTCTAGTTGAAGCTGGACTTTTTTAACTGCGGCCCCATCTATCAATGGACCAAGGTCGGTTCCTTCCATTCCATTTCCAACCTTCAAAGTTAAAACGGCCTCTTCAAAAGCTTGTAAAAACGGCTGTTCAATGTTCTCATGGACGAATATTCGGTTCGCACATATACATGTTTGTCCAGCATTCCTGAATTTAGATTGAATCAAACCATTTACTGCTTCTTCGATATTCGCATCCTCGGCAATGATGAACGGAGCCAATCCACCGAGTTCAAGCGAGACTTTCTTTACTGTTTCTGCCGCCTTTTTCATTAGATGTTTCCCCACAGGAGTGGAGCCGGTAAATGTGATCTTTTTAACTCGTGAATCATTCATCCACACGTCTGACACATCTCCCGGTTTTTGTGTTGTGACAATATTTATCACACCGGCCGGAATGCCTGCTTCCTGGGCACTTTCAACTAATAGCAAAGCGGTCAAAGGCGTTTGTTCCGCGGGTTTGATGACCACGGTACAACCTGCAGCAAGGGCTGGCGCCACTTTCCTCGTGATCATGGCAGCAGGAAAGTTCCATGGGGTAATGGCAGCAACGACACCGACTGCCTGCTTTTGCACTAAAATACGCTTTGAAGCAACAGAGGCTGGAATGATTTCCCCATAGTTACGCTTTGCTTCTTCAGCAAACCATTTCACGAAACTTGATGCATATTTCATTTCACCTTTTGCTTCGGCCAATGGCTTTCCTTGTTCCAGTGTCATGATCGTTGCGATTTCATCCAGCCTGTTCTCAATGATCGTATACCACTTCTCAAGTAATTCCGCCCTATGATAGGCACTTGTTTTCGACCAAGTCAGAAAAGCAGCTTGAGCAGCATCCACAGCAGCCTTTGCCTCTTTTTCGTTAGCGTCCGGAACATACCCCACAGGCTCCAATGTTGCTGGATTTTCCACTACAAAATGACGCTCTGTATGAACAGGTTCGCCGTTTATATAAATTGGCCATTTTTCCACTACTTTTTTCATCCTGCTTTAATCTCCTCTTCTTCTGCATGATCTGTAAAAGTCTTATCATTCTCACCTTTGAAAAAGTCCTTGCCATAAAGAAGGACACATAATAGAATTCCCGCTGCAAACGCCATTCCAGCACCTTTTATAACAAGGATGGCAGCGACGACCCCTGCAATTCCGAGGTCGCGTTGGCTCTTCGCCTGCATCACACCGACGCGTACGCTAACATACCCTTGAACCAAAAGCGTTAGGGCCAAGGCCACACCGAGAATCGGTTCAACCAAGCTGACTACCGGCAATAAGAATAACCCTGTATTCGTCCCCCAACGGAACGAGCCAGCACCGCCGAAGAAAGAATTCATCGCTTTCTTGCCATTTTTGAACCGTTCCACAACCACGACCTGCATGGCTGCCCACAATGGTCCGCACATCGTTATATCAGGTCCGATAAAACTCATGATCACATTTCGGCCGCCAAAAATTAAATGAGCTCTGTTTGGATTATAGTCCACTTTTTCATCCTCCCTGACCTCATCGGATTCAGAAAGCAACGCTTTTGTTTTCAGAACATCCCCGAATACCACTAAATAAGTGGCAAAAACAGCTGGAATCGCACTTAAAAAGAAGGTCAAGGCAGGGAAACCTAAACCGAACACAGTATAATCCGACCAAAGCGTAGTAAAGTCCGGACTGCTGAATCCCCATTGAATATCAGGCCATTTTGCTTCACCAAAAATAGGGGCTACAATGACTGCAAGCAAGATGGCTGGCAATATCCCTAAATTGCCTATGAATACCCAAACTTTATTTCGCATTTTTAACTTTCCGAAATTTTTCGAAAAAAGCAAGTAAAAGGCAAATCCGATACAAATGCTTATTGTATAAGGAAATAAATCAAACTTTCCACCCACTTCGAAAATGGATACGACGGCACCAATTCCTGCCCCCAAAATGATGCCTGATTTAATTGCATTCGGCACTAATCGTACGACTTTACTGGCAAGTCCGGTCATTCCAAGCACTATCGATAAAATACCCAATGTTAATTGGAATGCAACGAGTGCATAGACCCGATCAGGTCCTTCCGGAAATTGCCCGACGAACAATACAAGCAACGGAACCGCAGGTGTAATCCAACCTGGTATTACCGGGTCCCCGAGTAAATGATGTGCTAAATACAATAATCCATTCAAGACAACGACGGCCAGGGCTACATCAAAAGGCATCCCCAGATGGTCGGCAAGCAGTGTAATCGCTCCAAGGTCAACTGCACACATCAATAACCCTTGAACATAGTCAGGCCACTCAAAACGATAATGGACAAATGGAAGTCTAATTTTAAAAGGTCCCGCAGGTATATACGATGTCTCATCTCCGTAGCGACGGTTTTTCCATTTCATATTGTTTCCTCCACTTAAAAGCCATAGGCTGAACGGTAAATTTTTTCGATATCCCGAACGTTTAATGCACGGGGATTATTGCGAAGTAATCGGACTTGTTTGATGGCCTCGGCAGCCATTTCACTTAATGCCGATTCAGGAATGTCAAATTCACTTAGTGACTCGGGTATATCAACGTAACGGCAGATTCTGGTCATCGCTTCTATAGCTTTATCCGCTGCCTCATCATCATTTAAATGATTGACTTTCTCTCCAAGTGCTTCAGCAATGTCACGGAACCTTTCCAAACATGCAATTTTATTCCACTTCATGACAAATGGCAGTAATAATGAATTGCTGACTCCATGTGATAAATGGAAGCGGCCTCCAAGCGGATAAGCTAATGCATGGACAGCTCCAACACCCGCATTTCCAAAAGCTAACCCTGCCATTAGGCTTCCCGTGATCATGGCTTCCCGTGCTTCCAGATTATCTGGTGCAGCATAAGCCTTTGGTAAATTTTTTGCGATCAACTTCATGGCCCCAATTGCCAAAGCATCTGTAACAGGCGAAGCAAATTTGGAAATGTAAGCCTCTACTGCATGGACGAGTGCATCCACTCCGCTCGCAGCCGTCACACTTGGCGGGCAAGTCAGCGTCATCACGGGCGATACAATCGCTACATCCGGTAAAAGATAAGAACTAACAATTCCCTTCTTCACCTGTTCTTTTTTATCCGATAAAATCGAAATATTCGTCACTTCAGACCCGGTTCCGGCCGTCGTCGGTATGGCTATTAAAGGCAGACCAGGAACTTCAATCAAATTCGTACCGAAGTATGTCTCGATGCTGCCTGAATTTGTAGCCATGACGGAAGAGGCTTTCGCAATATCCATCGCACTTCCCCCGCCTACCGCAATCAGTCCATCATGATTTCCCTCCGTTATGGACCGTACACATAGCTCGACGATTTCAATTTCCGGTTCAGGATTCACATCCGAGAAAATACCGTATGGTGATGAAAGTAAATCCTCAACCTTTTTCACTACCCCCGCATTCAGTAAAATTTTATCTGTAACTATCAACGGATTCTTCATCCCTAATCGCACAACCTCATCAGTCAGCTGCTGTAAAGAATCTGATCCTGTCACCAATTTGTTAGCCATTGAAAAAATAGAAATATTCATGTTTATCTCCCCTTTCATGTATTTACTAATGCAGGAATCATGCCAAAGTGAAAACGCTTAATTTATAAGGGGGATAACCTTTATTTCTTGGATAACAATAGAAACAATGAGTAGAAAACAAATCAAAAAAACTAATTCGATTCGTTTTCTAATCGAATGTGAAATTTTTTCATTTTTTGCACCAAAGCGCTTTGACTGATATTCAAAGAGATGGCCGCAGCCCTTGTAGTTCCATATTTTTTCATCGCATTCAGAATCAGGGATCGCTCCAGCTCGGAAACGGCATCCTTCAATGAATGTGTTGCAGGTTTTTTTGATAAGACCGGCTGGATGAAAGATGGTAAATTAGGCAAGTCAATCGTATCATCATAAGTCGTGACGACCAGTCGCTCTGCAAGACTCGCAAGCTCACGTATATTACCAGGCCACGAATAGTTCGTCAGCCATTCATAGCATTCCGGTGTCATCTCTTTCTTTTCATTATATTTTTCATTGAATTTTTTCAAATACATTTCTAAAAGTGGGATCGTTTCTTCCTTTCGCTGGCGTAAGGGCGGAACTTCAAAAGATACTATATTAAGCCGGTAATATAGATCTTCTCGGAAAGACCCTTCTTGAACAAGGGAGGCAAGATCCCGATGAGTGGCTGTAATTAACCTGACATCCACTTCTTTCATTTCGGTAGAACCTACTCTCATAAACTTGTTTTCTTCTACCACTTTCAAAAGTTTTACCTGTAACTCTAAAGGTAAATCCCCAATTTCGTCCAAAAATAACGTGCCGCCATTCACTTTCTCGAAAATCCCCATTTTCCCATTCTTAAGGGACCCGGTAAATGCCCCTGGTTCATATCCAAAAAGTTCAGATTCCACTAAGTTCGCCGGGATGGCTCCGCAATTTAATTCAAGGAAGATTTTTTCCTTCCTGGAGCTTTTGGCATGTATATACTTGGCGATTAAACTCTTCCCTACTCCCGTTTCCCCCTGTAATAAGATCTTCGCATCCGTTTTAGCTACTTTATCTGCCAGTTTAAATAAAGGAGTTGTAGAAGGCCCAATGATTATTTCTTGTAAATTGACCTGTTCCGATCCAGGCAATAATTGGGAAACGGGTTGGAAAGATAGCTTTTGGCTGTCGATCGTGTACTTCATCCGAATTAATTCGGTTATATCCCTTACACTATTTATGACAAATATGACTTCATTCTGTGGCGATAGAATCGGTGTGGCCGATACGATTATCTTTCTTCCATTACGAATTCTTTGTGTCAAAGTAACTTGATTCTTCGTCAGGATTGAGTCCAATGAAGCAGAAACGGAAATCATCCCCTGCTCAATTAAATAACTCATCGGTTTTCCGATAATTTCCTCTTCCCTTATTCCGGTAATACGCTGATAAGCTTGATTGATAAATAATGTCGTTCCAGCACCATCCGTGATATATACGCCATCATACAAGGCATTAAATACAACCCTGCATAAATCACTCTCAAAGAATGCTTGAAATTGATCATATGGTATTGAGTAATTGCGTAAATTTTGCAGCGGTGCATTCACAGTAATGAAATGGGAAATAGGTTTCGTCAAATCACTCTGCTGCACTGCCGCAGATAACGCCTCTATTGTTAAAAATCCGATGAAATCTTCTGAATCATCCAAAACTTCCACTTCAGTGCTTCCTGCGGGAAAACATGATATTGCTTCCTCCACTGTCATATCCGAATAAAACTTAGTCATCAATATTCACTCCTAACCTGACCTCTTTATGATACTATGTATAAACGCTATACCGGTAAAACAAATCAATCCATCTATGTTTCTGATTAAAGCGATAAATATGCACCGGAATGACACCTTAATCATACCAATGGTGTTTTTTATGCTCAAATCCATTTTCACTCACCAAAGGAAAACTTCCCCTTTTGTTGTAAAGGAAGAAAAACTGAGTAATAGCTAATTCTATTGGAATGCTCAACATTATCGATAAGCTTAAGTACCATTTTTTGATTGTATTAAAAAGTTTCCCTGTAAAAAAACCTAATCCGTATTTAGAATTACATTTCAGACTGCAGGCAAACTCTATGAAAATATAGGTTCCCTATAGTTTTTAGGCTTGAACAATTTGAACGTTGATTTCGCTCCAGGCACACGCTTTCCGCGGGAGTCTCGTACTTTCCTCTCCATTTAGATACAATTCATTCATCCACAGTCTTTTTAAAATAGAAGGATTAAAAACTTAGATGATGAGGATGCTTTTTTAACATATTTCTATTCAGCGAGATCAACTTGAAATATTCCTATAGACCAACTATGCCAGACAACTCTTTGGTTCGTAATATCCAAGCTGCCATTGATTAACTTTCGGCCAAAATTTCAAAGGAAATTTAAGAAGAGCTCGGAATTTTTTATTTCCGCACCCCTTTTGTTACAAACCAAAAACCTAATCCGAATTTGGATTAGGTTTTTTTGTTTGATTAAAGAATGTTGATTGCTTCACCTCTAATCATATGCTTAATTTGGGAACCAGCCTACCGGTTTTACATCGAGATTAATGTTGATTTGCTTAATTTCCTGGTATTCATCCAAGCCGTATTTTCCTAAACTGCGTCCTATCCCGCTCTGTTTGTAACCGCCCCATGGCGCCTCGACATATGTTGGATGATAATCATTCACCCATGTAATCCCTGCCCGCACTTTCTTGATCACACGCAAACCTTTTGCGCCATCGTTAGTGAAGACGCCGCCTGCAAGACCGTAGTCTGTATCATTTGCAAGTTTAATAGCTTCTTCTTCATCTATAAACTTTTGAATGACAACGACTGGACCGAAGATTTCCTCTTGTACGATTCGCATGTCAGGTGTTACATCGGTAAAGACAGTCGGTGCAATGAAGTATCCTTTGTCAAGTCCATCATCAACAAGACGGTAACCGCCTGCTGCAAGTGTCGCACCTTCCTGTTTGCCGATTTCAATATAATTTAAAATGCTATTCATTTGCGCTTCGCTGACAATTGCACCCATGTTGCTGTCTTCTGCAAGGCCAGGTCCAACTTTGATTTTATTTGCGCGTTCCACATAGCGTTTTACATATTCATCATAAATGCTTTCTTCCACCAGGATGCGGCTACCTGATGAACATACTTGGCCGGCACCGAAGAAGATGCCGAATAATCCGTAATCGATGGCTGTTTCCAAATCTGCATCAGCAAAAACGATGTTAGGTGATTTACCGCCAAGCTCAAGGGAAATTTTCTTTAAGTTGCCCGCGGCCGCTTTCATGATGGTGCGGCCAACATCCGTACTTCCCGTAAATGAAACAATGTCAACGTCCTTGCTTTCTGCAATGGTTTGACCGACAACAGTGCCGCGGCCCATCACCATATTAGCCACACCTTTAGGGATGCCGACTTCCTCTAGGATTTCAAATAATTTCATCGCTGTTACAGGTGTCACTTCAGCCGGTTTATATACAATGGTGTTACCCGCCGCAAGGGCCGGTGCGATTTTCCAGACACTCATTAGAAGAGGGAAATTCCAAGGAACGATCAAGCCGGCTACACCTACTGGCTCACGAACGACCATCGCTTGCACGGGAGCGGGAACTTGATAAGTTTCCCCTTCTGGATGAAGGATCAAGCCAGCGTAGTAACGGAAACACGCGGCGGCATCGGCTATATCGAAGCCTGCCTCTGCTTTAAGTTTCCCGTTGTCCATTGTTTCGAGAATCGTTAACTCTTCCGCACGTTCATCAATTTTATCAGCGATTTTATATAGATAGGAAGCTCGCTCCTGCGCCGTCAGTCCTGACCAGATTCCACTTTCAAAAGCTGCTTTCGCAACTGAGATTGCATTTTCTGTATCTTCCTTGGTGGCACGCGGGGCCCTTGCAATGACTTCCTGTGTTGCAGGATTGATTACCGGGATTACTTCATTTGAAGATGAGGATTGCCAATTACCGTCAATGTAATTTTTAAGCTCTATAACTGCCGTTTCTAAAATTGTCATGTTTTTTGCCTCCGGTTTTCTTTATTTTTATTATAAGCCTGAACGGAATCGTTAAAGTTTTATAACAAGTCTGTCGTCCTTCGCACGTGAGCAGCATGTCAGGATTGACTTACGTGATTGGCGGTTTTGTTCGCTAAGGAAGAAATCCCGGTGATCCACTTCACCTTCTGCCACATCTACCTCACAACTTCCGCACCCGCCCACTTTACAAGAATAAGGTGCATCAATTCCTTCCCTTAAAAGCGCATCAAGCAGTGTTTCGCCTTCCTGAACGTGGATGGACCGATCGCTGTCTGTAAGGTCGACAATGAAAGGATCTTTCGGCCCATCATTTTGTGTCGCAAATAATTCGAAGTGGATTGCATGTTCCGGATAACCATAGGAACTGGCGGCTTTTCGATACTCTTGAACCATCTCGATTGGTCCGCAAAAATATACATGCGTGCCAATGCGATGATCCTTCATCGTCTCAGGCGTCATTCTGTGCTTGTCTTCCGCCTGTGAAAAATAAAAGGTACATTGATCAGGATATTTGGCTTTCACCAGATCATAAAAAGCACATAATTCCGGAGTGCGTGCTGCATAATGGAGTTCGAAGGTTTGGCCTTCGGCAGCCATGTCTTCCATCATTGCCAGAAATGGTGTGATGCCGATCCCAGCTGCATAAAAAGCATGATGCTTTGCTCGAAAGCTAAGAGGGAAGTTGTTTTTAGGGAAACTGACTTCCAACTTGGAATCTATCTGTACATGATCGTGCCAGAAAGCGGAACCGCCGCGTGACGCCTCATCACGCCGAATGGAAATGGCATATTTTTTACGGTCCCTTGGGTTGCTGATAAGGGAATATTCTCTCTCGAATATCGTATCCCCGGCTGGCATGAATGTGGTCAAATGCGAACCGCCTGTAAAAGCAGGCAATGGGTTTCCATCAACTGGTATCAACTCGAACTGTTTTACGAATGGAGTTTCTTGAATGATCTTGTTTACTTTCATTTGAATATTTCCTACTACCCGCATGATGATCAGCTCCCTACTTCTTCTTTTCCGATTGGGATGAATGGGTAACCAATATAACCTTCCCGTACTATGGAATAAAATGGTCCGATTTCAAGACTTGCTTTGCAATGGTCACATTCTGCATTCTCTGCTTCTTCGGCGACTTCCGACACTTCAAAACATTTCATGCAATATACGTACCGCCGTTTAGCTCCGATAATCACCGTCTGGATCTCAGCTTCAGAAAGACCGGCTTCCACCCCGAGCGAGAAGATCATTACGGCATTGTTCCATGCAGCCGAAATATAAAATTGTGTGCCCATCTTTTGTGACAAGATGAATCTCTTAATCTCCTCTTTATCGTCCATTCCGTTTATGGAAAGACATTCATAAGGCACTGTACCTGAAAGCTCAGAAGTGAAACTTTTCGCCTTCTCAAATCCGGCTTGATCAGAAATGACGACAAACTTTCTTCGTTCATTCCGAGGAGTAAATTGATTTACGATCGTAATTGATTTATCAAACAATACTGGACTATTGTACAAGGCCCTATCCTCCTACTCATTGTTTAGATTCGACTTTTGTTTTTCATCAATACGCCTCAAATATTCAACCGATTGCGGAAGAAACGGGGCAATTCCTTTGTATTCAGCCATAGGTTCCGGAATATCCTGCAGTACGCTATATGTCAGATCAAACCAATCCTGGCGCAATGTCAAATCCTCCAGTGGCAGGAACTGCGTATTCAATACGAATAGAATGGCGTTGCTTCGTGGCATGTTATAAAATTTTTGCTCTTCAACACGCAAACGAACCAGTTCACCTGCATTTTCCGGTGTGATCTCAGAACGCTGCGGTCCCCAGACATCCATCGTTTCATAATTGACATCCCAACGGTTCGCCATCAGGTTCCAGTTGATGCGTGTCCATGGCTTTCCTGGCTCAATGGATAATAAAAACTTACGAACACGATCTGCCAGTTCATCGCCTTTCCGCGATACAAATGGAACAGGTGCATGGATCTCATCAAAGGACATGCCTTTATTCCAGTTAGCTGAGAAAAGTGCGGCGTATGAAACTTGTCCCACTTCCAAATAGAAATTACTATCACGATGAACCATTAAAACAAAATCATTGTGGAAATGGCGGCCTATATAATCAAGCGGCTCATTTGGAAGCGTGCTGGCATCGCCATACACGAATGAATCTGATTCCCCGAAAATGTGGTTCTTGAACGTCCAGCTGTCTCCATCTTTAATGACCTCGAAATGCTCCGGATAGCGATCGGTTGCCATATCGATGAGCATCTCCAACACTTCCCATTGCATTTCCATCGTGTGTGAAAAAGATTGAAACCTTATATGCGGCTGTTCTTGAAGGAGACGACGCTTCGTTTCCACTTGGAGTCTGTATTCTGGTGTGACTTCAATACAGTTAATGTTTGAGAGTCTTTTCAAATCATTCGAATAACGATAGTTACCTGAAGTGAATGGAAATGGGAATGTGTCTAAATCAGTTGTTTTGAAATCTAAACTTTGTGTAAACATTTAACAATCTCCTCTCGTTCCCTAGATTCTTTAAATTGCGTTTTTCTACTTAGCTTCCTTTAATTCAACGGATGGACGCTCCATGTCCACTTCAAAACGGAAAATGTATTTAGATGAAACATAGTAGGTGACTAAAGCAACAAAGTATGTTGGAATTCCGGCAGCCGTATGAAGGAAAAAGTCACTTGCTTCAAAAGTCAATGGATTATAGAGTGCCCAGTAAACAATCGTTCCAATGACCACCGTGAGAACTGCCGACGGGTTAAGGCCTTTCCAATAGGTATAAGAGCCTTGTGTGTCATACAAATCCCTTATTGAAATGCGCTGCCGCTTTACAAAAAAGTAATCTGCAACGACAATGCCGCCAAGAACAGCCATAATAAAGGAAATGACAGCGATGAAGGAACCAAATGCATCGTAGAATGTCGAGCTTAGAAGTAAGAATATAGTCGGTACGGTTGTACCCATCGCAATCATCCATGACTTTTTCGGGAATACAGTTTTAAAGCTGACAGCTTGTGAGTACATAAGGAAAATGGCTGCACCGACATTCCCAACCGAAAGTAAAATCAAGCCAATGAAGCCGCCCCAACTTCCTGCGATGGAAAACATCCAGTCAGAAGGGTTAAGTGAACCAGCGACCAATGCAGCAATGGCCCCAACTAAAGCAGCGATACAGACGATGATTCCATAGCTGTAGAATCCTGCTTTAAATGCTCCTCCTTCTGTTTTAGATAAACGGCTGTATTGGCCAAGGTATGGAAGCCATGAGAAGCCGAGACCGATATTTAATTCCAGGGCTGTCGCGAATGAACGAGAAGTCGTTTCAAACGGCTCGGAAGGAAGTATTTGTGCAACTTTAGTGAATCCCTGGCCAAACAAGACGATTGCGAGAAGGCCAAACATGAGAACCATAAAGACCGGAACGGCTACTGCGGTATATTTTTGAATCGCTATCGGTCCCCTCACCGTTACTAGAAATGCACAGATGAAGAGTAAAATCGAGAAAAACGGCGCTCCAGTTGCTTGGCTTGAGAAAATGTCGGGCATCCCCATCCAATTAGCTGCCTCTGCTAACGCCTGGCCGGACATGAAAAGCGCAATGGAAATGTAGCCGAGAGTTAAAATAAGAAAAACAAAGAAAAAGATATTGGATCCTAGATACCCAAGTGAACTTCGAAACCCTACAAAAGTATCTATGCCATAACGCGCAAAATAAAGGGTAATTGGAACAATCAACAGCATAGGGAAGGCGTTACCGAATAAAATCGCTGCAAGTGACTGCTTCGCATCAAGCATTGTACCTGTGTATCCGCCAGTTAACAGCCCAAAAGATGAGAGGCCAATAACAACCTGAACTAAAATTAAATCCCTAAGATTAAAAATCCGGTCATTTTTACTTGCCGGTAAAAAGCCGAAGGCCACATCCTTTGAAATGGAGGAATTCTCTTTACTCACACGCTTCTCTCCCAACTATAAAATAATGATCGTATCGCTTGGAAATAAGGCTGTAATAGTTTTGGGTGAGCTAAACGAAACTACTTTAGACAAGTGTATAGACCAGGTAAAAGATGATTAAAATCATGAGAAAAATAGAACCTGTCGCATCCTTCCATTTCATTTTGTCAATTTTCACGGCATCTTCCTGCTCATACGCATTGATCCGCTCATTCAAATCTGAATAGAGATTTTTAATAAAGGGATCTTCAGAATTGATATTCTGTTGGAACTGATTCTCATTATTCAAAATAGCTTCTCCCTCCTTTGCATCATGCTTTCTCGTCCCTTCTCTTTACTTTATTGCAATAAACATGCCAATCAGGAAACACCACGGTTACTGAGTTTTCAATAGGAAGAATATTCATTTTTGAAACTATTGAACAATTGTGAAATTTCTGTAATATAAAATTAGATAGTTTATGAAAGGCAGGTAGACATAAATGGATCACTTCACCTCTGCACTCTTGTCTATTTACGATCAGCTTATCGTGACAGATAAAAATGGCACCATACTGAATTCGACCGGAACAGGGAATACCCTATTCCAAACAGTCAAATCCGCTAATGTCGGCAGATCCATCAAGGATGTTGAACAAGATTTATTTTCCACTAGCTTGGCAGAAGAGATTATGGGCAAAAATGAAAAAAAATCTTTCATGCAATCCTCATGGCAGGGTCCGGTAATGCTGATGACGGCATATCCGGTTGAATCTGGGGCATGGGTTTGGGCCTACAAGGAAATTAAAGACTCTTATCCAGATACATCAAGGGGGCAATCGGGGCCTTTGTTGGAATCGAAGAAGCCATCTTTTCCATTTGTGATCCGCAGTAAACCGATGCTTGATGTTCTGCATAAAATGCAAATGGTTTCCGATGTTAGCGCAACAGTCCTTTTATTGGGGGAATCCGGTGTAGGAAAGGAAATGGCCGCCAGGGCCATACATAATATGAGTAACAGAAGCGACGGTCCGTTTATACCTGTCAATTGCGGTGCAATTCCGGAAAACTTGATTGAAAGCGAACTTTTTGGCTACGTGGAAGGAGCTTTTACCAGCGCAAGGAAAGACGGGGCCAAAGGGAAATTCACACTCGCCCATAAAGGGATCTTATTCTTGGATGAGGTTGGCGAGTTACCGCTTAACGTACAGGTAAAACTGCTTCGAGTCCTTCAGGAACGCGTTGTCACACCAATTGGAAGTACGACATCACACCCTGTTGATATTCAAGTGATTGCAGCAACAAATAAATCGCTCGAAAAAATGGTGAAAAAAGGTGAATTTCGAGAAGACTTATATTATCGCCTTCATGTCGTACCCATCCACCTTCCGCCGCTTAGGAATCGTGTAGATGAAATCCCCCATCTGGTTCAGTTTTTTTTACAAAAGTACAATACACTATACAATCGAAATGTGGCTTTCACTCCTGATGCAATCGACTTGCTATGTATCTATCAATGGCCCGGTAATGTGCGCGAACTTGAAAATACAGTTGAAAGGCTAGTGATTACTAGCGGAATGCCGGAAGTGGATGTTGCGTTGGTAAAAGAGGTCCTTCCTTTTAAAGGGCCCAAACCCACTTCAATACCTGTTATCGATTTTCTGATGCCCATGCAGGAAGCAGTCGACCTTGTGGAGGAACAGCTTATCAATATGGCGATGGAACAATACAAATCATTAAAACTAGCGGCGAAGGTATTGGAAGTAAGCCAGCCTACGATGAGCAGGAAATATAAAAAATTACGTAATAAAATTGAAGAGGCACGCTTTTCACCAGTGGATAAACGGGCCATTTTAGAGGAACAAATAAATCAACGGCTTCGTTCCATTGCCGTTGTAACCGCAGCTATCATTCCAGCTGAAGAGGTTATCAGTCTACAAAAAAATATGAACCGGAAAACCTCCTACTCCCATAAATTAAAACAAAAACTTACCATGATTCAAGAAAAGGAAGGCGTAATTGAATGGGTCTTCATCTTTATCATGACGGAGGATGGACGTCTGATTCACCTCGTTGCAGATAAAGGCTTTGTAATTGAACCGGGGGAAGAATATATTGGTCCCCCTGAAATGGTTAATGTCGCATACCAGGCGTTTAATGGTAAAGCTGGTGTGACTCCCATATATGAAGACAGGTACGGTGAGTGGAAAACAAGCTTTGCGCCTATTATTGATGATGACGGCAATATTGTCGCCATTGTAGGATGTGATTACAGCAAAGCCTATTTCAATTCTGAAATGCAACGTCTCCGTAAGCAACTCAATATACATGTTTGATTTTTAGGATGCAGTCATGCAGGATCAAAACGTTTGGGGACCAAAAGCAAAAAAAGAAAAGCTGATGACAGGAGCCCTCTTAAAACAGGCTTTTGCAGTCAGCTTTTTCGGTATTTTCCTCCATATACATCCATGAACGTTATGGAGGAATTAAAATGGCATGATCGCCAGCCAATTTTCATCCAAATGGTTTTAGCATATTGACCCCACTTATTTAGGCTATATTATATCTTGTTCTTCCACTATCCTGTCATATAACCGTTTTACGATTTATCTTCAAGTACTTCTTAACACAGTACTTCTACATTAAATCCTCCAGGCGCTTCCACATAGAACGTATATCTGTGTAAGTGTTTTGGCGGTTTCACCATGAATCCATCATCCTTCAAGCGTTGATTGATCCTGTTAACTTGCTCTTCATTTTCTTGTATGAATCCAACATGAAAAGTCTTGGGGTATTGGACATCGCTTCCTTTCATTAGTGTCAATATGGATCCATCATCATCTCTCATTGCGGCAAAGCCATCTCCCCGGCTTCCTGCACATGACAATCCAAAGTATCTTTCTAAAAACTCCCGTGATGCTTCAACATCATTAACTGTTAAATTTATATGATTGATCTTCATTACTTCCCCCCGATTATAATAGTATTGTTTTCTATCGGTAAAAAAGTTAATTTTCCACAGGCTCTATGTGATGTCGTTAGTCACTTTGTAATCGGACTTGTTAATTTTCCCTTCCTATTTTGTAAGGTATTCCTTCTTTTTAATGAAAATGACAGTATCATCCTTCTATACAGTAAATAATCATCCAAGTTACCGCAATTATAAGATTTAAAAAGGCCAACCAGTAAAAACTGGTTAGCCTTTGGTACAACTCTATTACAATATTTTTTCATTTTCAAAACCAGTGTTTTTTGACTCCACTTTCTTGGCCAATTTAAATTTATAGAATAATATACAGGCTATCAAAAATCCTATCCCATAAAACAGTCCGACTCGTTGAGTGGGATCAAAGGCAAGGAATACTAGAATCAGCAAACAAAAGCCTAAACAAAACAACGGGACAAATGGGTAAAAGGGTACTATGTATTGTAAATCTTCCGTTTTACCACCCGCTTTTATAAACTTCCTTCTAAACATATATTGCGATAACGCAATTCCCATCCATGAAATCGTGACGGAAATACCCGCTATGGACATAAGCATCACGAACACTGTATCCGCCGCAATGAAGCTAGTTAATAACGATAGAAGCGAAAAACAGATCGTAAAAAGAAGGGCATTCAATGGCACTTTCCTCTTGGATAATAGACCAAACACCTTTGGTGCCATTCCGTCATGAGCCATAGACCAAAGCAACCTTGTGGATGCATAAAGACATGAATTCCCCACAGAAAGAATGGCTGTCAAAATAATGAAATTCATGATACCTGCTGCATATGGAATCCCGGCTATCTTCATCAAAGTTACAAAAGGACTTTCCAATAAGCCTAATTCCGAAGAAGGGAATATGGCGGAAAGGATGATAATCGACGAAATGTAGAAAACAATGATTCTAAATAGCACGTTCCGAATGGCTTTAGGGATATTCTCTTCGGGTTTTTCACTTTCCCCTGCCGCTATTCCTATTAGTTCTGAGCCTTGATAAGAAAATATTACATTCATCATTGTCACAAAGATAATTGTAATCCCCCCTGCTGGAAATAGACCAGAAGGAGCCAAATTCTCGAAGAATGGGGTTGGACGATCAGATAAAGAGACAAAACCGAAGATGCCAGCGATTCCAATCAAGATAAACAAAATCACTGCAACGATTTTTATTCCTGCGAACCAATATTCCGCCTCTGCAAATCCTCTTGTCGTCAATGCATTCAAAGTAAATAAAAGCACTATGAACACAGCACACCAAATCCAGGTAGGACTATGGGGGAACCATTGTTTCATCAAAATTCCTGCAGCAGTGAACTCCACTCCTGCAGTTGCTGCTGAACCTACGAAATACATCCATCCTAGAGAGAAACCAGCGGAAGGCCCAATAAATTCAGCAGCATATTTCTGGAATGAACCAGTAACAGGCATATGAACGGCTAGCTCGCCAAGGCAGACCATTACCATATACAAAATTAGACCGCCGGCTAGGTAACCGACCAGGGCGCCTCCTGCCCCCGCTTGATTAATTGTATAGCCTGCATTTAAAAAAAGGCCTGTACCAATTACGCCGCCAAGTGAAAGCATAAATAAATGGCGTCTTTTCATTGAGCGTTGCAGCTGATCATTATTCTCCAGTCCATACCCCATATGATCACTTCCTTATCTTATCTATTAGCCTATGCCTTCCCCTAAACGATCTTAGAACCTTAAAGAGAGACAACTAAGTCCGCCATCTTGTTTTTGAAATTCAGTCATCTCCACTTCGATCACTGTGTATCCCAACTCTTCAATTTTTTTCTTTGTACCTTCAAACCCTTTTGGGACGATCACGCAGTCGTTCATTCTTACGCAGTTACCCGAATATTCTTCTTCCTGTTTTACGATAATTTGATTGAAGCCAGAAAAAGCTTCGTGATCAATGAATTCCCCGGCCACTAATAAATTATTGTCCCCCAGGTAATTGACACCCGTTTTTAAATGAAAGAACTTCTTTAGGGGAATGATGGTCGTATCAAAACCATACTTAGCCATTATATCTTTGAACTGAATAGCACCTGCTTCATTTGTTCTAGTTGAAAGGCCAACATAGAAGTGATCTTCAACTTGCATTACATCTCCGCCGTCTAACATACCTGGAGATTGAATATATTCGATTGTGTCATAAAAGTCCTTTAAAACTTCTTTCATTTCATTAATCTCACCGTTCCGGCTTTCTGCACCAGGATTGGTTACAAGGGCACATTTTGGTGTCAACACGGCTGTATCTTCAACAAACGTGGAATCAGGGTATCTCTCATCCGATTCGAGAACGGTCACTTTTACACCGCAGCGTTTTAATGCTTCTACATAAGCCTCGTGCTGTACAAGTGCTTTTTCATAATCCGGGTTTCCTAAATCCGATGTTGTTAAGCCATTTACAAAACTTTTTCCAATCTTTCTTACAATCGCATGTTTAAACATATATATTCCTCCTAAATGGGTAGATTATTTTTAAAAAATTCAGGATATCAGCCTTTTAAAACCAGTCGTTTTTTTAATGAATTTTCTTTTCATCACTGCTGCACTTAACTAATCCAGAAGCGGAAATCATGGAAAAACAGCCATGATAGGGAGAAAAGACAACCGTAAGCTTCTTTTAAACTATAACGGGTGTCTTTTCCTGCCCAATGTTTTCTCAATTATTTTGATGACCGCATAATGTATCCGCTATTCCTACAAAATATCTTACTCCATACCCTAAAGCGTTCTCATCGATTTTAAATTTAGGATGGTGTAAAGGGTAAGCTTTTCCAAACGCATCATTATGAACGCCTAGAAATTGCATGGAAGAGGGTACGATTTCTGAAAATGCCGAAAAATCTTCTGTTCCGAACATCGGATCATCAACCTGGATGATATGATCTCCTTCAAAAATACCTTCCATGACCGTTCTTGAAATATCGGCAGCTGCTTTATCATTCACCACGGCCGGATACCCTAAATACCAAGTAATTTCACATACCGCCCCATGCGTTTCTGAAATTCCCTTGACGATTTGCTCTAGATATTCCCTTGCCTTCACTCGGCTATCAGGGTCTAAGGAACGAATGGTACCACCTATTTCCGCATATTCAGGAATGACATTGAGCGCACTGCCTGAATGAAACTGAGTGACTGAAATGACAGGTGTCCTAAGCGCAGAAATTTTTCTGGAAACGATATGTTGAATATTCGTCGTAATTTCTGCACCAATGATCAGAGGATCTACCGTTAATTCCGGAGTCGATGCATGTCCGCCCTGACCAATGATTTTAATTTCAAAATCATCGGCTGCTGCACAGAATACCCCTTTCCTTAAACAAATCGTCCCTGTACGTTCATATGGCGTAACATGCAGTGCAAATGCATAATCCACCCCTTCCATGACCCCTTTTTTCACCAATTCCTGGGCTCCCCCTGGAAGAACTTCCTCGGCGTGTTGGAAAATGAACCTGATTTCTCCATCAATCGTATCTTTTTTCCCGGCGAGGACTTTAGCAGCGCCTAATAACATCGCAGCATGAGCATCATGACCGCATGCATGCATGACCCCAGGATTTTTTGATTTATAATCAATTTCTGCTTCTTCTTGAATCGGGAGTGCATCGATATCTGCACGAAAAGTGATGGTATTCGCTTTTCGGGCGGATTTTTTAGATCCTTTGAGAACAGCTAAAACGCTCGTTTCGGTTGGTCTCGTCACTTCTAATCCTGTAAAGGTTTTTAATTTCCTATAGATGAATTCAGAAGTCTGGTACTCCTGATATGAGAGCTCCGGATTTTCGTGGAAATGACGCCTCCATGAAATCACTTCATCCACAACCGTCTCCTGTATTGTCTTCATCATAAAATGCCTCCTTGATCACTTAGTGCCAATATTCAGACTTTTCCGCTCTTTAAAAAGGGCCATACTGTATGCTTTGAGCAATGATCAAAAAGATGATCGCTACCGCAACCTGAATCAAAAGATACGGAAACACCCATTTTACCCATTTCGTAAATGATATGCCTGCCACTGCCAGTCCAGCCAATAGCACTCCAGAAGTCGGAAATATCATATTCGAGATTCCATCCCCTAATTGGAAAGCTAACACTGCCGTTTGTCTTGTCACACCCATTAAATCTGCCAATGGAGCCATAATCGGCATCGTTAATGCTGCTTGTCCACTTCCGGATGGAACAATGAAGTTAAGGAATAATTGGACAATGAACATCCCGATTGCATTTATGGCGGGAGGAAGCTGCTCAACCAGTCCTGCAGCATAATATAGAATCGTATCCAGCAATCCGCCACTTGTAATGATGACCAAGATTGTCTGTGCAACGCCGATTATCAATGCCCCCGAAACCATGTCGCCTGCTCCTGAAATAAAACCATTTTCCATCTTGGATGGAGTCAAGCCGCCAATTAGGCCCATTATGATCCCGCTTAATAAAAACAAGCCGCCAATTTCACTTATATACCATCCTAATTTAATAACTCCATAAACTAATAGAATGAAATTCACCAATAAAATAATTAATGCAGCGCTATGTCTTTTACTCATCTTAAAGTTTTTATCAAGATGTGCATGCTCTTCACGCCTGAATTTCCCGTACTCCCCCAGTTCAGGGTTTCTTTTAACCTTCATTGCATGGAAGTAGATGTACAATACTGTAACGACATAAAACACTGCAAGAAGACCGATTCGCAATCCCATTCCCGAATACATGGGCAGTTCTGCAATGCTTTGGGCAACTCCTACATTAAAAGGGTTCGTAATGCCCGAAATGAATCCAGTCGCCAATGTTCCGAGGATGACGATCGCAAAACCTGTAAGGGCATCAAAGCCTAATGCAATCGTCATCGGCACAATGATTGCTATATAAACTAATGCATCTTCAGCAGAGCCGATCAGTGTCCCTAATGATGCGAAGATTAATACCATCAACGGAATAAGCAATTTCTCTTTTGTTCCGAATCGGACAGCCACAAACTTAATGAAAGAATCCAGTGCTCCTGTTGCTTGCATGATTCCCAGTGCTCCGCCAAACAAAAAGACGAACAAGATAATCGAAGCTCCTTCAATCATCCCGGCGTGAATGCTGCTGAACATTTCCAATAATCCCACTGGTGTTGATTCAATGAATTCAAAAGAAGTGGGATCGACTACACTGCGGCCATCCTTTTCAATTCTTTCATATTGGCCTGCAGGTAAGATATAGGTTAATACCGTCACTACTACAATTACAATAAACATTAATACAAAAGGATTAATCCCTTTTTCCCGTAACTCCGTCAATTGGTTAAGCGGCTTATTATTCTGAGTATGCGGCTCGGAAGTGATTTGGCCATTAGGCAGGTCATTCATATAAATACCCCCAGTTAAAGTTCTATACTTTTAATCCCGTTCTCCTGTCGGACCATCACTTCTCAACCAAGCACTTAAACATACTCTTTATTAACTTCTCCAGCATGACGGGTGTATGGACGAAGGCGCTATCGATGTGAAGGCGCTCAGTACGCTGGTGGGCATCCTTGCCGAACGGCCCCACATTAAGGACGGGTGCCTGAAGTTTTTGCATATCAGCAAAAGGAATGCTGTAAGTATCGCCCCAGACCGGTGTATTTTTTTCAAATGCTGTCCAGCCATCAGACTCATCACTATATTGAACATAGCTTAAATCGCAAAGGCCATTAAAATAATGAATTTGGCTGACTTCTTCACCAAGCATTCTGGCAGTTTCCTTCATTAATTTTACAGATTCCATGATAAGCGGATCATCGGACGTATTGACGGCTGGATAATATGGGGGTGCGAACATCAATACAATGGCGGGTGAAAGCTCCTGACATTGTATCATCAATTTTTCAGCGATCCGCACTGATTTATCCCGTTCATCCAAATCCATGTTCCCATTTACTTCACTCTTTATTTGCTCAACAAAACTACCGCCAAATTTGCCCTCGGCATATGAAAGTAACTTTTCGTAGCGCAATACTTGTACTTCACCTACACCTTCAATTTGTTCACGCAGGCAAAGCTCTTTATAAGATTCATTGCATTTCATCGCTGCTTCGTAAGCAACCTGTTCGAAAAGGTCCATTATTTCTGCAGCTGTCCTTTTCATAATGAACACATTATAAAGCGCGGCTGCCCGATATGGTGTCTGTGTTGAATATTGTAATTTTAGATCTTTTTGCTGAAGCGATACCGGTAAAGGTGTTTCCTCACCAAGATCACTTTCCAGAAAAAGAGTGTTCCACTCCATGAGCTGCGTGAGGAACGAGGCTATATAGTTAGCCGTCATGCCCTTTAATGGCTCACCTACATGAGTTTCTTTCCCATAAAAAAGCGCCGCGGGCATGATTTTACCCAAAGTTCCTGAATAAATATAATGTCTATTATCGCCCGGTTTCTGTGAAAAGGACGGTTCACTATTAAAAAACATTTTATAGGAAAGGCCATATTTATCACGTAAAGTCACAAGTTCTTTAACTGCAGCCCTCATTCCCGCAGAATTCACTTCCTCATCAGGAACCGTTAACAGCAGGAGATTGATCGGCCATTTTTCGATGCTTGCCTTTTCGATGATAGCCATATGAAGGGCAAGCCCCATTTTCATATCCATCGTTCCCCTGCCAAACAAGTACTTTCCTGATTCAAGATCAATGCGCGCTTCTTCCGGCAGTTCAACTTTCCTGTCATGAAGTTTTTTCGTGAGCTCCTCTGGTTGAAATGCAAGAGTCTCAAGATCACCGTATTCTTCTGTATGAACCGTATCAAAATGGCTAATTAATACAACAGTTTCCATTGCATCTGGATGTTTATAAAAAGCATTGACAAAGTTCCTCCCTGAATCAGCCTCGTGAAGCGATAAGTGCGCCGGATTCCTTTTAAAATAATCAAGTTCCCTCAATTTCTCTTGCACCTTATACGGAAACGTTCGTTCCCCTTGTGTAAAAGTACGGCTATCCCAGCTAACAAGTTCACATAACAAAGCACGGAGAGTTTCTGGAGTACCCCATAGTAATTGACTCATCCCAATCCCCCTTCATTAATATTTGTACGCACCACCGGGCAGGTTAAACAAGTTGGACCGCCAGTGCCTTTGAAACTGATCTCGGTTCCTTTGTATTCATAAACCGTTGCTCCCGCATCTATAAGCTTTTGCTTCGTGTAAGCGTTACCAGAAGATATCACGCAAACCCGCGGAGCAATGGCAAGAACATTACATCCCAAGGTCAAGTACTCATCAACCGGTACTTCGATAAGCTGTATGCCTCGTTCTACCAGCAGTTTTCTAAAAAAGACAGGCATAAGGCGGGAGTGAACCACTGCTAAATCCTGGTCGACCATGCTGATGAAAGACATGAGATGGAGACACTCTCCCTCTCCTTGATCATGCGGAAGCTGAACTACGATGAATTCATCGACAAGATGAGCGGTCATTTCTTTTAATTGCCGAATCGCTTCAGCATTTGTACGATAACCATGTCCGACAACCAGGGTCTTATCATCAAGCCAAACGATATCACCGCCATCCGCGACAGCATCACCTTTTAAATACCCAATTACCGGGATGTTCTTTTCCTTACAAAATTCCTTGTATACATTAGCTTCTGGCTGCCTCAATTCTTTCCCGGACTTTAAAATAATGGCTCCTTGACTTGTGAATTTGACCGGGTCATGTGCATATAAGGAGTCAATGCCGACTACCGAAGATGCTGGCAAATAATCGATGTTTGGAACATATTTCTCCAAAATTGAAATAAAGTCACCATACTCTTTTAATGCTTCGTTGAAATCCGGCTCTTCCGCAAAGTTGAAGTCCCGCCATGCTTGGCTTAAATGCTCTTGACTAATAAACGCTTCTCTCGGATGTTTTACAATGACACGTTCCAATGGTTTGTACATGGACGAACAATATACCACTGCCTCTCCTCCTTTTCCGCATAGTGGAAAACGTTTCCGCTAATAGGAATTTTTCTTTTATTATAAAATCAACTTTGGTATAATGTCAATATGTTTTAAATTTTCAAATAACTCAAAGTTTCATTCAACTTGTTATGAAAGATAGGTGGTTTGTTTATGCAATCGATCGACCGTGCCATGAACGTTATAAAGGTGCTGGTTTCCAATTCATCGGAAAACTGGCTGTCAATTACGGAACTTTCCCAAGAATGTGAACTTCCTGTCAGCTCCATGCATCGTTTGTTAAAATCGATGTCCTTGCATGGATTAATCCAACAGGACGGGCAAACCAAACAATATGGTTTGGGGAATATTTGGCTCGAATATGGTTTACGTATGTATGACAAAATGGATTACATCAGCCAAATAAGGCCTGAACTGGAAAGGCTGATGAACAAAGTCGAGGAAAGCGTCTATCTTAGCCAGCCAATAGGAATGGAATCACTCGTTATCGAACGAATCGACAGTGAAAAAAGCCAAATTCGGGTTTATGACCAGCTTGGCTCACGAGTACCCATGCATATCGGGGCTGCCAATAAAGCGATGCTCGCTTATATGCCATATAATCAAGCCAAAAAAATCGTGGATGCTCTTGTGCCAATTCAAGAAAGAACAGCTTTTTGGGATATATTGCAAGAGACTAAAATGAAGGGACATGGAATCAGCCACAGTGAAAGAACAGAGGGAACATGTTCTGTTGCCGTGCCGATACTGAACCATTTTGGGGAAGTTCACGGTGCTGTGAGCATAGGTTTTGTCAGCTTTAACCTGACAGATGAAAGACTTGATTTCCTCATTAAAAATGTTATGGAAACTGGCAATCGGGTTTCTGCAAAATTGGGGTATAGGGGAACATGACCACAGTGGAGAGGATGATCGGATAAGCCGAAAAAGAAGATGAATCATTTCATCTTCTTTTTCGTTTTTATATTAATCGCTGCCAGTCACAAATAAATCTTCTTTGAAATAGGCAAGTACCTCGCCAGCCACCACTGGTTCACCCTCCAATACCTCCAATGATTCTATTTTTCCGCTGACACCAATATCAATGATTTCCACACGTCCATCTGCCTTCTTGATCTGAAATAATTGTTCCCATTCGTAAAATCTGGAATTTTCGCATATAGAAATTTTTTCAATCCTGCCTTCACATGGGCTAAGAATCACATCAACGTACATTTACATCATTCCTTCCTTCAATATTCTTCTAAATGAAATGGGGTTTGTAAGACTAACTTGAGAAAGTTTTGGAACTCATGTATATCTTCTTGTTCAATTCCAAGGGTCGGGGCCCAGTACTGATCTAAATTAATATCATTGGCACATAGCAGGATCATTCTTCCGCTTTGCATGGAAGTCACCATTGCTTTCCCGAAAAACTGGGCCGAATATACAATGGTCACATCATATCTATAATCTTGTGACAATAAACAATAATGATGAATTGCCTGGTTTTCTTTATTTTCGGAAAGAATATCAAAATTCAACGGATTGCCTCCTTTCTTGTAAGCCCTAATTCTCTCAGAACCTGACCCAACCTCGAAGCTGGGATGCTTCTGCAATTTTGCGAATCCCTTCAATATAAGCTGCCACTTTCATGTTCACGGAATATCTTTGTGAAGTATGGTAGACATTCAAAAAGCTGGCCGTTATCTTTTCCTTCAATCGTTCATCCACAAGCTCTTCCGTCCAGTAATAACCTTGGTTGTTCTGGCACCATTCAAAATATGAGACTATCACCCCTCCTGAATTCGCCAAAATATCCGGGACCAGCACTATACCTTTATCATCAAGAATCTTGATCGCTTCCTTTGTTGTCGGCCCATTTGCTGCTTCGATCAGGATTTCACATTTTAATCGTTTTGCATTATCTTTATTCACCACTCCGCTTATAGCTGCGGGAATCAGCACATCACACTCTTTTTCCAACAATTCTTGATTGGATAATGAATCTTTGTATAAAGTCGAAACGACCCCAAAAGAGTCCCTGTTCTCCAAAAGGTAAGGAATATCCAAGCCATCCGGATCATATAAGCCTCCAAGCTCATCCGCAATTCCGACAACCTTAGCTCCCATTTCATGTAAATACAACGCTAAATGACTGCCAACATTCCCGAATCCCTGAATGATTACCCGCATGCATTCAATAGGAATCCCCTTTAAATCACATATCATTTGAAGTGTATATAATACTCCCTTGGAAGTGGCCTTTTCCCTGCCCTTCGATCCTCCTAATCTCAGAGGCTTTCCTGTAATGAATCCGGGTGAATCGAATTCCCTGATGTGATCGTATTCATCCAGCATCCAGGCCATGATTTGTGAATTCGTATACATATCAGGTGCCGGAATATCTTTTGTAGGGCCCACTATTTGACTTACTGCCCTGACATACCCTCTGCTTAATCGTTCTAGCTCAGATGAACTCATCTGTCTGGGATCACATACAATGCCACCTTTTGCCCCTCCATATGGAAGATCGGTTATTCCGCATTTCAAGCTCATCCATCCGGCCAATGCCTTAACTTCTTCAGGAGTGACATCCGGGTGAAACCGAATCCCCCCTTTCGTTGGCCCGGCTGCATCATTATGTTGAGCCCGATACCCTTGAAACATCCTTGTCTCCCCATTATCCATTTGAATAGGAATACTGACTTCCAGAAAACGCATTGGCGATTTCAAAAAATCAAAAACCTGATCTGGATAGCCCAAAACATGAATCGCTTCTTTTAAGATATCCTGGAACTCTTGCAGTGGATTATCCAATTGACGTTTTTCAATTACTTTCATTTTCCCTGTCATTTTAGCACCTCACTTTTATTCTTATAACTTACTTAAGCAACTTTCATGCCAGCTTTGAAGATATCCTGTGGAAAGCCAAATACCGCCATTTGCAATCATCAATATCACCATACAATCGTCAGGATATATGTATTAATTCATAAGCAATTCAGGTTTGCATATGTAAGCAGTGATGATTGAATACATAAAAAAGCATCCTTATTACGATGTATCAGCCGGTGACAAACTAGATGAAATTCGTGTTTGTCGACAGTCATTTAAGGGGTTGTACAATTTGAACGTTGATTTCCTTTCCAGGCACGCGCTTTTCCCGCAGGTGCCTCGTACCCCCGCTCCAATCAACTTTGTTTTAAAATATAGAAAGAACTCCTTTTGTCTACACACTGAATTGAGAGGGGACTTATAGTAGATTGCTGCGACGCCTACTTACTCTGCAATGAATGTAAAGAAGAAGGCCCACCGGAATTGGCCGGGGGGCCTTTGTCAACTATTCTATTCATTCTTCATTCAAATAAAAAACCAAAGAGGTTTTGGAATGAAACTATTCCAAAACCTTTTTGGCTACAAACTGACTCATCCTTATCGGATCGTTTTTTACTTTCAAAGTCTCATAGCTGAATTTCTTCAACTTGGTATTGGGGCGGAGCCTTCCGGAATGCCTTTGTGATATATAATAGATAACAAAATCCAATAATGAACCAACTTGTCCCCATTATTAGGGAACTTGCCTCAAGGTTAATCCAAAGAATTCCAATTGCTATAGCTCCAATTAAAGGCATTATTAAGTATTGAATACACCCCTTTATCGTTCGATGTTTCTTTTCCCGAATGATAAAATGGCTGATTACCGACAGGTTTACAAAAGTAAATGCCATTAATGCACCAAAGTTGATCAGTGACGTCGCTGTCACTAAATCAAAGAATAAAGCCGACAAAGAAATGACTCCAACTATGAGTACATTAATGGCTGGCGTCTTCCATTTAGGGTGAATAAACCCAATCCATTTTTCCGGAAACACTTTATCACGTCCCATAACATACAAAAGACGGGAAACGCTGGCATGGGATGCTAGTCCAGAGGCTAGCGTATTGACGAAAGTCGTACAAAGAAAAATGGATTGAAATAACTTACCACCTACATAAAGGGCGATTTCCGGTAATGCAGCATCCGGTTCCTTAAAGCGGGATATATCCGGAAAAAAGAGCTGAATAAAGAAAGATGCGGTAATGAAGATGATTCCACCCCAAAGTGCAGTTAAAAATATCGCTTTTGGAATCGTTTTTTTCGGATCCGGCGTTTCTTCGGATAGTGTCGTTACCGCATCGAAGCCCAAAAAGGAAAAACAAAGGATTGTGGCCCCGGTTATTATTGCCGAAACGTCCATTCCTTCATTTACGAAAGGCATTATCGTAAACACTTCTCCTGTACCTTCTCCATCATTTAAGCCTTTGACGACAAGAATGATGAACACTGCCATGATGGCAATCTGAATTAAAACAAAAAAAGCATTGAAGTTAGCAAGTACATTGACGCTCCGGAGATTGAGAATGGTGACGATTGCCACGAACAACACTACCCAAATCCATGTAGGAACTTCTGGAAATAATGCTGTGAGATAAATTTTGGTCAACAATGCATTCACCATAGGTAAAAACAAATAGTCTAACAACGAAGACCATCCCACCAGGAATCCTAAATGCGGGTTCATGGCCTTTTGCGTATAAGTGTAGGCAGAACCTGCAGCAGGAAAAACCTTTACAAGTTTTCCATAGCTTGCTGCTGTAAAAAGCATCCCCACCAGTGCAAAGATATAGGCAGTTGGCACATGGCCGCCCGTAATCCCAGATACAATTCCAAATGTATCAAATACGACCATGGGGGTCATATATGCTAACCCCATCATAACGATTTGCCATAATTTCAGTGATCTTTTCAATGTAACCTCATTTTCCACCTATCATTCCTCCTTGAAACCGCTTTCAAACCAGTAGGTTCAATTTCCTAACTAGATAATTCTTCATGCCTCCCTCTTTTAAAAGTTATACCTGTATACACTAATGCAAATTCTGTGCCACATGATTTCGGTTTCCTCGACAAACGAAAAAAGCCAAAAACACTACTTAATTCCTGTATTCTTAACGGCACATGACTGATTCATTGAAATGAAATCTAGGAGCATCGGCGATTCAATTTCCCATAAATTATTCGCCTTTGCATAACCCAAGCAAATGATATGCAGTAAAAATGCTCATCAAATCGCTTACTGCAACTTGGCATGATAATTGCATAATTAATCATCCATAGGAATTCATTTATATGAGTTTCAAAACTATTATTATAAGAAAATGGAGGAATAGAAAATGAAATATCCTTTATCCCCTGATGTTAAACCAGAGTTTTGTACCACCGGATCATTTATGCGCTTACCTTCTACAAGAGAGAATGCCAAATTGGCAGTGGTAGGTATGCCTTTTGATACAGCTGCTTCATTCAGGGTAGGGGCCCGGTTTGCTCCGCAAGCAGTCCGCCAGGCATCCATGACGTTGTTTCCTTACCATCCGATTCACAAGGTATTTCCGTTTGACGAATGTAATGCAATTGATATTGGGGACGTTTCGGTGATTCCCCATAATATACATCGAAGCTATGAGTTAATTGAAAAGGCCATGGCAGACTTGATGAAAAACGGTATCATCCCAATAGGCATCGGAGGAGATCATTCAGTAACATTGGCTAATCTAAGAGCTGCCGCAAAAATACACGGCCCTGTTGCACTTCTTCATTTTGATTCACATACAGATACCTGGGATACTTATTATGATGAAAAATACTGGCATGGTTCCCCGTTTATCCGTGCATTTGAGGAAGGCTTGCTCCAAACGGATAAAGTTTTCCAGATTGGCATCAGAGGTACGCTCAATCATCCAGGCGATATAGATTCAAGTACAGATCTAGGTTACAACGTGATAACTACGCCTGAGCTGAAGAAAAGAGGAATCGAAGATGTCGTGAAGGAAGTCAAGAAAACCATTGGGGATACACCATGTTTCTTGACCTTTGATATTGATTTTGTAGATCCATCATGTGCTCCTGGAACAGGCACCTTGGAGGTCGGCGGTCTAAATAGCTTTGAAACCCTAGAGATGATACGCTCTCTGCAAGGATTCAACTTTATTGGGTTCGATCTGGTGGAAGTCCTCCCGCCGTACGATCCAACGCAAATTACATCACTATTGGCAGCCACCATCATTCATGACTTTGCCAGTTTAGTAGCCTTACAGCTTAAAGAAGAACAAAAAAAAGAGAATTCAGCCGAAAAAAGTTTATAAAACAAGCGGTATTTAGTAAAGAAGGGTCTTTCAGGTCAAGATGTTATCGTTCAAAAGGCACCTGCTTTAAATAAAAGCAGATGCCTTTTTTCTATATCATCTTTAATCTTGTTTCATTTCCTCTATTAATCATTTCATATAAACTGATGAACAAGTTCGAGCTATCGGTGTGGGAAAATAAAAAAACACATCCCATCTGAAAGAATGGGATGTGTTATCATTTTATTCGTCTGATTCTGCCCCAGGACGATTTGATTGTGTTGGCAAAGTGTCCCAAAAGCTAGCATCGACAGTTTCAATTGAATCATCGGCAACGGCTCTGACGGCGGCATCCAAAGTGGTTATTGTTTGCTTTATTAGATAGCCATTACTTTTTTGTCCAAGTGCCACTGACTCGATATTGTGGTCGGACATACCCCGCATCTCAAAAAGCAGTGTAGCAATATCATAGCGAACGGCTGCACCATTACGGCCTATGTTTTCTCCAGAACCGCCACCATACTTACCAATATGACCCCAGCCAGTTGGTTCAATCGAGTTATATACGACAGCACCCAGTTTTTTTGACGCTTCTAATACTTCAGGCTTTACGTTAGCGTTTGTAGGATAAAGAATTGAACCTGAAACAAGTTCACCATCTGTTTCGCTTAACGTCCCTTGATGATGTAAATCTATCATGTAATCTATATCGTATTTCGCAAATACATTTTCGTGTAAAGCCTTTACCTCCACTTGCATGGAATCAGTTTTTTTATCATGCTCACGGTTTAAGTCGATCCCATTTGCATTTGCCCGTGTTAGGTGCCGATCACCTTTTGCTAAATAGTCATCTAGAGGGAAATTAACATCTCCCATTGCCCCGTCTGCATTTAACATGGGAATGACCAGTATATTAACATTTTCCAATAAACCTTTAGTCTTATTCGTGCCTAAATGTTTAATGAACTCTAGTGCACCTTCAGTAGTCAGTTGTTCATTTCCGTGTTGTTGAGTTAAAAATAGTATAGTAGGATTCTTAGGATTTGACATGTATTTCGCTAGGTAAATATCTCTCCCTTTTACCGTTTCGCCGATTACTTCCAGTGACAGCCTTTCTTGTTTAGCATCCTGCGTTTTAAGATAGCTTACCAGGCTTTCATATGTATGAAGATTTGAAGTTGTCACTTGCCCATTTCCAGCACTGGGACCATTTCCAACCGCTCCGACTGGCAGCGCAACAGCTGTTACAGCACTTAACGTCATTAAACTGGATAATGAAACTGATAGGACTTTCTTTTTAAAATTCAATAAAAACCCTCCTTATCAACTTTAATAATCATGAAAAATGATTATTACTAATATTCTGACATTTTTAACACTTTGTGTTAATAGTGAAAAATAACTATGTTTCAAAATAGTTTTCTTCTAACCATATAACTAGAAAAGAATTACTTCTCCAAAGTTCGATATTCAAAAAACTTTTCATATTTGCCGAAACAGATCTTGAAGAAAAACCAGGCGGGTACCCGTCTGGTTACTAAGTTGATAAAACTATCAACTTTTATTATTGCCTGCCCTCCGTCAGTGGAATTGAATCGTATTGTTCCGGATTGATTTTATATACTGAGCCATCAGTAACTCCATCAATTATTCCATATAACCCTCTTTCCACTGCTTTAATAAGCATGCCTTTTTTCTTCTGGCCAAAAGACTGTGTCTGTCCTCTAACTTCAAAGAGTACTGTCCCACTTCCGTTTAAAGCAAAGGCTCCTAAAGCCGTTCCAGGAAGGTTTTGGTTTTGCGGATATAAAGATATATTCCCATATGGAGAATTGCCTTGTTCCTTCATCGCATTATATACCGCTACATTCAATTGTCTGGAAAAATCATAGTTATAGTTTTTTGCATATTTGGCGTACTCTTGTCCTGAAGGCGTTCTTGGATCAGGTACAAATTGAGCGGAAAGCGAGTATGTGACTAAATCATCCGTTCCATCGATTTCATAATAGGGAGCTTGGTGGTGCAAGTCGACAAAAATCTCCACCTTCCCATATTGCTTCAACAGAGACTTGTAAACATCACGTGATGCTTGTGATTCAGGTGTTATGAACCAACCAGGGGTGGATGATTTCCCAGGGAAGTCTTTAGCTTGAGGAATATAATTTAAATCAGGATTAAAGTCACGATTGACATCGAAGCCAGGTTTGGACTCATAATCGAATGATTCATTTTTGTATGTATAATAGTTCCAGGATGGTTTCGCTCCGGCTAACTGTGGAAACTGTTCCCCGACCTCTGCCCAGGTCATATCATTACCCCGACGGTTCAATTCAGAAGCATCCGGATTCATTTTAGGCAAAGCCACCAGGGTAATTTCTTTACGAATTTTCTCTGCTTCAGGAGAATTGGTCCCCAAAAACTTCAAAATATTCAAGATGGCATCCGTACCGGTTTTCTCATTCCCATGTATCTCACTTTGAATTAAAACGACTTTGTCACCTGTTCCCACGGTTGCTTTATAGATTTCTCTATTTCTATTGGAATATCCAGCTACATCCACTTTCACTTTACCTTTGCTATCACTCGCAATTTGTTCTAGCTTCTTCCCTAGTTCAGCATGATCTGTAAAACCTGAAACCGAATAAGTTTGTTGAATGGGGGTTCCTGGTGATGTTTCATTAGCTGCAAATGTTGGTGCCGCAATACCCGCCGATAAAACGGCAACTCCTAGAGTTGAAACAAGTTTCCTGTTTTTCATAATACAACAATCACTCCCTTAAAATATTTTTCTATCTTATTATACAAAATGGCAAAGTAGAAATATGTTGGAATTTGATGTCGTATTATGGTTTTTAATGATCTAGCATATGTTTTAAACATTGCAGTAATGTCCACTCCCGTACAAGAGTTTTCGGATGGAATCAAACCGGGCATTTGTTCTGCTCTCTACCAAGACAAACCTCCCTCCTCCTTTACATCTGTACAAGTTTTAACCATGAAGCAGCAGACTTTCAAAATTGAAAGTATCTATCTATACTATTTCCGTTGCGTCATTATTCAGATCATGAATATTTGCCATTTGAAAAATGTCCCGATTTTCCCATGCAAAATGATCCGCGACATGTGTATCACGGATAACCCCGGTCCTAAAACATGTAAAATTCGCAAACTGCAGCGAATCCCATCCTAGTTTTGATTGTTTCCGTCAGTCGCATCCAGATGGAACATCCACTTAAAAATATCTAATGGGATGCAAGCTGCCCTTACCTTTTTCGAATTTTCCCAATGATTAATAATAACAATGGAAGAATAAAACAAATCGTTAAGGATAAAGGTGTCCACGCTGTAGCCATAAAGTTTTGATAATGTACGATATCGGGATGCGAAAAGATGGTTAAAGTGAGAATTAGAAAAGCTAATGGGAAAAGAAGGATTTTGTAATTTTTTAATCCTAGCCATTGAGCTAGTCCCAAGGCGAGTCCATAAAAGCAAATGGTCAACTTAAAATACTCTGTAAAAACCCAAATGAATGCCACGATGACCTCGACCCTTTCAAAAAAATCACCAACGCTTATCCTCATCCCCAGTTTATAAGAAGGATAGGTTAATCTTGCTGTATTAGAAGCATCCAATACGAGGATACAGAAAATGATCACTAAGAAAAGAACTCCGCCACCTAATAAAGTCCCTAAATAAAAGCTTTTCTTCATTTCAGCCTTTTCCTTTACATATGGAGTGAGCATTAAAAAGAAAACAAGCTGAACATAAGGCAGTGCTAAAGAGTGATATGATCCCTTCATGATTGGTTTCATGCCTTCTTCAAATATAGGTTGCATATTTTCGAATTTGATATCCGGGATAAGAAATACGAATAATATGCAAAGCAGCAGTACAAGCCAAGGGAAAAAAATTAATGCTGTCCGGGAGATGACTTCCAGTCCAAGCCGTGCACCAAATAAGCTTGTTAATATAAACATGATCATTATGATTTCCATAGGTGTCTCACCCAGAACCTGTGTCGAAAAGAAATTCCCAATTTCACTTAGTAACGCAGAAGAAAGGTAATAAATATAAAACAGGAAAAGCAGTGCCGAGATTTTCCCGATCCATTTGCCAAATATTTTTTCATTAACTTCTATATAAGTCATGGATGGGTAAAGCCAGGCGAGCCGGGTATATAAGTAAACAAAACATAAACCGATGAGAGTGGCTATGATATAGGTAATCCAGCCATCCTGTTTTGCTAATGAGACAAGAACGGAAGGTAAAGTAAGTATCGCTCCTCCTATAGTGAATATAATGACCAATATAAGAAATTCACCAGAGCTGATTTTCCCTTTTTCGAGCATGGTCGATACCTCCCTAGGATAAAATACGATCCATGAAATGAGAGAGTGGACTATATATTTTCGTTATCCAGTCAATAGGAGTGGGAATGGTAATATCCCGGATTATCAAAATACTCAATGTCATGCCAACTAAAAGCAAGAAAATGAAAATGACAATTTCCTTCCAGCATTTCTTCTTAATAAGAGGTGGTATTTCGAAAAATGAAATAATAGCTCCAGTACACACTGTTCCAATGATTGCCCACATTGTTCTTTACTCCTCGATTTCTTTTTGAAAGGATTCCGATATCGTTCCTAGATTACGAATCTTTGCTTTAACGTTTACATTCACGTCCAAATTTGCGAATTCCTGGTCCCAATTTCCTTCTAATCGTTTCCATGCTTTAGAATCAGTTCTATGGATTTCATCACCAAAACCGAAAATGTCACTTTGATACTTCTCTTGAAGCGTTTTTATCGAACCTTCTATCTTCCCTTTAATATCTCTTGCGTATCTTTCATTCAATTCTTCGATTTTTTCGGGTTTAGTTAAATCAATTGTGCATTCTACTTCACCTATACTCCCTTCTGTCGTGACATTTATATCAATTTTCGGATTTCCTTTTACCATTTTCCCTTTGATTTTCGTTTTTGAACTAGTCGTGTTGACCGTAATTTGCTCACCTTCACATGGAATATTTACCGCAGTGGACTTAACATGATCTGTAATATAACTAACACCTTTACTGTCGTTCCTGTTTAACCAGCCGACAAGTTTATCCTTCTTGAATACTCCAAGATAATCCAATCGCAAGCCGGATTTTGGGGAGATATTTTGTGCATTGGTAACATTGCTTCCTGATTCGGGATCACCATAAACGTAAATCCCCGTTAGCATGGCCTGCCTGCCTTTGCTGACGATACTGCTGACCAACTCATCCAAAGTGACCGTCCTTGTCGGTGCCCATCTTCTCTCTGAATTTTCCAAGGAGTCAAAGACTTTATTGGCCGGTATTTTCTCAAGGGCCGTTTGCACATTAAGCGTATCATATGCAGTTGAGCCCTTCGCAACAGTCATATAAAAATCTGAACGCAACTCCTTTAGCCGGGAAAGGTAATCCAAAGGCTTTGCTATTCCTTCCCTGGCCATTTCCTCACCAAAGACAACTTCACGAAGATGTGCTACATATAACCTCCTTGGTACATCAGTTGATAGGCTTCTAAGGGCTTCAAAAATGGTTTTTCCACTCTTCCTGAAGGTTACAACTTCCGTACGACCAGACCTAGCATCACCTGCAAGCTCACTCGGATTCAGAACTTGGACGGTTACCATATATCCAGCTTCTGTTTTATCAATTCCCATGGCAGTAACGATGGCAAGTTCATTCAATTCAATGCTGCTCCAACAGCCGGATAAACAAATCATTGGTACCATTAAAAATACGATTAACATTTTTTTCATCGTGACCCTCATATCTCATCATTTTATCTTGGTGTTATTCAGGTGGTTTCGGAGCACTGGTATCTCCTCTTTCTGTATCATTTTTACTGATCAAATGAGGCCGCTTTAATAAGGACCAATGCGGCAATCGGACGATATTGTCTTTTTGATCTTGTAAAATGAATGGTGCATTTGGAGCTAGATATGGCAAACCAAAAGATCGCAAGCTATTTAAATGTAGGACCATCACGATCAGCCCCAAAATGATTCCGTATAATCCAAATGTAGCGGCCAGGATCATAAACAAGAACCGAAGCATCCGAAAAGCCATGGCCATGCTATTAGCTGGGAACACGAAACTGCAGATGGCGGTCAAGGACACGATGATAACCATTGTTGCTGAAACGAACCCTGCTTCAACAGCAGCCTGCCCAATAACTAATGCACCTACGATGGAAATGGATGAACCGATAGCCCTGGGCATCCTCACACCTGCCTCACGCAAGATTTCAAACACTACCTCCATCATCATCGCCTCTACAAAAGCTGGAAAAGGAACACCCTCACGTTGTGAAGCTAGACTTATGAGTAAAGGAGTAGGAAGCATTTCTTGATGAAAGGTTGAGACAGCTACATAAAGTGAAGGTGTAAGCAACGCAAGGAAAAAGGATAAATACCGTAATATTCGAATTAATGTGGCAATGTCTGCCCGTTGATAATAATCTTCACTGGACTGAAAAAAATGCACCATCAGTGCTGGAACGATAAGGACAAACGGCGTTCCGTCAACAAATATCGCAATCCTTCCTTCCAACAGGGCAGCGGCTACGGCATCAGGACGTTCCGTATTATATACGGTTGGAAATGGGGTATATACTTCATCCTGTATAAGTTCTTCAATGTAGCCACTCTCAAGAATCGCATCTATTTTTATTCGATTTAACCGGCTTTGCAATTCTGAAACCGTTTTATCATTGGCAACACCTTTCAGATACATAATTGCAACGTCTGTTTGCGTTTTTTCACCAATCTGTTTTGTTTCAAGCCAAAGGGAAGGATCTTTGATTCTCCGTCTTATTAAAGCAGTATTTGTTCGCAGCGTTTCAGTGAACCCATCCTTCGGGCCTCTTACTACTGTTTGTGAGGAAGGTTCCTGAACTCCGCGATCGACCCATTCTCTTGAGCCGAGTGCCATTCCTTTTGGGAAGCCGTCCATCAATAACACCGTGTCCCCCGATAAAACATGATTAAAAAGTTTTTGGAAATCAGTCACTTCCCCTATTCCACCTATAGGAAGAGTATGTGATTTTATCATTTCAAAACAGTCAGAGGGATTAAAGGCCGCTACATCCAAATCCGAGTCCCGAATTTCAACCATCAAAGTGTCGAGGATGAAATCTTGGACGGATACCGAATCCGTTAATCCATCTGTGTAAACGAGGCCTAACTTAAGTTCCCCAATTTTACCTGCTTGAAAATCCCTTATAACTATGTCTGAACTATTTCCTAACGTTTTCTTGATATGGTCTAAATTATATTGAAGATCAGAGGATATAAGTTTTGTTTCATGCTTTTTTGAGTCTTCACTTCGATATTCGGCTTGAACTGGATTTTGGTTTTGATTTTTAGTTGGATTTTTGCTTTGATTTAGGTCTTCTTGTTGTTTTTTATTTTTCACTGTTTGTTTATTTTCAATTATCTTCCTCAATGGGATAGGAACTCGAGATTTCAATGCTTACCCCCTCATAACCAATAGCCTGTTAAAATTATGTTTTCACCTTGGCTGCAATTATATCCATCTAAGTAAAATTAATTGCAATGAATAAAGAGCTAACTCATTGTAGACATGATAATCTTTTTTAAAATCCCACTTTTTTTCAACAAAAAAACGATGATTCGTGAAGTTCGATCATTTGATTAAAGGTTGCAGAATGTGCCTCGGATTAACCTTTCAGACTAGTTTTGTCGAGAGGAATAATGACAGGAATGGCGCTGCTTTTTGATTACAATGTGGAAATCCTAAAAATGAAGAAGTCGGATTAATTCTATGAGTAAATGCATAAATCGCCAGTATTCGCATAATTTTGTTTTATTATCATTTTCATAAGCAAAAACTTCTATTTTTTTGTTGAACGATGTGGCAGAAAGTTGGATGGTTAAAGGACATTCAAACATGAAGAAGAACTCTGCGGAGATTCACAGAGTTTCTATAATCTTATTTTTAGGTGACAAGGCAACTTGCCTTTGAATAGGTGTATAGATTTTTAATACCTGGTCACTCCTTTTTTCCAAAATTCCCTCTAGAAGTCGTTTGAAATTTCATCGCTAATGCATAGCCACAAAAAAAGGCTGCACCCAGTAGGTGCTAGCCCCTCCTAAAAAATTGTATATGAAATGAACAATCCATTGTGTCAAGGCACCGAATTCAAGATTCCAATGTAATATATTCAGCACCATGATCTTTTGCCCAATTATGTATATAACTGAGCAGTCTATATCCAAGGCCACTAGGACGATGATTTACATCAGTAACCAAATCTTGTACAAACACATAACGTTCATTATATGAATCTTCACGCCAACTAATACCTGCTAAAGCTACGATGCTTGTATCATGATATAAAGCAAATAACTGTTTACCCTCCTCACGCATATCATTTAATAATTCTAGATATTCCTCTAAACTCAAATCAGTTCGTAATTGACTTAATACAGGATAAGCCTGCAAGAATTGATGTTCTACAGTTAACTCTACAATATTTTCCACTGGTATTTTCATACGAATATTCTCCTAACCTTCTTAAGTTTAATTGCTTCGGCTGCCCTTAACGGCAAAATAAATGTTTTTCAATAATTTTGTGCGTTTAACCTAATTTCCACCATTTTTCTTTCTTCGTAAATATTAAATATACACACAAAAGAGATATACACAAAAAATAATATGCAAGAATCGTACCAGCTCGAAGGAGAGCATCAGTGGAAAGTTTAAGAAAAAGCATGACAAGTAAAATACTCTTCTTTCGTTTTGCTCGTCTCGCTAAGGCCATCACTGATTACCACTCATTTATTGTGTAGTAAAAAAATCTTCCTGTGTGTTTTTCAATACAATGCATGAACATTTTGACTCGGTTTTGAGAATTGCGCAGGTTAAAAAACAACATTCGTAATGCATTTAGGCATGGCTGCACCTTTTAAAATACTTGTTTATTTTCGATTTTTTAAATCTAGCATACTGAATGATTGGCAATTCATTGCTTTTAAAATGATTTCGCGATAAATTTCTATACCTTACCATTGAAATGTTCTAATGGAATATCGGAATTTTGAGGAGAATCCCAGGAAAATCGGGCACGGATACTGAAGCGGAGATGGAATGTTGAAGAAAGGCAATTAATCTCTGTGTGAATAACTTTAAAAACAATAGCCAAAAATATGGAATATTAAGTAGGAAGGAACAAACAAAAAGGTGAATGATCATGCCTGATAGTTTCAAAATTTCATCACATCAATTGATGATTTTAATCCTTTTATATTCGGTAGGAACGGTTATTTTGCATACTCCTTCTCCTTTAACTAGTTTTGCTAAGCAGGATGCGTGGATTGCTGCATTACTTGGGACAGGAATCGCATTCATTTTTGTTTGGTTTTACATCAAGGTTGGAAATTTATACCCAGATCTCCCTTTAGATCAAATAAATGAAAAGGTTTTCGGTAAGTTAGTCGGTAAGATGATCAATCTCGCCTTTTTCTTATGGTCTTTTTCGACTGCCGCCGAGACTACTTATTATGTGGGGAATTTCATTGAAACTTTTTGGATGCCGGATCCCCCCTTGTTGCATTAAATATATTGTTGGTTACAGTAGTGATCTTTACAGTTCGCCTTGGTATCGAAACTTTTACACGCACGTTGGAAATATTCTTCATACCCGTATCAATATTACTGATTATTTTTTTGGTTTCCATCATTCCTCAAGCAAACATCCAAAACATTCAGCCAGTATTTGAATACGAGCCAAACCTGTTATTCGGGGGACACTTTTTTCGTCAGCGTGTTTACGCTGTCTCCTGTTATGTTTTTAATGATCTTCCCTTCAAAGGTCAATGAAAGAAAAAAGGGTTGAAGCCATTATTGCCATGATTTGGATCTTTACAATCTATACCAGGACGGTGATGTATTTTTATGTATCGGTTGTTGTTTTTTCTAACATATTCAAGATAAAGGATTATCGTCCATTTACTACAGCTTTAGGGATGATAATGGTTTTCTATTCATTGATTGTTTTCCCAACGGTCCCATTAGCTGGGGAATTCAATAAAAATATATGGTTATTCCATGCATCGATTTTTGGTCTGGTCATGCCTTTATTATTGTTTATCACGGTTAAATTTAAAAATATCATTAAAAAGCATTATGGTGGCCAACAATGATAACACTGATGTGAGTTGGAGGATTTAAAAAATAACATCATTAAAAGGACCCAAAATCCAATTTGCCGAGTTGTATCTGGCAGAATTGGATATGATTGTAATGAATATTTACGAATGAGGTGAGTATATTGAAACATAAAATAATCATTATTTTCAGTCTGGTTTTTATAGCATTCATGACTGGTTTACTCATCTTTTACCTCATTAAAGATGATTCTTCCCGATGGATGGTAGCTCTAGGCGGAATATTGGTAAGTGCCTTGCCGATTTCATTACTGTTTGTAAAAAATAACCCCTTTAACATTCCACTCATAATCGGTTATTATGTTTTTGTTTTCTGTACGACATTTTTAGGATCTATCGCAAATTTTTATGTTGATTATAAATGGTGGGACTCTGGCCTTCACTTTTATAAAGGGATCTTCGTAGGTTTTGTTGGGATTGCTCTTTATAAACTATACATCCCTCAAAAAGCGAGAAAAGATGTTTCAAGATGGGTCATTTTTCTTTTTGTTCTCTCACTTTCAGTCACTGCCTCTGTTCTTTGGGAAATATATGAGTTCGCAGGTGATCAGACTTTTACTCATACCATGCAGCGTGGCGGTAATAAAGATACCATGTACGATCTAATTTTCGGTCTTACCGGCGGATTGCTTATTTCCATTTATTCTTGTGTACAAAAATTAAAATTATGATGATTTGTTGAGGTAATCATATGAATCGTAAGCTAGTTATATCATTAAGTTTAGTATATGTACTTTTCATGGCAGCTTTATCTATTTTTTTCTATTCAGCCGATGAAACTTTCAAATCACTGGTTTCGATAGGCGGTGTGGTATGTGGGGCAATTCCCCTTTTACTGGCCCTATCTACCAGGCTTCAATTCAACCTGCCGATTATCATTTCCTATTTAATCTTCTTATTCGGTTCACAATTTTTAGGTTCTATTTTAGGTTGGTATGGACTGGGGTGGTGGGACACATTATTACATTTACTAAGCGGTTCCCTTCTTGCTTTTACGGGAATTGCCTTATATGAACGATTGGTATACAGAAATGCAGGCAAAGAGATCTCCCCTTTGTTTGTCTTTTTGTTTACCCTCTCTTTCTCAGCACTTGGTGGTGTCATATGGGAGATCTACGAATTCAGTTCTGATCAATTGTTCGGAATGACACTGCAGGGCGGAGGGAATAAAGATACAATGATAGATTTAATCGCGGATACTATTGGAGGACTTATCATTGCGGTGTGGGCCGGAGTGAGGACAAAGATTAAGTTAAAGGAAACATGAAAAATCGTTCCAGTTTCAGAAATCCGCTCCCTATCCGCCGACTGTCTGCCGAGCCTCCTCGACGCAAACGTCTCCGGGGTATCGGCTAAGACAGTTATTCGGCAGGAATGTCGCAAATTTATTCAATCTAAAGAGGTTTCATTCCATATAAAACGAAAAGGGTGCGGGATATGACCATTCCTAACCTTTTGTCGACAAACAGAAACGACCATCTTATCGATGGTCGTTTTTATGTTCATTTAAATATGATGGAAATTATTTTTTCCGTCGTCATCGCACTATCTACCACATACGTTCCAGGCCGTAATCCGTTGGCCTTGCCTTTCTTTTCAACCGCGTCAGAAAAATCATTGGCATTTTTAATGACTTTTGCCTTTTGTAGGGTTTTACCCACATCGATGCTTGTCGAGCCTTTAGACACAGTAAGAACTGTTCGGTATATGATTTTTTCTGTTGGTTCTTTTACCTTTTCTTTTTCGGCATCCGCTTTATCTTTAACCGACTGTGCTTCAGCAATTTGATCTTCCCATTCTGATTCCGAATGTATGACATACCCTTCTGAAGCCAGAGACTCTTTCATTTCATCTTCTGATAGTTTCTCCGATGTGCCGTTCGCTTCACCTGGACCAAAGAAGTACACTGAACCGCATAAGCCTGCTGCAACAACGATGCCTCCGGCAAAGCTGCGCATTGATTTAGATGTCATTGGCCACATTTCTCCTTTCATTCTTCGTTTGTATGTAAGGAGTAAGCATGCGTTCTATTTCATCTTCCGGCTGTTTTGTCTTCAGTGCGATGCTTTCAAATGAATAGCCTCGCTTATGTAGGTCGAGTACTTCACGCAATAAAATCCGTTTTTCGGAAGACATTGCTAGAATGCCTGCCTCTTGCACCGTAATTTCAGCATCTATCTCGATGTTCCTGATCTTTTCCTGTAATACATTCATTTCATCTCCAAAAGTGATGGCAACCTGTTCCAATTGACTGTCCACTTTTAAAGAATCCTTTTTAATAAACGATAAAATGAACAGTAATACTGCTGCAGCAAACAAAATGATCAGAGCCCATTCCATCATTCTGTGTCCCTCCTTAATCTTTGAATCTAATATCTCGCTTTCTAATTATATATTGATTTGTTCCAAAACTCGATTTAAAAGAACAAAATACCACAATAGTCACGTATTTATGACAAAAAAAGGCGAAGGGCTGCCATCCATAACTATTAATGATGAGAAAACGAAAAAAACAACTTCCATTTAAGGACCATTTTACCATATCTCATTCATCATTTATACCATTGTGTATAATTAAGGCAAATGATCTTCATTTGGCCTCCTCATACTGTAAGAACCTGTCTATCTGAGAAGTTCCAACACATAATTTGGCATTCCATTCATCACTCACATACGTCAATTTCGTTAACTATTCCCTAAAAAAGTCCTTGGGTTATATTAAATGACAAACACGTTTCCAAACGATAAGATATATATTATCAGGTTCCTTTTCCTGTTTCATTGAATAGGTACATTTTTTTAGTGCCATATACTTATTGGGTTCTTGCAAAATAGTAAGGAGGAAACAATGAATATCAAAATAAATAATATACCGGGCTTCATGCAAGCCGAACTCGAACAACTTCAATCAACATTGTCCCCCTTGTTGAAGAAAAATATGAAATACGGTTTTTTTTCGACTGTGATGATAGGCTTTTCCATCATTAATCTTTTTTTTCTTTTATTTAAGAACGAATCTCTACCCATCTCGAAAATCTCACTTGGAATCTATGCATTGGTGGGAGCTGTAGGATTTGCCTTATTAAAAGAAAACAAACACAACCAAAGAGAAATAGTGAAAATGAGTCAAAAATATATGTTGGAGAGAATCAATAAAAGCGGCTATTTAACAGATGCCAGAAAAAATAACTACTTTAAAAGAGTAAACGAGCATCCGATTACTGCCATGAATGTTTTTTTGGAATTTCTCGCTGAAGAACAACAATGGAAGAACAAATCCTCACACCCGGAATAAATAAAAGGAAGTTCGCAAATCTCATAACTTTATCGGTCGTCCAAAAAGTCATCACAAATAAAACAACGCAACCAGTATGATCCGGTATAACTCCCGAATCACACTGGTTGGTTGCTTAAGTGCTAATAATCTTACAATTCTCCATGAACGTTTCTTACTTAAGTGCATTCCTATTGACAGCTAGTTAGTTCCGAAGGTTATTTTCAATGAGCTCATGAAAATAAACTGCAGCATGTTCAGTTGGAGAAAAGATGCCATTTGTAAATGCCTCGGAACTTAATCCTTTTTGCAATTTTTCCACCAGTTCAAAATCTTCCTGCCGTACTTGATCAACAAATTTAAAGTATTCTTCTTTTTCTTTGGTTGTTTTTTCATCAAGGGAGTAATCACGATAAATACCTAACGACGTCTCAGCATCAACAGGAATTACTTGAATGGTATTCACATTCCCGTCTCCTGGATAAACGTTAATCATCATATTTGGCCAAACCCAATAAAAACGCGCTTGGTCACCCTCACCATTCTTGCTTACGGTCATATATTGATAGGTGAATTTGTCGTGTGTCGTTGTGCAAAAGTTTGATAAATCAAAAGATTTTGCAAAGCCAGGATGAGCAATGGAACAATGATCACATTCAAGGTAATTGTCAACAACAGCTTTCCAATTAGCCTTCACTACACGGCGGGTTTCCCTAACTAGTTTCAGTGAATCAAAGAAGGGATACTCTTTCATTTCCTTTAAAAATTCCTGATATGCTTCTGCCATGGAAGGTGCATTTTTGTCTAGATTGACAAAAATCATAGCATTCTGAACTTCTAAGCTTATGGATTTCATACAGCTGTGCATGCCCAAATCACTCGTTTTGAAATTAGGAGCTCTATATACACTTCCATCTAATTTGAACGTCCATCCATGATATCCGCATTGTAAAATTTTTTTATTTCCTTTATCGGAGTTTTCTACTTTCATTCCGCGATGAGGGCAAATATTGTAGAAAGCACGCAGTTCACCATCGGTGCCGTGAGAAACGATAATAGGCTCTCCGGCGATATCCAATGTCATGAAATCGCCCACTTTTTCAACTTGGCTTGCATGTCCCGCTAATATCCAGCTCTTTTTAAAAATTTTTTTTCTTTCTTCATTGAAGACCTCTGGGTCGACATACCGTGAATAAGGGAGTGTAGGGCTGAACTGTACATTTTCTTTAGTGGACATATTAAAATCCCTCCTGAATTATGAACTGATTAAAAGTTTAAAAAAGCTTGGTACGATTTGTTGTTATACCCGATCCATATAGACTGTCTTGACTTCTGTATAGAATTCAACGGCACTCTTCCCTTGTTCACGGCTGCCTGTACTTGAATTTTTACAACCGCCAAATGGCATTTGCGGTTCAGTGCCTGCTGTTTCCGAATTGACATGGACAAGACCCACTTCGACATCTTCAATAAACCTTTGAGCCGCCGTTAAATTATTCGTGCAAATTGCTGCGCTCAATCCATACTCTGTATCATTCGCCATCATAACTGCTTCCTCATAATTTCCTGCCTTAAACAGGGCGATGACCGGTCCAAAGATTTCTTCACGTGCAATGCGGGCATGCCGCTCAACATTTTCGAAGATGGCCGGTCGGACATAATAACCGTTCGTCAATTCCTCATCAGTCGGAATCTCTCCTCCACACAATAGCGTTGCTTCCGATTTCCCGGCATCAATCATTTCAAGAACGCCATCGCGCTGTGATTTAGATACAGCGGGACCAATATATGTTTCTTCGTTGAGCGGGTCGCCCACTTTTAATTCTTTCGTACGGGCGACTAGCCGGTCACGGAATGCTTCATATATTCCTTCTTCGACAATCACCCTGCTAGTGGCTGTACATTTTTGCCCAGTGGATTTAAAAGCTCCTCCTATCGCTATTTCCACTGCTTTTTCAAGGTCAGCATCAGCAAGTACGACAAGCGGGTTTTTCCCTCCCATTTCCGCTTGCACTTTCTTCCCATGATCAATCGCTTGTTTTTGAATTTGCTGACCTACTTGATTCGAGCCGGTAAAAGATATAGCCTTCACATCCGGATGTTCCACTAATGCAGCACCAATGACGGACCCCCTTCCGAATACACAATTCATGACACCAGGCGGAAGACCAGCTTCATCAAATGCTTTTATCACATGATAGACCGACTTAGGTGTAAGATCAGCCGGTTTAATCACGACTGTATTTCCGTAAATCAAGGCCGGCGCCAATTTCCATACAGGGATGGCGATTGGAAAGTTCCATGGTGTAATCAACCCCACCGGACCGAGCGGGGTACGGGTAGTGTATAAAAATGTATCGGCATTCGCAGAAGGAATTACTTCTCCGATTGGCTGCCGTGCTTCAGCAGCATAATATTCAAGAATGCTGGCAGCCCGATTGGCTTCCCCCATCCCTTCCAAGAATGTTTTTCCTTCTTCTTTTATCAAATCTTGACCTACTTCCTGCATATTCTTTTTCAATATCTCTGCCGCTTTCTGCAAGTATGAAGCCCGTTGCTGAAACGATAGTTTTTTCCAAGCAGGAAATGAATTTTTTGCGGCAGCCACTGCATCATGTAAATCTGCGGCTGCACTGGATGGAAATTCCCCTAAATTTTCTCCATTATGAGGACTAAGGTTTTCCTTATACTCCCCAGTAGTTGGTTCTTGCCATTTTCCATTAATATAATTTAAGTAACGCATACGATTTCCCCCCACATTCTATTGATGGTAGATTTTCTTTAAGGTTGCACTTCGTCGGCATATGAACAATAATTTCTATTGAATGAAATCATTGGGCTGTTCATTCGATAATGCCGGAACCTCTATTTTCCTTCTCGTATATCTAAAATAGTAAAATATATAGCAAGCAACGACGAAACCCAATCCCCAATACAACGAGGTTCTCTGTGTCGGATCATATGCGGTGAACACGAAAATACCTAGACACATAAGGATGCAAAGAATCGGAGCAAACGGGAAAAATGGTACTCTAAATTTCAAATTTTCAACCTTTCCTCCTTCTCTAATATACTGTTTACGGAATCTATACTGTGCGAATGCAATCGCCATCCAAGTAAGCACCCCTCCAACCCCGCTTATGGAAAGCAGCACAACGAATAACGTTTCTTCCGCTACTACACTGGTAAGTAGTGACAGCAAGGCAAAGACCATGGTGACGAGTAAGGCATTAAAAGGTACACCGCGCCGATTGAGCTTTCCAAATGCAGAATGCGCCATCCCGTTTTGGGAAAGGGAGAAAAGAATCCTGGTACAAGCAAACAGACCCGTGTTTCCAACAGAGAGAACAGCTGTCAAAATAACAAAATTCATAATGTCAGCTGCATAAGGAATGCCTACCATTTCGAACACGGTAACAAATGGGCTTTCCAGCACACCGACTTCTTGCCACGGAACGATAGCCGATAGAACAAAGATTGCCAACACATAGAAAAGCAGAACACGTATTACGATGTTTCGAATCGCTCTCGGAATGCTTTGTTGCGGGTTTTCTGTCTCTCCTGCTGCAACACCCATGATTTCCGATCCCTGAAATGCGTATACGACTGTCATCATCGATATAAATACACCAGTGAATCCTGTAGGGAACAGTCCATCACCTATAAAATTGGATAAGAACGGGGCTGGTTGCGCATCCCCCATTTGAATCAATCCAAACATCGCTGCCGCACCGATTATTATGAATAGAATAACGGCAAGTACTTTAATCCCGGAGAACCAATACTCTGTCTCTGCGAAACTTCTTGTTGTTAATGCATTTATAGTGAATAAAAGTACCGTGAATATCACACACCATATCCATACTGGTATATCGGGAAACCATCTAGTCATGAGCAAACCGGCCGCTACAAATTCCAAGCCTACGTAAAGAGCCCAGCTCAGCCAGTAAATCCAGCCAATTACAAAACCAGTGGCGGGTCCAATAAATTTTGTTGCATGGACCTGAAAGGAACCGGACACAGGCATCACAACCGATAATTCACCAAGACAAATCATCGCCAAGTACATTAATAAACCACCCACCAAATAGGCAACAATCGCTCCTGAGGGCCCAGCTTCACTGATTGCATATCCTGATCCCAGGAAAAGACCTGTTCCAATCACCCCACCTAAGGAGAGCATGAATAAATGTCTGCTCTTCATTGAACGCTGTAATTCTTTTGGCTGATTTTCATTTTCTGTTTGCATGAATTCCCCCCCGTTTCTGATCGATAAACTGCCTAAACAGATTTATGTTTAACACAAGTTAACGGGAAATCCCCGATAACGCTTCGGATGGCCCGGCATATTCCGGCAGGTCGCTGATTTTAGGTTTAAATATTTCATAAGCTACTTCTCTTTGATATTTATTTTGGTTTTTAGCTTGTGTAAACAAGTGATACGTATTTTTCCTGCAAAGTTTTTCTATATCATCAATGACAGCTTGTGGATTCGGTTTAACTAGACCGAAAATAACCACTTCATAAAATCTTATCGCCCCCAGGTTGGCAACGAAATCATTGACAACATCAATTCCTCTTTGTTTTATGATTTCGTCTCCCTCAGAAGAAAGGGGAATGTTTGCCGCCTCCACAATCAAGCTCGCTTTTACGCTTTTAGCATTAGATCTATGGATGACATCCTCCAGTGCGGACGGAATTAAAATGTCGCACTCTATATCGAGCCATTCCGTGTTTGGCCTTACATCATAATGCGGTTCAAAAAAGGCTTTATCCATTTCTCCGTATATATTCTTATGATCAATGAGTTTTTGGACATCCAATCCTTCTTCACACGTTACCAAAAGAGCTGCATCGGAAATTCCCACAACTTTATAGCCTAATTGGGACATTTTCAATGCGCAGCTTGCTCCTACACAGCCGAACCCTTGAATGACAACCCTCGCTCCACCTTTTCCGCTTTTAAATTTCCATGCCTCATCTGCGGAAAATGCAACACCATACCCTGTTACCACATCGTTCAAAAACAACCCGTCGATTTTTGTCGTCAACAGTTCATCGAAGTCTTTTATCCCTTGCAGAACGTTCGGGTTTTGCTTCATTGATGCCGTTAGTGGGATATCGATACCAAATTCATTAAATATTTTGAGCACATCTTCATATTTGGTACCTAAATCACTGCCTAAAGATACCCCTATATCTATATAAGGCATCATCGCAATCAGAAATCTTCTTAACACTGCATATGCATCTGGCGCTTTGTAATCATAGGCAATGCCCGCTTTACAACCGCCAGTCGTCTCAGACTCACAAGCTACATACTTATAAGCCATAGCCTCGGCCAGCCTTTCGACTTCTCCTCTTGTAACCGTTGGGTGCATTCTTGTACCGCCGCCAGTATAGCCTTTTACAAAGTTATGGACGACCAGCCAGCCTTTTGCATCTGTTTCCGTATCATTCCATTCAACAACTAAATATGGTTTTAACAACTATGAAACCTCCCTTAAATATCTTCCTTTTAGTGGATCCTGCTAACCTTCAATGCAAACAATATAAAGCAGCCATGCAGGCAATTAATTGTTTGACACCAGGTTTTCGTGTACTTTCTTCTTGTCTTGGCCTACAGATAGAATCTTTGGATTGACTGCAACCTCGATTACAGACGGCAGCCCAGAAGCAATCGCCCTTTGCAGCGCTGGCGCAAAATCACTATTTTTTTCAACCTTTTCACCATGTGCTCCAAATAAGCGGGCCAATTCGGCAAAATCAGGATTAGACAAGTCAGTTCCAACGACCCGATTTGGAAAATGCCTTTCTTGATGGACACGAATTGTTCCGTAAATATTATTGTTGACAACAATAGATATGGTTGGAATTTTATACCTTACAGCCGTTTCAATCTCTTGGAGAGTCATCATAAAGCCGCCATCTCCTGAAATTGATACAACCTGTTTGTGAGGCTGCGCCAGCTTTGCCCCAATAGCAGCAGGCAGTCCATATCCCATCGCACCCGACGTAGGCCCTACGTATGTGTTTTCTTGTTCGAAACGGTAATATTTTGATAACCATCCAAAAAAGTTACCAGCGTCATTAGTAATGATGGTGTCTTTCGGCAGACAGACGGCAAGATCATGCATCAATCCGTCCATATCCACGAATTCTTCCGTATAGTCGGCCTTCGGTTCAGAAAATTCCAAATATTTATCGTGCAATTCTTTCAAATGATCTTCGCTTGAAATAATAGATTCAGGTTCAGGAACTTGTATAGCTTGTTCCAGAAAGCTTCTGGCATCTGCTTCAATGGCAAGAGTAGGTGCATACACTTTACCAAAAATATCGGGACAAATATCCACATGGATCAGCTTTGAATTTTTAGAAAGCAATGTGTAATCTTGTGTTCCTACTTGAGAGAATCGTGTCCCCAATGCCAAAACTACATCTGCATCCCGGATTGCATCAAGTAAATATTGTGGTGTCCCAAACCCAAGCCATCCTGCATAGCAAGGATGTAAGTTCGGAAATGCGTCAAATCGACGGAAAGCTGTAACGACTGGAAGTTTCATTGCCTCCGCAAACTGTACAAGCAACCTGTGGGCCTTGGCATGAATCACACCACCGCCTGCAATCAAAACGGGACGCTCCGCGTTTCGTATCATATCCATCGCCTGCTTCACATCTTCCATATGTGGTTGAGGAGGAAGCGAGCGATAAGACGGTTTTATGTTCAACTCTGCCTCATCTTCTAACATATCATGCGGCAAAGCCACCAATACAGGGCCCGGACGCCCCGATCGAGCAATGTGGAAAGCACGTTGCAATAATTCCGGAATCCTTTCCACACGATCGATCTCTACCGTCCATTTACATAAATGACTGAAAAAACCCGTCAAATTCACTTCCTGAAATGCTTCCTTTTCTTTAAAAGGGCGTTCGACTTGCCCAATAAGCGCAACCAAAGGGGTTGAGTCTTGCGCGGCAGTATGAATGCCGATAGCTAAGTTTGTCGCACCCACTCCACGCGTTGCCATACAAACTCCTACCTCACCCGAAGCCTTGGCATACCCTTCAGCCATAAAAGAAGCACCCCCTTCATGCCTGGCGGAAATAAGTTCTATTTCAGGATGTCGATATAGTGCGTCCATTACACTAAGATAACTTTCACCAGGTACACAAAAAGCTTTTTTTACCCCTTCTTTAGCCATTACTTCTACAACTGCTCTTCCTCCACTGACTTTCATAATCAAACCTCCCGCTATCAAGTACGTGTTATATGTTCTAGTCATTTATGATTCTATTAATATTGGACTCATTTTCCACTATCAGTTAACTAGTTTTGTCCATTCCTGAAACTTGTTTATTATCCTCTTCCATCCCAATTGATGTCTTTCTTGTAACGGCACTCACTCCCAACGTTACTGCAATGTTGATGAATAATACAGCTAACCCTACATCAAGGTCTTGTATTGCTTGTGGTAGAGATGGAAATAAAGTAGCGAGTGTCGTACCTGAAGTCGTCGAGTATATGACAACTAAAATTCCAATGACCATTCCTGCAAAAGCTCCTTGAACGGTAACGGGATTCTTTTTCCATAGACTGAAAAATAGTGCTGGGAACAACTGTGCCATGAAGCTATATGCCATTAGATACAACGTAAAGATCGACTCCCCGCCATTGAACGTAAAATATAGAGTCACTATAGAAATGACAGGCACTAACATCCTGCTCAGTCTTTGAAGCTGTTCATCTGAGGTTTTCGGCTTCCACACCTTATATACATTTTTTGAAAGGATTGTGGCAGTAGCCGTCAACACCAGTGAACTAGGTATAAGGGCGGCCATCGCCCCTGATGCTCCGATAACTCCAACAAACCAGGGATCAAATGACATCTTCGCCATTTTAAATAATGCTAAGTCTGCTTCTGCCCCCTGTAAATTCGGAACTTGGAGAATCGCAGAAAAACCAATAAATAACGAAAAAATGATGATTACTTGATAAATTGGCATAACCCCAGCATTCCAACGAAGTGATTTTGGGCTTTTTGCAGAGAATACTCCAGCCAACATATGAGGAAACATATAGAATGCCAGTGCTGTCATAATCGTAGCTGAAATAAACCAAGAGATACTCAAACCTTGTTCCGGGAAAATCAAAAATCCTTGTTTTGCAGTATCGATTGCTTCAAACATCGGCTGTAAACCACCGTAATAATGAATAGGAAAATAAATCCCCATGAAGACGACAACAGTCAGAATCATGATATCTTTAATGACCGCGGTCCACGCCACTCCATGCATCCCTGAAGCAGTTACATAAATTGTAATTGCAATGACACTTACAACTATAGCCACATTGGGCGAAATGGACCCATAAGAGGCTTCCGATACGATAATTCCTAACCCTTTCAACTGCATGATCAGATATGGAATGATTGAAATGACGCTAATTACCGCCACAAGAACTCCTAAAGCCGGACTCTTATACTTTTTATCATAAAAATCAGATTGTGATATGACATTATTTTTTTTGGCATATCTCCAAATAGGCGGCAACAGCCAATAGGCGATTACAAAATAGAAGCAATTGAAAGCGTATAAGGCAGGAGGCATACCTGATCTATAAGCTCCTCCGCTTGCACCCAAAAACGTATATGTCGTAAACATTTCACCTGCTATCAAGAAGAAGAGCAAAAAGCTGCCGAAACCCCTTCCGCCTATAGCCCATTGTTCCAAACTCATATTTTTACCTTTTCGAGCTTGAAGCCCTAACCAAATACACAGTACTAGAAAGAAAAGGATAACAAGCAGGGCTTCATTCATCAGTCTTCTTCCTCCTCGGTTGCAGGATCGAGTTTATTAGCAATGATTAAAAACACTGATGTAAGACAAACCCATAATATAGCCCAAAAAAGAACAAATGGCATCCCTAAAACATAAGGTTCAATCCGATTGATAACCACAAGCGAGCCAAGTGCCGGTATCGCACTTATCACATAGATTATTTTCTTCATTTGTTCACCGTCCTTACCCAAATGCCAACTTGAACCATCCAATCCTCACTTTTCTGAAAAAACAGATAATTCATTCTTAATTATTACATTGACAGCCCTTTAGTTAAGGGCTCATTTACAGCCCAATTCGGTTTCAGGCCTGTAAGAACTTGTTCCACTTGCATCGCTGCATGTACAGCCATGCGTATCGAGCCTTCCTTCGTCAATGCCGCATTATGAGGACTGACTATCACATTATCCAATTTAAACAGGGGATTCCATTTATCGGGAGGCTCAACTTCAAATACGTCTATTCCAGCGCCGGCAATCTGTCCCGCTTGCAAAGCATTCACTAAATCATTTTCCTTCACCACACCGCCCCTGGAAGCGTTTACAAAATAGGCAGAAGGTTTCATCCAGGAAAACTCACGGCTTCCTATTATCCCTTTTGTCGTTTTCGTTAACGGCAGATGCAGGCTAATAACATCAGAGCTTCTGAATACCCATTCTAAATCTTTTACTATCTCCAACTCTGAATTCGTTCTGGCTGTAACATAGGGATCGTAGCCAATCACTTTCATACCGAAGCCTTGGAAAGCCTTTTTTGCCAGTATTCTACCGATCCTCCCCAGTCCGATAATCCCCAATGTCTTGCCTTCCAAGTCCATGCCAAAAAGTTGATTACGAATAGCAAAATTCCCGCTGCGCAGTTCTTTATCAGCCAAGCTCAAGTTTTTCGACAATGATAAAATTAATGCCATTACATGTTCAGCTACAGAATTCGCATTTGCCTCTGGGGTATTTGTTACATAAATGCCGCGCTCTGTAGCAGCTTCGATATCAATATTGTCCAAGCCCACACCATACTTGGCAATCACTTTGAGGTTTTCAGCTGCTTGAATCACTTCTTTATTTATTACAGCCGTAGATCTCGTTAGCACTGCATCACAATCCTTGATTTCTTCCATAAGTATTTCTTGCGCCAGATCAGCCCCCACTTTAATCTTATAGCCTTTTTCTACTAAATAATTTTTCCCCTCTCTCTCAATATCTTGAGGAATATACACTAAATGACTCACCTTCACACCAACCTTTCTTATGAACCTGAAGGAAAAATCTTTCCTACTGCATTGTTATACATACAATTATTGTGCCAACATAAAAAACATCAGTTTATACAGGAAAGTAGCCAGTTAGTCCATATATTAAGACAAAAATAAAGTTAACAAATTGTTTCAAAATGAATTATTTAGTCTCATTATGTTTCAATTTGTTTCAATATTCAGGTTTTTCATTTTTCTCCATAAAGTCGTGCGACTCATCCCTAACTCAAAGGCAGCTTTTCCTTTATTAAAATTAACCTTAATTAACATTTGAACAATTCTTTCACGCTCGGATACATGCATCTCAGATGACATATCCATCAATTCGTCTCGTTCCGACAGCTGCATTTTCTTTTTATTTCTATTTGGAAAATACATTTCAATATCGTATATATCAATTAATTTGTCTTTATAAAGAGCGCATAATCGCTCACAAAAATTTTGCAATTGGCGAATATTCCCTTCCCAATTCTCTTCGCTCAGCTTTTTCATGGCAGTATCCGTAATCTTAATTTGTTTATGATCCGAATGACTTTTCTGAATAAAAGCATTCACCAATAACGGAATATCTTCTCTTCGTTCCCGAAGTGGAGGCAATACAAGGTCCAGTACACTCAAGCGATAATATAGATCCTCCCGAAAATCATTACTTTTCACCATTTGCATGAGGTCTTTGTTCGTTGCCGACACAATTCTCACATCAACCGGTATTACTTTATCATCACCGATGCGCATGATTTCCCGCTCTTGGAGGACACGTAGCAGCCGGCTTTGCATTTTTGGGGAGATTTCGCCTATTTCATCTAAAAAAATCGTACCTCTATGAGCCAATTCAAAAAATCCTTGCTTTCCGCCTTTCATTGCTCCCGTGAAAGCTCCTTCTGCATATCCGAAAAGCTCACTTTCCAATAAATTTTCGGGAAGCGCCGCGCAATTAATGGCAACAAACGGGTTATTTTTCCGGTTGCTATGATTATGTATGCTTTGGGCGAATATTTCCTTGCCCGTTCCAGTTTCTCCAATTATAAGAGTGTTTGAATCTACTTCACTATAACGTTGAGCTGTTTCAATCGTCCTCTTAATTTCTGGACTTCGATACAATATATCATCAAATGTGTACTTAGCCACATGTCCGCGTGAATGAAGTTTTCTAAAGAACTTCCCTTCCATCTCTTGAATGCGGGTAACATCTTGAAAGGCGACCATATCCCCCACTTTTTTACCTTTTAAAAATATCGCAACTTTTTTGACCGATAATTGAATCGATTGGTAATCAACGGTATCTTTTTCATATTCACCGTCGCTTAAAAGCATATTTCGAAATTTCCCGGGCTTTATTATGTCATATATAGAATTTCCAATTAAGCTTCCCTTGGAAATGGATAATATCTCCTGAGCAGCCGTATTAAATACAGATATTTGTCCTTTTAAATCTATAGCAATGACCCCTTCATAGGCATAATTAAGAATCGTTTGGTAACGCTTGGTCTTCTCCTGTTCCCTTCTGCTAACAAGTGCTACTCTTTTCGCCTCAATTAATGCCTGCCGAAATGATTCCTTTCCAGTGTCAACCAGAATGGCTCCCAACCCTATCTCTTCAGCATATTTACAAGTACTTAAACCACTCAACACAACCTCACAGCCCTCTCTGGCTGCCAAATCCACTAAACTGACTGAAGACTCGATATCGTTTAATATATAGGACTGAATTGGCAAATCAACAATATCCGAAAGGTTCTCAACGCCATAAATCATGTTTAACGCTCCTATAACGGCCACTTTTTTACTTCCAAAACGTGCCTTGCAATCATACAGGGAACGAATAAGGTCAATACCTTGTACAGGTATATCAACGATAGGAATGAATTCATTGCTTTCTTTTAATAGTTTCGTGATTAATCCCCTTGAGATGATCACATCAGCATCCAGCTTCAACTTCCCAATCTTATCGGCATCCTCAACTACCTCCTCTAAAACAAACTTCACTGAACCGTTATCATTGTTATCCGATTCTTCCAACTTATTGAATTCCTCAAATCTTTCAAAAGCATCCGTAATATACCCTTTTCGAGGAACAACGAGTTTTATTTTTATCAAAACACCCACCTCCAACGTAAATCATTTTAGTTTATTGGATATAAGCTCAAGCAACCTGTTACTTATTCTACATCTAGTCATACAAGGACTTTTATTATCTGGTAAGTTAAGAATGCCGTAAAGGTTTTCATTCATAGCTAGGAGAAGTAATGTCTTTAGTCCAATTGAGACTTTGAAAATAGTCATTCTGCATTTTATTTGGCTATTAGATATATCACTTTATAAAATGACTTTGAAAAATAAAAAACCCTTTATCGTGGGTTTTTTCATCATAAGAATTTCGATTGGTTTTTAATATGGTCATTCAGGTCATCACATTAAAGCTTGCTTTTCTTCACTAAAATACGCTTATTAACATTATCATCAGTATAATGATTCTTAGGTGAAAATCACATGAAAAAATCCTTTTTAATTTCTTAAAGTGGCATCGCCTATACTCTTTTCCATGATTCCCCTTCCTTTCTCGGTAATAGGACTATATTTAATTCTTCATACAAATGTGGAATTCCTTTTGATTTTATAGTAACTGACAATAAAATTAGTCTACAATCATATTAACCCCGTTCAAGAAATCCTGAACGGGGTTTTTCAATAAATATTTTTTTGAGTTTTTGCGGCCATTGAACTGTTATCAAACTTCGTAAATCTTTTCATTCAAGGTCGCTTTCCTTACGAACTTAAAAAGGATCTGCAATGACAAGGATTTTCCCTGCTTTAATATCCTCCACATAATGCTCGACTTCGGCTTCCTCCAGTCCAATATCCAATAATGGCTTTCTCAATCCTCCTGCTCCCGATGCTGCCCCGGCTGCGGCTCCGCCAAAAGTGGCGAAAATCGGTCCTGCTGCCAATATCGGACCAATTCCCGGTACGGCCAATGCACTCATTCCAATAAGCAGGCCTGTTAATCCGACAGCTCCGCCGGCGGCTGCCCCAGCCACTAATCCATCAGTCTTTGCCGGGGCGACTTCCTCGGCTTCACTGGGTAATTTATCAATGTTTTTTGCCACTACTGATATTTGATCGGATGTATATCCTTGTTCCTTTAAGTTTTCGACAGCTGAAGTCGCTTCAATTGCATTTTCATATATTGCTATAAACCTCTTGTCCATGGTATCTGCTCCTTTAAAAGTAATGTATAATACAATACCCTTAATTGAGTTTTAATAACCTTCCATGAAGGAAATGAAATTCATTCCCGGATTTGCCCCTGGCCGTAAATGAAGTACTTACTTGATGTCAAGGCAGGTAAACCCATTGGTCCACGTGCATGCAGCTTTTGTGTCGAAATGCCGATTTCTGCACCATAACCAAATTCAAAGCCGTCGGTAAAACGGGTGGAAGCATTGTGATAAACTGCTGCGGCATCTACTTTATTCAAAAATGCGAAAGCGTTTTGTTCATCCCTCGTCAGGATTGCTTCAGAATGCTTGGTACCGTATCGGTTAATGTGTTCAATCGCATCGAATACACCTTTTACGGTTTTCACGCTGATTTTTAAAGCCAGGTACTCCGTTGACCAATCTTCTTCCGTAGCCGTTTTCGCTTTTGGAAAGGAGCTGCAAACCGTTTCATCCCCATATACTTCAATACCTTTTTCGTCCAGGAGTTCCAACATGCGTACTCCGTTTTCTTCAAACCATTTTTCATGAATCAGAAGCCCCTCGATGGCATTGCAAACGGATGGTCGCTGAGTTTTACCATTTAAGACAATTTTCTCGACCATCGTGATATCTGCAGTCTGATCGATGAAGATATGGCAGTTGCCTGCCCCTGTTTCAAGAACTGGTACAGTGGACTCCTTAATGACAGTTTCAATTAAATTCTTACCTCCGCGTGGAATCAAAACATCTAAATACTCATTAAGATGAAAAAGTTCCTTAGCGGTTTCACGACTCGTATCTTCGATCAACTGAACAGCTTCCACAGGAATTTCCGTATTCTCTAAAGCCTTGTGAATGGATGAGACTAGTGCCATATTGGAGTTTTTGGCGGATGAGCTTCCTCTTAATAGGACGGCATTCCCCGTTTTCAAGGACAATGTAGCTGCATCGATGGTCACGTTAGGCCTGGCTTCATAAATCATCCCGATTACACCGATTGGCACCCGTAATTTTTTAATCAATAAACCATTCTCTTTTTCAATCGTCTCCAATTGTTCCCCAACCGGATCCTTTAAATCGATTAAAAGCATAATGGCCTCAGCCATGTCGTCAATACGGGTAACATTTAACATAATTCGATCCAATGTAGACTCACTGAAGCCTTTTTTCCTGCCTTCTTCCAAATCCTTTTGATTTTCTTTTATCAAAAAATCTTTATCGATAATAAGTTGATTGGCAATGTTTCTTAGTGCCTTGTTCTTTTGTTCCGTACTTAATCCTATTAACTGATAACTGGCTTTTTTGGCTGCCTTTCCTTTCGCCGTCACTTCACTCATTTCCAAATGCCCCCTTTTCCTCCATTAAATTTTGATTTTTTATGCTTTCACCCATTTATCACGATGAATCACTTCCATGGAAGTGATCACAAGCTCGGATGTTCTCTTCCCCATCGCCTGTTTTAATTCTTCGTCGGAATAAAGGACCTCGCCCCGACCCAATAATCCATTTACGCCATAAACTTCGACAACATCCCCCTTATTGAAGATTCCTTTAATTTCATAAATTCCAGCTGGCAGCAGACTGCTGCCATTTGACACTAAAGCCCTTTCGGCACCTTCATCAATGAAAATTTTCCCGGATACTTGTGAATGAAGGGATATCCATTGCTTGTTTTTCGTTACCGTCGTCAAGACATCATTCCCAATATACGTGCCATCACCTTTGCCTTCAAGGATTGTCAGAAGTTTATCACTCCCATAACCTGAACCAATGAATACTTTCACACCTAGAGACAATGCAGTTTGCGCTGCAATCAGCTTAGATTTCATACCCCCGGTCCCGACATTGGATCCTGCACCTTCTGCCATTTGCAATAAATCCGCCGTTACTTCGGATAGCTTATCAAACCGTTTCGCCCCTGGATTTGTCTGTGGATTGGAATCATAAAGCCCATTAATGTCCGTTAATATGATCAAATTGGTGGCGTGGACCAACCCGCTCACTAAAGCGGATAGCATATCATTATCACCAAAAGTCAACTCCTCGACCGATACCGTATCATTTTCATTAATAATCGGAAGGATGCCGCGTTCAAGCAATTCCATCAATGTTGCATAGGCATTTTCATATCTATCCTTTTTCGAGAAATCTTTCCTAGTTAACAAAATCTGTGCAGGGACGATTCCAAAATGTCCCAATTGCTCCATATATGATTGAATCAATAGGCTTTGCCCGACCGCTGCAGCAGCTTGTTTTCCCTTGAGAGTGACAGGTCTCGTAGGATAGCCGAGCTTGCGAAAACCTGTTGCTACAGCACCTGATGAAACAAGGACAACTTCATGTCCGGCTTTCCTTAAAGCTGCCACTGCCTGAATATGATCGGAAAATTTATTTTGGTCGATTTCACCTTTTGTGTTGGTCAAAGAACTACTTCCTATCTTTACAACGATGCGTTTCTTTTCCATCGATTTCTTCCTCCAATAAATATCATAGACATGAAAAAAAGCCCTTTTCATCCTCGAAATAAGGACGAAAAGGGCTGCTCTCCGTGGTACCACCTTCATTGAATGCAAGTTCATGCATTCCACTTTGCCTGATAACGCCAGGATTTGCGCCTATGTTTTGCATAGGACTCAAGAAGCAGGTTCTGCGTTTTCCTGTCGCGGATCTTCCAGCAATTGACGCCGCTCTCTGTCACAGTGATTCTCGCATACTAATCTTCTCTCAACGTTCATTGTTTTAATATAGTATGCAAAATTATCTGCTTGATGTCAATAACATTCCGGCGATGAATGGACCTTATAACGCAATAGCCGGGCCGAAGAACTCATAGTGAATTTTATCCGCATCTATTCCCAACTCTTTCAGGTAAGTAATGATTGCCTTCATGAAAGGAACAGGGCCACACACATAATAATCAGCTTCAGGTTTAACAAAACCGCTCAATAATTCCTTATCGACATACCCTTCCTTTTCAAAATTCGGCAGGTTCTTATCATCTTCACCCGGATTTTTAAAGACAAAGGATAATTGATAGTTGGCAAGCTTTTGGGCTAGTTCTGTCAGTTCCATTCTGAACGGCTGCACCTGACCATTATCGGAAGCATGAAGAAATTGTACATCACGCTCAGGGGTTTGTTCAGCTATCGCATGGACCATGCTCATGAAAGGTGTTATGCCAACGCCGCCGCTCAAGAATACTGCCGGTGTTCGTTTTTCCAAGTCGATCGTGAAATCACCTGCAGGAGCCGTTACGTCAATACTGTCACCCATCTGAATGGATTCATGCAAGTAGTTGGAGACCCTTCCATCAGGAGAGGTTCCCGGCTTTTCTTTTTTAACGGAAATCCGGAAATAATCTTTTCCAGGAACATCAGACAAACTATACTGACGGTTAAATAAATAACGTTCACCAGGTATCTCGATCCGAATGGTAATATATTGTCCAGGAAGAAATGATGGAACCTTATCTCCATCCGACGGTTTTAAATAAAAGGATGTGATTACGTCGCTTTCCTGTACTTTTTCCACCACTGTAAATCGTTTGAAATCAGACCAACCGCCGACCTGATTGGAAGCTTCGTCGTACATTTCTTTTTCGATGCTGATGAAAGCATCGGCAATGACTCCATAGGCCTCTCCCCAAGCTTGAAGGATCTCTTCTGTAGCTGAATCTTGTAACACTTCCTTGATTGCACCTAATAGAAATTCTCCAACAATAGGATAATGTTCGGCTTTAACGGCAAGACTTCTGTGTTTTTGTGCTATTTGCTTCACGGCAGGTAGTATCGTTTCGAGTTGATCTATATATTTAGCTGCTGCCAAAACCGTGTTGGCCAGTGCATTTTGCTGGCGCCCCTTTTTTTGATTGGCGTGATTAAAAATATTTAATAATTCAGGATGTGCTTCGAAAAGATTTTTATAGAATACAGTTGTGATTGTTGTACCATGCACTTCTAATACAGGTACGGTTGATTTGATAACATCAATAGTTTTTTGGGATAGCATAGGTAAACCCCTCTTCATAAACAAGTATTTTAAATACATGTTTATATTAGAACTTATATGCATTAAAAGCAATATATTTTATACATCTTTTTGAACAATAAGTTTTAATGTTTATAAAATGTTCACATTTATGATATAGTCAAATGGGGATAGAATGTGAGGCGATAAACATGAGGTTGACGAGTTATTCCGATTACTCACTTAGAGTGTTGATTTACCTGGCTTCCCACGACCAAAGCAAATTATCAAATATTAAAGAGATTTCTGAAGTTTATCAACTGTCTAAAAATCATTTGATGAAGATTGTTCATAATCTTGGAAAATTAGGCTATATCGAGACGATTCGCGGAAGAAATGGCGGATTTCGGCTTGCAAAATCACCCGCTGAAATAAATGTTGGGGAACTTGTACGGCGAACCGAGGAGGACTTTTATCTAGTGGAATGTTTTAAAGATCACGATAACTGTGTGATTTCTCCCGTTTGTTCATTGAAATTTGTTCTTAATAATGCCTTGGAAGCTTTTCTAAAGGTACTTGATCAATATACGATTGCAGACTTCAGCGAAAATAAAGTGATGCTCAAAGCCTATTTCGATTCGGTAAAGAAGAATGACGAAGAGCCCGATTTTTTATAATCGGGCTCTTTTTCATTAGCCGATGATTCGTTCGATCTGCATTTCCTTTTCCATTCGTAAATCCATGATTCCTGTACCGGTTTTCAATAAAACTTTAAGGGGATCGTATGGATTGATCATAACGATCTTCCCGATTCGTTCATTAGTAAGCATGACTTCTTTCCGACCAATGTGGACATTAACCGATTTACAAATTCCAGCAGGATTTCTGGATTGAATTTACCGAACATATTGCTGTTCATTTGTTCAATCACCTTATAAAACGGCATGGCCTGATGATATACACGATTTGAAGACATCGCATGGAATACATCGGCTATTGCGACGATTTTCGCATGATGATGAATTTCATTCCCCTTCAGTCCAAGTGGATAGCCTTGCCCATCTTCCCGTTCATGGTGCTGAAGAGCTGTTAATGCTATCGAAGGCAGGATTCCTGGAATATTGTTAAGTAATTCATACCCATAAATGGTATGGCGTTTCATTTCTTCATATTCTGCCGCAGTCAGTTTACCCGGTTTTTCCAATATACTATCCGAAATCCTTATTTTACCCACGTCATGCAGCGTGGCTGCCAATGTCAAGGCTGTAAGGTTTTCTTTCGATAACCCAAGCTTCATCCCCAGATAAGTGGCAATGATTCCGACCCCGATATGGTGTCTATATGTGTACTCGTCATTTGCTTGCATCTCATCGAAAAGGTAATAAATATCAGGACTCTTTGCAGCTTCTGCAATGACAGGTGCTACTTCTGCTTTAATCAATTCAATCTTTTCAAGCTGTATTTTTCCTTCTTTACGTATATCTTGAAAGATGTTTTTCATTTGTAGAGAAGCTTCGTTGATCCTTTCATGAATCTTTACGTTAGGTTGTACATGATTCATCGTTAAAGAAGATTCACCTTTTTTCAATTCTTCCATTATGAAATACATTTCAGGTATGGTAAATGGCGCATTCGCTTTATTATTCAGCTTCCCTCTTCTATTTTTCATTGCTCTCACACTATTCTCTATTTTTTACCTATAGTACCATATCCTTCATGATCTTTTGCCATAATGAAAACAATTTTCGGGGCTTAGGATCGATCACTAAGTTCATTGCCCAGCTGTTTTAATTTTTCACCAACCGTACATTCTGAAATACAGAACTGATGGGCATACGTACGTCCCTTCTCTTTTCGAAAATGCTTCCGTAAAAAACAATCTTGACAATATGAAGCGAGAACATCTTCCACTTCTTCAAATATTTTTTTCCTGTTCATTATTGTTATGGCTCCTTTGATTCAGCAATTTCCATTTTGCTGAAAATGGCTTTTCCCTGCAGTGCAAGTGTTGCCAGGCGATCGGCTTCTTGGTTTTCCTTTCGGGAAATTGGCTTGCAGACCGGAATGATCTTTAATTTATCCAGTTTCGCTTCAATGCGGTCAAGCCATTTATTTAAGTTTTCTTCCATACAGGGCCATTCACCGGAAAGTTGATTTAAGACAACGAGGGAATCCCCTTTAAAGACACAACTTTGATGGTGAATTCCAAGTTCGTCCATTTGCCTGACCGCTTCATGAAATGCTGCATATTCCGCTTCATTATTGGATTCGAATTGCTCTAATTTCAAATTGGATCGTAACCGCCAGAACTTCTTACCTTGACGAAAATAAATGGCAACACCGATCCCTGCCACCTTTTCATCTTTTTGAAAACCGCCATCAAAAAAAACAGTCACTTCCTGCGGTTCTTCCTCAACTTCCGTAAGGAGTTTTCTTAGCTCCTTCTTGGTCCAGGTTGTATCGAATTCATCTTTGAACTCTACTTCTTTCAGCCTTCCTGCTTTTTCAAGATCTTCTGTAATGACCAGTGCAGTCCCGGCATCAAGCCAATCCGAAATGAAATCGGCAGATGGTTTTTTTGAAGCATGATATGTCCATTGCATAATAACCTTCAAAGATTTCCAGCTCCTTATCCATTCACCATTCATGCAGAACAGCTCACAATTTTCATACCTTTTTTTCGTCTTACCCTTTATAATATATTGTAAGCATTTGTATCGCTTTTTTAATTATAGTTCCCATTTCAGCCTGAAATTCTCATGTTTCAATCTTTATTTTATATGAAACGTTTTATTATCATAACATATTGACAGTTAAACCCGAGGAGGAGCACATCTTGATCGAAGTGTATATTGATGGTGCCAGTGCAGGCAATCCAGGGCCGAGCGGCGCAGGTGTTTTCATAAATAATAATGGTATGGTCGAGCGGCATGCCTTTCCGCTTGGAAATATGGAAAACCATGAAGCGGAGTACCATGCTTTAATCAAAGCATTGGAAATTTGTGTAGCCAATAAGTATCAAATCGTTTCTTTTCGTACTGACTCCCAGGCCATCAACCAGGCCATTGAAAAAAGATTTGCAAAGAATAAGTATTCCATTTTGTTGGAACGGGCGCTAAAGCTTTCCGATGAGCTTGAGTTATTTTTCATGAAATGGATACCAAATCTTGAAAACAAGTCCGCGGATGAGCTTGCAAGACGGGCCATACGAATGAATAAGTCTGAGGAAATTCATGAACAAGACAGCTGATTTTTCATTATTATTCGTTGTATTCATTTGGGGCGTAACCTTTGTAATGGTCCAAAATGCCCTATCTTTCCTAGACCCCTTCACGTTTAATGCGGTCCGTTTTTTCATGGCGTTCGTATTCTTGCTCATCCCTTATTTATCGACTTTACACAAAAAGGGGAAAACTTGTAACAATGGTCTTTTAAAAGCTGGGTTTCATATTGGGGTTTGGCTTTTTCTGGGGTATGGGCTTCAAACGATCGGACTGAATTATACAACTCCTGCGAAGACAGGCTTTATAACAGGATTAAGTGTCGTCATGGTGCCCGTGTTTTCCCTGTTGCTTTTAAAACATAGGCTTTCCCGCAATACAATAATAGGTGTCGCAGCCGCAACCATCGGGCTTTATTTAATGACTTTCGCTGACCGCTCCAATTTGAATATCGGTGATTTACTGGTATTTCTATGCGCAATCAGTTTTGCCATGCAGATCATTACAACCGCTAAATATGCCAAGACCTTACCCGCTTTACCTTTGACGCTGATTCAGGTTTCCACCGTTTCTTTATTATCATTTGTTTCAGCCTTCATTTTCAAAGAGAATCATTCCGTCATCTTCAGCTCGGAGGTCATGTTACAGAAGGACGTATGGACTGCTTTATTGGTTACGGCAGCCCTTGCCACTGCGTTCGCCTTTTTTGCACAAACCTTCTTCCAAGCCTATACGACACCTACAAGAGTGGCGCTGATCTTTTCAATGGAACCGGTTTTTGCCGCGTTATCCTCATACATATTGATAGGGGAAAAATTGACTACCGCTTCCATCATTGGCTGCGCATTCATATTCTTGGGGATGATTTTCGCTGAGCTGCCTGTAAAGAAAAAGAAACCCGTGACACAGGAGTTTTCTTGAAAAAGCCAATAAAATAAATCGGACTTCCAGTTACGAAGTCCGATTTATTTAAGCAGCCCCTGTTCTTTTGCAAAAGATACCGCTGCACTACGCGTTTCAATGCCATTTTGTTTTAAGTTTTCCAAAAAGGAGATATAAAAGCTGCCATCAAAGTTCTTTTGTACCTTCAATGTCAATTCTATTGCTGCATTGACTAAAATATCACTCGCATCTGTGTAGCGCTTACCAAAATAAATAAAACCAATAGCGTCATTACCAAAAGTGAATCCCTTACCCTCTAAAAAACTAACATACTCTTCAGTTGATTTCGCCACTTCTGCATCCACTCCATACTTCATGCCTTATTTTCATCTTACCGTATATCAAAGACTTTGACTATCCATTTTTCGACAAAAAAAGCACCGTGCAAAATAAAAGAGCTCCCATTGGAAGCTCCGCTTATCATATTAAATCATTCGCAGTAAAGCCCTGAATTCATGATCTTTAGCCAGATTTTTGACCTTCTCGCGATCATACTGATAAACCGCATCGTCCAAAGAACATGAAATGGGTACATCACATTTTATTTCTGCTAGCTTTCTGGATAAATGAAGCATATCGACGGCGGATTCAATTTTAGCCCGCTGCCCGTTCGTCAATGAAGCAACATTTTCAAGAATCCCTTCGATACTTTGGTACTGGATCAATAATTTTAACGCTGTCTTCTCCCCAATTCCTTTAACCCCGGGATAGTTATCGGCTGTATCACCCATTAAAGCTTTTAAATCGATCATTTGTCTTGGTGTAATCCCTTTCCATTCAAAAAAGCTATCGGGATTATGAACTTCATAGTTACCATATCCTTTTTTTAACAAGAGCACGGAAATGTTTTCATCTATTAACTGTAGCATATCTTGATCGCCAGTCAATATACCTACCCGGCTATGTTGGGCAGATGCCTTGGCAATTGTCCCGATACAGTCATCCGCCTCATATCCAGAGAGTCCTATGTTAGGGATATCAAATGCTTCAACCGCTTGTTTCGCCAGATCGAATTGAGGGATCATTTCTACTGGGGCTTCTGATCGATTAGCCTTGTATCCATCAAATAATTCATTTCTGAAAGTCTTGCTGCCCATATCCCAACACACCGCTACATGACTAGGTGAAAAGTGATTCACCGCCGTCAGCATATGCTTCAAAAAGCCTTGAACGGCATTAGTCGGGATGCCTTTTGAGTTAATCATGAATTGACCAGTAACTGCCGTTGCATAAAAAGCTCTAAATAAAAGCGCCATCCCATCAACAAGCATAAAGGAAGGATGCTGCTCGTTTTCTTTCATTAACACATTATCACCTCTATCATGATGTACTTCCATTTTAACATAATTGTCCCCATTTTTAAGGATCGTTTAATTGGAAAAATTATTATTCAATTGGATTATCATCATACGAGATCCAGTCACTGAAACTGCCAATATAAATCTTCACATCTTTAAAGCCAGCTTCCTTCAGGGCGATATAATTGGGGGATGCCGTCACTCCTGAACCGCAGTACACAATGATTTCCTTATCTTTACCGATACCTGTAAAATTCGACTGAAGATCTTCCTTCTTTTTAAAATAGCCATTTTCCAAAACGTTCGTCCACACCTTATTTACTGCCCCAGGTATATGTCCGGCTTTTTTATCAATCGGCTCCTCGATTCCCTCGTAGCGCTTAGATTCTCTTGAATCGATCAATACGATATCATCAGGCGTATTCATTGTGTAATCCTTCACTGATTGAAAAGATGCAAAAACGGATTCGTTTAAAGCGATATGATATTCTGTTGGCACATATTTCGTTTGATCCGAGTCAATTGGATAGCCATCATCCTTCCATGCGCGAATGCCCCCGTTAAGAACAAAAACTTTCTGATGCCCAAGGTAGCTGAGCAGCCAGACAAACCTGGAAGCAAAAGAACCTTCTCCGCCATCATAAGCAATAAGTACCGTATCATTGGAGATACCATTTGATTCCAGTTTACCTTTAAAGGTTTCCAGGTCAGGAAGAGGATGCCTTCCGCCATGTTCTTGAACCTGCCCCGACAAGTCCTTTTCAAGATCGAAATAAACCGCGCCTGAAATATGGTCTTTTTTGTATTCATTATACCCCGCGTCAGGAGAGCCTAGCTTAAAGCGGCAGTCGCAAATTCTGATATCCTGGCTATTCAACATCGGCAACAGCTCTTCTTTTTCAATTATGAAACTCATCTAAAAAACCCCCTATTCCAGAATGGTCCAAATTAATTCATTAAGTTCCGTTTCCATGCTCTTTCCTTGAAGTAGCTTAGTTATTTCATTCTTTAAGGAAAGTGATTTCCCTTCCATAATCAGAAGATTCTTTTCACTTTCATCGCCGCTTATATATTCCTCCATCTGTTTTGCTTTAAATATCCAGGCAATCCTGGCTTTCAATTCTTGATCAATTGAAACCGAATCAAGTAATTCCCATACCGATAAAGGTGGCAGCGAACCCTGTTGGATCATATATTCAAGGATTAAATAGGAACGGTATACCTGAACCCATGTTTTTAGTTCTTTTCTTTCGGACCCCCTTGCTTTTGTCAATTGTTGAAGATTGCCGCTCATCATCCGATAATAATGGTGCCCCAGTACCTTTTTAGAATAACAATCAGCCATCAAATGATTCATCTTCCTATAAAAATCCGGATGCGTAATCAACTTGATTCGCGACTGAAATAATTCAAATAGTGCAGGATTACTCTTTAAGATAAGACGGGATGATTTAAATATATCCCATCCTTCCATGTCAAACAGGTCTTCTTTCATTTGGATGACTTCAACTGGCTGACTCAAGCGAAGGTATGATCGCTTATCATTATGAACATATATAAACCGAACATCGTAATCTGATTGGCAGGATGATAAACCAAAAGAATGGCTGCCAGTAACAGCAGCCATCAAAATGGTCATATCCTCTTTCTTTTCCAGGTATCTCAAACGTGAAATAAGGTTTTCTTTCATGAATGAACCTCGTTTCTATTTCGAATGCATTTTAGCCAATTCCGCTACGGCATTTTCATAATACGGTAAATCGACCGTTTCCTCCAATGCTGCACGTAAACCTGCAAAGATATCCGATATTTCCGTCTTAAACTCTTTTTGAATCGCAAGTAACTCTTGATCGAGGACTTCATTATACATGTCGAAAATCCGTCCGCCTTGTTCTTTTACATATACAAGGGCAGGATCATCCAAACGCTTTTGGAGCCCTTCGCTCATTTTCACTTTTTCATTTTTTTCAAAGAAAGATTTTGGATTTTTGAATAATGCCAATTCCTTTTTGAATTCCCCTGTATCCAATTGGGCAAAAGCACCAGTAAATTCAAGGGACTCCCTCTCATTAGGTTCATAAGGCTGCAATGAAAGGTTCCTTCTTATTTTTTGCATTTGCAAAAGCAAACTGCTTTGTTTCTCATTCAGTAATTTATTTACGAACATTTCCGTCCTTAAAGCCGTTGCCCGCATTTCTTGGGCAAGGTCAAAGCCTAAAGCATCCAATAAGTTCTTCATAGATTGCTTGAGGACAATTTTCAGATCGCCTCCATCATCTTTTAAAACAGCCGGATTGAACGATTCTTTGAAGAAATCATTAAACCGGAAGAAGACCCGTTGTTTACTATAAAAAGTCAATTCGTCTATTTCTTTTTTCAAACGTTGCTTTTCGGCATCCCCTTTAATGACTGAGAGCAGTTCCGAAATGGACTGTGCCTCATGAGAAAGGGTCTCCAGGGCATTTCGTTTCGCTTCCTCATCCTGCCTGGAAGCTGTAATTACATCTCGTAGCAGTTCTTCCGTTCTTTTTACAGCCGCTTGAGCCGATTCAATTGCAAGCCCCGTTAAATCGTTTTCTATGAAAGAATCGAATTGACCTTGGAATTCCGAGATTCCGCTATTAGGGAGGAACGAATGCTTAAACGAACCAGGCGTTTGTTTTTCCATCAACGCTCCCTTACTCGTAAGCGGGAACAGTTTTGGAAAACGGATTCCGAATCCATTCAATTGATCTGTGACATAATCCATCACTTCGCCCAATTCGTCAGTGGTTTGTGCCAGATCGACGGCATTGACGATGAAAAACATCTTATCCATGGCGAAAGAATCTTTCACACGTCCAAGTTGTATCAAGAACTCCCTGTCTGCCCGTGAAAATGGGTGATTATAATAGGTCACAAATAGGATGGCATCCGAATTCTTAATATATTCGAAAGCTGCTCCTGTATGTCGTGCATTTATTGAATCAGCCCCAGGTGTATCAACAAGGACCATCCCCTGTTTTGTCATTTCACAGTCATAACGCAATTCAATCAGATCAACCAGACATGACTTGGACTCTTCTGCAGCAAATCGTTTAAATCCTTCAAGATCCACCGTAACCACATTTCCTAAATCATCTTGGTACTCGGGCAGCCCTTGATGGAAAGCCCGCAGAAAGGATAGATGCGTTTTCCCCTTATCAACTTCCCCCGCCTTCGCAATGATTTGTCCTGCCAGGTGAAGTGCTTCATCTAGAGTTTTTGCCGATTTATCAAAAGCTGCCAAGGCTAGGCTTACATCTTCCAACAGCATCGCTTCCGTCTTTAATTTGACGGTTGCCGTTCCATGAGGATGCTCAGCATCTGAAGACATGATTTTGTTGATTGCGGCAGTTGTTGGATTTGGTGAAACAGGAAGGACGCTTTCCCCCATCAAAGCATTGGCAAAGGAAGATTTACCCGCACTGAATGCACCGAAAAGCGCAACCGTGAACGTCTGCTGTTCCAAGCGATTTGCCTTCTCTTTCAATTCTTTATAAAGTGATTGAAACCCTCTCAAAGGTTGAATTAGCTTGGCGGCCTGTTGTAAACTCGCTGCAGTCTCCATCAGTTTTTCTTTTCCGCGTAAATCAGCAGCATTTGATGAAGAAACAGTCACGGAAGGTACAGCTTCCTTGATTTCTTTATCATGATCCGTTTCAAGTTGTTCGTTGACGGACCTTGAATTACTTCCTTTATCGGTTTTCATGATTTTGACCGCAATATTTTTTTCCTCTTCATTCCATTGAGTTAAAAGCATATCGATATCGCGCTCATCGACTAATGATACAGTTTGATGAGCAATGGCCTCTAACCGTTCCGTTTGGTACTCGATTTCCGCGTTCATCGCAGCAGTAACTTTAAGAGCTTCCGCAAATTCGGAAAAACCTTCAAGTTCCTTATCGATGGATATGGACTGCTGTTCCACAATCCCTTCCATAACGGTAACCATATTATTCAAAAATCCTTCCGAAACATCACGTGCTTTCTTTTTGATGGCTGATGCCAAATCATTCGTATAATTTAAAACGTATTCACCCGTAATATCGACTTGAGGCTTCAAAGAGTTTTTTATGTAAGATTCCGTTACCTCGATCTGAAGTGCCTGAGCCTTACTTTCAAGTGATGAATCATGAATCTCAGCTTGATTCAGCGTTTTAACGATTAGTTCTTTTAGATGCCATTCAAGCTGGGTCTTCACCTTTTCTTGTAAATCGGTCAAAAACGCCTTGATACGTGCCTCACGTTCGGCATCCGTTTTTTTCTTGGCAAATAAAAGACCCACTTTAAAATCCGGTTGAGCCGATTCCAAGAAGGATTTACCTAGGTCCCGTGTTGCCGCGGGCATGATGTATGCACCTTTCAAAATGGTTTCTAATGCATCAGCATATTGGACCTTGATTTCCTCTATACGTCCAGTTAATGATTTTTTTTCTTTCAATAGGCTGTCCACCTGATTCGTCAGGTGTATTCGCTCTTCATATGGAAGTTCTGATAATACTTCAATATCATCGGCATGTTCCTCTTCATACTGCTCTTTCAGCCAATTAAGATGCCTTTCGACCAGGGCATTAGCCGATTGCATGATGGCATCTTTCCCATTATTTAAACCTTTGCCCGCAATTTCAGATATGAATTGCTTGACCATTTCTATTTCATTTTCGGGATTGTTCAAGTCTCTTACGGATGTATAAAAAATTCCATCAGGATATACATTCCAGTTCGCAAATGCCTCAGAAACGGAAAGTTTGAAGTCTTGAAAGCTAAGCTCGTTCTCATCATGCTTATCGATCATATTGATAATTAAGTATGTCGGTTTTTCAGCCTCTAACAATTCTTTCGTGAATAGGAAGTTCACTTCTGATTGGACGTGATTGTAGTCCATGACATAGAAGACGACATCAGCTAGATGCAAGGCAGATTCCGTAGAAACCCTATGTGCATCGTCTGTCGAATCAATTCCTGGCGTATCCATGATCGCACATGAATCCGGCAGTGAAAAATCATTGGAACTTATCGTTATTGCCGATACTGAATCTCCATCCTTGGCAAATTTCTTGACCTCTTTAAAATCATAAGGTGCAGGAAATAAGACTGGTGGCTGATGATGGTAAAAGACTTTGGCATAGTCTTCCCCTTTTTGGACCTTTACCGTATTTGCACTTGTTGGAATCGGGCTTGAAGGCAATACTTGATCACCGAGGAAAAAGTTGATCATACTAGATTTACCCGCTGAAAAATGCCCGCAAAAAGCAATGATGAACTCTTCATTATTCACTTTCATGATTAATTGTTTTAGTTTATCGGCATTTCCTGTGTCACCTGCCGATTGAAATTTCTCATACATGGCAGTCAAAATCCCCAATTTGGACTGTTGCTTTAATGTTTCTTGAATCATGAATCCATACCCCTTAATCTATCGTCATTTTTGATATTCTTATTGTAAACGATTTCGATTGTTATTCATACCATCAGCTTTATTTTTACTATATGAATCATTACTGGCCATGTTCAAAAAAAAACCACCGATTGGTGGATTCATGCAGTTTGATTCATATGGACTTTGAATGCAAAAAAAAAACCAGGATGTTTACCTGGTTGTAGGGGTGGGGTTAAAAGCAGTCCGGTTTTCCATTGGTGACTCGGTATAAGTTTTTACTGCCTTTGCCGGTTTTTGAATATTATTCAATACATGTTTCATCACAAAACCATATGTAGCGATTGTCAATAAAATGAATACCCAAACCATTACCAACACCATCCTCTTATATATTGTTTAGCCTTTAGTTATTAGTTATTAAAATAAATTTATCGAAACCCGAATGAGAATAATTTTCATCTTCATTTAGAATCTTATCACGAACGATAATCGTTTTCAATAAGAAATTAACATTTTTTATTATTTTCCCTTAAAAACCGTAGAATATTCCGTATGTTCCTTTAATGCTTTCTCTTCCAACGGGATTCTTACCGTCATCATCCAAACATTCAATAAACTAAAGATGATAGCAGTATAATATGCATTGAATAATAAAGAAATAACTATTATCTCAGTTGCCACTATGATATAGTTCGGATGTTTGAAATATTTATAAGGACCTTTAATGACTACATCGGCATCAGGAACCACTATGATTTTTGTATTCCAATGTTTTCCCAATGAACGGATTACCCAAATCCTGCCTGACTGTGCCATTAGGAAAAGGGTCAGCCAAATTGGCCAAAGTCCAGCTACATTCCTTTCAAGCACGAGCACTTCGATAATGAGAACAATAAAAAAACTGAGGTGCATTAGAACCATCCAACTGTAATGGGACTCACCATATTCCACTGCTCCTGCAGACTTTAGCTGTTTTTCATTTTGTTTGGCTATATATAATTCAAACATGCGCTGTATAGCGATCAAGATAATGAAAATGGCAAAGATCATCACTTCCACCTCATTAACACAAGTTCAGACGAAAACCCTGGCCCCAATGCAGCAGCCAAGCCAATCTCATCTATATTCCCGCCACGCTGCATGAACCTCTCCAGGACGTACAAAATGGTTGCAGAAGACATATTGCCAAATTCCCTCAATACGCTCATTGACTCTGCCGTCATGCTTTCATCGAACCCAAGGGCTTCGTGATAAGCATCAATTACCTTTTTGCCTCCAGGATGAGCAATGAAATCTTTTATATCCCTGAGATCGAATCCATTCTCCATTAAGAACTCTTGAACATTCGGTTTAAGCCAATCTTTGATGATTGTCGGGATATCTTTCGAAAAGATCACGTATAACCCTTGATCTTTAACATCCCACCCCATTACATCCAATGAATTCGGCATTAGCGTGGATTGAGAATTCAAAAATTGCAGATGTCTTGCTTTTTTGGAAAACTGTTCATCAGGCACTTCATCACCGCAAATCAAAACACAGCTTACTCCATCAGAAAATAAAGAAGTTCCGATTAAATTGCTTTTGGAGATATCATTCCTTTGAAATGTCAGACTGCATAACTCTACACATAAAACAATGACCTTCGCCGTCGGGTATGCTTGGCAATATTCAAATGCCCGCGATAAGCCACTTGCTCCCCCTGCACAGCCAAGTCCCCAAATCGGAATCCTTTTAGCATGAGGGCTAAATGGAAGTTCATTCATTATCCTGGCATCAATGGTCGGGGTAGCAATACCCGTGCTTGAGATGAAGAAGAAAGCATCTAGTTCGTTTGCCTGAAGTTCTTCTTTTAAAAATGCTGTGTTTGCTAAGCATCTTTCTATTGCTTCTTTCCCAAACTTGACTGCCTGTTCAATATATAAATCATTCCGTTCGGCAAAAGAATGATCCTCTTTAAACCAATCAAGATCATTAGAAAAATATCGATTTTCCACTTGTCCATTCTTAAAGGCTTTTAGTAAACGTTCTATATTCTTAAATGAGGCTCCAAATATTTCTCTCGAAAATTCCATAATTTTCTCCTGAGAAAGTAAATGTGGCAGCTTTATATGTGATGCAGATAATAAATACGGCATGATACCACCCCTTATTATTCATGTTATGGTTAATATACCCACCTGGATATCAATTATGCTTTATCGATAAATGGTCATATTCATTCACGGTTCAGAAAAATTTTTCTTTTTTCTAAAAGTACCCAGGTAAAAAAAACCAAGAAATGGATAACATAGAGAACTCACAAAAGTTGTACATGGAGTCATCGTGGCCGTTAATTCCGTTATTCCTTTCTCTTTGGACCTTCAATAGCCGCACCTCATAAAACAGCCTTTCGAACGGGAATCCATAAGCGTCCCTATTGGCCATATAGGGGATACCCTTTGGAAAATTATGTTTGAGAGAACAAACCGGGATGCATGAGCCATTTGGTGAAAGCCCGTTTTGCACGCCGTTAGAAGGTAAGATGCTTGAAACTTTTGCAGGATAACCCGGCAACATCCTTACCGGGACGCCACTTCTTTAGCAGGCGGGGATGCTTTTATTGATATGACCCCTCCCACCGTTTTGTGGGCCATACCAAAATGTATGGGTTTCATGAAGCAATCCATTTACCCATGTCATTAAAAGGCATAGCGACTCTTCATATCATCTAAAGATCGAAATGTAATCATGAAATATTAAACCCCCTTACCTATAATCGGCAAGGGGGCGCTTTCATTCTTCTTTCTTAACAGAAGATTGATTTTGCACTTGAATAATGATATTTTGAAACTCCTCTTTTCCACAAACGCTGCACCTATACTCCTGGTTTAAAATGGTTCGACAATGAATACAATATTTTTTCTCCATCCCTATCACTACTTTCCTGAACATATACTATCAATATATTCAAAAAGTGAAGAGAGTTTCCTTTTATCTGACAAAACTCCAATTTCATTATCAATGATATGCTTCGGCAAAAATGAAAAAATGCCTAATGTCCTCATCAACTGAGGACTTTAGGCATTAAATGGTTGAATCTATCAAGTTTACCGAATCTATTTTTAATCAGGCTACTTTTTGCCCTTCTATACGAGCTTCCTTCACTTTCCCTTTTGTAGGGATGATGTTAAATACGATGTTCAAGAAAATGGCTGTCAAACTTCCGGCTACAATACCGTTTTCCGTCAAGATTTTAAAGTTTTCCGGAATTTGTGCAAATAGTTCAGGAACGACCGTCACCCCAAGGCCCATACCTACTGAACAAGCGATGATCAATAAATTTTCTTGAGAAGCAAAATCCACTTTGCTCAGCATCTTAATTCCAGCGGCAATTACCATCCCGAACATCGCAACCATTGCACCGCCAAGCACGGATGAAGGGATAATTGTCGTGAAAGCACCGATTTTAGGAACAAACCCAATGAAAATGAGAATGCCCGCTGTTGTGTATATGACATTCCTAGTTTTAATGCCCGACAATTGAATCAAACCGACATTTTGTGAAAATGCCGTATACGGAAACGAATTGAACAAGCCGCCAATCATGATAGCCAGACCTTCAGCACGATATCCGCGAGCCAGATCGTCTTCTGATATCTCTTTGTCCGTGATTTCACCAAGGGCATAATAAACACCAGTTGATTCCACCAAACTGACGATTGCCACCAATGTCATGGTAATGATCGCCGTGATGTTAAATGTCGGGGTCCCAAAGTAGAAAAAATGAGGCATATGCAGCCAAGTGGCACTTGCCACTGAGCTAAAATCCACTTTTCCAAGGAAGAAAGCTGCAAATGTTCCGACTAACAGCCCCAATAAAATAGAAATGGAGCGTAAGAATCCCGATGAGAATTTATACATGAATATAATGAATAACAAAGTTCCAAAACCAAGAGCTACATTATTCAAGTCTCCGAAATCAGCAGCACCTTGACCTCCACCAAGATTGTTGATAGCAACAGGGATGAGTGTTATACCAATAATCAAAACGACAGATCCAGTGACAATGGGTGGGAAAAACCTTGCCAGTTTTCCGAAGAATTTACTAATGATAACGACGATCAATCCCGATACCAATATAGATCCATAAATGGAGTTGATTCCATATTGCGTACCAATTGCAATCATCGGGCTAACTGCTGTGAATGTACATCCTAGGACGACAGGAAGCCCAATTCCAAAGAATTTATTTTTCCACACTTGCAATAAAGTTGCTATCCCGCACATCAAAATGTCTATCGAAACTAAATAAGTCAACTGCGCTGCAGTCAATTCCAGCGCCCCACCGACAATCAATGGAATGACGACTGCACCGGCATACATGGCAAGAACATGTTGTAATCCTAAGGAAGCCACTTTTAAAGGTGATTGATTAGACATTGACGGCTGCCCCTTCCATTTCCTCGGCGAACGTAATCTCACCTAATTTCAACTCAGCAATTCTCGCAAGTGATTCGACTTGAAAACCTTGTTCCCTAAGATCCTTACCACCACTTTGGAATGCTTTTTCAATCACGATGCCGATTCCGGCCACTTCGGCTCCAACCTGCTTACAGATTTCCACCAAGCCCCTGGCTGCCTGTCCGACCGCAAGGAAGTCATCGATAATCAAAACCTTATCCCCAGCTTCAATATATTTATTGGAAACCGTAATAGTATTGGTTTCCTTTTTTGTATAGGAATGAACGGAAGCAGTCACTAAATCATTTGTTAAAGTAAGTGATTTACGTTTACGGGCAAAAATTAGCGGAACTTCCAATTCCAACGCAGCCATCAAACCAGGTCCAATGCCTGAAGATTCAATCGTCAGCACTTTCGTTATTTCCTTTTGCTCGAAACGCTTTACGAATTCTTTACCAATTTCTCTCATTAGTATAGGATCCATTTGATGATTTAAGAATGAATCTACTTTTAAAATATCTTCTGATAAAGCTTGACCCTCGGACAAGATTTTTTCCTTTAAAAGTTGCATGAAGGTTCCTCCCAATCTTGGATGATTATTGACCCATTAACCACGCAAATATTTCCCGGCAAACAAAAAAAACCCAAGAAACATTGCGACACTTTATTGGAGTGAAGCAATACTTCTTGGGCATGAATGAAAAATGAATCGCTAAAGCCTTCATTATGCAACAAGATCTATTACTCACCCATAGTCGAATTATTTACGGTAATCCGGTAGAAACTTGCAGGCCATATCCCTGCTATTATACGAGTGAAACCTTATATTTTATTAATATATGAATTATAACAACGCTGACTCTATTTGAAAAGTAATTTTTGATAAAAAAACCGAACTTTCATTTAAAAAAATAAATCATCATTCGTATTATTAGAAAATTGCGAAATCACAAATGGATTTTCCCGTTAATAGAAAAGAACACTTTCCATTTACTGTTATAAAAAAAGAAGAAGGTCTTGACATGTAATCCAAGTCCTTCTTCTTTTCATTCATTTGATTTTATAAACTTCTTTATATTTATTTTCAAGATACTTTATTAAATATTGAACATTCAGGCCCTCTCCTGTCGTTTCTTTCAAAATCTCAAGAGGCTTTTTTGTTTTTCCATATTTATGTATCTTTTCATTAAGCCATTTCCTGATTGGCGCAATATCACCCGCTTCCAACAAACCATCAAAATCAGGCAAATCTTTAAGCATCGATTGCTTGATTTGGGCTGCATACATATATCCCAATGCATAAGAAGGGAAATAACCAAAGCTGCCATCTGCCCAATGAACATCTTGCAACACGCCCATGGCATCATTTTCAGGCACAATTCCCAAATAATCCTTGTATTTTTCATTCCAGACTTCCGGTAAATCCTTCACTTCAAGTTCTCCATTAAAGAGAGCCTTTTCCAGTTCATATCGAATCATAATATGTAGAGGATACGTCAGTTCATCTGCTTCAATACGGATGAACGATGGTTTTGATTCGTTAATGCCCCGATAAAATTCATCCAGTGTCACATCATTGAATTGTACGGGAGCATATTCCTTTAATAAGGAGAATTTATTTTTCCAGAAGTTAAGATTCCGTCCAATGAAGTTTTCGAAAAACAATGATTGTGATTCATGGATTCCCATTGATGTCCCGCCATCGAGAAGTGTTCCAGTTAATTCTTCGGCGATATTCTGCTCATAAATGGCATGCCCGCATTCATGAATGGTACCAAAGATTGCCCCTCTAAAATCATTTTCATCGTATCGGGTCGTCACCCGGACATCGCCCCTGTTTATTCTGATTTCAAAGGGGTGAACTGTTTCATCCAGCCTGCCAGCCTTGAAATCGTACCCTAGCTGTTTTAAAATTTCCAAGTTAAGTTGATGCTGTTTTTCTTTTGGAAAATCTTTATATAGGAACGCTGTTTCAGGTCTATGTTCGCTTTCGGCTATCTGTTTTACCAATGGAACGATCCTCGCCCGAAGCTCACTGAATACGCTGTCAAGTATATCAACTGTCATGCCAGGTTCATACATATCTAAAAGGGTATTATATTTCGTCCCTTCATATCCCCAGTACTCAACGAACCTACGGGTATAAGCTACAATTTGCTCCAGATAAGGTTGAAATAAAGAAAAATCAGCTTTTTCCCTTGCCTCTTCCCATGCACTTTCCGAACGCGATTGTAAAATGACGAATTCCTTATATTCGTTGGCAGGAATTTTTTTATTCCTTTCAAACTCTTTTTTACACTCTTGTACCATTTTATTCGTCGTTTCACTAAGTACGGCTTTCTCCAGCGAAAGTTCTGTAATGAAGGATTCCATTTCTTTACTTGTGCTCATATTAAACACCTCGGAGGAAAGCAAGCCGATCACCTCGGAACGCTGCTCAACTCCCTGTTTCGGTGCACCTGTGCGCAAATCCCAAAAAATTAACGCGAGAGCTTCATTATAAGCCGAGATTTTTTTCACATATTCTCTAAACTCTTTTTCTATCAGATCGATACCCTTTTTTTTCATATTCACTGCTCCTTCCAACTACACTTTACCATATTATACAAAAGTCTTTCCTATCAGAACCACTTCGATTAATAAATTAAATAAAATAAGAGCCAAGGGGCACCTTGGCTCTTATTTTGGACTGGAATTTAGTTAAAGCGTTACAGGAAGAATGGATACAATCTTCTCTTTCACCTGTTCGGAAAGATCCTTTTCAGTCAAAATCTGGACTGTTCCCGAATCATTGCTCGTCCTGATCAATCGCCCTATACCCTGGCGCAAACGAAGGAGCATGTATGGAAGATCCACTTCTTCGAATGCGTCGGTAACCGAGTTTCGTTTGGCCTCGAAAACTGGATCTCGCGGCGGGAATGGAAGGGAGTGTATCACTACATTTTGTAATGAAGGACCTGGAACATCAAGCCCTTCCCATAAATGATAGGAGAAAAGGACAGATTGCTCCTCTTCTTGGAACTTCTTAACAAGCTCGCTGATTTCCGCTTCGCCTTCAAAATAAAATGGGTAAGAAGATATTGGGCAGTTTTCCTTGAACCAATGCAATTCTTCTTTTGAATGAAATAACACAAGTGTTCGACCTTCATTTTCCTCTATTGTTTTCATCGTATATTGAAGTTTTGCCAATTGATCTCCATTTGCGAAGACCGGCATGTTCATTTTCATGACTTCATCGTAATCAAAAGGTGATTCAACGGAGAAACTGTCATACTTTTCTATCCCTAAACTATCAGCAATATATTGGAAGGATTTATTATCCGATAATGTTGCAGATGAAAAAATGTAAGGGATTTTTTTAGAGAATACCTGTTCAGACAAAATATCCTGTACAAGCCGTGGCATGATGACCAATGTTTTGGTCATTTCATTTTCTTCAAACCAGGAAACGGCCTGTTCATCTTTCACAAATAGAGAAAGCGAATAACCTAGCTGCTCTAAATATTCTTCCGTCACTTTTAAATCATAATCATTGATCGTGTACATTTCCGCTTCAAAAACAAGATTCTCCTCTAACTCTTCAACCTTTTTGTGAAGCTTTTGGGCAAAGCTTGTTATTTCTTTGGACATCGGAATTTCATAACGATTAGATCCGCTGACATGTATCGCTTTTTCATCCAACAAATCAAAAAATTCTTCATTGATATCAATTAAATCCTCAATGATGTATAAGGTTTCTTCACGAACTTGATTGGCTGTAAGCAATTCCAAAACCGAAGCAAGGGTCTGTTCCCCAACTTTATATGTTAAAGCCTTTTGAGCGGCAAATTCCAATAGGTGACCTTCATCAAAGACAACGCAGCTATGATCAGGCAGCAATGGTAACTGTCCTTCACGCTTACGCTTTTCCTTAGTCCATACATGCTCCATGAAGAAGTCATGTGAACAAATGATCAAATCACTTGATTTTCGGTAGTGGTCCCGTGATAGGGTTTGCCCACAACGATGGCGTTTATCACATGTAAAACAGTTTTGGAGCTGATCCCAGCCAACTTTAGACCAGTCTTCATCATTTAAATATGGATACTGTTTACGGTCCCCATATGCTGTATAGGCGTTCATGGATGAGTTATCATGGACAAACTTGGGAAGTTCATCATATAGCTGATCTATTCCCTCGGAATCTTCATGATTCACTGCGTAATCCAATTTCTTAAGACATACATATTGATCGTGATATTTGGCAAGCCGGACATCCACTTCAATACCTAAAGCATTCTTGATTTTTTGGATGTCGCCTTCCTCTTTGACAAGCTGTTCAATCAACGTTTCATCAGCACACGAAATAATTGCAGGTTTATTCGTATATCTAGCATAACAAATCGCATATAGTAAATAGACCAGAGTCTTACCGGTCCCTACCCCCGCTTCAGCAAAACTTACATTCTTTTCTTTAAAGGCTTTTTCTAACTGAAAAGCCATGAAGATTTGTTCGTCACGCAGCTCAAATCCTTTTTCGGGAAGAATATCGTAAAAAACATCACCGATCCATTCTGAAAGCTTATCGTAAAAAGAATCTTCCTTTGTTACCGAAAAAGGCAGTGTTTTAAGCATCATGGTCTCCCCTTTTATCTATCATCATTATATAGTATCCAAATCATTACATATCTAGGCAAAAGTATATTATCCTTTATTTCACATTAATAGTCAAGATATTTACCAGCCATCAGAAATGAAGCTTTTTATGTATGTTCTTCTATGTATACTGCCAGATTGCCCGATTCGTAAAATAAAAGACAGGCTCCAAAATAGAGCCTGCCTGTAAATAATATAGGGTTGAATTAAGCTTTGTTTACGTTTGATGCTTGTGGTCCACGTTGACCTTGTTCTACATCAAATGTAACGTCTTGGCCTTCTTCAAGTGTTTTGAAACCTTCGCCTTGGATAGCTGAGAAATGTACGAATACATCGTCTCCACCTTCACGTTCGATGAATCCAAAACCTTTTTCTGCGTTAAACCATTTTACTTTACCTTGTTCCATTTTTGTTGCCTCCTAGTGTGTTCTCCACACATTATATTACTATCCTTGCTCAAAAGAATATTAAGGTATTCCTTAAATCTGAACAAAAATAATTCATTATTAGAATAACAGAAAAGGAAATGATAAGCAAGACTGGAACCTATTATGAATAAATCGTCCTGACCAACAAAAACCTCCGTTATATTCTACCTACTTATTCACCTTGAGGCTGTCTTGGCGGCCTTTTCCCCCAATATTGATAAAGGTCAGCACGGATGAAACCATTGAACAATTTCCTTTTTTTCGTTGCAGGCTTCCCGTAATGCTGTTCAAAGTCAGGATTGGAGGTAATCATGTATACTGACCATGTATCAAGCTTCTTGAAGGCTTGGCCCATTTCCCTATACATCTGCTCAACTGCTTTTTTCTCACCAAGACGCTCTCCATAAGGCGGGTTCCCGACAATGACACCATACTCTTTCCTTGTCGAGATATCCCTCACTTGCATTTGTTTGAATTCAATCAGATCACCAAGACCCGCTTCAAAACTATTCGCTTTAGCTATATCGACCATTCGATGGTCAATATCACAACCGGTAATGTCCAATGACTGATCATAATCGGCTAAATCTTCAGCCTCAATCCGTGCTTGATCCCAAACCTTGCTGTCCATCCATGCCCAGGTTTCAGATACGAATTCCCTATTAAACCCAGGTGCTATGTTCTGCCCAATTAAGGCTGCCTCGATGGGGATCGTTCCAGATCCACAAAATGGATCTATGAAAGGTTTATCCGGTTTCCAATTGGTCAGCATGATTAAGGCAGCCGCCAATGTTTCTTTAAGGGGTGCCTCCCCCTGTCCTGTCCTATATCCCCGTTTATGCAAACCAGCACCTGAAGTATCAATGGTCAGTGTCACTACATCTTTTAAAATAGACACTTCAATTTTAAACAAAGGACCAGTTTCTGCAAACCAAGACACTTGCTTATATTTACTTTTCAATCTATCAACGATCGCCTTTTTGACAATAGCCTGACAATCAGGGACACTGTAAAGCTTTGACTTAACGGATTTTCCACTCACGGGGAACTCAACATCGGCTGATAAGTAATCTTCCCAATTCAATGCCTTTGTTTTTTCAAACAACTCATCAAAAGAATATGCTTTAAATTCAGCGATTTTAATTTTCACCCTATCGGCACTGCGCAGCCATAAATTAGACCGGGCAATGGCGGATTGGTCCCCTTTATACGTAATTTTACCATTATCGACTTGACAATCGTAACCAAGATCCCTAACCTCCTTGGCAACAATTGATTCCAAGCCCATTGCTGATGTTGCAATAATATCGAATTGTTTCATTAATCTTGCACCTTCTTTCCATTAATCCAAATCAATGACACCTTTTCCCGGATTTCTTCATTATGTATATAAGAATCAGGCATTGATTTTTCACATGTAAACCTCGTTTAAAAGGTCCACCGATTTATCTTTCGGTTAGAATTCTTCATTGTTTGCTTAGCTTATTTCATGTTCATGTAGCGCATATTCATCAATTAAATAAAGCTTAACCCAATTATCCATATACATTAAGGTACGCACTGCAACCATATGATTGAAACCCTCAAAACCAATTATGTATGCTTCCCATCCATTATCCTGAAATTTAGGTTTTCCGTCTTGATCCTTTCATGTTAGGGCTAACAGAAGAGTTAAGTAACCTTTAAAAATAGGATACCCAGAATCAGGGAAATGCTTAACATTAGACACCAATTTTTAAACGTTACCGACAGACTTCATACAAATCCATTTTCTTTCCGCTTGACACTTTTCGAAATGGAATGAAAAACTTGCCAAGTTCTAAGTTTAACACAGCAGTGTTTCAGAAAACGAAAAATAAATGGAAATGCCCAATCTTTTTTTATAATCGGGCAATCTCAAAAACAAAAACTCCCCTTTTAAAAGGAGAGTTGTGCTTTTGGTGTTATATGATAACGTTCTGTAAGCCATGTTTTGTTCCTCAGTACTGCAAGCGACTCGCGTCTCGTACTTCGGCGGTAATCATCTATCTACAGAAGCATACGCTTCTGTCCTTCTCCTCGTTCAATTCCAAGGAAGAAAGCGCCCCTACCATTAATTTGGGTTTCTCGCTCGTGGGGTTTACCTCGTTCCACCCTTCACATTTCTGTAAAGGCTACGTCACTGTGGCACTTTTATAGGTATTCATGCCATATCCAAAAGGACTTAGGCATTTTCCCAGCCGTCAGCAATCCAAGATTGCTGCCCAAGCTTATTTTTTCGCCAGGCACGAACACTACGGACATCGCAGTCCGTGCGAGCATGGACTTTCCTCTACTGCATAAATGCAGCAGCAATTACCCAAACGTTAACATAACATAATTGATTATACTCCATTATTCACGAAAAAACAATACCAAAATAACTTTCACTTTTACAATGCAAAATCTCAGTCAAAAAGCTTGTTACCAAAAACATGCTTTTCCAAGTTGGATAACCGTTTAAGGATATCAAAGTTAGTGGTTCCCGGTGTGGCACTTGGAGAAGGTTGATTTGGACGTTTTGTACTCTCTTCGGCCTGTTTTTTCAATTTAAGATTTTCTTGTTTAAGATCTTCGATTTCCTGATGGAACACTTCATAATCTTTAATGATCAGATCCAGGAATTGATCCACATCTTCAGGTTTATAACCGCGCATGGCTGTTTTAAAATCTTTTTCAAGAATATCTTTAGCCGTTAATTTTATCTTATCGGATAGCATAAGACTTCACCTCAATACTTTCGCCAATACAATCGACTTTTTATTATTTTTTCAAATCTGCTTGGGTTTGTCAACGAAACACCTTTTTGTATGCATACTATTTAGTGAACGATATGTATTCCCATTAATTCTGTATCTAAATTTCATAATAATATGATTATGCTTTAGAAACAACTTTTAAACCATAATTATTTTCATTCCATCACTCTTCGGACCAACTCGCTTCTTCCGCAGCCAGCTGCAGATCATCAAAGTTTATCTGAAATATCGGGTATGGCTGTGTTTCAGCCTTTTCCATCGCCTCGAAATAAGGATAACGGGATGATCCTTCTTTTTCTGCCTCGTAAATGATGAGCAAGGCATCGCTTTTATGGACCATATACCTATTTTTTATTTTCAGTTGTTGTGGCCCTTCATATGGTTTATTGAAAATGGACTCAACAAAATCGGCACGGGCCAATATGGATCGGTAAAAGTCTTGATTCGTCTCGTTCCATGACTCTTCCTGTTTCAGGAAAGGAGTAAGGACCCCTAATTTAAGCTGAGGATATTCCTCCTGTAATTCGAACACTACTTCTGCACCCCATAGTTCCGTACCCAACTGACCTGAGATGATCACCCATTCCAGCCCATCTTCCGCCAGTGGAAGGAGACGCTGCTTCATCGCTTTCTTTATATATTTTACGGCTTCATGGTCATTTTTGAATATACCGAACTCAAAAGCCTTATAGCCCGTCAAATACAAAACCTTCATCCCTTGGCTAATCTCCTTTTAACATGATTATGTAAGAAAACAAGGGCTTAATAAGCCCTTATTTTTTAATATCCGAATTGTCCAGGCGGACAGCATGGGTTTTGCGGCGGCCTTCCACAAATCAGATGTTGATTATAGCATTCGTTCACCACGGATTGAGTATGCGGGAAATAATGTTTAAACGTGTTCACATGTTTATTGACATTTGTAGTATGTGATGGATGAACGACAGGAATCACTGTGTTCGAAACATTCGTATTGACAAATTGCTGTGTCGGAGAGATTTGCGCTGGGGCAACTTGAGATGGAGATGTTTGTGTTGGACCATATTGCGCTGGAGACACAGCCGATGGACCATATTGCGCTGGAGATACAGCCGATGGACTATAGGCTCCCATTACGTTAGAGTTTTTACCGGTTGATGCACCCATTACGTTAGAGTTTTTACCGGTTGATGCGCCCATTACTCCAGGTGCGTTCCCGTATGCGCCCATTACATTGTTGGATGCTCCCATTACATTGTTGGATGCGCCCATTACATTGGGTTTATTTCCTCCACAATTACGAAAATACATTTATAATACGTCCCCTTTCATCATGATAAGTTTAGTCTTACCATTACAGACTATGAAAAAAAGGGGATACGTGTACTGATGAAATGACCTAATTATACAGAATAAGTATAAAACGATGTATGGCTGTCGATAAGTACACTATTATATTAATGCTATCCCTAAATGTACTGAGGGTAATTTTCTATAAAAAGGAATAGAGACTGTCTTTTAATGAAGTAAATAAAACAATTGTTAAACAAAGGACAACAAAAAATAGAAATAAAGTCGTTTTATACATTTCTTCGCTCCGCTTTCACCTTGAATTTATGATGTAAAGGAATGAAATGAACGCTTCGGAATTTCACCCTCAACTCTTTCCATTTTACACATAATAGTTGGAGGCTACAATAATTGTATACATATTTTTTATTTTCAGCCTTTTGCACTAAAAGACCATTTCAATTCCCATATTTTATATAGAAATACCCTTAGATTCCTCTTTATTTTCGAGCCGTCGAATCCTCTTTTCCAATTCCATCTGTTTTTTCCCTGGCAGGTTCCCTTCTCTCACAATCTCTTGAAGTGCGATTAATGAACAGTTTAGAGCAAGACCGACGTCCTTAAATTGATGTTCATATAATTTTGCACATTCAATCTGTGCCTGTATCCTTAATTGCACATTTCCTTTTAAGGCAACTTCCTTCCAAATTTCCAAAGCTTCAATGAAAAGTTTTTGCTTCTTTTTCTGATAGGCTAAGGCATGGCCAGCTATTATCCGTTCTTCCTCACTTCCTGCTTCCAATATAGTTTGATAGGTCTCAACTGACTCCTCTTTTTTTCCCAAATAAGCGAGCCATCGTGCAATTTCCATGGACTCTTCCGTATATCCATCGATTTGGAGGATTTTTCGGGACAAATGAATATACAATGTGATCAGTGATAAGATATCCAATTCATTATGCTTCATGATCCCAAACAGGATTTCCGGATTCTTTCGCTCAACAAAATCAAAATAAATCATCGGAGCCAAATATCCAGGAATATCATCCTCCCTATGTACACCTAGGATATCTGTTTCGACTGCTGATAATTTGACTCGTTCCAGTTTGTTTTTCCATAGGCGTCTTGAAGCATGATATAAATCGAAATGTCCGAATTCCGGCAATTTTGGCACATGCTCTTTTATCAAGGTATGTCTGGTTTTTAACTGGGGCCAATCAAAGGATTTACCATTATATGTGACAAGCGTTTCGTAATTGATGTTTTCGAGAAAGCTTTGATAAAGCGGGATTTCACTTCCAGGCTGCGGAAGGATATGTTGCTTTACAACTACTTCTTCCCCTTCTATATAAGCATAGCCAAGTAAAAAAATGGTATTGCCGGCCCCGCCTCCAAGACCTGTTGTTTCCGTATCGAAGAAAAACAGATCTTCACTTTTGACACCCCTAGCGGATAGTGGATGCTCCAATGAAGTTTGATTCCACTCTTTTACAACTTCTTTCAGTTCGGAAAATGCATATAACCCGTGTTTGTGATTTATAGGGTAGCGGACTTCCCTAATGAAACAATAGTCACCGTCAAAATGAAAGGAAACGGTATCGTTCTCCAGCCACTTTTCATGGTAAGGAATTTCTTCATTCACTGCCCGATCTTCTTCAACGGGAGAAGGATGGTTTACGGACTCTAGGTTCATATGCGTTTTCATACGGTTCAATTTATTTTTTAATGACACGAAACTACACCTCTTTTCACTTATCACTGCAATCTATTAATGTTTTTGCCTACAAAATTGACCCAATAATTGTTTGGCATCACTCTTGGCTGTTTTCGTTGCGGTTTCCGTCCCGATACAAGAAGGACAGCCGCTTTCACAAGCGCAATTTTCGATCATTGATATTGTTTCAAGTAGAATGACTTCAGAGTTTTCATATACTTTATCACTTAACCCTATGCCTCCAGGATAACTATCATAGATAAAAATGGTCGGTTTTTCATTATGTGCAGCCTTAACCTGCGGATAAACATGAATATCATGCGGATCGCACATAACATGTAGCGGAATCATGTAATTAAGAGCATGGGCGGCACCTATCATTCCTTGTTCAATCCGATTTTCGTCCCACTTAAATATATCGGGATCGATGGAAAGCATGGCTGAACTCGTGTGCAGTTCCATCTCCGGGAGACTGATTGGCCCTGAACCAATATTTTCATGTGTTTCGAATTTGATTTTCTTGAAGATCGTAGGCATCGCCCGGATTGCCACATCGCCAAAAGCAGCTGCCGTGGAAGCGAAAGTTCGCTGTTTATCGACTTCCAATACCGACAACTGAACAGCAAGGTTGGCATCCGTATAATAGTCCACATTAACTTCGCGGACATACGCTTTCTTTTCATCCCAATCAAGTTCTTCCACCTGAAATTGTATTCCCTGGTGCAAATAAATGGCTTCATCGTGGAGGAGGGTCATTGCACTGAACGTATCCATTTCCCCTATGACCCGATTAACCGGTGCATTCGTTTGGTCGATGATCACGACATTTTCCTGTGCCGCTGAACGCAGGCTGATATTGCTTGCGGGAAAAGCATCATTCATCCAATGCCATTTGTCTCCATTTAAGTGTAAGACCCTTTCTTCCGTAAGGAATTCAAGTACGTCCATAATCTCTGTTTTCCCAAAGGTATCGCCTTTTTTAAATGGAAGCTCATATGCTGCACATTTTACATGATCAACCAATATCAATAGATTATCCGGATTGATTCTTGCAGTTTCTGGATTTCTGGTAAAGAAATATTCGGGGTGCTGTACGATATATTGATCAAGGGCACTAGAACTGCCGACCATGATGATCAATGCTTCACCATGCCTTCTTCCTGCTCGTCCCGCCTGCTGCCAGGCACTAGATATGGACCCAGGGTAACCAGTCATTATGCAAACCTGAAGCTGGCCGATATCGACGCCCAACTCAAGTGCATTTGTGGAAACCACTCCATAAATGGAACCATCCCTGAGGCCTTGTTCAATTTCTCTGCGCTGTGTTGGCAGATATCCACCGCGATAGCCCCTGATCGATTTTGGCCCCAATTGCTTTGATACAAGTTCCTGTAAATATGTCAATAGAATCTCCACACGAACCCTGCTTCGCGCAAAAACGATCGTTTGAATTTTATTTTTCAAAAATTCATTGGCCAGTTTCCTGACTTCCAAAACCGCACTCCTTCGTATGTTCAGCGGTTTATTTACTATTGGGGGATTGTAAAACACAAAATGCTTTTTCCCACTTGGTGCTCCGTTATTATCGATTAGGACCATTTGTTTTTCCGTGAGCTCTTCTGCCAACTCTTTTGGGTTATTGATCGTAGCGGAAGTACAGATGAATACAGGGTCGCTTCCATAAAACTTGCAAATCCTTTTTAACCTTCTTATGACGTTGGCTGTATGACTTCCGAAAACGCCTCGGTAAATATGAAGTTCATCGATTACCACATACTTCAAGTTTTCAAACAAAGAGACCCACTTCGTATGATGGGGCAAGATACCGGAATGGAGCATATCAGGATTGGTGATCACGATATGCCCTGCCTGGCGGATTTTTTGCCTGATGTTTGAAGGTGTGTCCCCATCGTATGTATAACTATTTATTTCAGCATCCATTTCATGAATCATTTCATTCAATTCGCTTTTTTGATCATAACTCAGCGCTTTTGTCGGAAAGATATAAAGCGCCCTAGTTTTTTCATCTTCCAGTATTTTTTGAAGGACCGGCAAATTATAGCATAATGTTTTTCCAGAAGCCGTGGGTGTAACCGCTACAAGGCTCTTGCCACTGACAGCATTATCAAATGCAGTTGCCTGATGGGTATACAATCCATTTATCCCCCGTAATTCAAGAGCATGCTTGATTTTATCATTCATTGTATCGGGAAAAGGAACATGTTTTGCCTCTTTTGCTTCAATTACTTCCCAATGCACTATATTATCTTTAAAATCCGCATTTATTTTTAAATCATTGATGACTTCATGTAAATTTTTTCTCAGTTTCATATGACCACCTCACACTCCTATTCTACCGAATGAACGTTCTATGCAAAAGGGAAACTATTTCCTTTTCAAAAAAAAAAGCTGGAAACGTCACCATCACGTTTCCAGCTCGGTCTTTTTACATTTAATTCTTCCCGACAAAGCGAATGATTTCTTCGATTAGTCTGCTTGGGGCTTCCAGCATTCCCATATGGCCGCTGCCCTTAAGTATAACTTCATGGATATGGCCCCCTTTCACAGAGAAGGTTTTATCGACGGGAATCACCTTATCCTGTTCACCTGCAACCAATAGGACAGGCAACTTCGTATTTTTGAGTACATGGTTTCTGTCTATTCTGTTCCTCATGGCATGTAAAGACCCTATCGCACCGATTTCACTTGTTTTATATCCGATTTCCTTTATATGATCAATATTGGGATCATCGGAATTAGCGAAAAGCTTTGGTATAAGTCCGTCAATGAAAGCGGGGATTCCCTCACTTTCGATTTTCTCGACAGATTTTAAGCGCCCCGCCTTTCCAGTCTCATCGTCCGGGAAAGCGGTGGAATGTACCAATGAAAAACCCAACAATTTCCCAGGAAACCTTTCTGCGAATGCCAAGGTGATATATCCCCCAAGCGAATGACCAAACATATAGACCTGTTTGATTTCAAGTTCTTCCAAAAATGACGCAATATCAGCAGCCATATCTTCAATCGAGAAAGATCCCCCTATTTCCTCACTTGCACCATGCCCCCGTAAATCAACGGCAATAATCCGGTATTCACCCTTTAATTCAGCAATGATGTCACTCCAATATTCATGGCTTCCGCAAAATCCATGGATAAACAACAATGTTTCATTACCTTTCCCGGTATCTATGTAGGAAAGCTTGCTATCTGTCATATTAACCCCTCATTTCCTTAACTAATCATTCAGTAACGTTATTCCCTATTGACTTGTATCTGAAACCCTACAGTGCATTCACATTTCTTCATTCCTCACATAGCCTATAGGCAAAGGAATTTTTTAGAAAGGAGCACCGTGATGACCTCTTCTGAAAAAAATAATAATCGGAATCGAATAGAACCCTTTACCCATTTCATAAACAAAATGGATCGGCTGTTTTCCGAGAGGCCCCCTAAAGGCATGCTGCAATCTCTTGACGATTTCTTCGGATCGGCGAAAGAACGCAGCTTTCCGGTTGATGTTCACGAAACGCATTCAGAATATACCGTTACTGCCACATTGCCCGGAATTGCACGCAGCCAAATATCAATTGATGTACTGTCCCATGCCGTAACCATATCTGTAAATCATGTAGATAGAAAGCATAAAAATCAAGGATTGTTCCAAAAGGAAGTTTCAGCCGGTACTCTATCAAGAACCATTTCCTTTCCAAAGCCGATTGATGATGCAAAAGTGACCGCGCGACATCGCGATGGCATCCTAATGCTTAATCTACCCAAAATCAGAGGGAATCGGATTGAAATTCATTAAACATGAAAAAAGCAGACTTAAAAAAGTGGCTGGTCACTTATAAGTCTGCTTTTCTTTATTCACCCTCTAAGCTTTGAAGAAGCCCCCTACTCCTTTGACCATTGAAGATACTTGAGAAACCGTATTCATCATTTGTCCTGCTGTATTCATCATCTTCGTTATATCCATGGAGCCATCTTGTGTTTTGAATTGATTCATGACCGATTTGAAACCAGATGGCTGGGGTTTTTGCATGAACTGCTGCTTAGGATATGGATTAAAGGCCTGCTGCTGACCTTGCGGAGGTCTTTTAGCTGGCTGTAACGGATTGGCGAACGGACTAAATGCTTGCGGCTGCTGATTGGGTTGGATCGGGTGCATTTGTGTCATCGGCTGCATTACACTGTTGCCCGGATAAGCACCTACAGGCATCGCCTGCTGCTGGACTTGTTGGAATGGATGATAGGCAGCCTGCTGATAAGGATCATGATATGGCGTCATATAGCCCCCTGTATCCTGGAGATGATATGGAGGCATAAATGATTGTTCATGATTATTTGGCGGAGGATACGGCATAGGCTGTTGGTACCCCCCCCAATATTCCGGCATTGGTTGAGGAAACTGTCCTTGATTTGGGGAGATTTGGTTATAACCGGATCTCATCATGTCAATGAGCCCTCCTCTTTTTTCATTACATGGTTCTGATAATATATGAAAAAAGAGGTAATAAAGTGTAGGTGTTTTTATGATAAAATCCTATCGATTTCCGTTTTTACATTATTAAGAATGAATTCGACCGATTGGACGTGGCTTTTAAATCGCTTATAACTTGTTTTAGGAAAAAATGCCTGAACGGCCACATCAGAAAGGTTATGGGCGGTTTGTTCGATTTGCTCGGGGAAAAGATGCCTGAATTCGGTTTCTTTCATCCACTCCTTCATTCCGGTTTCCCATTCGATGCATGCGGTCCTGACCAGGTCTGCAAACGGCTTGACTTCAGAAAAAAAATCCTTTTCCTTCCCTTCCTTGCGTACACCCTCATAAATTTCATCCGCTTTGTCCGTATATTGGATTAATTGTTTTGTTAATAGCTGCATTTTTTCTTTATGCACATTAAATTCCTCCGTACAATTGTTTCCCTTAGTATAATCCAGTTCTTAATAAAATGATATTCCAGCGAATTAAACGGGCAATTCCGTGAAAACCTTTTGCTTTATCATTCTTTTTTCCGGGACAATGGAAAAGGAGTGGTTTGGACCTTCAGCATTTACCCAATAATCCTCGGCTTTCTCAATGGCTTCCTGGGCTTCATTAACTAATGTATATTGCTCCGCCCATAGTTTGCACCGCACTGTATTTACAGTTTCCCCATATGAAATTTCCAAACGATCCAGGCTGGTACTGATCTCAGCTATCATCCTTAATATCTCTTCTGTTGCGACGCTTTTATTGACCATGCTGATCCCTCCCATTCTTTACCTGTACTATTCTTTTTTTTATCTGAAAGCCCTTCATGACTGACAAAACTAGAAGGGAATCGGCAAAGAAAGTGCAATTCACTTAATTTATTATGCCCTTCGACAACAATGGCAGAATGAAGAATGAAGTTTTAAACAAGAATACAGACAGGAGGTGATTTTATGCAGTCGAATGAAAGCAGAGAGCAAAAAAACGAAAAACGACAAAAGCCGCCCACTAAAAAGGCAGGAACGGGAAACCCGAAACTTAGTGGAGAAAACCGCCCCTCTACGTAAGACATAAATATTGAACGATAAACAGGGAAGGCTTAATCGAAGCCTTCCTGTATCCTTTTATAAAATCAAATTTTTGATTATGGCAGCCGTGTGCAGCTGCTTTTGTTTATCGTCATACCAATCGGTCAAATGCGGGTCTTCTTCCCATTCGGGCTCAATGAACCATTTTTTTTTAACCCTTTTTTTCATATCCCATTGCTCTGTCTCCCCTGCTCGATGATGAATAACTGGGTATACCCTCCTCAGCATCGGGGTTTCATGGTACCTAGGCTTTTTTCGATATTGCTCATAATCATATCTGGCACCCGTTGGTTCAGTCCTGCAGGAAAATTCATAAAATAGCGGAAACAAATCTTCAGAAAATAAAAGACCAGCCAACCTTTTCCCCAATTCAATCCTCTTATCTATATTTCTAAAGTGGGAAACCGACGAGCCATACAGTTCTCCATTGCAAGCAGGAAATAAAACGGTGCTGAAATGCATCCAGTCCTCCAGGAAAAACAATAGAGAATGAAAAACGAAAGATTGCTTTTTAATAACTGGTTCTTCAATGATGTTTTGTTCATTTATGATAAGCGCAGTGACTAATTTTTGGCGATTTCCATGTTTCCAAAAGGAATACCATTCGTTCTTCATGAATTTGGTAATGAAAAAATAATGACATAAGTGAAACAAAGGACGCCCAAACTTCGTCGAATAATGATAGAGAAGTAATTGCGGATAGGCATCTTGGAATATTCTCCAGTTGGCTTCTTCATACGTTAGGAATAAGTGATGCCTATATTTAAGGCCAAGCAAACGGGAAAACCAAATTCCTTCAAGATCACACATATTCCAGCCTGCATTCCTAGAAACCATCCCAGCTAAAAAAGACCATTGTATTTCTGGATGCATTCTGAAAAATTGTTCATATGCTTTTGTTCTTGATATATTATCCCTATTTCCTTTGGCGGTTTGGGCTTTAATGGAATGGAGCAATTGCTTTTCCGTCTTTAACATTCGCATCTACGAGTCCAGCCTTTCCATAGCGATGAATTGTGACATATAGTTGTACATAAATCCTATCGTTCTAAGAAACAATTCTTTTTATTCACATTTTGGATTCTTTTTTTGCTAATATAGAAAAGTGAAAAAAAAGGAGGGGTAAAAGTGGCATTTCATTATCCCAACGGACGAAAGTTTGTACCGCAGGCTATGGAAGAAAAGAAAAGCCCACTAAAAAAAATCAGTTACAGCAACCGGGGAAAAACATTGGAAGACGATTTGAACGAAACCAATCAGTATTATTTAGCACACGGCATTGCCGTCATCCATAAAAAACCGACACCCATTCAAATTGTCGATGTCCACTATCCGAAAAGAAGTGCTGCAGTCATTAAAGAGGCTTATTTCAAACAAGCATCGACCACCGATTACAATGGTGTTTATAAAGGAAAGTACATTGATTTTGAGGCAAAGGAAACGAAAAACAGCAGTTCGTTCCCTTTGAAGAATTTTCATGACCATCAAATTGAACATATGAAACATATCGTTCAGCATGACGGAATTGCGTTTGTCATCATCCGGTTTTCCGCAATGGAAGATATATATCTAATGAGTTCTGAACAACTAAGTTTTTATTGGAAGAGAATGAAAGAAGGCGGACGCAAATCTATAACTCTTCAAGAGGTTGAAAGCAGTTCACGAAAGATTACTCTTGGCTTTCAACCGAGAATTGACTATATTAAAGTAGTAGATTCGCTCATCGCAGAAAATTTTTAGTTTTTTTAGAAAGGCAGGTTAGCTGTAATGGCTGAAAAATATAATACTAGAGAAGAACGCCGAAAGCAGGGGCAGACTCAAAAAAAGGGACAGAATAAAGGTCCTAAAAAGCCAACCAATATGCTTAAGCGAATTTTCCTTATACTTGTTACAATCGGAATAATAGGCCTTGTTGCCGGTGGAGCTGCAATGGCTTACTTTATAAGCGACGCTCCAAAGCTTGACGAAAAGCTATTGAAAGATCCGGTCACGTCCAAGATTCTCGATGAAAATGGTAAATTGCTAGCTGAAATCGGGAAGGAGAACCGGGACTATGTCAATTATGAAGATATTCCCGATCTTGTCGAAGAAGCTTTCCTGGCAACGGAAGATTCACGCTTTTATGAACACCATGGGGTCGATTTCCTACGTCTGGGCAGTGCCGTGATAGCAAACTTCAAAAACGGTTTCGGCTCAGAGGGTGCAAGTACATTGACCCAGCAGGTTATCAAGCGTTCTTATTTAACACCTGATAAGACCATTAAAAGGAAAGTCCAGGAAATGTGGCTATCCATTCAGCTTGAAAGAAAATATACAAAAGAAGAAATTTTCGAAATGTATGTGAATAAGATTTTCTTTGCAAACCGCGCGAACGGGATCTTAACTGCATCGCAAACTTATTATGGAAAAGACCTTAACGAATTGAAATTGAACGAAGCGGCCATGCTTGTAGGATTACCGCAAAGCCCAAGCAGGTATGACCCTTATAAATACCCTGAACGTGCGAAAGAACGCCGTGATATTGTTCTTCACTTAATGAATAAACATGGATATATCACCGAAACGGAAATGAAAAATGCACAAAGCATCGATATAACAGAAGGACTTCAAGAAATCGATAAGAGCCAAATCGATACGACCGCATATGATGCATTCATCGATTTGGTAATTGAGGAAGTCGGGGATATGGGTGACTATAACGTCTTTACCGATGGTTTGGAAATCCAAACGACCATTGATAAAGATGCCCAAGAATATGTCTATAACATGTTGAACAGCGATGAAATCATCAATTATCCAAGTAAAGATCTCCAAGCAGGAGTCACATTACTCGATACAGAAACTGGTGAAATTAAAGCAGTGGGCGGCGGCAGGAACACGACGGTTAAACGCGGCTGGAATTATGCAACGGATGCCAAGCGGTCACCTGGTTCGACCATTAAGCCGATTCTGGATTATGGTCCTGCCGTTGAATATTTAAACTGGTCCACTTACCATCAAATCAAGGATGAGGAATACACTTACAGTAATGGAACGCCGCTTAAAAATGCTTCCGGGCGACATTATGGTACTGTAACCACTCGTGAAGCACTGGCACGGTCATTAAATATTCCTGCCTTAAAAACGCTTCAAGCAGTCGGATTGGACCGGGCACGTGATTTTGCCACTGACCTTGGCATTCCTTTTGACAAGGAAATTACCGAATCGGCAGCATTGGGCGGCGGTAAGGATGTTTCTACACTTGAACTTGCCGGTGCATACAGTTCGTTCGGAAACAACGGTATCTATAATGAACCGCATAGTGTGAAAAAGATTGTTTTACGTGATAAAACAACCATCAAAAACAAGACAGAATCAAAGCCGGTCATGAAAGATTCCACAGCTTTCATCGTGACGGACATGTTGAAAAGCGTCATGAAAGAACCTTATGGAACAGGAAGGTTAGCCAATATACCTAGTCTCCCGGTAGCCGGTAAAACAGGTTCAACCAATTTCACGCCTGAACAGCGTGCAGCGAACAACATCCCATCTTCCGGTGTAAAAGACAGCTGGATGGCGGGTTATACAACCAATTATACAGTCGCGGTTTGGGCTGGTTATGATAATGCATCCGGTGAGCAAATGGAATATCTGGGTGAATCATCTCAAAGGATCCCTAAATTCATCTTTAAGAATTTAATGGAACACATGGCTCAATCAAAAGAAACGAAAGACTTTGATCAACCTGACAGTGTTGTAAAGGTTGGAGTCATCAAAGGTTCGAATCCAGCTGTTAAAGCCAATGAATATACACCAAGCAGTAAAATCACTTATGAATATTATGTTAAAGGCCACGAGCCAACACAAGTGACGACAGAATATGAAAAAATCGACTCACCTGGCATTAACGCTTCTTACAACCAGGAAAGCAATGAAATCAATCTTTCATGGTCACATCCTAAAGGTAATGGGAATACCCAATTCGAGGTTAAGATGTCCGTGGACGGCGGAGCACAGAGCGTATTAAAAAAATCGAAGGATACTAGTTTAACGATCCCTAATCCAACCCCTGGAAGTAAATATACTTTCTCAGTGGTAGCTCTAGTTGATAACCAACAAAGTGATCCTGCGAGTACATCTGTCAAAATACCCGCTGAAGCGGTAGTCCCTGAGGATACTGAGGACGAGGAGATTGAAGATCCGGCCGAAGGTGAAAATCCTGAACAAGAAACTCCTGCTGAAGGAGAAGAGGATAAACAAGACGACAAAGACAAAGACAAAAATAACAATGGCGAAAACGGCAATAATGGAAATGGCAACAATGATAATAATGGAAATGGAAATGAAAATGGAAATGGGAATGGCAACAACCCTGATGACGGAAATGGCAATAATGGTGACGAAGACGTCGAAGGCGGGGATGATGTCACTGATCCCGGAACGGTAGAAGAGGAAAAACCAGTTGAAACCCCTGAACCTGACCCTAACCCGGACCCAGATCCAGAAAATGATACAGAATAAATATATTAAGATTGACTAAAAAAACGTCTAAGCTAAAAGCTTAGACGTTTTTTTGGCTGTTCTTATTTTTGATCATGAACTTCACATATTGTTTTTCAAATTCTCGGAACAACTCACTAAGCTGTCTATAAGAATGAAAAAAAGCGGGTCTAGCAAGGATGAATGAAAGCCTTTCATCCATATTTACCGGAATATAGTTAAAGAATACTGTTTGGAACCGGAAATCATTCAATACCACTGGCTTACCATGCATCCAGTAGACTGCGGTTAAAAACAAACCGATCCCCTTCTTCATGAGTCCCAAAGCCTGACCCGCTTTTCGCTCAGAAAATAGCAAACTGCATTCTGAATCAATTCCCTTCCATATTTCCAGAAGTTCCTTTACATGCATGGCCCCCTTATTCCAAGGAGCATACGCCTCTACATTATTATAATAAAGTAACTCATACGGGAAAACCTCGAATGGGATCGTTTCACTCCAACCCTCATATCGCTCTTTTTCCAAGATGGGGTTTTTTTCAGGAAAAAACAACGAATGGTCCAATTCTTTAGGAACGTTTAATGATATGGACTGCGTCAATTGGCTTCTTTCCTTTTCATTCTTTTTTTACCTTCACGGCATAACTCGAGAAGCGGGCAGGTTTCACATTTTGGCGACTGGGCCTTGCAATGATAGCGTCCAAAGAATATCAGGCGGTGATGCGTAACGGACCATTCATCCTTTGGTATCTTAGCCATTAATGTTTTCTCAACATCGAGGACACTATCCTTCCAACGGCATAATCCCAGACGCTTGGAAACACGCTCTACATGGGTATCCACAGCAATCGCTGGCACATCAAAAGCAACGGAAACGACTACATTGGCCGTCTTTCTGCCAACGCCAGGCAATTTAACCAGCTCATCACGATCTCTTGGGACTTCCTTACCGTATTCTTCGATCAGCATGTGCGACAACTTTTGTATGTTCTTCGCCTTGTTACGAAACAAACCGATTGAGCGAATGTCATTTTCCAACTCTTCTATCGGAACGCTTATGTAATCCTCAGGCGTTTTATATTTCTGAAATAAATCCTTCGTGACTTTATTGACTAATACATCCGTACACTGAGCTGACAGGGCAACAGCAACCACCAATTCAAATGGATTGGAGTGATTCAGCTCACAATGGGCATCCGGAAACATTTCACCCATCGTATCCAGACAATATCGAATTTGAGCTTTATTCAACATATTGGTTCTCCTTCAATTTACATTACTGCTCGAGCCAGTTATAGAAAGGCACATCTTTCAACGGTTGTGCAGTCTCCGTCTTTCGGTCCCTCTTTTGGTGAACTCTAAATTTTTGTCCTTGCTCCCTTGCCTGTTCCACGGTTTTAATTCCATTCTTTTTCCACTCGAATAAAATCCGATCAATGTATCGGAAATTCAATTTTCCGGAAATGACAGACTCCCTCAGAGCTGATTTAATGATCTCAGGTTGATGGTCGTCTTCCATCCACATTGCCAATGTTTCACATTCAAATGGAGATAAAGGGCGGCCGAACTCCTGTTCAAATATCGTATAAAGGCTCTCCCCGGCTTTTTGGATTTCAGCAGACTCTGACTGTTTCAATGTTTTCAAGAAACAGTCCATCATTTTTTCATAAAGTGGGGACAACGAATATTTTTCCTGTCCGATTTCTTGGCTCTCCTCAACCGCCATTTCAACAAATCCCCTTTGGACCAAACGCTGGATCAAGAATAGACATTCCGTTTCCTGCAATGTCATTCGGTCAGAAAGTTGGGATGGTGCAGGGAAATGGTTACCTTTATCGATGAAGCTTTGCAATTGTAATAATAGGACCATTTCTTGTTCATTCAGTCCCATTGCACTATAGTTAGTCAGCAAAAAGGATGGAATCGTTATCGTTCCTTCCTTAAACCACGCATATAAATGTTCTTTATTCATGTTTTTGGACACCTCTGGTTAAGTATAACATGAATAAGGCTCTCCGAATAAGTTTATAATTTTAACAAAAAACGGTTATCTGCCAAATGGCAAGATAACCGCTTCATCACGGAATCAAGGATATAATCGATTTAATAGACGTGGGAACGGAATGGTTTCACGGACATGCTCGACTCCACTGATCCATGCAACGGTGCGTTCTAATCCCAAACCGAAGCCTGAATGCGGTACGGAGCCGTATTTTCTTAATTCCATATACCATTTGTAAGCCTCTTCGCTCAAGCCATGCTCATTGATTCTCTGTTCAAGCAATCCCTGATCATGAATCCGCTCTGAACCGCCAATTATTTCTCCATAACCTTCCGGAGCGATCAAATCGGCACAAAGGACCACTTCTTCCCTGTCAGGATCTGGCTGCATATAAAAAGGCTTGATTTTGGTTGGGTAATGAGTTATGAAAACAGGCTTATCATAACTTTCCGCTATCGCAGTTTCATGCGGGGCACCGAAATCATCACCCCATTGGATATCATCGAATCCTTGTTCATGAAGGAACTTGATGGCTTCATCATATGTAATCCGCGGGAAAGGAGCTTGAATTTGCTCAAGCTTCGCTGTATCACGGCCCAGTGTATTTAACTCAAGCTGACAGTTTTTCAATACGGATTGGATGATGGAAGAAACGAATTGCTCCTGGACCTCCAGGTTTTCTTTAAATTCGATAAATGCCATTTCCGGTTCAATCATCCAGAACTCGATTAAATGACGTCTTGTTTTGGATTTTTCTGCCCTGAAGGTAGGACCAAAGGAAAATACCTTCCCAAGGGCCATGGCAGCCGCTTCCATATAGAGCTGACCACTTTGTGAAAGGTATGCATCCTCATCAAAGTATTTAGTCGCAAATAGCTCACTAGTTCCTTCTGGTGCGCTTCCGGTTAAAATTGGTGGATCCACTTTAACGAAACCTTCTTCATTAAAGAACTCATATGTAGCACGGATTATTTCATTCCGGATTTTCATGACTGCATGCTGCCGTTTTGAACGCAGCCACAAATGGCGGTTATCCATTAAGAATTCGGGACCATGCGCTTTAGGTGTAATGGGATAATCCAATGATTCATGAATGATTTCAATATCTTTCACCTGTAGCTCAAAACCGAACGGGGATCGTTCATCCTTTTGAATGACACCTGTTACATACAAGGATGACTCTTGCGAAATCGATTTCGCACGAGCGAAAATTTCTTCACCCACTTCAGCTTTCACGACCACACCTTGAATGAAACCTGAGCCATCACGGATTTGAAGGAAAGCAATTTTCCCACTGGAACGTTTGCTGGCAAGCCAGCCTCCAATGGTAACTTCTTGATCGACGAATTTGCTAGCATCTTTTATTGTAATTTTCACGGAATTTACCTCCAAAAATAGCTTAACTTACTAATGAATTTACTCTATTTATTATACCTATAGCCCTGCTTACAAGCAAATAAATCAATTGAAGCGAGAGTTCCTGCCTTTTATATCACTCTTATGTAGTCGCCAGATTGCATGGTGAATTACTTTTCACTGATGCCCATATTCTTATTACAGTAAAATCATCTCGTTATATGTATCGATCGACATTTCTATTTTTAATTAAAGGATTGAATCCACTCAACCAATGGTAATCATTTTCGCCTTTAGCAGCTCTTCAAGCCTTTTGATCCGATAGCGTAAACCACTCATTGAAATGTTCAATTCCTTCATGCTGCATTCAAGATTTCCACCGCATTGCAGAAATACATAAAGCGTTTTCAATAATTCATTCATTTTTGGATCATCTTTCATCAATAAGGGACCCAACATTTTCTCAGCTTTTTGCAGGACCGCTGGAGTACTCCCACTATGCATTAAAATGGATAGCAGATCGACTTCTTCAAATTTGGTAATATCCCGAGTTCCTTCATTCATATTCAAAGCCGTTAAAGCTTCTTGAAAAACGTCGTGAGCCCGTTCCAATTCATCACTTATTGTGCTAAGTCCCATTTTAAAATGATATCCACTGAAAACAGTATATAAGTGATTGATGCATTCCTTTGTTAGAAATCGAAATTCATTTCCAGGGCTCAGTGGTATAAGCAATACAATATTACCATCCCTTAATGCTGTTAAGACGACTTGATTACGATCCTTAAAGAAACTATATATCTCTTCGATGATTTTCTGCTGAATGAAATAGTCATTCTCAGTCCCCCGATCCGAGATATACAGATAGCCCAGCACTGCAATGGTGAAAGGATGATCCAATGGAGCGTCTACATACATGCTTTTTTTGATTATTTCTTCTCTAGAAACAAACTCTCCATTTAATATTTGTTCAAGAAATAAACCTTTTACCCTTTCAAGGGCTTCAAAACTGCTTTTCTCATTTAAGAGGAATAAGGAACCGGTCATGGACACCCTCTCGAGAATCATTCGATTGATTTCCAGGTTCGTTTTTTCTTCGACTCGATCAGATTGCAAAAAGGCACAATAGCCATAAGTTTTATTTTGTAACGTTATGGGAGTATAAAGCAGCTCCATCCCATCTTTTACGATTCTTCCGGTCTCCAAAGTGGCAGGTCCATTTTCCCTCATTACTTCAAGCTGATTCCTGACTTCACTCACCATCCCTTTGCGAAAGCCAGCATGATAAACCTGATTGCCATTGAAATTCTCCATCAACAAAGGTATTTTTGTTTTCTGATAAACCATCCTAACTATGGATTGAAGGCTTCTTCCGTTAATCAACTCTTCTGTCAGCAAGTTATGAATATCCATCACTTTAGACAAACTATTGCGTTCCTCCAGCAGCTTTTCATATGTTACGGCAAGCTCTTGAACAATCGGTTCGGTTTTATAATATTTCAACTCATCCTGAATCTCCATGCCCCATACATGTATCGATTTACCTTCGTATCTACACTCTGATTGCCCTGAACCCTTACAGGCACTTTCCTTGAAAATCACTTCATGACCGCAGACCGTTGAATAAAATCCACTTGCATAACCCGTCAATGTATAACAGACTGGCTTTTCCGCGATGCCTGTCTGGGTGATATGTTCCTCTGCTTCATAGGAATTCACCCAAACCCCTTCCACCTTTACAGAGTGTACTTCCGCTTGACTACCCATCGATAATTCCAGATTCATCGTATTTACTTTTGTATAACCTTGCAGCATATGTAAGATGGGGCCTTGCCTCAGTATCTCCTTAACCGTTGACATGTTCCCTTTCAGTACCTTTTTAGCATCATTGACTCCGATATTCCAGCCATAACGTATTAAAAAAGACTTCATTCTTTCAAATCCAATATTCTCGATCAAGTCCTTTCTTAAGGTACCGAAAATTGAAGAGGAAGTCAGGATCATCCTCTCATCATTTAAATGAATTTCACCATCATCATTCTTAAGATTCAAAAGATTCGTCATGATTTCCCCCGGCTTTCCTTTTACATCATATTATACTTTTTCCATACCTTACCTATCAAGATAAATGTAAACGCATACATATCATGCAGTGGCGGGAAAACCGGTGGGAGTTCGATACAATCCATTCCTTTTTACGTTTTCTTAATCAGATTAATTCATTCGGAGCTTGATCAAATCATCATGAATCCCTTCATATGCATTTAACCACTTATCATTCGTCCAGCCATGAAGGTCATAATCGTCCATGGCCAAGTCCACAAAAGCTTTGAATTTATCCGATTGTCCATTTAAATCTGCCATTTTCATGGTTTCAAGCCTAATATTTTCGTGGTTACCTGCATAATTGATTTCATATAGTTCATTCCTGCCACCAAATTCCGTGCCGATGGAATCCCATATTAGTTTCATCAATTTTACCCTTTCCAGTGCGGAAACCCCACCTGAACCCTTATAATATTTATCGAGATAAGGACGGACCTCTGGGTTTAAAAAATCCTTTGAGCTTGATGGGAGTTGAATGAGATTGCCTGCTACAACCTGTTCAAATATCTGTTTCACCTTTGGCCAAACCACTGGTGCGAACACCCTATATGCAGTTGCATAAGTGCTATTGGGTAGAACAGTGCCATTCGGCCCTTCCATCGGGTCTGTAGCCATAGCTGTCGAAATGGCCCAAAACATATTCCTGTAAGCAAGCACTTCGCCTATATTGGCCTGAACTCCCCTAAATTGATTCGTTCCTGCCATTTCCGTAGCTTTCATCAGAAGCCCAGCCATAAAGTCCAATTTCACCGCATAGCGTGTGCAGCCATGAAATGTATATCGATTCATCCACCCAGTTTTGGATCTAAACCCATTTGCAATTTCCACATTATTATAGGCGAATACATTCTCCCATGGTACGAATACATGATCAAGGACGATGACTGCGTCATTTTCGTCGAACCGACTGGAAAGCGGGTAATCAAAAGGAGTGCCTGTCTTGGCAGCCGTTTCTTCAAAAGACTGTCTGCTGATCATTTTTAATCCCGGCGCATTCATCGGCACAAAGAAAATCAATGCATGGCTTATATCTCCTTCCCCAAGGTCGACAGGAGAATAATTCGCGACAAAATTATAGTTCGTAAGTGCCGCAGAAGTTCCAACCATTTTGGCTCCGCTTACGATTATCCCATCATCACGTTCTTCCACCGTACGCACAAATACCTCTTTATTTTCATGCAGCGGTTTATTCCTGTCCATTGCCGGATTTATAATTGTATGGTTACAGAAGGGAACGTCCCTTGTGGTTTTTTCATACCACCTTTTCGCATTATCTTCAAATCCCTTATAAAAATCGCTATATGGTCCCAATGATCCCGTAAACGCAGCTTTGTAATCGGGGAGTACGACCCATGAAACCATAGCTCAATTTTGACCATTGTGCAATCGCATCCCTTGCTTCAAGCAGCTCTGTTGTGTTCTTTGAGGCTTTGAAGAACTTATGGGTAGTATGACCTTCATCTGTCTTTGCCGTTAAAACCCGTGAAGTAACGGGATCATGGAGAGCATCATATAGTTGGGCAATTGACCTGGCAGAATTGCGATATGCTGGGTGTGTCGTTACATCATCTACTTTATCTCCGTTCAAGAATACCGTTCTTCCATCTCGTAAACTTTCTAAATACTCTTTACCATTCATCATCGGAACATCCCCCAATCATTCAATTTGAATTCCTAGCTTCATACTACCTAAATGTTCAAGGCATTTATCTGTTGAAACCTATATTTTTTCTAACATTTTTTGTCTAATTATCCTGAATAATCTAAATATGTTGAACTTAAACAAAAAATCATATACGATATCATATATGATTAATAATAAAAACAAGGGGTGAGTGTCATGGCAAAAGCAAGAGTGAAACTTAAAGAGTCAGATTACTCAGAAGAAATAGAAATACTGTCGAACCGCTATATAGTAATGAACGGTGATAAGTATGAAATACCACAACTCAAGGTGGATAACCCTATTTCAGGAACGGTATATGGAACATTATTAAACTTCAAAGGATCATTGGAAGCATTGAAGGAAAAGTTCCACCATCCCCCTTACAATGAACCTCCTAAAGGGCCTATCCTTTATATTAAACCTAGAAACACGTTTTCTTCTTTTTCAAATCCAGTTCCCCTTCCAAACGGCATAACAGAATTGGAAATCGGGGCTGCACTTGGAATAGTCATCAGTAAAACCGCCACAAGAGTCAAGAATGATCATGCATTGGATTATATAGAAGGTTTTACGATCGCCAATGATATTAGCATTCCGCATGAGAGCGTTTTCCGTCCTGCTATCCGCCATAAAGCACGTGATGGATTTTGCCCGATCGGTCCATGGGTCGTTTCCAAGGAATCCATCTCCAACCCCGATTCTTTAGGAATTCGTGTATATATAAATGGAGAGTTAAGACAGGAAAATTCAACTTCAAATCTAATTCGCTCCATATCCCGCCTTATTGAGGATGTAACTGACTTCATGACTTTAAGTACGGGTGACGTCCTCCTGGTTGGTGTTCCAGAGAATGCACCGCTGGCAAAAGCCAATGATCATGTCAGAATAGAAATAGACGAAATCGGATATTTGGAAAATACGATCATTTCCGAGGAAAAACTATCACTGGAGGGGATTTTATGAAGAGAGCACGTGTAGCCTATGCAGGTGCCATACATCCAGCAATTGAATATTTTGGCAAGCTCCAATTGGCGGATGGCAGGATTGTCAATGAGCTGGATGTTATCTGGCTTCCCCCGGTGGAACCACGAACTGTCTTTGCGCTTGGCCTGAATTATGCAGACCATGCGAAGGAGCTTGCTTTTCAGGCACCGGAAGAACCCCTTGCGTTCTTAAAAGGACCCAATACCTTTATAGGCCACCGGGGACAGACAAGACGGCCTGCTGATGCAGCTTATATGCATTATGAGTGTGAACTTGCGGTCGTCATAGGTAAAAAGGCGAAGAACATAAAAAAGGAAGAAGCCTTTAAGTATGTAAGTGGATTTACGATTGCAAATGATTATGCAATACGGGATTATCTGGAGAATTACTACCGGCCTAACCTAAAGGTCAAAAATCGCGATACGTGCACCCCCATTGGGCCATGGCTTGTCGATGCCGAGGATATTCCAGATCCTTCGAATCTTGCCATCAAAACTTACGTCAACGGAAAATTGACTCAGCAAGGCAACACGAAAGACATGATTTTCGGCATAGCTGAGTTAATTGAATATTTTAGCAGCTTCATGACATTGAGCCCAGGCGATATCATATTGACAGGCACACCAGAAGGATTGGCGGATACTGCTGTTGGCGATGAAATCATCACTGAAATTGAAGGTATCGGGAAACTCGTCAGCACAATAGTCGGTGACGATATATTTACTGAAGGCGGGGATCGGCCGCATCTAAAAATCCATAATTAACGGAAGGGACTGGTCACATGCCTCATATCATCATTGAATATACGGATAATATCAAAGATGAAATCCATATTGAAGATTTATTAAAGAAGGTGAATGATGTACTGCTATCCTATCCCTCCATCTTTCCAATTGGGGGCATTAGATCCCGGGCCATTGAATTGAAGCATTATCGTGTTGCCGATGGTACAGAGGATGATGCCTTTGTTCATGCCGTACTAAAAATTGGCGCTGGACGTAAAGACAGTGTTAAAACCAAAGTATGTGACCAACTTTTCGAAACGATGGAATCCCATTTGGCATCCCTCTTTTCAAAAAGATACCTTGCCCTCTCCATGGAACTTATCGAGTTCAGTGATTTTGGCACATATAAAAAGAATAATATCCATGATCGATATAATTAATGAACAAGTTTTCATGATGTAAAGGCCTTCCTCATCGGGAAGGCCTTTACATTAAAATGTTTTGCCATGCTACCGGGCTCAGTTGATTTCTGCAAGGTTTTCAGTACGGTTCAAGAACTCCTTGACACGGTCCACATATTCCTGTTTATCATAGCCGTTATATAAAGCGCTCGCCATACGGACTGGATCCCCAAAAAAGAATCTTTCGTACAGCGTTTGCCTGGAACCAAATGAACTCATGCATACATCCCATGCGAGACGATACAATTTAACCCTGTCATGAGCTCCAGCATTTGCGGCTTGAAGATATTTATCCAAATCCGGTCGAAGTTCCGAATTGAAATCGGCTTCATTTGGTATCGCCATTAAGCCGCTGGCTCCAAGAAGCTGCATTATTTCACTGAATCTAGGGTAAATCTTCGGATAATAATTTCGGGCTATGTTTAACGGTGTGAAATCGGGTGTCATCATTCCCCACTTATCCAATTTCGCGTTTGCCTCCGAAGCTGTAATGAAAGCTTTTACCGTTTCAAGCGCTATGATGACTTCTGAAATTTTCTCCTGAACATGCTGGTATTGCCCGATATTGATGGTTTCCACCATTAGTTGCAAAATTCCCAGAATGAACTCGGTTTTGGCGATATTCTTCGCCACCACCTGATGTGTCATATGAACAACTGCATTGCTTTCATTATAAGCCTGGTTGCAAATGCCGACATCCCCATATGCAAATACCCGGTTCCAAGGAACGACCACATCATCAAAAACGATAATCGTATCCATTTCCTCAAATCTTGAACCAAGAGGATGGTCAAAATGTGATTTGCCATAGTCGAATGATTCACGACAGATGAATTTCAACCCTGGTGTATTATTTGGTATGGAGAATGCGAATGCATAAGGGTTTTCTTCTTCCGATTGTTTAAGCAATGTTGAAGGGAAAACCATGATTTCATCCGTTATTCCTCCTTGTGTAGCCAATAATCTGGCTCCCTTTATAATAAGCCCTTCTGAATTCTTGCCAGCAATCCGTGCAGCAATGTAAGGGTCCGGAAGCTTTGCGGCACTAACTCCCCTATTAACCTGGGGTTGAATCAGTGTGTGTGTCAACGACAAATCCTTTTCCCTGCAAAGCTCATAATAATCTTTCATATTTTTAGAAAAAGCAGTATCCTGAGTGCCGAACATATCTGCTGCAGTACCGTAAGCCATCATCCCACTGTTGATATAGTCAGGGGAACGTCCCATCATTCCATTATTATGCCTTGCCCATTCTTGAATCATTTTCCTCCTTTTTTCAAGGTCTTCTTTAGACCGCGGCTGCATGAACGAGGTCCCTACTCTTTCGTTTGATGTTGGTGAAATATAAGTCATGATGTCAGTTTTCTCCGGATCGTGCTGCAAATCATATAATTCAGCCTGTGATTTCATGACCCCTTTAAAAGCTGGGTGTTCACTGATCTTATCTTTTACTTGCTCTCCATTGATCCATACATTCGCCTTTGCTTTGTCTACCCTATCGATATATTCTTTACCTGTTTTAGCTGGCATGCTTACATCCCCCTTAAGTATTCATGTAAATGAAGCGCTTACAATTAAATAAATTCCATAAATTGAATTAATTTCTATAACAAAATATACCATGTGTTAAGATATATATATAATACTTAAAAAATTCAATATGTATATGTAAATCATATGTATGAGGTGTATATAATGGACATCCGGCAGTTAAAGTATTTTGTGACGATCGTTCAGGAAGAACAAATAACCAAAGCCGCAAAAAAATTACATATGGCTCAACCGCCCCTAAGCCAGCAACTTAAATTAATGGAAATGGAAATCGGTGAAAAACTTTTCGATCGGAATGGAAAGAAACTAGAACTCACTGAAACTGGCAAGGTCCTATATAAAAAAGCCGAGGCTCTATTAAGCCAGTTTGAAGAATCACTACTGGAAGTGAAGGAAGTCAGTAAAGGGGTGAAGGGCACTCTTTCCATAGGGTCAGTAAAAACTTGCTTTTCTTACATTCCGCAAAGGATGAGGGCTTTTAGAGTAAAATACCCTGAAATACGATTCAAGTTAATGGAAGGTGATACGTTCCGTTTGACAGAGGGCTTAATAAACAGGGAAATCGAGTTGGCCATTGTACGGCTTCCCATTAACGGTAAACAATTCTCATCGATTAACCTTCCCGCGGAAGATTTTGTGCTTGTCACCCCAAAAGATTGGGATATCCCAGACTCCATCGAATTTAAACAAATTAAGGAATATCCCCTCTTGTTGCTGCATAGGGTAAGCGGACAGGGTACTTATGAACTAATAGTGGATGAGTGCTTCAGACATGGATTTGAACCTACGATTGTATGTGAATGTCCGGATGCTGCCATGATTTTATCTTTGGTGAAGGAAGGAATAGGCGCTACCATCATGCCACGGACCACATCCAAATCATTTTCAACCCAGGGTATTAAAACAGTCGAATTGATAGATTGTGAAGTACAATCCGAAGCCGCCCTTATTTGGCTCGAAGAACGCTATCTTTCCAAAGGCGCCGTCAAATTTCTAGAAACATTTTCTCAATGCATGGCCAGTTATCCTTGAATATTAGTGCATCTGTGGCTCTTTCTAATAATCTTTATTGTTGTTTGAAATTCTTTATTCAATGAAATGAAAAAAGCAACCTATCATGTGATGGCTGCTTTTTCGAATCCATTCATAAAAACGATGACCTGCGTTAGGCAAGCTTTTACTTCATTCAATGACGCAAAACACCCTTAACATCATGACCGGTGTTGGACTTTACAAGAATTTCATTATAATCATCCTCTGTAACCGTTTTCAACCCTGTCCTGCGGTTACCGACCAGGGCACCTAAATAGCATGCGAGAAACCCAAGCGGAATGGAAACGATTCCTGGTGAATTCAAGGGGAAAATCGGGTCACCTGTCATAATGGTGGCTCCCTGGGCCGGGTTCCAGACATTTGGACTAAGTGCAACGAGCAAAAGCGTACCGATAAGACCTGTCATCATACCGACTATCGCTCCGGTTTTATTGAATTTTTTCCAATAAATCGTAAGAAGGATTACAGGCAAATTCGAACTAGCCGCCAATGTAAAGGCAATCGATGCCAGAAACGCTACATTGAATTCCTGGAGGCCTAATGATAAAACAATCGCAAGGGCAGTCACACCAACGGAAGCCCATCTAGCCACCGTCATTTGCTGTTTTTCCGTCGCCTTTCCATCTTTTAATATTTCATTATAAAAATCATGTGAAAATGCCGTAGCACCTGTTAAAACGATTCCCGCAACAACTGCGAGTATCGTTGCAAAGGAAACGGCGGCAATAAATGCGAATAAGATGTCCCCGCCCACAAGTTGGGCCAATAATGGTGCAGCCATGTTACCCGCTGGATTAGCAGCCATGATATTCGATGTTCCAACCAACTTCGCAGCACCGAATCCGAGAAAAATGACCATGATATGAAAAGCACCCATAATCCACATCACCCAAACAACCGACTTTCTTGCCACTCGTGCATTCGGGACAGTCAAAAAACGTATTAAAATGTGAGGCAGACCTGCCGTTCCCAGAATCAGGCCCAGTGATAAGGAAGCTGCATCCCACCCACTGCTATATTTAATACCTGCCTTCAGGTAATCTGCACCCATGGGCGTCGCCGTTTTCATATCTGTGAAAATCCCGATGAAACTAAAATTCAATTTCCACATGACGATCATGAATAATATGAACACCCCGCCTATCAGCAGGATGGCCTTAATGATCTGCACCCAGCTCGTCGCCGTCATCCCCCCAAATAAAACAAATACCAACATGACAATACCTACGATGATGACTGAAATATTATATGGGATGTCCAAAAGCAATTTAAATAAAGCGCCTGCCGCAACAAGTTGCCCCAGCATGTACATGACTGATATCACCAGGGTATTAAAGGCGGTCACTCCCCGGACCTGTTTATATTTAAACCTTGTAGTCACCATATCAGCCAATGTGTATTTCCCCAAGTTCCTTAAAGGTTCAGCCACCAGGAATAACACGACAAGAAATGAAACAAGTGCTCCATACATCAGGAAAAATCCATCATAACCCGTTAAGGAAAATGCCCCAATCAGCCCTAAAAACGTGGAAGCCGACATAAAATCCCCGGCCAATGCAAGTCCATTTTGCCTTGCGGTCAACCCTCCCCCAGCCGTATAAAAAGAGCCTGCTGTTTTAGTTTTTTTGGAAGCGAAATACGTGATGAAAAGGGTACCTATCGACATAAGCGCAAAGAGAATAATAACGGTCCAATTCATGATTCAAAGCCCTTCTTTCTCGATGATTTCTTGTATTTGTTCATCGATTCTTTCAGATTTCCTTACATAAATGCTGCAAACCCATACAGACATAACCGTAATGGAGACACCGTACACCCAAGCCCAAGTTATATCTCCAATGAAGGGGTGATCCAAGATATCTGTGTAAAAAACTAAGAAGGGCAAAAGCAGGGAATATCCCATAAAGAAAATCGTAAAAGGGATGACGAATTTCTTTTTATCGGAAAGCATATGCTGAAACTCTTTGGAGGCAACAATCTTTTCATAATCCACTAGATCAGTTTGTTCCGATTCACCAAGTTTTTTTTCCAACCGAACCATCTCTACACACCTCTTCTGATATTTATTTTGCAAGGACGGTACTAGTAGTATTGAGCTTCTCCAATGTCAGCCGCTTTCTTCGATGGCACCTATACCCCCTCCATCCCAAAACTAACACAAACTCATCTGCACGAAGATGGTCTAAAGGCCATTCCTAAGCTTTCCATTCTCCTTTTGTCTAACCGTGTCGCTTACAGATAGGGCAGCAGTAAGTTCCCACTGCTGCCCTGACCCAGACCATATCTTTTTAGAAGGCTTGCACTTTCGAAATAGACTTGGCTCGCATATCCGTCATCTGTTTCGACTTCATTATACTTTCACTTTTCCATTTAATATGGATCTTCTTTCCTTCCAAGGGAAGAGAATCATTGAAATGTAAGTTCCAATTCTCATGAAATGATCCGTCCATTGTTTGATAGGCCATTCCCTCATAAACATTTCCTTCGTTCTGGACTTCGATAAAATAAACGCCTGGCGGGGGAGTCGGGAATGCTTTCGATAATGTAACGGTGACGTGTTGATTTTCCTTGGAAATGATTGTTCCTTGACTTTCAAAGTAAGTTCCAAGGAATGACGGGATATCTGATAACCGACCTTCTGCAATCAAGTTTCTAATCTTAGTGGAACTTACTTTTTCATGATCAATTTCGAACTTCTTCATTTCCGTCACTTCAAAAAATCGTTTACCTTCGATTTTCAGCGTTTCCATATTCCCTTCCCCTTTATGTCCAAATCGGAAATCGAATCCAGCCACGGCATGTTTGCATTTAAATCCACATAGATAATCCTCGATAAATCCAATAGGTGAAAGATGGGCAAATGCGGAATCGAAGTTCACGACTATCAAGGTTTCTACACCAAAATCTTGCATGATTTTTGCTTTTTGCTCTAAAAGAGTAATATATGTTAGGGGTTGAGAATTTTCTATGATTTGCTTTGGATGCGGAAAAAATGTCATGACTGCCAATTTCAAACCATGCTGTCTGGCAATCCTTTTGGCTAGATTTATCAATTCTTGATGTCCAAGATGAACTCCGTCGAAAAATCCAAGAGCCAGCACTCACGGTTCTGCTTCTGCTGTATATATACTGGAATTTGGGTGCTGAACATGAATGATATCCAATTCCATCTTCCTTCCTTTGCTTCTTGAAAGGTTACATTATAAACTCAGTAAACGGAACTTCAATAAAACAGCAGTTTCTAGTTTATATGCATTAGCGTCCTATCCAAATGACCATGGGAGTCAATGATGTTTTGCCGAACGTTCGATCATTCATCGTAAATCCTGCTTCTAGATGATGAATTCAGGCTTGCTTTTTGCCAGGATCGGCTCTTTAAGAGGAACTTCTTCACCTGATATTATATCAAGTACAGCAGATGCCTCATCAAACCATGAGTCCGGGGCTTTGGCTCCCCAGAATGTCTGGCGTCTTGGATCATTCAAATCCCAATGAATCGGTTCGGTATCCGGGTCGGCTGTTAAGTAATCCCCATTGTATAATTCGATCCTGTGACCGTCCGGATCTCTTAAATATAGGAAGAATGCATTGGATAGACCGTGCCTTCCCGGTCCGCGTTCGATGGACTGGGCATATCCCAGTGATGCCAGTACATCACAGGCATGGATAAGTGCAAGGGGGTCAGGCAGGAAGAAGCCTACATGATGAAGTCTTGGACCGATTCCGTTCATGAATGCCTGGTCATGGACCGTTTGCTTTCTATGTAGCCACGTTGCCCATAATTTGCCCGACTCATCCACTGTGTCTTCCGAGCAGGCAAAACCTAATTCTTTCACATAAAAATCATAGGCTTTTTGCACATTTGGTACACAACAATTCACATGATCGATTCTTTGGACCCTTGAACCCCTATGCATATCGTATCGTTGAAGCAATCTCTCGGCTTTATCCATTTTACTGAAAAACTCCACAGGCAATCCTGAAATATCCTGAACTCGTAGCGACTTGCCTAGTGCATGCTGTGTTCCTTCCTGCATCCACTTCAATTTCATTCCCTTGGACATGAAAAAAGTTTCCAACTCTTCAAGGTCTTCCTCTTTTTCAACCTTGTATCCGATTGCTTCAACGCTTGGCTTTTCTGCCTTTTGCAAGATAAGCGAGTGATGGTGCGCTTCCTCTAAACCACGTAAATATATGTGATCATTCGTTCTTTCCGTTTCAACGAAACCTAAAGCATCCACATAAAAGGCTCTAGATTTATCCAAATCTGTTACATTAAGTATCGTTCTCGCAACACGAATAATAGAAAAATTCATAGTATTCTCCCCTTTTTAATGAAACACGGATTATTTTTCAGCAGAAGAAACGGCATTTTGTTTTACGTCCCCGAATTTCGGAATGTGATGTTCACCAATTGCTACGTGGATAACTTGTGTTTCCGTATAGAATTCAAAGCTATAATGGCCACCTTCACGTCCTACCCCACTATATTTCGATCCACCAAATGGTATGCGCAAATCCCTAACGTTTTGGGAATTCACCCATACCATCCCGCTATCGACTGCCTGTGCAAATCTATGTCCACGTTTCATATCATTGGTCCATACATAAGCGGCGAGCCCATACTTCACATCGTTAGCCATTCTCAGCACTTCCTCTTCAGTCTTGAAAGGAATGACTGCCATGACTGGTCCAAAAATCTCTTCCTGTGCTACCGTCATCTCATTTGTACAGTTCAAGAGGAGCGTCGGGGCAATATAATTTCCTTCCTTGAACGCACTCGGTATGGCACCGCTTACAATTTCCGCCCCTTCATCTTTTGCTATATCAAGATAACGGGAGACATTATTAAAATGGTTACGATGGATCAGCGGACCGATTTCCGTTTCTGGATCCATTGGGTTACCAATTTTGATATTATGAACACGTTCCTTCAATTGTGCAACGAACTGCTCAATTATCGATTCATGGACAAATAATCTGGAATTGGCTGTGCAGCGCTCCCCATTGAATGAATATATTCCCCAAACCACTGAATCCAAGGCTTTTTCTAGATCGGCATCATCAAAAATGACCGCTGGTGATTTACCTCCGAGTTCCATGGAAAAACGTTTCATTGTATCCGCACCATTTTTAATAATTTCAGCGCCAGTCGTCGTTTCTCCGGTAAAGGAAATCAATTGGACTTCAGGATGGGCAACCAAGGACGCCCCTGCCGTTTCCCCAAAACCGTGAACGATATTGAATACGCCTTTCGGCAGCCCGGATTGGTCAATGATTTGCGCCAATTTATTGGCAGTCAGCGGGGACCACTCCGCCGGTTTGAGGACACATGTATTACCTGTAGCAAGTGCCGGGGCGATTTTCCATGTTTCCAACATGAATGGCGCATTCCAAGGAGTGATTAATCCTGCCACTCCTATCGGTTTATGGATCGTATAATTGATGAAAGTGTCATCCACTTGATACGACTCTCCTATAAGCCTGCTTTTCACCATCTCGGAATAAAAACGGAAATTCTCCGCTCCCCTTGCCGCCTGTTTTTTTGTCTGGCTAATCGGCAACCCTGTATCAAGGGATTCCAAAAAGGAAATTTCTTCTGCATTTTCTTCAATTAAATCAGCAATCCTATTAATGTACTTCAATCTTTCTTCCACTTTCATCGTTCTCCATGGGCCATTATCGAATGCTGCTCTTGCGGCAGCTACCGCTTGATCAACATCCTCTTTAAACCCTTCTGCCACATTATTGATTGCTTGATTATTAAAAGGGCTTAGATTTTCAAATGTTTTTCCTGATATACCATCGACAAATTGACCATTGATGTAATGCTTGACATCTTGAACGGGAAAAGTACGCATGATGAATCCTCCTTTAAAATTAATTCGGGAAGATGACAATAATCGATTAGATTCGTGCAATCTTCCCAATCTAGCAATTACGACTGGATTATTTGGTCAATCAACCCGTATGATTGAAGGGTTTCACGCAGTTCTTTTTCCAATGGTTTTGAAGGCGGTCCCATAGGCGGCCTTAATGCAGGATTGATTTTCCCCATCATCCCCATCGCAGCTTTTAATGGTCCTGGATTGGTTTCTTTAAACAAGACATCATTCAATGGCATCAATTTGTAATGGAGGTCAAGTGCCTTATCCACATCACCCTCCACCCAAAGGTTATAAATTTCCGCCACTTCTTTGGGAGTGATATTTGCGGTAGCGCTTATATGTCCTGCCCCTCCAATAGCCAACATTGGATAGCATAATAATTCGATGCCCGAATACAAGAGAAAATCCCTTCCGCAATTCAATAAGACACGGTTCACATGTTCGAAATCTTTATTAGATTCCTTTACACCAATAATATTTTCACAATCTTCAGCAAGACGTGCCAATGTTTTCACTTCTAAATTAGTCGCCGTTCTTCCGGGAATGTTATAAACGATAAGCGGGATATCAACAGAATCGGCTACCGTTTTAAAATGATTGTAAAGTGCCTGTTGATTCGGTTTATTGTAATAAGGAACGATGACTAAAGCAGCATCCGCGCCCATTTCCTGTGCCCTTTTCGTCAAATGCAACGTTTCTTTCTGATTGGCAGATCCAGTACCTGGTGCAACTGGAACACGTGATTTTGCTGCTTTAATAGCCGTTTCCATCACTAATTCCCGTTCCTCAACCGTTAGTGAACTCGGCTCGCCGGTAGTGCCGCATACCGAGATTCCATGGGAACCGCTTTCAATGTGCCAGTTTACTAGATTTTCAATTGCCTTTACATCAACTTCCATCTTTTCATCAAACGGAGTGATAACCGGAGCGATGGATCCTCTTAAACGACTTTTGATTTCCTCATACATTTTTTTCTACCACCTTTTCATTATTTGAATATTCGGAACAATCCGAGTGAAAAAAAACGGCTTTGCTTTTATGAATAATCGATTGACTATTATAAAACAAAGCCTGGGTCATCAAAGTGCCTGATCGTGATTAGTTTCCGCCCTCTGCTTGAATGTGCTGATGGCATTCAGTTTATGCTTTCTCACCAATGATTCAATTTCTTCAAAAGATGCTTTTTCCTTCAGGAGCGTTATGATGCTTTCATGTTCGCGAATCGATTGGACTGCGCGTTGGGGAACCATGGTGAACATGGATTTTCTGACCCTATTCATTCTTTGTTGCGCTTGTTTAATTTCCTCTTTTAAAAAGGAATTTCCGCACTTTTCATAAATTTCCGCATGGAAACATTCGTTTAACTTACCAAACAGCTCTAATTCAAAGTTATGGAGGGCTTTTTCCATTTCTTTGTTTAAATTAATTAGATTTTCAAAATCGTGATCATTCATCGTTAAAGAACTGAGGGCAGCAGCATATCCTTCAAGCAAAGATAAAACAGAAAGAGTTTCAATGTATTCGCTCTCATTAATGCTTGTAACCACTGCTCCGCTATAAGGCTTATATTGAATAAGGCCATCAGATTCCAGTTGTCTGATCGCTTCCCTGACTGGAATCGGACTTAAACTAAGTTCTTTTGCCGTTTGATCGATAATGATTCGCTGTCCAGAACCATATGTTCCATCCAAAATTAATTTACGAAGGTGCTCATAAGCTATTTGCTTTTTGCTGGGTGTTTTGTTTTTATCTTCCATATTTTCATCATATATGAAATCATATATGATTGCAATCGATTTTTATTAAAAATCATATATGATTTTCATTTTACATTTTTCTTTACAAGCTTGTTTTTCCAGAAATAATGACTTATCCATGAATAGACTGAATGAAAAACCTTTTCCTTTGCCATAGTGAAGTGAGCTAAAACACTTATCTTGTCTTCTTTCCGAAAGTACCATATCTGAATACAAAAAAACCTGCAGACCCTGATGAAGCCAGGTAGTCTGCAGGTTTTTAAAAGATTATGCCATTTTTGATTTAACGAATGAATGTATTCTTTCAACTGCCGCTTCCAGCAGCTCCAATGAAGTTGCATAAGAGAGTCTGATGTTATCAGGTGCACCAAACCCTGAACCTGGAATAACCGCCACTTGAGCTTCTTCCAGCAACGCAGTCGTAAATTCCTCGACATTGCTGTATCCTGTCAATTCAACTGCACGTTTAACGTTCGGGAATAAATAAAATGCCCCTTGTGGTTTAATGCAGCTGATCCCTGGAATTTCAACCAATTTATCATATATCTTATTCAAACGGCCTTCGAATGACTGACGCATTTCTTCAACAGGCTCCTGTGTACCTTCATAAGCGGCAATCGCACCATATTGAGCAGTTGTGGTAGGATTGGAAGTGCTATGGCTTGCAAGGTTCGTCATTGCTTTAATGATGGACTCATCACCGACTGCGTAACCAATTCTCCAGCCAGTCATCGAATGCGATTTAGAAACACCATTGATGATGATCGTTTGTTTTTTCAATTCAGGTGAAATTTCTGCAATGGAAGTATGTTTAGCATTTCCATAAACCAATTTTTCGTATATTTCGTCGGAAACGATCAAGATATCATGAGCCAGGCAAACTTCCCCGATAGCCGCCAATTCTTCCCTGGAATAAAGCATACCGGTTGGATTGCTTGGAGAGTTGATGATAACCGCCTTCGTTTTTTCGGTAATCGCTTGTTCTAATTGTTCTTTGGTGATTTTATATTGATTTTCTTCCGTACCGACCACATAAACTGGCTTACCGTCAGCAAGCTTGATTTGCTCAGGATAGCTCACCCAATATGGTATCGGAACAATGACTTCATCTCCCTCATCCAGGATAGCTTGAAACAATGTGTAAAGCGCGTGCTTTGCACCTGAGCCAACTACAATTTCAGAAGGTTTGTATTCCAAGCCTTGGTCACGCTTCAATTTAGCCGCAATTGCTTCTTTAAGCTTCGGCAGACCAGCGGATGGCGTGTATTTAGTTTGACCTTCATTCATGGAAAGAAGTGCTGCATCTATGATATGTTTGGGCGTATTATAGTCTGGTTCACCAGCACCCAGACCAATTATATCTAGACCTTGTGCCTTAAGTTCCTTTGCTTTTGCCGTGATGGCCAATGTTGTTGATGGTGTTAATGACTGAACGCGGTTCGCTAATTTCATTTTTAACTTAATCCTCCATTCTAAATGCTTCGATAATACTTTAGCCATTCCCCAGTTTTAAAATCATAATAATCATAGTTAAAACGCTCGGATTCATCAAGATACGTTACTTCCCAAAGCGGAACGTTCTTTTCCATGCCCAGCTTAACCGAAATGATTTTTTGGGGATTAAGCTTTTCTTTGACAATGTTCAAAATCTCTTTTTTTGATTTACCATCTTTATAGTTTTCCACTACTATTTCTTTCTTCTTGTCCTCAGGAAGCCAAACTATTTTTTTAGTTCCTTTTTCCCCCTTACCAATGATTACGGAGTATGAATCCTGCCCATTATAAAGGTAAAATTCTTCCATGGTCACAAGGCCGCCTTCTTCCTTTGCCTTTTTGAAAGCCTCATTACCAGCCTCTTTTTTAGGCTGCAATGCTTTAATATATGCCCCGCTGACAAACCCGATAAAACAAAGGACCAGGATAGAAGCAATAATCAACCATTTTTTCAAAGCTGCATTTCCTTCTTTCTATGTACGATAAATTGTAAATATCGCTTTTTCTTGATCTTGGGAATCCAGTGCAAGGCCGAACATTAAGTCATCTTTTTTCAATGTTCGGTTCAAAGAATCCACAATTTTATACAGATCAGGAGAATGTTGCAACCTGACTGTCGAAATTACTTCGATTTTACTTTCCATGAAAACGCCCCTCCATTTTAATAATTTGTCAACAACCACTGGTATGAATAGGATTTGAAGGCTTTACCACCTATCACATTATACCAGCTCAAAGGTTATTTTTCTTTATAAATTCTTAAAAATTCATTTTAGATTAAGAATGATTTAAAGATTCTTTAAATCCACTCTTCTATCATTTCAGCCATTTCCGTTATTGAGGCTTGGTGCCAGTCCACTTCCGGAATGGCCTTTTGAAATTCAGGTCCATATTTGGCAGTGATGATGCGGCGATCAAGAATTACCAAAACCCCTTTATCTTCTGGAGTGCGTATAAGCCTGCCGAAACCTTGCCGGAACCTTAATAGGGCTTCAGGTAATGAATACGCAGAGAAAGGATTGCGCCCTTGCTTCTCGAGAAGGTGGCATTTTGCAGCTGTCACTGGTTCATCAGGTGGCGAAAAAGGCAGCCTGACAATGACTAAACAAGATAGATCCTCGCCGGGGATATCGACGCCTTCCCATAGGCTGGTTGTCCCAAACAGGACGGCCTTCTCGAAGTTTTGGAAATTCCTGAGGAGCCTCATCCGGCTTCCGCCAGAAATCCCCTGGGCAAACAGCGTGAACTCATCCAGTACGCCACTGTCTTTGATGGAATGATAGGTTGCCCGCAGCATTTCATGCGAGGTGAATAATACCATCATTCTCCCTTTTGCTGCCTGAGCGGCAGCAATAATATGATTTGCCGCTGTTTCGGAGAATTCCTCCACCGATAAGCCATTGATATCTGGTAGATCATTTGGAACCAGTACCTTTACGAGTTCCTTATATGGAAAAGGTGAAGGTAGACTTGCCGTCTGCATTGGCTCATTCTCTAAACCGAGTTGTTCTTTAAAATACTTAAAAGAATCCTTCACCACGAGGGTTGCCGATGTCATGACCACACTCTTTTGGCGCCCGAAATAGGAATCCCATATCCGTTTACTTCCTGCAATCGGCTGAACCGTCAAAGTCACCCCATGCTGGGGTGCAGCATTCGTATAATCGAGCCAATAAATATTTTCTTCATGCGGCTTGATGAAAAATTCATGCAAGGAGTCCCTGGTATCCTGTAAATGTCCAAGCAGCACCTCGATATCATTCAAGTGAAATAATGAGTTTTTTCCTAAAGGGGACTCATGATTCAATAAAAGAGCCAATCTTTTCTCTAACTCCGTGACGATATATCCCAATAAATCCACCAATCGCTCAGCGACCAGAATCGCTTTATCCCACCTTCCATCATCTATTTTGAATGAAAGCCGTTTCGGGCTCATGGAACGTGAAAGTTTATCCGCCTGATTGGAGATATGATAAAAAAGCTGTTCGAATTCATACGAAAAATCACTAAGCTTTTGATCTAATTCATGCATGGACTTCCCATCCGTCAGTCCATTATTTAAGAGCATCCTGTCCAATTTATATAATAATTGCTTTTGATCTGATGTCCCTAGTCTGTTCAAAACCGTCTTAACCGAAATGTAATTAAGCCTGCTCCCAAGCTGTTTAGATGCAGCCTGTTCCAAATGGTGTGCTTCATCGAGAATCAGATACCCTTTTTTTGGAATCAAGGCGTCTTCTGTAAGTAGATCCGTCATTAAAAACGAATGGTTAGTAATGATGATATCCGCCTTGGCAGCTGTTTTTTTTGCCCGTTCAAAAAAATCCAATTCAAGCCAGGGCTGTTTTAAACCGGCGTATGTAAGACCATCACTTTGAAGCCTATTCCAAAATAGCTGACCTCCGCTTGTGAGATTCAATTCATCTTTATCGCCTGTTACGGTTTCAGTGAGCCAAACCAATATCTGCATTTTCGTTAATGCCGTTTCATAATTATCTTCCTTTTCACGCAAGGCCCTTTCGAACTTTGCCAAGCTCAAATAATTACTTCTCCCCTTTAGTAAAACAGCATGAAAGGTAAAGGGAAGGATTTTCTTAATCTTAGGAACCTCGTTTTGAAGAAGTTGATCCTGTAGCTGAAGCGTATACGTCGAAACGACGACAGGTTTATGATGTTTTTTTGCAAAATAAACGGCCGGAAGCAGATAGCCTATGGATTTTCCAATACCTGTACCAGCTTCAATGATTGCATCCTGGCTGGATTCAAAGGAATGGTGAATCATGTTCATCATATCAAGTTGTCCGCTTCTTGCTTCAAAGGCTGGGAATGCTCTTTGAAGCATGGCTAACTTTTCCTCATCATCGAGCGGGAATTTCGACTCCGTGTCTTTATGATCACCTTCGTCTTCGGCCTTTTTAAATGCTAGGCCCCTATACGTAATAAGATCAGGTGAATGTACTTCTGCTTTAGCAAGTTTGCTTGCAATGCACGCATCTATTAATTCGGAAACCTCACTTTGTAAGGAATAAGATAATCGATATAACTGTTTAAGTGTCATGACTGGAAGGTTCATCAGCTTTTTTTTCAATTCCAACAATAATAATGCGGTGGCATATGCATCACTATCCGCTTGATGGGGCCTGGAATGATCCAGGTTTTCTTCTTTAGCCAGCTGGTGCAGCTTATATCCATCGGATGTTGGTTTTAATATTTTCGCTAACTCTACTGTATCAAGTGTGGAACCATAAAACGGCTCAAACCCGCATCGTACTAGTTCTTCCTGTAAAAAAGATAAATCAAATAAAACATTATGGGCAACAAAACAAGCCCCTTCTATAAGCCGGGCAATATTTTCTGCAACATCTTCAAAGTCAGGTGCATTTTTAACCGTCTCGTTGCTTATTCCGGTCAATTCTTCAATAAACAAGGAAATTTCCTGTCCAGGATGGATGAATGTCGAGTATTCATCCACAATTTGATCATTTTCGATGACCACGCCAGCAAATTGTATAATCCTATCTCCTTTTTTCGGAGAATTCCCTGTTGTTTCCAAATCAACCACTACATATCGTTGCATCATGAATTGTACACCTCAAACTTCGCTTTCTCCACTTCCTGATGGAATTCTCATATCTTTTTTATACCATAATAATCGTAATAAAGGAAACAAGCCGTTCATCAAAAGACTAAAAGGGCCGGCACCTTTATGCATGATTCATGCACATGTGCCGGCCCTTCGCTTACATGATTGTAGCTGCAGGTTCGTTTGAAATCAAATCAATGATTTTGTTGTTTTCATCCATGATCGCAACTTTTGGTTTGTGATCTCCCAGTTTATCCTCTGAAACCATAACATAGGAAATGATTATCACGATATCATCCGGCTGCACCAGTCTAGCTGCCGCCCCATTCAAACACACTACACCGCTACCCCGTTCACCCGCAATCACATAGGTTTCAAGTCGTGCACCATTATTATTATTCACGATGGCGACTTTTTCGTTAGGCAAAATACCAACCGCATCAATTATGTCTTCATCAATCGTAATGCTGCCTACATAATTCAAATTAGCTTCAGTTACCCGTGCACGGTGAATTTTCCCATTCATCATCGTTCGAAACATCTCAATTCCCCCCTGATTTTCATGAATTATTCCACATATAAGGTGATATTATCAATTAGTCTTGCATGCTTGAACTTTACAGCCAGTGCAATGATGACGTTTCCTGCCAGCGAACCAATTGGTTTAAGTTCCGGATATTGATAGACTTCAATATAGTCGATCACTCCACTTGTGTTGGCAATTATATGTTCACTTACTAAGGCCGTGACGGTTGCTGCATTTCTTTCGCCCGATTCCACCGCCGCTTTGGCCTTTAATAAACTTTGGTATAACTCTTTAGCTTCCATGCGCTCTTGATCTGATAGGTTAACATTTCGCGAGCTCTTCGCTAACCCATCTTCTTCACGAACGGTATCTACAGCAACAAGCTGGATAGGGAAATTAAAGTCTTTGATCAGTCCATCTATCACGGCGACTTGCTGGGCATCCTTCTTGCCAAAGTAAGCTCTATCAGGAAGGATGATATTGAAGAATTTCGTTAAAACCGTCGCTACACCATCAAAGTGTCCAGGCCTTTGTCTCCCGCATAAAACATCCGTCCTGCTTTGGACAACAACCTTCACAGATGGTTCTTCACCGTACATTTCGTGGACTGTTGGATAGAAGAGATAATCCACACCGCCATTTGCTGCGACATTTTCATCCCGTTCCAAATCCCGCGGATATGTTTCAAAATCCTCATTAGGTCCAAATTGCATCGGATTCACAAAAATACTCAATACCACAATATCATTTTCTTTGCGGGCCTTTTCCAAAAGGGTTGCATGCCCCTCATGTAAAAACCCCATTGTCGCTACATAGCCAATGCTTTTGTGATTGTTTTTTTCCTCTTTAAGTGCCAGTTGTAAATCTGCAGCTGATGTAAATGTTTTCATCTTTTCCCTCCATAAAGTTCAGAAAGCTGCTCTTCCTTCATCGTAAAAGTATGTTCTTCCGATGGAAAATCTTTTGATTTCACTTCATTCACAAAGCTTGTAATCGATTGGCCAATCAGTTCATTTGCATCTCCATAAACTTTTACGAATTTCGCTAGCCGGTCTACCCCATATTTGATGACATCATGGTAAACGAGGACTTGACCATCCGTTTCAGCGCCCGCCCCAATTCCAATGGTTGGGATTTCGAGGTTCCGTGTGACGAGTTCCCCCACTTGATGTGGAACACATTCAAATACTATTGCCATTGCCCCCGCCGCTTCACACTTTCTTGCATCTTCCAAGAGCTGTGCTGCACTATCGGCATCTTTACCTTGCACTTTATATCCGCCCAGAACGCCGACTGATTGAGGTGTCAGGCCAAGATGGGCTACGACCGGGATGCCCGCCTTGGTCAATGCTGATATTTTTTCAACAACATCATCCGCACCCTCAAGCTTGACGGCATCCGCATGACCTTCCTGCATGATTCGGGCTGCATTCTTGAGCGTTTCATCCATAGATAGGTGATAGCTCATAAAGGGCATGTCCGTCACGACAAATGTATCTGGTGCCCCGCGTTTTACTGCCTTTGTATGATGGATCATGTCATCCACCGTAACTGGAATCGTCGATTCATATCCCAATACGACCATTCCTAAAGAGTCGCCGACTAAAATCATGTCTACACCTGATTGTTCGGCTAACTTTGCAGACGGGTAATCATAAGCCGTCAGCATTACAATTTTCTCTTGATTTTGTTTCATTTTCAAAAAATCTCCGGACAATTTCATTACGTTTCCTCCTTTTTATGGAGGAGATGAAAACATCAGCGAAAACTGGTGTCTATACATTCATGCGCAAAAAAAAGACTGACTAAAAAAGGATCTGTTTCGCTACGAAAAATGGCTTAAAGAGCCAAATATCGACACAGACTTATCTTTTAGTCAATCTTTGTTTCATCAGAAGTTTCATCCCTCCGTCCCCGTCCAGTTCTCTGGATCAAGGCAGATTTTCAAATAATTTGGTATTTATGGGGGTGCAGTTCACAATAGATACTGCCCAATTGCATTATATCAAGCCTAATTAAAAAATTCTATTTAATTTTCGCGGATTTGACAAAAATCTACTGAATTTCAATATCTGCAGAATATATCGAGTGTACGGTTCCATTTCCGTCTTCAAGAAGTAAAACGCCTGAATCCGTTATGCCCAATGCTTTTCCGACAATCGTGTCATTAACGGTACTGGCTTTGATAACCTGGCCAAGACTGATCGCATAACTCTCCCATAAATCCTTTATTGGCATGAAGCCTTGATCTAAATAGAGTTCGTACAAGTTTTCGAGACGGAACAATGCTCGTTGAATGACCCTGGATCTTGAAACCGTCCCTCCACTTTCTATGAGGAGGGAAGACGCCTTTTCTTGCAATTCTTCAGGAAAATCCTCCAATTGCTGATTGATATTCATTCCAATTCCGACAATGACAGAATGGATTCTATCTGACTCCGCCTGCATCTCCGTCAGGATGCCCACCACTTTCTTGCGATTCACCAAAATATCATTCGGCCACTTAATTTGCGGCTTCAAATCAGTGGTATCCTCTATAGCCTGAGCAACAGCGACCGCGGCCAATAAAGTAAGTTGCGGAGCCTCATGAATCGGGATTTTCGGTCTCAGAATCAGACTCATCCATATGCCGCTGAATTTTGGGGAATGCCAAGATCTCATCAGCCTTCCTTTTCCGGATAACTGCTCCTCGGCAACGACGAGGGTTCCCTCCTGAACGCCTTCATTTGCTAGTTGATGTGCAATTTTTTGAGTGGATTCTACAGTCTCCTGATAGTGGATCATCTTGCCGATCGTTTTTGTTTCCAATCCTAGTTGTATTTCGCTCTCTGACACTTTTTCCGGCGCTGATATGATCCTATAGCCTTTTTTCCTAACGGCTTCTACATTATATCCTTCACTGCGCAGGTCTTCTATATGCTTCCAGACAGCTGTGCGCGAACAGCCGATGTATTCAGCAATTTCCTGACCGGATATGAACGCACCATCCGCTTTTGAGAGGGCTTCCATTAGCTTTGTTCTTAACTCAGATTGCATTTCACCAGCCACCTCTTAATTTCTTCTTTATCATTTCTTAATTCTTCATTCAAGACAGCTTTCAATATTTTTTCCAAGTATTCTTTGACCCATGGACCTGGCTTTTCCTGATGCCAATTCAATAAATCCGTCCCCGTAACGGCAAGATCCGACAATTGTTTTATAATAAGTTCATTATACCGCTGATGCGCATTCTCTTCCGCATCCGATACATTACCGCCATTCAGCGCCGCCTTGACCTTAGCAGCTTGTACAGTTATTCCATGACCTGCCTGAAATACATCGATGGCAGATGGTTCTTTCTTCACTAGCTGTATCGTACGTTGAATGTTTCTTATCGTTTTCAATGGCAGCTTCCATGACCTCAAAGCCTTTTCCAATTCCTGATCCTTTGTGTGAACCATGATGATAGACCATATTTCTGCCGCTTTAAGCTGATGAAGCGGCAGGTTCAGTAAGCCCATTAAATGATCTTTTTTACTGGAGAATAGAGGCAGGTATTGATATAATCCGCTTTCCAGCAAGAGTGAGAAAGCCCTTATCCTATTGGAGCCGGCCACTAGCTTCTCAAATTCAACCAGGATTCTTTCGACAGCGATTTCACTGATGTTCTGGGCGTTCTCTTTAAGGGAATCAAAGGTTTCCTGATCCAGATCAAAATCAAGCTGGCTGACGAATCTTAAAGCCCGCATCATTCTCAATGCATCCTCATGAAACCTTTCATGCGGGTTGCCAACCGTGATAATCCTTTTTTCTGCCAAATCACAATTACCATTAAATGGATCGATGATCTTTCCGGTCTTATCCATTGCCATTGCATTCATCGTAAAATCTCTTCTTTGCAAATCTTCAGTCAAAGAACGGACAAATTGCACAGAATCGGGTCTGCGAAAGTCCGAATACCCGCTTTCCGTTCTGAATGTCGTAATTTCGTATGTACCCGTATCCGTAATGACAAGCACTGTCCCATGGTCGATTCCGATATCAGCGGTATTAGGAAAAATCCTTTTGATTTCCTGGGGTGTTGCGGAAGTGGCGATGTCCACATCGTTTATGGGCCTGCCAAGGATATAATCCCTTACAGAACCGCCAACGAAATAAGCCTCGTATCCTGCTTCTTCAATCACTTCCAGAATGGGTACTGATTTTAAGAATAACCGGTCCATCAGCATCCCCTCCCTATTCCTTGGATTTATCTTCAAGTGCTTGAATGTAGATAGCTTCATACTCTGACATAATTGTATCGGAGTGAAAATCAGTATTGGCCCTTTCCATCGCAGCTTCAGAAAAGCGTTTATGTAAAATCGGGTCGCTTAAAAGTCCAACCGCTTTTTCAGCAACCATTTGGACATCGCCCAATTCACAAATATATCCAGTCTTCCCATCAACGATGACTTCAGGAATTCCCCCGATATTCGTCCCGATGCAAGGAACTCCACATGCCATCGCCTCGAGCAGCACAAGTCCGAAACTCTCTTTTTCAGATAACAGGAATATCAAATCACTGATTGAATATAATTCGGCAAGGTTATCCTGCTTACCAAGAAACAAGACAGAATCATCGATTCCAAGATCTTTAGCCAATTTCAGTACGGTTGTCACTTCAGGACCGTCTCCTACAAGTAGAAGCTTTGCAGGCATTTTCTTTTGAGTTAAATAAAACGCCTGGATGACATCTTTCACTCGCTTGACAGAACGGAAATTCGAAACATGTATGATCACTTTTTCATCTTCACTGATTCCGTATTCATCCTTAAGGTAATCGGAATTCGATTTATGGTAATCTCTTTCATCAATAAAATTATAGACGGTTTTGATTTCCTTATTCGGCGCGATCAGTTCGTGCGTTTGCTGAACAAGGGAATTAGATACTCCGGTAACGACATCTGATTGCTCTATCCCGAATTTTATCAAATTGGTCAATGAGGGATCATGGCCTAATACGGTAATGTCCGTTCCATGAAGTGTGGTAACAATCTTTACTTCATTACCTGACATCTGCTTTGCAAGGATTGCACAAACAGCATGTGGAATTGCATAATGAACGTGAAGGATATCTAATTTCTCCCGTTTTACGACATCCGCTATCTTGCTGGCAAGAGCCAGGTCGTATGGTGGATATTGAAAGACTGAATACGAGTTCACTTCAACCTGGTGATAAAAAATATTACAGTACATCTTATTCAAGCGAAAAGGGAGGCTTGAAGAAATGAAATGTATTTCATGTCCTTTTTCTGCAAGCATCTTACCTAATTCAGTTGCCACAACACCGGAACCCCCAACTGTAGGGTAACAGGTAATTCCAATTTTTAATTTCATAAGCTTATTTTTCTCCTAACAAGTCGGCATCGATCAGTAACGGTTTTTTTGTCATGAATCCCTCCGCATAGGCGACACCCACTTCTTTACCGAACATCCGCTCCCGTGCCTCTACAGTCTCGATATAGCCATTAACTAGCGGTGTTTCTACAGATATTTGACTTTTTTCGAATTGGCTGCCATATGCCCTAAGGCTATCCAGCTTTTTCGATATTGTGGAAGTGATGTCCACGACGAAGTCCGGTTTGTGAAACCCATTGATCATATAATAGTACATATTTTGGACACGATGAGAATCCAGGCCTTCTTCTCCCATATACTTTCTTACTCCTGCCGAAAAAACGGCTTCCTCCACTAATTTGGCACAGTTACCATGATCGGGATGGCGATCTTCCAAAAATGGTGCAAATACAAGAGCAGGTTTATATTGGCGAATGACCGTAATGATTTGATTTATGTATTCCGCTTTCATGTATAGTCCCCGGTCGGGTAAATCAAGTGAAATCCTCGTCACCCCAAGGATCTCAGCAGCTTTATTGGCTTCCTCTTGCCGAAGTGGAACGGTACCATTGGATGACATTTCCGCTTTTGTCAAATCACAAATGACAATTTTCCTGCCTTGTTGCACATATTTAGCGATTGTGCCGCCCATACCGATTTCAACATCATCCGCATGTGCGCCAAAAGCCAGGATGTCTATGTTACTTTTGTTTTTCATTTATCTCACCTTGTTTTTGCCGTAGTTTTAGCCAGTCCATATACCCATGTTTCAAACCTTGTATCAGCACTTCTGCCGTGCCCATATTTGTCGCCAAGGGAATTTCATATACATCTGATAGCCGTATAAGCGCCGATACATCAGGTTCATGTGGCTGTGATGTCAAAGGATCGCGGAAAAATAGGACCATGTCCATTTCTCCGCGTGCAATCATTGCACCTATTTCCTGATCCCCGCCAAGAGGTCCAGAATGAAAACGATGGACAGGCAGTGATACTTCCTCCATGATTCGTTTCCCGGTCGTACCTGTTGCAAATAATTCATGCTGCTCAAATACAGACTTATAGGCAGTTACAAATCGAATGATATCTTCTTTTTTCTTATCATGGGCAATTAAGGCAATTTTCATCGTAAATCCTCCTGATCCCTATTCGATAATATTTTCCAGGCCGTATACAAGCACATCCAATTTCATGACGGTATCTACAGCAAGTTTGACTCCTGACATGAAGGACGCTCGATTAAAGGAATCATGCCGAACCGTCAATAGCTCTCCATCACTTCCGAAAAGCACCTGTTGATGGGCAACCAGCCCCGGTAGCCGTACACTGTGAATATGCATGCCATCTACATTTGCACCTCGTGCACCCTGGATGGTTTCTTTTTCATTAGGGTGCCCCTGTTGTTTTGTTTCACGTACTGCTGCAATCATGTCTGCCGTTTTGGAAGCAGTGCCAGAAGGTGCATCCAGTTTTTGATCATGGTGCATTTCAATGATTTCTACATCAGGGAAATATTTTGCAGCCATTTGGGAAAACTTCATCATCAAAATGGCTCCAATTGCAAAGTTTGGCGCGATGATGCAACCAATGCCCTTTTCTTTTGTTAATGAATCCAGCTTCGCTAAATCTTCCTTAGTAAAACCAGTCGTTCCCACAACAGGGCGTATGCCATGATTAAGTGCCGTTTCGGTATGGAACATTCCCACTTCCGGTGTGGTCAAATCAATCAAAACGTCCGCTTTTATAGAAGAAAAGCATTCATTTATATCCGAGAATACCGGTGCCTCAATGCCTTGAAAACCTTCTATCGCGGAGATGCTTTCCCCGTTATGCTTGCGGTCTATGACAGCTGCCAATTCAAACCCTTCTGTCCTATGTACAAGCTTCACCGCTTCATTTCCCATTCTGCCACGCGGGCCAGCTACAATCACTTTCACTTTACTCATCTTTACCTTCCTCCTCCATTTTATCTTCTTTTCTTGTCCATCTATCTTTATCGCGGGTTGTAAACTTTTCCATGACCAAATCATGCGAGTTTTGAAGGTCAATCCCTAAAGAATTCGCAAAACAAATCAACACAAAAAGCATGTCCCCTAATTCCGCTTCAATCGTATTCTCTTCCTCTGTTGCCTTCTTTGGTTTTTCACCATGGTAATGATTGACTTCCCTGGCCAATTCCCCAAGTTCTTCAGACATGCGGGCGAGCATGGCCAGCGGGCTGAAATACCCTTCTTTAAATTGTCCTATGTATTGGTCGACTTCCGCTTGCATTTGTTGGATCGTCTTATGCTTTTCCATATCGTCACCCATTCTTGATTTTCGTTTACAAACATCATACCTTCTCCATGTTAGCTAAAAGTGAAACAGATGACAACAGATACGTTCGTGAATCAAAATTGCCCATAGTTGGTTAATTAGTTATAATAAGTAAATTGATGATATGCAAACCTTTGGAGGTATGGGACATGCTTTTGGGCTTAAAATTGAAAAATATTATATTCATCCTTTTTGGGGCTGGAATATTCGCTTTTGGCCTCGTGCATTTTAACATGCAGAACAACTTGGCCGAGGGCGGATTCACCGGTCTCACCTTGATTATATATCAACTTATCGGAATAAATCCTTCTTATTCTAATTTGATTTTGAATATCCCCTTATTTTTAATAGGGTGGAAATATTTAGGGCGCACATCTTTCTTTTATACGATTATCGGCACGGTCGGCCTGTCCGTTTGGCTTTGGATATTCGAGAGATACGAATTTAAAATCGATCTCGGAAACGATTTGATGCTGGTGGCATTGTTTGCCGGGGTTTCTGTTGGTGTCGGGCTTGGCATCATCTTTCGTTACGGCGGGACAACAGGCGGAGTTGATATCATCGCCCGTTTTGCCCATCGTTACTTGGGGGTGGGCATGGGACGGACCATGTTCATCTTTGATGCCGTCGTCATTGGCCTATCCATCTTAACCTACCTTGATTACCGGCAAGCGATGTATACCCTCGTTGCCGTATTTATAGGTGCAAGAGTAATCGACTTTATGCAAGAAGGAGCCTATGCTGCTAGAGGTGCCATGATCATTAGTGATAAAAACAAGCAAATTGCTGAAAAAATCATGAATGATATGGAGAGGGGCGTAACCGTATTAAGGGGATATGGGTCCTTTACACGCAATGACCGGGAAGTACTCTACTGTGTTGTTGGTAAAAATGAACTAGTCCGCTTAAAGAATGCCATAACATCGGTGGACCCTCATGCATTTGTATCTGTAAGTGAAGTGCATGATGTATTGGGTGAGGGCTTTACCCTTGATGAAAACAAGAATCCCATTGAAAGGTAATCCTTTTATTTGCGGCAACCGATGGAATGCAATCCTTATCAATGATGCCCTACTAACTGAATTTTATTAGCAATGTGCAGCATATACTTTTAAAAAATAAAAAAGGACCCCATCCTAAGATGGAGTCCTTTTTCATTTTAATCCTCTTCCCTCATTCCTGTATACATAAGCAGAAGACGAACTAATTCCAGTACGGCTACAAGAGCGGCAGCAACATAAGTCATCGCAGCGGCACTTAATACTTTTTTCGTTTCCCGTTCTTCATCATTCCGGATGACCCCAGCCGAAACGAGTTGATCCATCGCCCGGGAAGAAGCATTGAATTCGACAGGCAGGGTTATCACTTGGAACAATACAGCGGCTGCCATGAATACGATGCCCGCCAATAGCAGCCCAGGGATTGAAGCTAACATCCCGATTAAAATCAAAATCCAAGATATATTAGAGCCAAAATTAGCTACCGGTACTAATGCATGGCGAAAACGAAGGAATGCATATGCTTCTTTATCTTGAATCGCATGTCCAACTTCATGGGCTGCAACCGCTACACCTGCAACTGAATGGCCGTGATAGTTTTCAGATGATAAACGCACCGTTTTATCCCTTGGGTCATAATGATCAGAAAGCATTCCAGGTGTCTCTTCGACCCTGACATTGAACAGTCCATTTTGGTCCAAGATTGCCCGCGCCGTCTCCGCACCATTCATACCAGAAGAGGCCGATACCTTTGAATATTTTTTATACGTGCTTTTCACTTTCATTTGTGCATAAATCGGGATTAAAATGATAATCGCCAAATAAATGAAATACATGGTATCCTCCTATAACTATTATTACCCTTAATTCTATGGATTGAAGGCAACCGTGTCAAATATAGTGTTCTCTTCCCGTGTCTTTTTAATCATTATGTTCTTTCCTTGGTTTTTCCCTATCACCTTTATATTTTCTCCAGCCTACATATGAAAGCGTCATGATAATGATTGAGCCTGTCGATATGATGACCCACCAAAGGGAAGGATCTGTATCATCTTCCCCCATTTCATCAAAAATGGAGCTTAGTTCGTTTTGCAGCGCATCCAGTTCCTTTTGACTTTCTCCATCGCTGATTACTTCAGGACGGTATTGGTTGATGTATTGGATCCTCGTGTCCAGTTGCTGCATCGTTTCTTTAGAAAGGTCGACTTTCAAGCTTGGGTAAATCATTTCATATTGTGATAGGAATAAGTTCAATTGGCTATTGAATGTAATTGTGTCTTGATTGATCGCGGCGTTCTTTGTTTGCTGGAACGAATTCATCATTTGATCCTCCATCTCTGTCCAAAGAGGCTGATGAGTAGACTTGACCGCATCAACAACTAGCCTGAACTTCGTAACAGAATTAACCTTTTCAGAATCTCCCTTGTTCATATCCTTTATTGTCATCAACGCCTCATTATGAGCTACAGTGATAATTCGAAGTTCGTCCATGTCCAGGATCTGCTCTTTCGCTGTCTCTTTTAAAAACCGGTCAGAGAAAAACGTCAACATCTTTTCTGAATCTCCATATCGCTTCAACTTGGTCATTTCCAAGGCTCTATCGGAAATGTCATCTAATTGCTCCAAACTTGAAGAGGATTCTGCATAGACAGGGAAATGTAAGACGACAAATAAAACAGCAATGGTTAATATGAATTTTTTCAACATGCTACTCGTCCCTCCTCATATCTCTACTAAAACGATATGAAAGAAAAAACATGAGTAGACCTCGTTCAACATAAAAAAGTTAACCATGCTTTTACAAAGCTGTATTTAGAGTTAACTTTTTAATGGATGAAGGATAGGGTTATTCGCTTATCTCTATATCCAAAGTACCAGCCGACAAAAATGGAAAGCAGGCTGAGCCAAAAAGTGAAATAACCTATCGAATTCATATATACCAATAAATCACGGTATATCGGCATCATTTCAAAAACATAATCGATGATGTCATTATGTATGGTCCAAATCCCCGCCACTATCATATGCCAAGGTTTTATCCGATAAAATGGGGCATATAATACACCTTGAATCGCCATCCCCAAATGAGAAGCCATTAACATATAACCTTCCCATGGCAACGAACCTGTTGTCACTAAGGTCATCAAATTCATTACAACTGCCCATATGCCATATTTGAATAGTGTTATGATCGCCAAAGCTTCCATAAGCCCGAAATTCCTTCTTAATAGGAACCCCACCAAAACAAATACAAAAAACAGGCTGGCTGTCGGGCTGTCCGGGACAAATGCCATAAAAATCGCCGGAGTGCTTTCCAATTGACTGCCGTACCAATAATATCCATAAGCAGTTCCGAATATATTTATTAATAATAACAAAACGAGCATTTGCCGATTTGCAAGCCAACTGTAAATAACATTCATTCTTTTACCCTCACTTACATTCTCATGTATACTCATTTTACAGGCCATCAACCAGAAAACCAAGTTTTCATTTCAATTTCTTCTCATTAACGCTTCAATTTACCAATAAAAAAGCCGACAACCGTGGTCGTCAGCTTCTTTTGCAGCATATGAAAGAAAATCTGTTGATGGCTATATTATTTTGTCGATAAACCTGATACAAATTCAGCTAATGTCTTCAACTCTTCATCTGTACCTTTGAACATGCCAGCTGGCATGGCGCCTTGGCCTTTGACAGCGATCTTAGAGATTTCTTCTGGCTTTAAACCAGTGTCAATTAAGCTTGGGGCTCCTGCTCCACCAGTTAACTCTGCTCCGTGACAGCTGATACAGCCATTGGAATCCATCAATTTATACCCATCGCTCTCTTTATCAATGTCTGCACCTTCCACGATCGCTCCTTGCTTCTTGGAAGCTTCCCAATCGTGATGGGCTGCGGACTCCCATGTTAAATAGAAAACGCCGGCAATTGCCAATAACATGAAGCCTACAGCAAAAGGACGTTTCGCCGGGCTACGCTCTGGACCACGATCTAGAAAAGGTGCCAAGAGCAATGCCCCGAAAGCCAAACCAGGTATTACCATTGACCCGATTGCATTATATGGACCTGAAGCATAAGTATACTTAAGTAATTGGTAAAGGAATAGGAAATACCAGTCAGGCAGCGGAATATACCCTGTATCTGTAGGATCTGCTATCCTTTCCAATGGTGACGGATGCGCGATTGTCAGGCAAAGATAACCAACAAGAAATACAGCTCCTACCATCCATTCTTTTAAAAGGAAATTAGGCCAAAATGCTTCAGTTTTCCCAGGATATTCTGAATAATCTTTCGGAATATTCGGTTTACGGTTTGCGGAGATACGCGAGTCACCTACGAATTTCATACCTTTCCCACGATGCATTGAACAATTCCCCTCCTTTATGAAAAGGTTTTTTTGGTTTTTGGTTCACCATTTTTTTATAGCGGACCTGAAATACCTTGTTTTCGGATCATCAGGAAATGAGCCGCTAGTAAAGCAAATAATGCTGCTGGCAGGAAGAATACATGGATTGCAAAGAATCGTGTCAATGTCTGTGCTCCAACGATGGTTGGATCTCCTGCTATCAACGTCTTGAGTGCCGGTCCCATCAATGGTACCGATTCGACAATTGTCAAAGTAACTTTCGTTGCGAATAGCGCTTTCATATCCCATGGCAATAAATAACCAGTCAAGCCTAATGCCAGCATGATGAAGAAAATCAATACGCCGACCATCCAGTTCAATTCACGCGGTTTTTTGTAAGCTCCCTGGAAGAAGACACGAAGAGTATGTAAAAACATCATAACGATAACTAGACTTGCTCCCCAGTGATGCATACCACGGACAATTTGACCGAAGGCAACTTCATTTTGCAAATAATAAACAGATTCCCAAGCGTTTTTAATGTCCGGGACATAGTACATCGTCAAGAACATGCCTGACAAGATTTGGATGACCGTAATAAAGAAAGTTAACCCGCCAAAACAATATACGAATGCAGAAAAATGATGTGCGGGGTTAACATGTTCAGGAACCTCATGGTCAGCAATATCCCGCCATAATGGCGTAATATCTAAACGCTCGTCCACCCAGTCATATAACTTTGTTAGCAATGTTTACGCCTCCCCATGCGGTTTTAGTTGACCCAAATAAAGTATTCCATCTTTTTCTTTCGTGTCAAAGACATCCAATGGTGAAACAGGCGGAGTCCCTTTCACATTCATCCCATCTTTCGTATACCTGCCATAATGGCAAGGACAGAAAAATTGATTCGGATTAGTCTTATCCGTATTCCAACCTACCGTACAGCCTAAATGTTTACAGATTGGAGATAAAGCCACGATCTTGCCATCATCCGTTTTGTAAACCCATGCTGTATTTGTTTCTTCAGACTCATACCACCCATCGACCTGTTTAAAACTAAAGTCGACACGGGTTGGTTCGGTAGTCAGTTCACCCACCTTCTGTTTAGTTGCAACGTAATCCCCGCCTTTATCAGCTGATAATACAGGATCAATTGCAAACCTAACCATAGGCATCAACATACCGGCCGCCATAAATCCACCAACGCCAGTAAGTGTGTAATTAAGGAATTGACGTCGTGAAACATTATGCTTGCTCATGCGTTTTCCCCCCCTCTATTACTATACTGAGAGCCCAAAGGACCAATAAATAGCGACACTATAAAACTAGGACATTTCCATGATATCTCAATAATTTACCAAGGTCAATATTTGTAAAACCCAAAAGGTGGCAACAATGTGTCAAATAATGCGAAAAATCCTACTTTTTTTCATTTTTCCAATTATAAGAGAAAATATCAAGTATTTGGAGAACTTGCTGGTTAATCATTTCCCTTGCTTGTTCAATTTCAAGCCCATCGAGGGGGATGGCAGGTATCCATACTAAATTATTTTCTAATTCCCGCTCTTCCTTTTTCCACTCAAAATCCGATGTAAGAAAAAAAACATGCTCGAAATCATTTTCCCTCACTTCATTGGCCCAACGCTTTAACCGATCGACCTTGCCCATTTCATCACTTATATAATGAAAGGTTGGCAATAAAAGGATTCTCCCTTTCATCTGCTTTTCAATTTCCAAGCTTAAAATGGTAAGAAATTCATTCATTGAGCCCGATTGCTTCATTTGCCCTTTAAAAGATAGGGGAACCAAAGGAATCAAAACGGTATCCACGTACTCTTTTGACTGCATATACATGTCAAGATCTTTTGCTGTCCACTTCATGTTTTTCTTCACTCCCGATTTTTTGAATCAACTCCTTTTCATTTTACCATTATTTTTATAACATCTTTACCATATACCCATAGTCTTTACAAAAATGTGGATTTTATCAATGTTTTATAAAAAATAAAAACCTTTCCTGATTACGGAAAGGTCAATTTATTTTATCCAAGTACTTTTAATTGATTCAATTGTTCTGTTAAGTTCTTAAATGCTTGTTCATCATGCTTATCAAGTGCTTCATCGATCTCCTTAAGCAGACGGTCCCTTTGAAAATACAACATGCTTCTTTCTAAAAATTGTTCAGCGAGAAGCTGGTCTTTTTCATTGGATGCAGTTGATTTCGGCATGAAGGGATTGTGCTCGAGTACCGCTGCATATTGATAGGAAGAGTAAGACGATTTAAAATTCAGCTGAATATAAATGTCTTCATCCCGATTTAAACGGATATCATGAAATGATTTCTCTGCATCGGTCGTCATGATATTGGACTTATAGAACCTGAAAGGGACCTCATCCACACAATGTGTCGACATGATCAGTCCACGTGGGCAATATTGTGCATTTTCTACAAAATGAACCTTTTTCATTAGTTGATCATGACTCATTAAGTAATTCAATATCCATACGCATTCTCTTCGTTTCAGTTGATAATGATTTAAAAACCACCGAATAAAATCCTTCTTCTCATTCACAGAAACAGGGGCAGCCACCATGAATTCCCTCCTCTGTCTTGATTTAGTTTTGTTTCACTTATCTACATTTCATTCGTGCTTTCGCCTAGCCGCTCCAAAATCATTGCATACTCATCATTCGCCGGGTTCATCTCAAGCAGCTTATTAAATACTTCTCTAGATGTGGCTCTGTCTCCTTCTTCAATTAAAAAGAAACCATAATCTTCAAGGAAATCTTGATTGTTCTTGAATGAATTATATGCTTTATGATAGCTGGTTAATGACTCTTTAAATTGTTCGGTTTGCTGATAAGATACAGCAGCTATCCATTCAAACTGCGGATCATCCTCCCCATATCGCCTTACTTCACCAATACACTCCAATACATCTTCATACCTTTCGTGGTGCATATACAATTTCAATAGGGTGAGTGCAGCTTCCAGGTAGCCCGGATCAATGGCAAGTGCTTCTTTAAATAGATTTTCCGCCTCTTCATCAAGCCCGCTTTTCAAAGCTATTTTTCCGCCGAAGAAATAAAGTTCCTTATTGAATTCATCAGCCTTGATTCCTTCTTTGACCGTTTTCAAGGCATTTTCCAGATCTTCAAGGTGTTCATAACTCTTTGCCAGGTACAAATATAGAGAATGGTATTCATGATCTAATTCTTTCAGTTCAATAAACTTTCGTACGGCTGTCTCATAAAGACCTGCCTGAAAAGCTGTAAATGCATATTCAAATAGGGTATTGATTTCAAGTCCAGCCTGTAAGGCCTTTTCAAAGTGCGGAAGGGCCTCCTCGAACTTCCCTGAACTGCTTAATGCTTCAGCAAGCCTCTGATTGACATTAACACCAGCGATTTCATGTTCCTGTTCCAAAACCTTTATGTAATTTGCAATGGCTTCTTGATCCCTTCCTTGATGGAAGAACAATTCAGCTAGTGCAAAATCAATGATGATCTCATCTGGCAGCATTTCCTTGGCTTGCTGTAATTTCCGTTCGCTGACCTCATCCATCCCCTGTAATTGATAAAGGTCCGCTTCCAAAAGCAAAGCACTTGGATATACTTCATCATCTGCACTTACCTTTTCGAGCAATAGCATCGCTTCATCTTCCTGGTCCATGTCAATAAGGATTTCCGCCAACGAAACAATCAATTCTCCTTCATCGGGATAGAGCTGCAGCAGATGTTCAAAAAGATCCTTTGCCTCCTCCGCAAAACCAAGCTGGAGCATTTCTTCGGCCAGCAACAATATGTCCTCTGCTGACTCTGATGATTTAATTCGATTTATATGTTTAAGAGCTTCTGTTAATTCCCCTTTTTTTAAATGCTGTATAACTTGTTCCACTGTGTTCATTGTTGAATCCTTCCTTTTGCATGATAGACTTGGTCCCCTAGTCATACACACTCACGCCATAATGTAACATATTCTTCCATTAAGAACAAAATACCATGTAATCGCGAGATGCATAGTAAACAGTATTCATAAGTTTACCATACTGTAGCCCTGTATTCCATTGATGAAGTCCCCTCCCATTCTCATTAAAAAAAGGTTACTAGTTAATTCTCCACACTACGTTAAATCTCCTTTTTGATCATGAACCCCTTTTTCATAATTTTCATGACCAAACAGGTATAAAAACGCTCGAATGTTAGCGCTTTCAATACTTTTAAGCATTTAAAAAAAGTTTACAGACCAAATAAGGTATGTAAACTTTTTTTATTTATTTTATCAATTGACTCAAATGCCCAAAAAATTGTGGATATGATACATCTATGGCATCAGGGTCCGCAAGTTCCACTTCCCCATCCGTTATCAAAGCCGCTACAGCAAGCATCATCCCGATACGATGGTCTCCATGGCTTGTAACCTTACCTCCGTTAAGGGCTTTATTACGTCCTTTGATGATCAATCCGTCTGCTGTCGGGGTTATATCCGCCCCAAGTATGGAGAGCTCATTTGCAACAGTATCAATTCGATTCGTCTCTTTCACTTTAAGTTCCGCTGCATCCTTGATTGTCGTTATCCCTTCAGCCTGCGTTGCCAGAAGTGCAATTACAGGTATTTCATCGATGAGACGGGGAATTAGATCACCGCTGATGGTCGTCCCTTTTAGTCGGGAGCTTCTGACAGTGATGTCTCCTGCAGGTTCACCCTCGCTCGTCTTCTCCTCTATCGTAATATCCGCCCCCATCGTTTTCATGACTTCGATGATTCCAGTCCTTGTCGGATTAAGGCCCACATTCTTTAACACCACTTCACTATTTTCCGTAATCGCTGCAGCCACCATGAAGAAAGCCGCCGAAGAAATATCACCCGGCACATGAATGGCGGTCCCTTTGAAAACTTGGTTTCCGCTTACTTTAATCGTGTGACCGTCCTTTTCGATTTTTCCGCCAAACTCCTGGATCATTCGTTCTGTATGATCACGGGTCTCTTCCGGTTCGATAATGGTCGTTTCACCTTCCGCCTGTAAACCAGCCAAGATTATCGCTGATTTTACCTGCGCACTTGCTACTGGCAATTCATAGCGAAACCCTTTTAATTTGCCTCCTCTTATGAAGAGCGGGGTGTATTCGGCACCTTTTCGGCCATCAATGATCGCTCCCATCTGGCGAAGAGGGTTGACCACCCGGGTCATCGGACGTTTGGCTATCGATTCGTCACCTGCCAAAACGGCCGAAAATTGCTGTCCTGCCAAAATGCCCATCATTAACCTGATCGTGGTACCGGAATTTCCGACATCCAGTACAGACTCAGGTTCCTTTAATCCATTGAAACCTTTGCCTTCAATTTTGACGTGCTGGCCATCTTGTTCAATATGGACTCCAAGCTGCTTAAAACAGGAAATCGTACTTAAACAATCCGCTCCTGGAAGAAAATTAGTGACTGTCGTTTCCCCCTCGGCAAGGGCTCCGAACATTATCGAACGATGGGAGACCGACTTATCTCCAGGTATGGCAATCGAACCACGTAATGTTTGGATGTTCGTTTGTAATTTTTTTGTATTCATAAAACCATCCTTCCCTATTAATATTATGCCAGGATCGTTTCATAATCTGTATATCTTGAAATACACTCCGAAGCTTTAATGCGGTCAACATCCGTTTGGAAGCTGATGACCAGCACACCGTATATCTCTTCCCTGGTTTCAATGATCCTTATGTTTGTAATGCTGATACCTTCTTGAGCCAAATATCCGGTAATCTCAGAAATTATTCCGGCATAATCCGGTATATCGATATATAAATCATAAAACGCTGGTATGGCACCCTTTGCGGATGTTGGCAAATCATCCCTGAAAATCTTGGCATCGGTAAAGAATCGAAGGATTTCTTCACTATTTTCATTCGCGACCAGACCTTTTATATGCTCCATTTCATTCAGCCAATCATTCATTAATTCAAGCAGCACATCCCGGTTATGTAACAAAATGTCACGCCACATTTCCGGACTGCTTGAAGCAATTCTTGTAATATCTCGGAATCCACCTGCTGCAAGCCTTGAAATCAACTTGTTTTCCTTACTGTAATTTTCTGCCTGCTTAACGAGCCCCGATGCGACAATATGCGGAAAATGACTAATGACCCCAGTCAACTTATCATGCGTGGCAGGACTCACAACCAGAAAGTTAGCTCTTGTCCCTTGCAGCCACCCTTTCAACTGCTCAACTTTTTCTTCTTCGATGGAATCTCCGGGAGTGAGCAAATAAAATGCATGTTCGAATAAATGCAATTTGGCTGCCGCAGCGCCGCTTTTATGGGAACCAGCCATAGGGTGCCCCCCGATGAAGGCCACCCCTTTATCTATCAATGGTTTTGCTGCCTTAACGACTGTATCCTTCGTACTTCCTGCATCCGATATGATGACATCACTTTTTAAATCCATATCGGCCAATTGAGCTAAAATCTTCACGGTTTCATTGACAGGCACAGCAAGGAGAATCAAATCAGCTTCACGTGCTCCCGCTTCCAAAGATGATACAGAATCATCAATGATCCCCAATAGCATCGATAGTTGAATATTCTTTTCACTTAGGTCCGTACCAACAATCACGGCTTCAGGATGTGCATGGCGTACAGCCATGGCCAGTGATCCGCCAATTAGACCTAGACCTATTACAAAAACCTTACCCTTCACTCTTCTCTCCCCCGCATCTGTTATGCCCCTCTAGGTTTGATGAAACGTTAAAGCAGCGAATCAGAAGGCGCCTCAACTTCATTCAAAAATGTTTTAATAGCATTCATCATTCCTTCATTTTCTTCAGTGGATCCGATCGTTACCCTCAGGCTGTTAGGAAAACCGAAAGATTTGCCCGACCTTGCGATGTACCCGCGTTCAAGCAAATATTGGAACACCACATCGGCATCCTGTTTAAAATGGATAAAGATGAAATTACCTTGGGACGGGTAAAAAGCTAAATTTTCCTCATTGCAAAATTCATAATACCGCTTGAGCCCTTTTTGATTTTCTTCCTTGCATTTTTCAATGAAGGCTTGATCTTCCAAAGCGACGATAGCGATATTCTGTGCAAATGTATTCACATTGAATGGCTCCCGGGATGGATCTAGTTTCTGAATAATATCTTCATCCGCCAAACCATACCCTACCCTAAAACTGGCAAGTCCATAAATTTTTGAGAATGTCCGGAGTATGATCAAATTTTTATATTTATTAATCCATTGATTCGTTCGCGGGTAATCCTCTGCTGTTGCATATTCACAATAAGCTTCATCCAAAACGATAAGAACATCTTCCGGCACTTTTTCGATGAACGATATTAAATCCTGCTCCGAAATGTATTTACCAGTTGGATTATTTGGTGTACAAAGCCAGACAACCGCTGTTTTTTCATCTATTGCTTTAAGCATTCCTTCTAGATCATGAGCACCGTCAATATGAGGAACTTCCCTGATTTCCGCACCTTCTAACGTGGCATTATGGCGATACTGCGAAAAAGTGCCTGTTGCCATGACCGTATTCTTTCCAGCTCCCAATAGACTCCTGGAGATGATTTGAATGTTCTCATCAGATCCATTTCCAAAAATAAGCTGAGTTTCTTTCACACCTGTATGTTTTGCTACAGCTTCCCTAAGCATCGTTGCATATCCATCCGGATAGATGGCAAAAGAATGGGTTGAATTCCTAACGGATTCCTTGACTTTTTCCGAACAGCCAAAAGGATTTTCATTTGAAGCTAATTTCGTAATTTTTTCCAACCCGTATAATTTTTTCACTTCATCGGTGGATTTTCCCGGTTGATAAGACTTCAAGGAAAGGACCGCTTCATTCCATTTCATGTCAATCACCTCTATATATATTTTTATCACTTTAAAGTAAGAAAGTGCGAGAATAGTATATCAAATTCATAGATTTAAAATCATCTTATATCTGATTTGTCAAATCTGGCCGCAATACCGTAGCCCCTGCCTGGTATACATGATGTATCTCTTTTTGGGATTTCGTCGTATTTACATGGATCATGACCCGGATGCAAAATGGCAAGGAATTGCTCACCGGTATTTCTTTCATGCATGTAACCGGTACATAAGTCCAGCCTTCGAAGTTCCTCAAGGCTTTGGCAGGGAAGACAGAACGAATCTCTTCCGTGGCTGAAAAAAATACAGAAGCTACCATATCGGGATCAATCTCGTTGATCTGAATGATCTCTGCCATCAACTTTTCGACAGCCGAAATCACTTCCATTTCTGTGTCTCTCTCTACTGTAGTGGCACCCCTTATTCCTCTAATCACACATAGTCCCCCTTCTTTAGAACTTTATATCATATCCGCCATTTCCTCTATCAGCTCAGAGTCGGCTATATCCATTAATAGCGGTGACCCCACTTCGTTTAAAAGAACAAAAGTAGCTGCATCATTGACCGATTTTTTGTCTGTTTTCATTAAATCAAGTAGCATTGCATGTTCAAGCCGTGTCGGAATGGTTATTTGATAACCTAAAGAAGAAACCCATTCAATAAACTCATCCAGTTTAAAATCGAGATCCACTTTCTTTCTGCTTAATTTAAGGGCATATACCATCCCGATTAAAATTGATTCCCCATGCGTAAAGTTTCCGTACCCCATTGAACTTTCCACTGCATGTCCAAGCGTATGACCAAAATTCAAAAAGGCACGAATGCCATTTTCCTTCTCATCCTCTTCGACAATTTTAGCCTTAATGCCAATTCCTTTTGTTATCATTGCCAGGAATTGCTCATCCGTAATATCATTCAAATCAACAATATTTGACTTTAACCATAGATAAAACTCGTTATCTGCTATCAAGGAATGTTTAATGACTTCCGCAAAGCCTGACCTTAATTCTTTAAGAGGGAGCGTTTTAAGAAATTCAAGATCATAAATGACCGCTTCAGGCTGATGAAAGGCCCCAATCATATTTTTCCCCAGCGGGTGATTGATGGCAACCTTGCCGCCCACTGCACTATCGTGGGCGAGCAAAGTCGTCGGAACCTGAATAAATGGAATCCCTCTCATAAAAGTGGCCGCAACGAATCCAGCCAAGTCACCGACTGCACCACCGCCAAGGGCTATTATCAATGACTTGCGATTAATCTGATGGGATAAGCAGAAGCTTTGGCATTCATAAAACACATCGAAGGTTTTCGCATGCTCCCCTTCCGGCACTACATGATGCAGGACCGTTTTTCCCGTCTTGATCAGGGCGTTTTTCACAGTCTCCAAATGAAGTGCCGCCACGTTCTCATCCGTTATGATCAGAATCTTGTTTAGATGGTTTAATTCATGTGTTATTAATTCTGGCAATTCATTTATTGCCTTCTTGCCAATTAAAACCGGATATTGCTTGGAAGCCGTTTTTATTTGGATGGATTCCATGATTAAAACCCCTTTACTTCTTCCCGGTATGATCTCATGTATTCTGCTAATTGCTCATACCGATCTGAAGGGAATTGATCAACGATGGCAGCCGCCAGCTCCCATGCCACTACCGCTTCAGCAACTACCGCTGCTGCAGGAACCGCACAACTATCGGAACGCTCGACACTTGCTTCAAACACTTCCTTCGTATCTATATCAACACTTTTCAAAGGTTTATATAAAGTCGGGATCGGCTTCATCACACCGCGCACAACGATTGGCATTCCAGTCGTCATACCGCCTTCAAAACCGCCAAGGCGATTGGTTCTCCGGTAATACCCCTGTTCTTCGTCCCATGCGATTTCATCATGGACATCACTGCCGAATAGATGGGCCGCTTCAAATCCAAGACCTATTTCCACACCTTTAAATGCATTGATGCTCATTATCGCCGCTGCTAGTTTTGCATCAAGCTTACGGTCATAATGCACATAACTTCCCACACCCACCGGCATTCCTTCCACAATGACTTCAACGATTCCGCCGATGGAATCTCCTTTTTGTTTCGCTTCATCAATTGCATCCTTCATCTGCTGCTCTACGTTTTTGTCAAAACATCTAACAGAAGATTCTTCCGTTACTTGTTGCAATTGCTGAATCGTTTCGTATTTTGGCGGTTCTGCCTTCACTCCGCCAATTTCCAAAACATGAGATGCCACTTCTATCCCCAATAAAGATAATAGCTTTTTAGCGACAGCGCCTGCCGCCACCCTTACTGTCGTTTCACGGGCTGAAGAGCGTTCCAGAACATTTCTCAAATCGCGGTGCCCATATTTAATCCCGCCGTTCAAGTCTGCATGACCTGGACGAGGCCGGGTGATTTTACGTTTAATTTCTTCAGCTTCCTCTTCCGAAAGCCCTTCACTTCCCATAATCTTTGTCCAATGCTTCCAGTCATCGTTCTCAACCACTAAAGCAACCGGTGAACCTAGTGTGTAGCCATGTCTGATTCCCGAAGAAATGAATGCCTGATCTTTCTCTATCTGCATCCTTCTTCCACGTCCATGGCCTTTTTGCCTGCGCCCTAATTCTTGGTTAATATCCTCATTCGAAATCGGCATTCCTGCCGGTAATCCTTCAATGATAGTAGTAAGTTGCGGACCATGTGATTCTCCCGCTGTTAAATATCTCATCTTCCAGCCCCCTTTTAGCACTTTAAAGTGTATATGTATCAATATACCACAATTTTATGAATTGTGGGTATATGTAAAACGTAAAAACCATATTGTTTGAATTTAATCACTTTTCTCTCTATTTTACAAGTACTTAAACATTTTCGATATAGTTTAATCTTTCAAATTTGAGTTCTACTGAATATGCCTTTACACGACAAACGAAAAAGGGACTGAATGCTCATGTACAGAATCAGTCCCTTTTTATCCAAAGTATTTACTTTTTCTTATAAAAAAATGTGTCGGCCGTTTCAAATTGATATTTTCCCGGGGGGAATATTTGCTCTGTACTTCCTACAAAAAAGACCCCGCCGCTTTTTAGTGATGCACTGAATTTTTCATATAATAAATTTTTGGCTTCTTCAGTGAAATAAATTAAAACATTACGGCAAACGATTAAATCGAACTCCTGTTCAAACCGGTCAGAGAGAAGGTTTTGCTTTTTAAATGTCACCCTTCTCTTGATTTCTTCATCGACACGATAAAACTCCGCCTTTTTTTCAAAGTATTTCCTTTTGATTTCTTCAGGTACTTCATTTAAGGAACGTTCAGGATACATCCCCAATTTCGCTCGCGCCAATACATTTTCATCCAAATCCGTCGCCAATATCTCTATCTGGCTAAGCGGGACCAGATTGGATAATATCATTGCAATCGTATATGGTTCCTCGCCAGTTGAACAGGCTGCACTCCAAATTTTCAACTTTTTTTTACTTGCTAATAAACCCGGAAGGATTTTCCGCTCCAACACTTCCCATCTTTTCGCATTTCTATAAAATTCGGAAACATTGATTGTCATTCTATCCAAAAACTCATTTAAAACTTCGGGATTGGCCTGAATGTCTTTATAGTATTCACGAAATGTATGATACCCTCTTTTTTCATATAGAGTTGTTAGTCGCCTTTTCATTTGCCCTTCCTTATATAATGCCAAATCAATGCCTGTCAACATTTTGATATTACGAATAAACTCTTCATATTCTTGAGGCATTCCTACGACTCCCCTGCACATAATTATTTTAACTGGTCCTTCCCTTTATATCGGAAAATGCCATATTTTCTTTAAACTAAAATAATTCCTCACCTTGCAGGGAAACTAAAAAAGCCATACAAAAAAAGCGGGTTCCATCGCATATTGACGAAGGAACCCGCTTTTTATAGAGTGATCGTATTAATTAATAAACCCACTCGCTTACAAGTTTAGAATATTCAACAATTTCTTCCTCTTTGAAGAATAAACCGATTTCACGTACAGCGCTTTCAGCTGAATCAGATCCGTGAATGATGTTTTTGCCTACAGTTACGGCAAAATCGCCACGAATTGTTGCTGCTGCTGCATCTTTAGGGTTAGTCGCACCCATCATTTGACGTGCTGTAGCGATTACGTTTTCACCTTCCCAAACCATTGCAAAGACAGGACCTGAAGTAATGAAGTCCACTAATTCGCCAAAGAAAGGACGTTCTTTGTGCTCGCCATAATGTTGCTCGGCCAATTCTTGAGAAATCACCATTAATTTTGCTCCTGCAAGAAGGAAGCCTTTCTTTTCAAAACGGGAAACGATTTCACCGATTAGATTGCGTTGTACGCCGTCAGGCTTAACCATTAAAAATGTTCTTTCCATGAATGTCACTCCTAATATGTATCATTGTTATTTGCCTATATAAGGCAATACTTTTAGAATATTACCATTGTTTGATGAGTTTCGCAACTCCCATTATCAAAACTTTCTTTTTCCGATATTTTTCGCGATGTCCGATAAAGTTTTTCTAGCTTTAATGGCAGGAAGGCCTTTCAATTCAGCAAAAGCCTTTTCTAAATACATATCACTGATCCTCGCTGCCTGTTCAATGGCACCGGAAGTTTTTATCGCATGGATTATATGGGACATTTCGTCTTTTGGCGTATCTTCCCGAACCGTTTCGATAAGCTTTTTTAGCTTTGGATCTTCCATAGCAATCAAAACGGGCAAAGTGATGTTCCCTTGAATCAAATCACTGCCGGCCGGTTTCCCAAGCTCTTCTTCCGAAGCTGTAAAATCCAATATATCATCGGTGATTTGATAGGACATACCGACATAATATCCGAATTTAAATAGCTTTTGATGAACCCTTTCTTCAACACCTGCTGAAATGGCTCCCAACTGGCAGCTGGATGCAATGAGCAATGCCGTTTTCCGTTTGATCCTTCTAAAGTATATCCGCCAATTCTGTTCGAAATTGTACTTATCTTTTATTTGTTCAATTTCCCCAAGACATAGTTCAACCATAGTATCAGCGAGAATTTGATGAGCAAGCGGAGACTCGATAACCGCCATCATTTCCAGTGCACGAGCAAAAATGAAGTCGCCTGTGTACATGGCGACACGATTATCCCATTTTGACTTAATGGTAGCCGATCCCCTGCGTAAATCCGCATCATCGACAACATCATCATGTACAAGGGAGGCCGTATGGATGAGTTCCAAAGTCGCTGCGACATGTTTTACGACATGAATATCATAGTTGCCAAACTTCGCACCCAATAGGACGAATACCGGACGGATCCGTTTTCCACCGGATTGCAGTAAATGCAGGGAAGCTTCCCTTAAAACCGTGGAATCCGCTTCAATTGCGGCTTCCAGTTCTTTTTCTATTAATTGCAAATCTGCATTCAAAAATGAATACATCATTTTAAATTTCATACATTCCACCCAGCTTTGTCCATTGCTATTCTGCTTATTTTGAAGGCTTGTACCCGAAGTGTGTTGCTGCTACCCCACCGAAATGGGCCTTATAACTGACATTTTCCATTCCTGCCTGCTTAAACATGTTTTCAAGCTTTTTCATCCCTGGGAAATCCCGGGCAGATTCCTGCAGCCATGAGTATTCACTATAGCTTTTTGCAAATAATTTGCCGAACATGGGCATGATGAAACGGAAATAAAAATAATAGCCCTGTTTAAAACCTAACATCGTTGGCTGTGAAGTATCCAGGCAAACGACCATTCCACCCGGCTTGGCTACACGGTTTAACTCTTTAAGCACCTGCATGTAATCAGGGACATTCCGCAGCCCGAAACCGATTGTGACAAAGTCAAAGCTATTATCCTCAAAAGGAAGCTCCATTGCATTCCCATGCATTAGGGACACTTGATCTAGATTGAGTTCATTCACCTTTTGTTCGCCGATTTTCAGCATGTTCTTACTAAAATCCAGACCAACAACCTTTCCTTCTGGTCCTACTTCATTAGCAAGGGCAATGGTCCAGTCCGCTGTTCCACAGCATACATCCAATGCATGGGCGCCTTTTGGGACATTCATGATGGCCATTGTAGCCTTCCGCCATTTAAGATGCTGTTTAAAGCTGATGAGGGAATTCATCTTGTCATAGTTTCCGTAGATCTTTTCAAAGACATGATGAACTTTTTGCTCCTTAGACTGCTCCATGATTCACCCTTCTTTCACATATGAATTTGCTATACTCTCTGTTTGTTCCAAGATGTCCTTCACTCTTTCCAGTAGCTCATCATCCAACTTTGCAAGCTTCCGCATCGAGCGCTCTACTGATTGCCTGGCATCCCACAGGCACTTGTCGAATTGGGTGCGGACCTGTTCTTCTTTTTCCGAAATGGGAACTTCCCCACCAATCGAGTCATCAAAAGGCATTTCCCTTAGGACATCAAAAACTATCGATCGACCCGAATTCATATACCTGCTCTTCTCGGCATGCAACCGTTTTAAAAGCAGCAGATCTTCCGATATTTCAATCCATGCAGGCTCACTATAGTAATCACCCAGCTTATGAATCAGCGAAGCCTCGATTGCTTTAATCGTCATTAAAAGCGTTGGTACATCATTAATGGAGCCTTGTTGGTAAAGGATGATTTTATTATCATTTATTTTTTTTATCGCGCTTGAAAGTATACGGATCATATCAACATTCCCTACACTGGCAAGCCCTTGATAATATAATCCACTATAGTAATCACCGGCAAGCACTTGCAATTGACGATTTTTCAATACCTCGGGCGACTCGATTCCTTCACCCGAATTCGAGACGATTTCATGGGTATCCAGAGCTATTTGCACTAACATGGTTGAAATGATATATTGATTCCGTTTTTCGCTTGTAACGTCCAAATCGTTAAACAATCCCCAAAGCAATATCAGTTTATCTTCGTCCAAGCTTGGCTCTTGTATATACTTCAATAAATATGGATGTTGAGCTTTCGTTTCTATTAATCGTTTTAATTGCCTTATGTCGTCAGTTATGTTTAACAATTGAGATCACCCTTGCATCCCCGAAAGATAATTTTTTTCATACATATTGGTTTCTGTCTGTGTAAAATACACATTATTATACCATAAAAACAATCAGATGAAATGGTCAACGTTTATAAAATGAAACTTCCAAAAATAAGGAAACCACCGTCTTTTGCTCTTCAAAAAAATGGATGCGGGAAATTTACAGCTTGTTAAACCCATATCAGATGATTGATTTACTGATTAACCAAGCATTGAGAAGCTTTCATTTATCAGGGGAATTCTTTTTGGAATCACTTTCTATCTCTCCGAATGGAGTATAGACCTTTGCATGGCCCCTGATTTTAATTGCCGAGGTATGTTCCGTGAATTGTGCGATCATCACCTCTCCAGAGTCAAGTTTTTCGGAATGATGAAACTTGGTGTCCGTTCCCCTTGTCAACCCGATGACATTCACACTATCTTCAATGGCTTTGATTACGACAAAATCATTCAGAATCTTTTTTTCATTCATTTTTTCCTGCCCCCATGTCCTTAGTCTTTAATGAATGCCAGCACTTCAGCTCTAGTACGGTGATCCTTCGCAAACGTTCCCCTTACAGCCGAAGTCACTGTTTTAGATCCGGGTTTTTTTACACCGCGCATCGTCATGCACATATGTTCAGCCTCCACTACAACCATTACACCATGAGGTTCGAGCTTTTCCATTATCGAGTCAGCAACTGTTGAAGTGATTCGCTCTTGAAGTTGAGGACGCTTCGATACAGCCTCAACTGCCCGTGCCAATTTACTTAAGCCAGTCACTTTTCCGTTTTTCGGAATATATGCTACATGGGCTTTCCCATAAAAAGGGACTAAATGATGTTCACATACCGAGTAAAACGGAATATCCTTTACAAGTACGAGTTCTTCATGATCCTCGCCAAAAACAGTATCGAAATATTCCTTTGGATCCTGATTAAGTCCAGAGAAAATTTCTTCATACATTCTGGCTACACGGCCAGGAGTATCCAGCAGTCCTTCCCTCGTTGGGTCTTCCCCTACAGCCTCAAGAAGCATTTTAACCGCTTCTTCTAATTTGGCATGATCAACATTAGCCATTTTTTGTACCTCCTAAAAAATCAATAATATTATGTATTCAGATAAAAAATCCAAGGCGCAGTACCCGGACATCCATAATTGCCATTATTAAAGCGACCCATTCCCCCATACATTGATGCCCTTTAAAGGCAGTTTCGCCGGAAGCGGTATTCGGGGGGCATTTCCTTGTGATGGGTTTACATTCTGCAGCGTATCTAAAATATTCACTGTCTTTTATATTATCACAGATGGAAATTAAGAAGCAAAAAAAGGACCGCGTTTTCACGCGGCCCTTTTCGGTTAAGCACCCGTATGTAATGGTAGAATTACTTCACTGCATCTTTCAGCGCTTTACCGGGTTTGAAAGCTGGCACTTTGCTAGCTGCAATTTCGATTTCGTCACCAGTTTGTGGGTTACGGCCTTTACGAGCCGCACGTTCACGAACCTCAAAGTTACCAAAACCAATCAATTGGACTTTATCACCGTTTTTTAGAGCTTCTAAGATTGTATCAAAAACAGCATCAACAGCTTTTGTAGCGTCTTTCTTAGAAATTTCAGTTGCTGTAACAACTTCATTAATTAATTCTGTTTTGTTCATGCCATTCACCTCCTCCCAAAAGGGATCTTTATAAAAAATCATTATTACAACACTATAATAGTGATTTGATATTGGTTTCGGTCAAAAAATTTTCATTCCCTGGAAATCATGGATTACCAAGCCCGGTTAATTTCCAAATAATTCATCCGGAATTTTATAAATAGGTTGAAATCGCTGTTATAACGCGTTTTCTGTATGTAGATTATCACAAATCCTATTAGCTTAGCAAGGGAATTCAAAAAATAATGGGAATCTTTTCATTAATAATTGTATATATTATAAATTTTGTCTTTCGCTATTCATCATTTCCCTTTTTTATAGAAATTAAACTTATTATATTGCTGAAAATCGCATAACCACAGGGTTTTTTCAAGATTATACTAAAGAAAGGCAGATCATTTCAAATATTAACGTTCATAAATGATATTTTTCCTGCGATCCTGCCGTTCATCCCATGCAAAAAGACCAATCCATAAATGGAGTTGGTCAGCTTTTAAACGGGTTCTATAAGATGATGGCAATCAATCCCCCACTGCCCTCATTAATAATCCTCTCCAGTGTTTCTTTCAGTTTATAGCGAGCATTGTCTGGCATCATCGCTAATTTCACTTGTATGCCTTCCCTTACGTAGGAACTTAGGCTTCTTCCAAAAATATCGGAGTTCCAAATGGAAAGTGGATTGTCTTCGAAATCCTGCATCAGATACCGGACTAATTCCTCACTTTGCTTTTCCGTACCGATGATCGGCGAGAATTCGGATTCAACATCGACCTTGATCATATGGATGGAAGGAGCAACGGCTTTTAGCCTGACACCGAACCTGGCTCCCTGACGGATGATTTCCGGTTCATCAAGACTCATATCGTTAAGGGATGGGGCCGCAACACCATATCCAGTCTGTTTGACCATTCTTAATGCATCGGCCACCTGATCATATTCGGCTTTAGCATACGCAAAGTCCTGCATCAATGATAACAGATGATCCTTGCCCCGGATCTCTACACCGACAATTTCCTTCAGGATATCATCATAGAGTTCATCAGGGGCGTATAGGTCTATTTCTGCAACACCCTGCCCCATCTCAATGCCTGCAAGCGCGGCACGGTCAATGAACTCGAATTCATTGAAATGACCGACTACACGATCTACATCCCTCAGGCGTTTAATGTCCTTGACGGTCTCTTTAACCGCGTCCTGGTAACTTTCCCTCAACCAATGATCCTCGCGCAGAACCATTACCCAGCTTGGGAGATTAACATTGACCTCAAGAACAGGAAATTCGTACAGGGCCTCGCGCAGTACGCTATAAACGTCCGATTCCCGCATACCCTCGACACTCATGGCCAATACAGGGATATCATACTTTTCCTGCAGGGATTCCTTCAGAGCTACCGTATTCGGGTGGTGGGGCTGAACGGAATTGACAATCATGATAAATGGCTTGCCAACCTCCTTCAATTCTTCGACAACCCTTTCCTCTGCCTCTAAATAATCACTTCGCGGAATTTCCCCTATCGATCCATCCGTCGTAACGACTACGCCTAGTGTGGAATGATCCTGAATTACTTTGCGAGTGCCGATCTCAGCCGCCTCATTGAACGGAATCGGTTCTTCATACCAAGGCGTGTGTATCATGCGGGGACCATTTTCATCTTCATACCCTTTAGCCCCGGGAATTGTATAACCGACACAATCGACTAAACGGATGTTCACGTCGAGGCCTTCAGCTACTTGAATCGATGCTGCCTGGTTCGGTACGAATTTTGGTTCCGTCGTCATGATCGTCTTTCCGGCTGCACTTTGAGGCAATTCATCCTGTGCCCTGGCACGGTCCGCCTCTGACGGAATATTCGGAATGACGACTAGCTCCATGAATTTTTTAATAAATGTGGATTTTCCAGTCCTGACGGCACCGACCACCCCCAAGTATATATCGCCACCGGTCCGTTCAGCTATATCTTTAAAAATATCTACCTTTTCCAAGGTATCCCCTCCCGAATTAGAGTTTTGGGATTTCGTTTATCCATTTGCATTTATTTAGGACAATATATATCTATGATGTTGTCCTAAAAATTTATTCCAATTATTTCCCTGGTTCAATCCCTTCCTCCACCAGAAATTTTATATAAGGGTTGTTATTTTAAAAGTAAGATGAAATAAAGATAAAAGAAATAACCCTTCCCCTACAATATATTTTGCAGAAGAAGGGTTATGCCTATTTTGTAAGAAATATTGGATTATTTGTTTTTCCATCAATTGTATATGGCAATGAGTAGGCAGGGACGAACTCGGAACTCTGAACCAGCAGTTCCCGGATATCTTCACCTGGCTTCATTTCCCCCTCATGCTTCTTTAATGCCTCAAGTAAATCCGGGGTATAATCAACAAAAATACTTCCTTGACCATCGACTACAAGATATAAGTCTTTTTGTGAAAATGGGCTCGTGACCGTCGGAGCTTCCTTCAGGCCCATTTTCTCATAATCAAGAGTGAAGACATTATCGGATAACCTTTCCTTAAATGGCGGGTATCCGTTGTTTTGCTGATAAGCAGTCAATCTCAGGGAAACATCCTGAATCTTCTGTGCCATCCTGACATCCAACAGCTTTACAGTCGGATCCTTTTCAACATTTACGAGGATGTATTGAAAGACGCCTCCCGATTCAAAGGCATTGTCTGGCGGTTCAGCCATATACCTTGGTGAAATCTTAGAAAATTTTATGACATATTTTTGATAAATCGGTGTTTCAGCATCTTTTGTAACGATCGGCAGTATGCCGCCTTCATCTTTCTGAAATTGATCCACTGCACTTTGGACTGATTGTATTTGCTCTTTATAAGGCAGTTGGTTTTGGATTTTTTGCTTCTCCGGGTATAAGCAGCCAGATAATGATACAGAGATGCATAATAAACATAATATTTTGAAAAAATTTCTCATCATTTCTCCTCACCTATCAAGTGGTTGGCCCGCTAAGAACAACGATAAGGATGATCAAACCGGCCAGAATCATAAGTATGTATGCGATAATTGCTGTCAAGACTCTCCAAAAACCTTTTAATTTATAGCGGCTTAAGTAGATTAGAAATATAGAGATAACCATAAAGCCCATAGCTATAAAGGATATCCACATTTTTTGCAGAGCAGGTGTCATATCTTCATCACTCCTTTTTCCAGAAATTATTATAACATACCAAATTACGTTAAAGGAATTAAATCCTTGTCCAATCTGTGTAATTCCCATTCCCATGACTCATTTTTCTTGAAAAAAAATCCTTGGGAGCAGTTAATAAACGAAAAATATGTAAGCAATCCCACACCCCATCCCTCCAATCAAAAAAAAACAGCCCAAAGGCTGTTTTTCTGCTTACTTAAATTAAGATTGAAGCGTCGGCAAGACCTCTTTAAACGCTTTAATGACTGTATCGACTTCATCCAACTTAATAGTCAATGACGGCTCAATCCTTATTGTTTTGGAATTTATGAGCGTACCTGCTACCAAGATGCCTTTATCAAAGAGGGCTTTTGAGAATTCATAACCCACTTCATCTTTATGGAACTCAATACCAATCATCAAACCTTGGCCGCGAATCTCCAAAACCTTATCTTTATGCTCATCAGCCACTTCCCTTAACCCATTTAAGAAGTATTCACCAACTTCTGCAGCACGCTGCGGTAAGTTTTCTTCCAAAAGTACGTCGATCGTAGCAATGGCCGCAGCACAAGCTAGCGGATTTCCGCCAAATGTCGTAGTGTGCATGAATGGATTGTCGAACCAGCTTTTAAACACTTTCTCATTGGCTACAACAGCCCCTGCTGGCATTACTCCGCCGCCAAATGCTTTCGCTAAACAAATAATGTCCGGAACAACATCGTATAGCTCGGAAGCGAACATTTTACCTGTACGGCCCATTCCAGTTTGCACTTCATCCAATATTAATAACGCATCATATTCGTCACATAATGCACGAACCTGCTTTAAATAACCTTGAGGAGGAAGGATGACCCCACCTTCACCCTGGATTGGCTCCAATAGCACAGCAGCAACATCTTCACCGACCAACGCACAACTTTCAAACGTTTTTCTCATCATATCCACATCACCAAAAGGTACATGACGCACACCTGGGATCAATGGAATGAATGGTTTTCTGAACATGCCCTTTGCCGTTGCCGATAGTGAACCAAGGCTTTTCCCATGAAATGATTTTGTCGTGGAAATGATCGTGTGTCGATCACTGTACATTTTGGCCAGCTTAAGTGCAGCCTCCACGCTCTCGGTACCGCTATTCGTGAAGAACGAGTATTGTAGATCTCCCGGCGTGATTTCTGCAAGGATCTTGGCAAGCATTGCACGTAATGGATCAAGTAAGTCCTGGCTATGGAGGGCTTGTCTTTGCAATTGATCGGTTACAGCCTTCACTACTTTAGGGTTACGGTGGCCTACATTATAAATACCAAATCCACCTAAACAATCAATATATTTTTTTCCATTTACATCCGTAAAACAGGAATCTTGATCAGACCACTCCACCGAAGCGAATTGTGTGTCTTTAGTGACCGTCTTGCGGTATTCCAAAAACCCTGGGTTAACATGGTTACGGAAATTCTCGACCGTTTCTTTTGTTACCCACTGTGCATCTTCTTTTGAAATTTCTTTTTGTTCGATTAATTGAAGCACTTTTTTAATATAATCCTGGGTTGCTGTTTGGTTAGCTTGAGTGTTTTTACTTTCTAGGTTAATTGACATTTTTTTAATCTCCTTTTTTTATGACTAGTTGTTGGTTAATTAAGATTGCTTCTTTATGAAACTTTGATGCTTACCTCCCTTTTTTCTTATACTTATTAATCAAGCAAGAACCATGCCAAGTTAATTAACCAATAAAATCGCATTTTTTTTTGATAAATCGCTTCGATACTATGCAAATGTGCATACCTTTATTTCACTTTGCATAATCATGTTGAAAATCATTAAAACTTTCCTAAAACCTGCAATAAAAATAAAAGCCGTTGACAAGTGATTTGCATCACTCGGCAACGGCTTTTATTCAAAATGCATTGTTTTCGATTTTCTTACTCTGTTCAGCTAACACTTTTTGATATTTCCTGCTCACTGACGATTGACTTATCCCGAGCGCTTTAGCCGCTTTGGTCGTGGTTTTATACTGTTTCATGGCAAGCATGATCAATTGTTCTTCGACATGATCCTGTGCTTCCTGCAGTGGAAGTATCCTCGTTATGATGGGTTTCGATTGTTTAAAGTCACTGCCCACAGGTATGAACCTTTGAATGAAGTCAGCATCGATCATCTCTTCGTCTGCAGAAACAACCAACCTTTCAATCATGTTCTGCAATTCACGAATATTCCCCGGCCAGGTATAGACTTCCAGTATATTTAATGCATCAGGGGAAAAGTGGTAATTCCGCTGATACCTTTCATTCAGTTTTTGCAGGAAATGAAAGGCGAGCGGTGGTATATCCTCCGGCCTCTCCCTTAAAGGCGGTACATGTATAGGTATGACGTTCAATCGATAGAATAAATCTTCTCTGAATGTGCCCATTTCGACCATTTTTTCCAGACTCTTATTCGTGGCTGCAACAATTTGAACATCAATGGAAATGGGCGTAGTGCTGCCAATCGGAATCACTTCCTGTTCCTGGAGGACCCGCAGAAGTTTGACTTGCAAATGTATCGGCATGTCACCCACTTCATCAAGGAATAAAACACCTTTATTTGCCTGTTGAAAGTATCCTACCTTGCCATTTTTATCAGCACCTGTAAAGGAACCCTTCGTATAACCAAATAATTCACTTTCGAGGAGGTTTTCCGGAATCGCCCCGCAATTTATCTTCAGGAAAGGTTGTTTGGATCGTCTGCCCATTTTATGAATGGCTTCGGCTATCACTTCTTTACCTACTCCCGACTCTCCATTGATTAATACTGTAGATGAAAAATGAGCGATTTTCCTGACTTGGCTGATTATCTGCTCCATTTTAGGACTTGCAAAAACCAACTCTTTATAAAATTGATCTTGTTTTTTGAAAGAGTCCAGTTCTTTCCTCATTTCATTTAATTCCGATTTCAATTGTGTCGTTTCCGTTATATCCCTTGATGCAATGACTATTCGATCTATATCCCCTTTTTCATTGAACACAGGGGTGCCCACGGATAAGACTTTCTTATTCATTTTCGTATCCTGGACAATCGATACTTTCTTCTTTTGTTCAAGGACTAACCGGGTGACCGAAGGATTAAAAATCCCCTCATCTTCTAATTGCAAGAGATTCTTCCCTATATAATCTTTTAAGTTCTTCCCCCAGAACCCTGAGATGATGCTGTCACTATAGCGAAGCAGCTCTCCTTTTTGATTGACTACAAGTATTTCATCATAGATATTCGCCAAAATGGCATTCAAGTCTTTATTCGAGCTTTTTATCAATTCTATTTCCATGGCCATTTCCTCAACCATCGGTAAATCCTGAACGATGATGATCAGGCCTTCCACCTCTTTTTCATGGTTCAGAATCGGGCTATAGTCGACAAGGACACTCATGACATCAGTAATCTCCAGCTGATTCAGAATACTGCTCCCGCTGGCAAACACGCTATGTATATGCTGCTTATTGAAAATGTTCGCAGCAGGTTCATTAAGGACTTGTTCAGAAGGCTTTTTTATCATCTTCAAGCCTGATTCATTAAAGTTCACGATATTCTTTTCTTTATCAGCCACGAAAATCCCCATGGGAATGGAGGTTAAAATAACATTTAGCAGGTCTAAATTTTGTTTGCTGTCCTGCTTGAATAATTCAGCTAATACATCTTCCCTTTTTACATAACCGGTTAGCTGGCCATCATCCGTTTTTATCAGTACGATAGGTTCACCGATAATTTGAAACAGGAGCGGCAAGGAAATGTTAGGGTGCAATTTACAGACATTATCAATCGAAAAAGCATACTGTAAAAGTTGATCGACTGTCGTTATTTTTTCATTTAACGGGAGGTCATCCATGCGGATATACGCAAACACTTGATTTTCCTTCACAAGAAAGAAGAAAGGTTCCTGTATCTCATGAATTTTTTGGTCTGAAAATGTAGGCTGATCAATTGTTATAGTTATGAATGGTCTTATTTTATCATCCGGAATAGATAACACATTTTCACTCTCCTTTTGTAACCTAACCTATATTTTATCATAATTCTGAATTGCAAGATAAAAAATACTTGCATCATTACTCAATATCCACCATTTACCTTTTTTCGTTTCACAACAAAAGGGTCCTTTAACGGACCCTTTGACCTAAAAACCTGGTATGCACCTTTGACTTATGTTATATATGACCGTTCACCTTTTCTTATGCCGTCTATTCGAATCGTCTTTCGCATCCAAGTATGGTCGCCCTCGCCATATGCTTTTTATAAAAATAGGGCAACTTCCATCATACCGTCATTACGGTTCAATACCAGTATGCAAAGTTTTGAAAACACTATAAAAACTTAAAGGATTTGCTTTCATAGCCAATTTCATCCACATGACAGCGATAAACGTCACAATAATCAGTAAATTCAGGACCCTTGTATAAGCCGTTTCAGAAGGAAGCTGTTAGGAGCCGAACAGCAATAATTGACCATTCGAATGAGCGATTAATCCATCATTACCGACTAGCCTACAAGAAAACCGCCATATGTATGAATAGACTTTTTTGTATACGCATATACCGAACCTGCCGCAGGAATGATCTTTCCATAACTGTATGCTGTGAAAAGTATGACCATAGCTTCCGGAAATCAGTGACATATTCTTGCTCATAATGCTGGACACCAGTCGCTGACGCCATGGACGAAAAATAAAACAACAGGCATGGGAATTAACGCCGCCCTCTTCATTTTCTCATCAGCCATATAACAACCACCTTTGCTACATGAATACATTAGATTCACTGTGCTTTTTCAAAACGGAATAGCGGAGGGGATTCCGTAAACCATTTTGTCCGATACAGAAGATAGCCAATCCCAATTAACGCCCAGACAATTCCTAAAATCAATGAACTCATCTCGAGATTAAGCCAAAGGATGAAGACCGAAGCCGCGCCTAAAACCGGTGAAAGAATAGTTGAAAGAAATCCTTTAATCGTTCTGAAGCTTTTATTTCTTATTGCGTGGACGATTACGCAAATATTCACGAAGGTAAAAGCCATTAAAGCCCCAAAGTTTATGAGGGAAGTGGCCGTAACCAAATCAAGGAATAAGGCAACCAATGATATGGATCCGACAAATATGACATTAAAAAACGGCGTGTTGTATTTGGGGTGGATAAACCCAAATAGTTTTTTTGGGATCATTTGGTCACGCCCCATGACATATAGCAACCTAGAAACACTAGCATGAGATGCAAGACCGGAGGCAAGGGTACCACATAAGGTTCCTGCAAGAAAGAAAGCCTGAAATAACTTTCCGCCAACGAATAGGGCAATTTCCGGTGAAGCTGCTTCAGGATCGCTAAAACGGGAAACATCCGGAAAAAATAACTGTGTAAAGAATGATGCCGTCACGAATAATCCCCCTCCGATAAGGGCAGTCAAAAAGATGGCCCGGGGAACCGTTTTGGATGGATGCGAAGTTTCTTCCGATAAAGTAGTGACTGCGTCAAACCCCAAGAATGAAAAACAAAGGATCGTAGCACCAGATATGAGAGTCGACATTTCCAGGTGCGGCCCGATGAACGGCTGAACCGACAAGACCTCTCCAGTGCCTTCTCCACTCATGACTCCTTTAACGACAAGTGCCACAAAAATAACGATGACCAACATTTGAAAAAAGACAAGGAAGCTATTAAAGTTGGCTGCAATATTAACATTGAATAAGTTTATGACTGTCATTAAAAGGACAAATGCCACTACCCATATCCACGGGTATACATCCGGAAAAAGAGCAGTTAAGTATATTTTTGTTAAAATGCCGTTCACCATCGGTAAAAATAAATAATCAAGTAACGAAGACCACCCGACAAGGAAGCCTAAATGTGGATTAATCGTTTTTTGTGTATAAGTATAGGATGAACCTGCCTGTGGATAGATTTTCACCATTTTCCCATAACTTGCCGCAGTAAACAACATCGCTGAAAGAGCAATGACATATGCGGTTGGCACATGCCCCCCCGTTTGTTCCGAAACTATCCCGAATGTATCAAAAACAACCATCGGCGTCATATATCCAACACCAAGCAATACGATATGCCATAAAGTTAAAGACCTTTTCAGTTCACCTGTTTGCATGTATCATTCCCCTTCCTTTTTTTAGCGAAAAAAGTAAACCAACTTTTCTTGCCTGCCTCATAATTTTTTGGTCATATTACACACAGCAATTTTCATACCAAAAAAAATAGTCGATTTTTAACAAAAAACAAGGAAATATGTAGAACGTTTTATGCAAAACTGAATAAACTATTCATTTATTCATAAATCATAAGAGAACAGATGATTTTTTGACCAAAAAAAAGCAGAAGATATCTGGATATCTTCTGCTCATTTGACTAAATCCCCCGTGCCGAGGTCAAATTACTAGTTTACTTTCGTTGCATTGTATGCTGATACACGGCAAGGCGCATCATCAAATGCCTAATTTAATGAAATTCTTTTAAGAAATCAACAAACTGGAGGTTAATCTTGCTGCCTGCTATCCAATATGTTATAAAGTTCTTCCATCTCATTCGTTTTTGAACGATTCATCAAAAGGTCAACAGCCTTTTTCACTTCTTCCCCATTGAATAAAACATCATACAAGGCTTCTGTGATCGGCATGTTCACTTCATACTTTTGGGCTAATTGATAGGCTGCTTTAGTGGTTCTGACACCTTCAACGACCATACCCATGTTTTCCAAAACTTCTTCAAGCTTTTGTCCTTTACCAAGCATATTCCCGGCTCTCCAATTACGGGAATGAACGCTTGTACAAGTAACGATCAAGTCGCCAATCCCAGCTAAACCTGAAAACGTTAATGGGTTAGCCCCCATGGCCACCCCTAGACGGGATATTTCAGCCAATCCTCGTGTCATTAATGCAGCCTTGGCATTATCCCCATAACCTAATCCATCGGTAATGCCGGCAGCCAAAGCAATGATGTTCTTCAATGCCCCTCCGATTTCAACACCGATCATGTCCGGATTTGTATATACACGGAAATTATTATTGATAAAGATGTCCTGAACCCTTTCGGCAGCTTGCATATTCTTTGAAGAAACGGCAACTGTTGTCGGGTGACGCAGACTTACTTCTTCAGCATGGCTCGGGCCTGAAAGTACCACTATATCCTTAAGCCACTCAGACGAAGAGACTTCTTCAATCATTTCCGATATACGAAGCAGTGAATCAGGTTCAATTCCCTTACTCACATGAACGATTGTCAATGGTTTATCATGAGCCTCTTCAATCTGACCAAGCACTTCCCTATAGGCTTTGGTCGGCACAGCCAATATAATTATTTCAATCCCTGCCAACGCTTCCTTAATGGAAGAATATCCTTTAATTCCCAAAGGCAATTCAATCCCAGGCAAATATTTTTCATTTGTATGATTTTGATTTATTTCATTGATCTGTTCCTGATTATGTCCCCATAATCTCACTTCATGCTGGTTATCGGCGATTACGAGCGCTAAAGCAGTTCCCCAGCTCCCAGCTCCAATCACTGCGATACTTTCTTTATCTTTCACCATGATATAACCACCTTTACTATTTTCTCTGGCGTCCAAAAATTCGTATTGGTGTTCCTTCAAAACCAAAGGCATCCCTAATTCGATTTTCTAAAAATCTCTCATATGAGAAATGCAATAACTCCGGATCATTAACGAATACAACGAAAGTTGGCGGCTTGATCGCTACCTGAGTCGTATAATAAATTTTCAAACGGTTACCATTATGGGTCGGTGTCGGATTCATCGCAACCGCATCCATGACCACTTCATTCAAGACATTTGTCTGAACCCGGATAGCATGATTCTCACTAGCCTGATCAATGACCGGTATTAAGGTATGTGTCCGTTTTTTCGTTAAGGCAGAAAGATAAATGATCGGCGCATAATCCAAGAATAGGAAATGGGCACGGATCTTTTCTTCAAAATCCTTCATCGTTTTTTCGTCTTTCTCGATGGCATCCCACTTATTGACGACGATGATGACCGCCCTACCCGCTTCATGGGCATATCCGGCAATTTTTTTATCCTGCTCACGAATACCTTCTTCAGCGTTCAGGACCACAAGAACAACGTCAGAACGTTCAATTGCCCTTAATGCACGAAGTACGCTATATTTTTCCGTACTTTCATACACTTTACCTTTTTTCCGCATCCCTGCTGTATCAATAATGACATATTCTTTGCCATTATATTTATAAGGAGAGTCTATCGCGTCGCGAGTCGTACCTTCAATATCACTTACGATGACACGTTCTTCACCTAACAATGCATTGACCAAAGATGATTTACCTACGTTCGGTCTTCCAATCAAACTGAATTTAATGACATCATCAGCATAATCCTGGCCGCTGAATTTCGGGAAATGTTTGGCCGCTTCATCCAGAAGGTCACCAAGACCAAGTCCATGAGAACCGGAGATCGGGAATGGATCCCCAAAACCTAACGCATAGAAATCATAAATTTGATCTTTCATTTCTGGGTTATCGACTTTATTTACTGCAAGGACAACTGGCTTTCTCGATTTATAGAGTATCTTAGCTACTTCTTCATCAGCAGCCGTTACCCCTTCACGACCATTCGTCATGAAAATTATCACATCAGCTTCGTCGATGGCAATTTCAGCCTGCTGGCGAATTTGTTCCAGGAACGGCTCATCACCGATATCAATTCCACCTGTATCAATTATGTTAAACTCATGTGTCAACCATTCACCAGAACTATAAATCCTGTCCCGGGTTACTCCAGGAACGTCTTCGACAATCGAAACCCGTTCTCCAACTATTCTATTAAAGATTGTCGATTTTCCCACGTTCGGACGACCGACTATCGCAATTACCGGTTTTGGCATTGCTATTCACCCTTTCTGCTACTATATCTCTGTCAAAGTCACGAAATTCATGAATGCATTTATTACGATTGCTTTGCATTATTGATTTTCATCATTTCCTTTTAAAGGAAAAGGCTGTATTCATCATCATTTAAAGGAATCTTCCATCAGCAAGAAAATCCCAACTGATGTTCAGTTAAACTCATCAAGTATTCACGTACAGTTTGTCCAATTGACGCCCCGGTTCCTATAGTGACGTGAAGCAGAACCACCTGCATGCTCAAACTTGATTATAAACAGCCCAAAAAAATGAAGAAAGCTTCGACGTACGGCTTCCTTTTTAATTGTTTAGAGCATTTTACGATTTATCTACAGACCTCTAACTATCCTATAGTAACAAATTTCTCGCCAATCAACAATGATTGTATGAATAAAAGCCTTCCAATACCAATTGGTTCCATTTATATTTCTCCCTTTTAGCGGCTAATACCCCAAACCATTTTTCACCTTACTCTTCATTGATTAAAATTCTCTTTTGCTTGTTTTGATAAAAGTCTCGTTTGGGATATTAAATAAATGTATTGGCCAACCATTTCCAACATTCTCCACGCCATGTTTGCGCCCAATACCAGAACTGCATTATCATGCCATCCGTAAGCAAGGGCCACATAAGGTAATGAGTGGTAAACAAGTAATGCAGAATATATGATATCTCCCATCATCATTCCAATTAAGAGGACGAACAGTCGATGTTTCCAATTTTTAAAAAGTAATAGGATAAGATAATTCAGGAAAATACACAAAAGATAAGCGGGCTTCATGATGAGCCATATCGGATCAAGCAAAGAAAAAAGTTGAAAACTGGCATAAGCGAGAGTGATAATAAGACTTCCGCTGATCAGCTCCACCATCTTGATGATTGATTTCTTCCTAATATATACACACAGTATAAAGAAAAGGTACAGACCGCTTAAATGAACGGAAACCAATGGAGCTTCCAGTTTATAGCCCGCTAATACCATCACGGCTAATAGATGAAAAAGAAAATCAAAACGATAGGGAACCGTTTTTGGAATAAAAAACATGACAATGACCCAAACTATCCATGAAATCCAATAAAATATAATTCCATCCATGCAGCGTCCCCCCCTTTTAGGAACATTATGGCTTGTTTATTCAAAGTATAAACATGAAGCACGGCATTTAATGAGGAAAACCTTCCCCCTATCAATTAAAAGGAGGTGTGAACATGGGAAAAGATCGGCAAGAGAAGAAATTGAAAGAAAGTAAACGAGTGGAGTCCGACAGGGACCAATCACTTGATCATAAAGGGGCAACAAGAATGGAGGGCCCTGAAGAGGCACGAAAAAGGAATAGTTAAGTCTGTCCCTGAACAAAAAGAAGCATCTCAATTCAATGAGATGCTTCTTTTTTGTTCATTCATTTAGCATACGCCGAGCAATCAATACCTCTTTGAGATAACCAATGATAGGTATTTCCTTTGATGACTAATTTCGATTTCCTTAGTTCTGGGATGGTACCGCACCCGAGCGCAGTCATGATGACCTTCAAATCTTCATGTATGTAGTGTATTTCTTTAATCAATTGTTCCAAGCCCAACTCTTTATAGATCTTGAGGAAATGTCCGGCCAATCCGACTCCTTTCGCTCCTAATGCCAGGCTTTTTGTAATTTCCAAAGGGCTTTGAATTCCACCTGATCCAATGACTGAAAGCTGTGGTGAAACATTAACTGCTTCGACAATCGAAGCGGCTGTCTGTATGCCCCATTCATTAAAATATCCGAGTATTTTTGCTCGTCTTTCATTCTCGATTTTAGCAAAATTCGTTCCGCCAAACCCGCCTACATCAATGATCGAAACACCCACGGAATGTAATTGCCGCACCGTTTCCATACTCATCCCAAACCCAACCTCTTTTACGATGACGGGAATTCCAATCGTTCTGTTGATTTTTTCTATTCTCGAAAGGGTTCCCGCAAAATCCCTGTCCCCTTCAGGCATCGTCAATTCCTGGATGACGTTAATATGAATCTGAAGGGCATCGGCCCCGATCATTTCGCTTGCCCACTTAGCCTGTTCGACTGTTGCTTCTCCACCGAGATTACCAATCAACACACCATCAGGATTTTCCTTCCTTACAACTTTAAAAGAAGCTTGCTGGGCAGAATCCTTGATGGCTGCCATTTGCGATCCTACCGCCATGGCAATTCCCGTTTCCCTTGCAGCAACTGCTAGGTCACCATTCAATTTTTCGGTTTCAGGGCCTCCGCCTCCGGTCATGGCATTTATAAAAATTGGCGAACTTAATTCAAGTTCGCCAACTTCTGCTGTGAGGTTCACATTATTCAAGGAAATACCTGGTAAGCTTTGGTGAATAAACGAAATATCTTCTAGCCCAGTTTTATGCTGCTGTCCTGTCTTTAGCGCAAATTCTATATGATCTAATTTTCGTTGTTTTCTCTCCAAGGCCATCACCATTATTATCTTATTTTAGTTTTTTCAATTGATCACCGATCATTTCACCTAGCTGAAAGCCCTTCGATTCTTCAGGGAGTTCATAATCCGAGGTGTTGTAATTGGATTGAGGTTCTTCAAGTTCCTTGATGCTCAATGATAGACGTTGATCCGTTTCATTGACTTCCAGCACTTTCACTTTGACTGATTGGCCTTCTTTAAGTACTTCTTGCGGTGTGGCAATATGCTTGTGCGAAATCTGTGAAATATGGACAAGCCCTTCTACCCCTGGAAAAATCTCCACGAATGCACCGAAAGAAACAAGGCGCTTGACGACACCTTCCAGTGTAGAGCCTTTGGCCGCTTTTTCTCCAATGCCTGCCCATGGTCCCGGAAGGGTATCCTTGATGGAAAGCGAAATCCTTTCATTATCACGATCGATGGACAGTACTTTCACTTGTACCTTATCCCCTTCGGAAACGACATCCGATGCCTTGTCGACATGCTGATGGGAAAGCTGGGAAATGTGGACAAGGCCGTCTACGCCTCCAATATCCACGAATGCACCAAAATCGGTTATCCTTTGGACCACACCCTCAAGCACTTGCCCGCTTTCAATCTTATCCAAAACGTTTGCTTTTTGCTTTTCCTTTTGGTCTTGGACCACTGCCCGATGTGAGAGGATTAAGCGATTCTTGTCTTTCTCAAGCTCAACGATCTTGAATGTTAAAGTTTTGTTTTTGTAATCAGAAAAGTCTTCAACGAAATAGTCTTCTACTAGAGAAGCTGGAACAAAACCACGTACGCCTAGATCTACAACAAGTCCGCCTTTGACGACATCTTTAACTTCTGCCTCAAATACGTCTCCATTTTCAAATTTCAATTCCAGGTCATCCCATGCTTTAAGAGCGTCAATTTTACGTTTTGATAGAATAAGAGCTTCTTCTTCGACTTTAATCACTTCAAGCTCCAATGCATCACCTTCCGAAACGGCATCTGACGCCTTTTCGACATGCAGGCTTGAAAGCTCACTGATGGGTATGATTCCATCCGTCTTGCTGTTTTCCACATCGACAATGACCTGTTTTTCTTCTACCTTTGAAACGGTTGCTTTAACTTGATCCCCAACTTTGTAATTGTTCACTTCTACCTGATTCATATCTTCTGTCATTACTAACTCCTCCTTAACCCATGACTGATCAGCAAATTTCCTCTTCATCGGCCACATATTTTATTTAAAGTGGTTCAATAAAAACACTTTCCTACTAAAGATAAAAACAGTTTTTTTAGAGTAATAAAGTTATATTCCTTTTCATCTGCATGAAGGAACAATACCCTTATTTTATAAATTCTAACAAAAACAGAAAATTGTCAAGTATGAAGGACTATTTATGCTCGGAAATCAATTTCCGAATATGGTCCATGATGATTTTTGTAGCTTCATCGGCTGATATTTTCTGTTCGCGATATTCGGTGAAATCTATTGGAGGGCCGTAAACGACTTTCAACGGACGTAAAAATTTATATGGGCCGATAATTGCACACGGTATGATAACGGCATCAGACCGCAATGCGAAAAAGCCAGCCCCCGCCAAACCTTCTCCCAATTCACCAGTTTTGCTTCTGGTTCCCTCGGGAAACAGACCGATCGCCTTGCCTTCCTTCAAAAGCTTCAAACCTTTTCTAAGTGATTCCCGATCGCTATTGCCCCGCTTTACGGGAAATGCATTTACTCTAGGTAATATACCCTTTAAAACAGGTGCTTGAAACAACTCTTCCTTCGCCATGAAATGAATATCCCTTGGAGATGTCATGCCAACTATGGGCGGATCCAAATTATCAATATGATTGGCACAGATCAATACTCCGCCCTCTTTAGGGAAATGTTCCTTTCCGAGTGCTTTAACCCTAAACGAAGGCGTTAAAATGCCTTTTACGACGTTTTTGGCAAATGTGTAAAAATCCAATGTCATCTTTTCCTCTCTTCTATTAAAGACATGATACTTTCTGCAACTTCTTGAATCGATAATGAAGTCGTATCTATTTCGATAGCATCTGCTGCCTTTTTCAGTGGCGATACCTCGCGTTCGGAGTCCAGCTTGTCCCTTGTTGCGATTTCTTCCCTTAATTTTTCGATATCTGATGGAAAACCTTTCATTATATTTTCCTGATGCCTCCGCTGTGCCCTTTCATCCACAGAAGCGATTAGAAATACCTTTACTTCGGCGTTTGGTAAAACATGCGTACCGATGTCCCTGCCATCCATGACGACACCGCCATTTTCACCAAAGATCTGCTGCCTGCGAACCAATTCTTCCCGGATGCTCCGGTGCTTTGCCACTTCCGATACGGAACCGGTCACTTCATTGTTCCTGATGTGGGCTGTTACGTCCTCATTATCCAAGAACACCAACTGTCCGTTTTCACTTGGTCTTAATTCGATTTCCGTATTGATGAGAACTTCTGATAATGCTTGTTCATCATCCAGGCGAATCTTTTGATTTAGGGCCTTATAGGTAAGGGCCCTGTACATTGCACCTGTATCCACATATATGTAATTGAACTTTTCTGCAACAATTTTAGCAACCGTGCTTTTTCCAGCAGCAGCTGGCCCATCGATTGCGACTGATAATTTTTTATCCATAAATCCTCCCAAGAATCCTACAATCATGCTGATTATTTAGTACCCTTTCATTTTATCACAACTAGCGGGAAAATCATTAATAAAAGGGATATGTACTTTCAATATTACCTTTGTTTTTTTGATTGATACAGCCATCAAAAGGTATCTTTCACCTGAAAATCTCATACAAAAAAAGCGGATCACCGCTTTACTTTTGCGTTCCATTGAATGTTTCAATGATTTTCGTATAATTATTGCTGGTGACACCTTCATACCTCGAGAGCTTGGTCAAATCAAAGATTTGATCCTCCCTGCCCAAAAGGAACTGGAAAAGAAATAAGCAGGCCAATTGGATGATGATCACTTTAATTAATAGTCTTTCAAATGTTTTCATAAACCGCACCCTCCATCCGTTTATATTAGCAGTATGGATGGAATCGCTACTTTTCATTCAATCATGTTATACATACAAGCCTTTTTTCTTTAAATCCACCTGCTTTTCAAATATAAATCTCATTAATGTCTGTACATCATTTTTTGCAGGTTCAAGAAACTGGACGTGCATCAGCATATTTCCTTGCTTTTTCTCCGTTACGCGAATGACTTTGCTTTTTAGCCTTAAATAATGAATTTCCCCTGATTTTAACGTAAGCGCCATCCACAGGTATAATTGCGAAACAGATTGAATATTAGTGCCTTTTATAAGCCTTATCGAGGCGCCGCCTGCACTGATATCCTCCGTTAATGCGCGAAAAGGGGTAAACTCTGAATGTTCAGGATGAATGGCTGTATCCAATGTTACATCCAGGCGTACGTATTGCCTCCGTTGGATCTTCACGAACGTTTCTGTTCCGGGCAGCAACAGTTGCATCATGGGTATTCTACCTTTCACTTTTCCAAGCAATTCTGAATCGAATACATAAACAGCCTGCTCTTCATTGGAAAATGTAACGTTGAACTGTGTACCATCCATGAGAAAGGCAATTTTTTTAGTCCCTACATTGATGGGAAAATCGGTATAGACACAACCCGGTCCCACTTCGACAACCATACAATTGAACTTTTCCTTCTGTTCTGGGTATTTCGGTTCGAGCATTAATATATCACCAATTTTAACCATCGTCTTCCACGTCCTTTTTGATTGGAAGGAAACTGAATAATATTACCTACCAATTTCCCCATATAATCCAATAATCATTAAGTTATTATGTCACGAAATAGAAAAAAGGGAAAGTGACTAAGCACATTTCCCTATAACTAATGATATGCGGTAAAGTTTAAATTAAATTATATTCTCGTATATCGGTTCGGAATTCTTTAATTTTTCCACCTTTTCTTCTTGACCGGTATCTGCATTAATGAAAATACGGTAGGTATCATCCTTAATCGTACCGAGATATTCATAACAAAGGACTTCTTCACCGATATCATTGATGATTAATGCCTTTCCTTCTTCCATTATTTTTACATTATTATTGATTTTGTCCTTCGCTTCTTTCTCGGAAATATTCGGATTCCCTATTTCCCTGGTTTTATGTGATTTTAAATACTCGTCGGCTGAAAACCCTATAACGGATCCATCATCCAATGCGATTTTGACCTTGACTGAATCTGGATAGATCTTGACGCCATTTTCTGATGTTACGAAATTCAATAATGCGATATTATCATATTGAGCACTTTCAAATAATTCAAGTGAACTGAAATCATGTTCCTTTAAAAATTCTTCTGCTTTTGTATAAGCTTGATTCAAATCAATATTTGTTTTGTTCACGTCCCTATTATTGATATACCAAATAGGATAACCGCCTTTTTTTGTCAAATCCATATTCAATTCGGTATCGGAATCTTTATCGAGGATGCTCACACTATAAAATCCAAAATCGGACCCTTTCCCGTTCTCTTCCACATTCACCTTCAAATTCTTGCTTTTTGAGTGTGCATATTTTTTTGCCGTCTCAATGGCTTCTTCTTTTGTAATGGTTTCACCTTGCAAATTTTTGAAATTTTCATCCCTCTGTTGTGCAGAAGTAAAAGTCGGATTCATCTCATTCGTTTCCCCATACCCAGATACTTTTTTCTCTACTGTCTTTAATCCGTCGATGATCGTGTTATCCGAATTTTCTTTTCCTGATGCAAGCGCCATTTCGACATCCATCCATCTTAAATTGTTTTTTAGGACTAGATACTGAACTTTTCTTAATTCGCCCTGGATGTCCCCTGCCTGTGTGTACAACGATTGGAGAGTCGCATATTCCTTATCATTCAATGGTTCTTTTTCAAGGTCACGTACCGCTGTTTTATAACTGAAGTCCGCAATTTTAGATAAAAATTCCTCTGTCTTATTAAAAGGAAGCAAGGTCAATGGCAACTGCCCGACATCACTTTGGGCTTCGGAAGTGATACGCCAAACATCTGTTAAAGCCGGACTTAATGAATAACGTGAATTCATAGCCAAAGTACTGCCGACCTTATCGTGCAATAAATCCACTTGATAGCTTAAATCATGGAAGGCTCGCTGATACGTATTTTCAGCATTGATTAATACAGCATTTTTTTCTTTATGCTCTTGATAGCCCCAGAATGCAGTTCCCGCAACAACTACAACAAGCAGGGCAATCACTATATTCCTGATCATTTTCCTTCACCTCTTTACTTACAAAAGATATGTTTTCCGATTCTTTTAATTTGTTCCCTTGACCAGATCCATTTGCTTGTTGCCGTATCGGGATTAAAGTAATATTCTGCATTGCCGCTCGGATCCCACCCATTGATAGCATCCACCACGGCTTCTTTCGCCCTTTCGTTCGGTGTCAGCCAAATCTGTCCATCCGCAACAGCCGTAAAGGCCCCAGGCTCAAAAATCACTCCAGAAATGGTATTAGGAAAGGCAGCACTTTCCACCCTATTCAGAATTACTGCTGCAACAGCAACCTGACCTGTATATGGCTCCCCTCGTGCTTCTCCATATACGGCATTGGCCATCAGCTGTATATCGTTTTGAGAATATCCTCCTGGAAGATTGGCTGATGTAGCCGTTTTGGTAGGGGCATTTCCGGAAGCTGCCCCTCCGGAAGCAGATCCTTTTCCTTTCGCTTTTACCTGTTTTTCAATGGGGACTCCCCCATAATAGGTGAACTCGTTCCCTTTATTGATCTGTTCGTGAACAAATTGTTTATTGAAATTAGATGCATTCGCCAACTTTTGTTTTGTTGTTGTCCCTGCCAGACCATCGATTGGAAGCCCGAAATCTTGTTGAAAGTTTCGAAGTGCCCAATAAGTGCCCCATCCATAGGCTCCATCAATCTTTCCATTATAGTAACCGATGTTTTGCAGGCGTGCCTGCAGTTCAATTACATCATCTCCAACCGCACCTTTTTGAATGACTTGGCCCGAAAAGGCATTTGTTTTTGTTTCCGGGTAAATTACGAAACAAATAGTTATACACGAAAACAGCAAAAGCCATTTCCATTTTGACGAAATTCCTTTCATCAAAAACACTCCTCTTTTTCTTGAATTAATATAATTCTATTTTCTTCTTTACTGGTTTTTTTATTCCAAACATAAAAAAAACGGAGTGGGCAAAATATGCCAGCACTCCGTTTAGATAGTATTCGTCATTTGCTAAGGAAATGATTTTGAGAAAGTTTCTTTGCATGAAAGTCAGACAACAAACGTGCTTTCTTTACTTTTTTCATGCCTAACCACCATAGATAAATCATGAATGGCATAATAAAGTACACCCAAAATTTTTGGGAAACCAAAATATAATCGTAAACCCCATGTAACGAAATCGGTATGATCAATGCCAATAATAAATAGACCCTATTATTTGAAGCCGAAAATTTCGCCTTACCCAAATAATATCCCATGATCACACCGAACAAAGCATGACTGGATACAGGGAGTACCGCCCTGAGAAAAGCGTGTTCCACCCCGTTGGCCAACAAGTACAAAATATTCTCCATTGTAGCGAATCCAAGGGAGACTGCAGCTCCGTATACAATCCCATCATATGGCTCATCGAATGCCACATGCTGATAAATAACATAAATGAGTATGAACCACTTGAAGAATTCCTCAAGCAGTGCAGCCCATAAAAAAGCATTTGCTAAATCAGTATTCAGGATATGTTCGGTTTCGAGCACATACTGTATGAACATAATCGGCAATACAAGAAATACACCGAATAAAAAAGTTTTGACCACAACCGATATCGGTTCGGTTTCATATTGATCTTTCAAATAGAAATAGCTCAGTAGCGCCAATCCTGGCGCAATAGCCGCTGACAACATGACCAGCATTAGCTGACCCTCTTTTCATCTTCTTTTCCTTAATCCTATCATGGAATGAAGAAAAACTGAATCCAAAATCAAGTCTTCCAAATTTAATTTTATCCTTCAGTACTTAAAGAAGGTCTCATCTATAGGGTTTTCGCTTGCAAGCATGACAGCTAACTTGATTCGAGCCTTCTTGCTGTCATAATCAGCACCTAATATCACACCGCGTTGTTTTAAATCAAATGCGCTGCCTTCATAATCATAAGCTGGGTAAACTTTTCCTTCTTCTGCACTTGTGGTCATGATGATCGTGATTCCTTTATCGATTGCAGTTTGTATGGATTTTACCATTACAGGGGTAACTTGTCCCCTTCCTACACCCTCGAGCACAATGCCTTTCGCACCGTTTGCAACCGCAGCATCAATAAAGAGGCCATCAGCGCCTGTATGGCACTTGATGATATCCACCCTTGGGATCCGATTCTGAATATCATAACACTCCCTATGCAGAGGTTTTTGATAGATGCTGACGACATCATTATCAATTATCCCCAAATATCCATAGCCAAAAGATTCGAACCCCTGCAAATTGGAGGCATGTACTTTTTTGACATACTTTGCAGAATAGATCCGCTCATTAAAAACGACCACTACACCAACATCCCTAATAAGATCACTCGCAGCGCATAAAATCGAATTCCTTAGATTGGAATATACATCGGTGCCCACCTCATGAGGAGAACGTTGGGAACCGGTTAATACGATAGGTCTTTGATCCCTGCTCGTGACATCAAGGAAATAAGCCGTTTCCTCAAGTGTATCCGTACCGTGGGTCACGACGATTCCCGTGACTTCGGGATCCTCCAATTCCTTTTGAATGGCTGATTTAAGCTGGAGCATTTTCTCAAAGGACATGGACATGCTTGAAATCTGGAAAAGATCAACCACTTTAACTTTGATATCGTTGGGCAATTCACAAAGTGCTGCCAACTCATGGCCAGTCAATGCACCAGAGGCCAGCATTCCATTCACAGTTTCTTTACTGGCTATAGTCCCACCAGTCGTTATTAATGATATTTTTTCCATACGGTCACTGCTCCTCATTTAAAAAATTCACTTTTCTTTAAGTGCCAAATGATAGGCAATCAATCCACCATGAAACCTGCCGTTCTCGATGAAGATTTCGTTCGCATTATTTCCGGCTGCCAGAACTCCTGCAATATAAAGACCATTAACGTTCGTTTCCATCGTTTCCTCGTTATATGCGGGCCTTCCAGTCTCCTTATCAATAGTAATGCCCATTGAAGCTAAAAAGGAATGGTCAGGATGGTAACCAGTCATTGCAAATACAAAATCATTTTTTATGACTTTTTCCTCATCACCCACGTGATAGATGACGCTGTCTTCCGTTATCCTGTCAACATTTGCATTAAATTCCATCTTGATGGTTCCATTGCGTACCAATGATTCAAATTCAGGAAGAATCCAAGGCTTGACACTTGGAGAGTAATCCGATCCTCTATAAAGGACTGAAACCCTTGCTCCTGATTTGACCAATTCCAGAGCGGCATCCACACTTGAGTTTTTGCCACCGATGACTGCAACGTCACAATTGAAGTAGGGATGGCCCTCCTTGAAGTAATGAAACACTTTAGGGAGCTGTTCACCCGGAATGCACATATAGTTAGGATGATCATAGTAACCGGTCGATATGATCACATGCAAAGCTGTATACTCACCTTTCGATGTCTTGACTAAAAACTTCCCATCTTCTCGTTTTTCCACCTTTTCCACTTTTTCGAATGTATTGACCCGCAATTCTTTCCTCCTGACTACCTCCCTATAATAGGCTAGCGCCTGATTGCGGACCGGTTTACGGTTTTCGATTATAAAAGCAATATCACCAATCTCAAGTTTTTCACTCGAACTGAAAAATGTTTGATGTGTCGGATAACGGTAAATGGAATCAACCACATTGCCTTTTTCAATGATCAAGGATTGTATTCCCACTTCTTTAAGAGCGATTGCAGCAGCCAATCCACAAGGGCCCCCACCTATGATAATGACTTCTTCAACATTCATCTTCATTCCACTGCCTTTCCATGCACTATGTAATTCGTTCGCTAAAAAATAAAACTCCTATCAATACATGATAGGAGTTTTTACAAATCATTTCAATGATAATGCAATGAACATGATTTTCTATAAAGCAATACATGATTTGAATTTTTTAGATCCAACCACGGAAGCGGGAAGCTTCAGCCATTTTTCTTACACCAATCATATATGCCGCTAGGCGCATATCAACACGTCTTGATTGTGCAAGTTCATAAATGTTATTAAAAGACTTAACAAGGATTTTTTCCAGCTTTTCGTCAACTTCTTCTTCAGACCAGTAATACCCTTGATTATTTTGTACCCATTCGAAGTAAGAAACCGTTACACCGCCAGCTGAAGCAAGGACATCAGGAACAAGAAGGATTCCGCGATCCGTCAGGATTTGTGTCGCTTCAATCGTTGTAGGTCCGTTAGCTGCCTCGACAACGATCGATGCTTTGATATCAGCAGCATTTTCTTCAGTGATTTGGTTTTCAATTGCAGCCGGAACTAAAATATCACATTCCAATTCAAGCAATTCTTTATTTGAAATTGTGGATTTAAACAATTTCGTTACGGTTCCGAAACTATCTCTCCGATCGAGAAGATAATCGATATCCAATCCTTCAGGATCATGAAGAGCACCATATGCATCCGAAATCCCAATAACTTTAGCACCTGCGTCATGCATGAATTTAGCTAAGAAACTACCTGCGTTACCAAAACCTTGAATGACTACCCGCGCACCTTTAATATCTATGCCGCGTTTTTTGGCAGCTTCATTGATGCAAATCGTCACACCCTTAGCAGTTGCTGATTCACGGCCATGAGAACCTCCAAGCACTAGCGGCTTACCCGTAATGAATCCTGGCGAGTTGAATTCATCCATACGGCTGTATTCATCCATCATCCAAGCCATGATTTGGGAATTTGTAAACACATCAGGTGCCGGGATATCTTTAGTCGGCCCCACGATTTGGCTAATTGCACGTACATAGCCGCGGCTCAGCCTTTCAAGTTCACGGAATGACATATTACGAGGATCACAAACGATACCGCCTTTACCCCCGCCGTATGGCAAATCGACGATGCCGCATTTCAAGCTCATCCAAATGGATAATGCCTTCACTTCACGTTCCGTTACATTAGGGTGAAAACGGATACCACCTTTTGTAGGGCCAACAGCATCGTTATGCTGTGCACGGTAACCTGTGAAAATTTTAACCGAGCCATCATCCATGCGGACCGGAATCTTCACCGTTAATAAACGCAATGGTTCCTTCAACAGCTCAAAAACTTCTTCCGGGTAACCCAGCTTATCCAAAGCTTTATGTATTACAGTTTGGGTAGACCTCAGTACGTCGTGTTTTTCTTCTTCATTTACATGGCTATTGCCTTTTGCCGATTCCATTAAAAGTACCTCCTAGTAAATCTCCATATATAAAAATTATAATGTACAAATAGTCCTCTTCATGTGCTAGTATACACCTTCGTTACATTAATGCAAGAGTAAAAATGGGAAATTAAAAGTTGGAAATATTCTAAAAATGAAAACGTTATCATATCAACTGTTTTCATACTCTTTAAGCGTCTATCTCCTTCGGCAGAAAGTTGAGGCAAAAAAGGCAGCCCGCATAGTTTTTACCATAATGTGGCTGCCTTGTTTCACATCAGCTAAAATGTTTGAGCAAAACATGTATCGCTTCTTTTTCGATTATGCATGTTCCATATTCATTGATGCGGCTGAGTGTCAAAGTAGATGCATGGCCATACTCAGCCGCCAAAGATATGACCGTGTCATATGTCGTGTCTTTAACATTTTCGATAAGTAAATAGTATCTTCCCTCAAAATGATAAAGAGTACTATTAAGCAAACCTTGAAAAGATAATCTACGACATAATTGGACGATATCTTCAAAGTCATCGAACACATACAGAATATGGGGGAAGTCATCTATTTTCACTTGTAAATCCAAGAATTCCTCTTCATCAGTCAATAATTCCTCTTCGTCCTTTGTCACAATGATTATCAACCCTTGTGCGGGCAAAGAGAAAATTTCAATTGCAATGGAGCCACTCATTTTAAAGCTGAGTTCTTCGCACGCTTCTTCGACCATATCCTGAAATAGCTTGTGGACCTTTAAGGAATTCCCTAATATATCTTCTTTTGTTATGCCTCTATCAATTAAATCATCAAGGGTCAAAAAAATCTTGATTTTATTATTAGTTAATCGCTCCAGCTTCATAAAAAAATGCCCCCTGGTTACCATCTTCATACATCATATGAAGCCTTGGTCGCAGGGTGCATATCCATTATTTCTCTTAAGCCGGATGCCGCTAACCTTTCAGCCATTCCTCCCATTTCGGTTGTGTGTCCCCCATTATAACTTCGCTGAAGGCCGCACGGTTTTCCTCGGAAATGAGGCTCAGCGCCGCACCGCCAAGCCCCACCTTCAAGTCCGGGAAATCCTTTATTAACATTTCAACCAGCCTAAATGTTCCATCTAAATTCTCTTTCAGTGAACAAGACATGAATAGGTAAGACGGTTTTATGATGTCCAAAACGGTGAAAAGGTCCTTATCAGCTACCGATTCACCTAAATAAATGGTTTCATACCCTTTCCGCTTCAAAAAAACGGTAAAGACCAAAAGCCCAAATTCATGTTTTTCACCCGGGGCACAAACGGTAAGGGCTTTCGGAAGAAAACCGTTAGTCGGAATGGTATGCATAACTGAACTGATCCTGGATTTCAGGATGTTCGACGCAAAGTGTTCATGAGCGGAAGTAATTTCCCCCCTTTCCCACTTATCCCCAATCTGAACCAATATTGAGCCAAGTACATCAACTATGGTTTGCTCGATTGTATACATACTGAATGCTTGGCTTATCAGCATATGCGCTTTATTTTCATTGAAATTCAATAGGGCATCAATTAATTCATCCGATAACTTAATCGCTTGTTCATCCTTACGGTTCGTTTCAGGAACTCCAGGAGCTGGAGTGCCACTACTTTCAAGAAGTGAAACGGCTTGGCTTATTGTAAAACCTTGCTTTGTCTTATTGATGAGCCACTTAAGGATTTGCAAATGTTTTTCAGTATACAGCCGATGACCCGATTCATTCCTGACAGGCTCAATAAATTTATAGCGCCTTTCCCATGCCCTAAGGGTTCCCGACTGAATGTCCAGCAGTTTTGAAACTGCCTTTATATTATATTTACCTTCTTGCATGGTTTTACAAGGCCTCCAATAATTGTACGATCATTTGTTGAAATTATAGTGGATTTTTCATGGTCTGTAAAATTCCGAGATGCTCCATCAATAGGAGCCTAATAGGTCTTTACCACGGCTTCACCTATTTCAGTGTTTGTCCCCCTTTTCAGTGTGAAGAGGTGCGTTTCCGGCTTAGCCTCAAGCCTTAAAGGCACTGCGCTTGTCCCATAGCCATTACTCGTCATATATAAACAGTCCCCCTCTTTTTCAATACTGCCGATCTGGTAGGGCCCGAATCCGAATAGACGAATCTGCCCGCCATGGGTGTGACCTGACAGGACAAGACTAATATGGTGTTCTGGAGTCAACTGTTTCTTGACCAATGGATTATGGCTCACCAAAATCCGAAAATCTTCATCCCCGCAATCCGACAGGGCAAGGTCAAGCCTATCACGTTCTTCCGATATATCATCAATGCCCAGAAGAGCGATTTTGGTGCCATTTTGAGATTCAAAAGAAACAGCTGTATTATCAAGGATTTTCACACCATGTTTCAAAAGAGTCGCATCCAGTTCATGAAAGTCTCCTTCATAATCATTATTACCCCAAACAAAATAAAGGGGACCAAGTTCTTTTAGATTCAATATATTTTTTTCCACACGTTCTAAGGGAACCCCGCTTTCCCTAATGTCACCGCCGATTATCACCAAATCTGCCTTGTCACGAGCTTCCTCAATTAATTTATCCGCAACGATCCGCCGATGAAGATCGGATATAAAAAAAATCCGAACATCTCCAAAGCCTTCAGGAAAATCTTTAAAAAATAAGTCTTGAGAAATCACCCTATCTTGCATAGCGGTACGCCACATGTAAATGATTACGGCAAATGACAGCAAAATGATGAATAAAAATAATCCTGATAACCATAACATCTTAGTTAAACCTTCTTTCCATCCATATCCCAAACGTACTTTCATATAACCATAAAACCATATTACCCGCAATTAAATATGGTTTATCGCGATTATCATTTATTTTCATGATATAAATTAATATCATAGTTCTTCTTCATCATTTCAAAAACCTTATGGCGGTTTTTCCATTCTTCCTCTTTTTCCCACAATTGCTTACTTTTATTAATGATTTCACAGCGTAACAGTTGAAACTCCTTTTCAGCTTTATCAAGCTTTTTTTTAATTAATACCATATATCCATAAAGGCCGATTGCTGCCGCCAAAAAAAGGAAATGGCTAAAATGATCCACGAAAACACTAAACATACTGAAAAAGGAATAGGAATAAGGTACAACGATATAAAAATATAGATAAATCATAAAAAGGGCAGCAACAATCATGGTTGCCCATAAGCTTTGAAGATGCTTCTTTTTAAGTGCCTCGAATTTTTTCTTTCGATCTACGACATTCTGCAGCATTTGCTTTGTTGCTTGATCCGTTTTCTCATCCAATAAAATGATTGTCGATTCCATCGCATTTCCTCCTCTGCTCTTTCAAATCATGATATGAAAGAGCAAAGGAAAAAATGATAAAGTACCTATCACGTTTACCTTCATACTGAATTAAGTCAAACAATCTTAAAAACACCCTGCCTATAAAGACAGAGTGCCATCGTTATTTCTTGATGGGGATTTTCAATACCTGACCTTTGGAAATTTCATTGCCATTCAGCCCATTCCACTCCCTGATCAGAGCAATCCCTTCCTGTGATTTGTAGTAATTCATGGAAATGCGAAATAATGTTTCTTCACCTTGAACAGTATGTAAGACAACCTTGTATCCCTCTTTATCCGGTTTCGCAGCTTTATCATTTTCGGCAGCCTTTTTCTTTTCTGTTTCTGCCTTCTTCGCTTTTTCGGCAGCTATTTGCTGTGCTTTGGCCTTTTCCTCAGCTTCTTGAGCTTCTTGCTGTACTTTGGCCTTTTCCTCAGCTTCTCGCTGTGCTTTGGCCTTTTCCTCAGCTTCTCGCTGCGCTTTGGCCTTTTCCTCAGCTTCTTGCTGTGCTTTGGCCTTTTCCTCAGCTTCTTGCTGCGCTTTGGCCTTTTCCTCAGCTTCTTCTTTTTCTTTCTCCGCTGCAGCCTTTGCCGAATCTTTTTCCTTTAAATCATCTGAAGTAGCTGTAGTTGGAATCGATTCAGTATCTTCCTCTCTAAAGACGACTTGGTCACTTTTCACAACAGGTACAGGCCTATCCTGCAGATATGTATAAAGGGTGTAAAATCCAATTGGAAGTAAAATAAAAAATAATGCTAATAATTGAATCATCGGGATCTTCTTCGATTTACTTTTTTTCTTTTTACTCTGGTGGACTTTGCTCCGCTTGGGCAATGAGGACTTAGCCTTCTGACGTTCCATCCGCGAACGAAGTTCACCGGCCTGATCGTTTTCTTTTTCATTCTTTTGCACTTGGCTCATTCAAGTCACCCCCTTTCTTGCTAAACCCTCTGTGCTTTTTGTTCCTTATTAACATACCGAGGATAAAGTCAATCAAAAAGTGAGCTGTCATCGTCACGATAAGATTATTAGTCATTTCAAATAGAAAACCGATAAAGAAGCTCAAAACCAGAACATTTAAAAATAAAAACCAATTAAAAAGGTAACGATAATGAACGGCTGCAAATATGAGGCTCGTAATAAGCAAACCAAAATGTGTTTGCAACACTCCCCGGAATAATACTTCTTCACTTATCGCAACCATTAAAGTAACGGCAAAAATCATCGGGTATGACAAATTACTGAAAATGCGTTCGTTAATACCGCCATCATCCTGATAGGAAGATGGTGTCACTTTCATAAACAATATGTCAATTAACACGACAATGATTCCAGCAGGAATCCCAATAAGTAAAATGTTCAGATCATCAAAGATAAATAAGTCGAAAAAAGCTGAACGGTCTTTAAATAAAATAATACCTAAAAAGATGGCTAACGTTAAGAGAATAATTTGTGTAAGAAACAAATTATATAGCAACTGTTTATCTGTAAGTTGTTTAATTATTTCAGCTTGCTTATTTTTCATTGCCATTTTCCTTCTTTAATAAGATATTAGCCAATTCTTTTTTCCAAGTGGAAAAGGAATCGACGGGATCCAGCTTGACTTCCGGCCATACATCTGCCAGTTTATCGACAGCCACCCCACAGATATCACAGCAGATGGGGTTCACTTCCAGATGCTTTTCTCCAAAGTAGTCCAGTATCCCTAAACGGCGACATTCCTGTGCATATATCCAGTGAAGGAATTTATGCAGCTTTTCCTGATTGTTCGATTTTCTCTTTTGACAATACTCTTTCATCTCTGCGATTTGATCTAGGTCATTGCCCGTGATAAGCTGCATAAAAAAACGGAGCTGGATTTCGTTCAACGAAAAAGATTGAGACAGCTGATCTTTTTCCGAGAGGGTCAAATCCGCCATATTTTTGTGAGATGCATTAAGGAAAGAACATACACCATCAATTTGCGAATCCGTAGGCAATTGTTGCTCCATCAAATGCAGGGGAAGCCCTTCATCCCCTTCGGCATATAATAAGACCGCCACACTTTGTTTCCGATCTCGTCCCGCCCTGCCTATCTCCTGAAGGTATGCTTCCATCGTGGACGGGATATGAAAATGGATAACATATCTGACATCCGATTTATTCACACCCATTCCAAAAGCACTTGTTGCACATATAATTTTCAACTGGCCGGAAATGAATTGCTGCTGAATGAGCATCCTTTGTTCCTGTTCCATTCCACCGTGATAATAATTGACACTATCTATCCCGTTATCCTGTAAAAACCCAGTGACTGATTCCGCCGCTTTTTTAGAGGAAAAATAAATAATTCCGCTTCCGGTAAATTTCCTGACAAGTTCCAGCACACGGGATAGCTTTTCATCGTAGCTGAACATTCGCTCGACAATAATGGCAATATTTTCCCGATCAACAGATGAGACCATTTCCTTGGCATGCCCTATATTGAGTTTACCAACAATGTCCCTCCGGACCTCATCTGTTGCCGTTGCCGTAAGGGCAAGTGTCAACGGGTTGTTCAATTCACGCCTCACTTCTCCTAAATTCAAATAATCCGGTCGGAAATCATACCCCCATTGGGAGATGCAGTGTGCTTCGTCTATGACGAACAAACCTATGTCTATCGATTTCAAGGATTTTATCACACCATCCAGACTTAACATTTCAGGGGATAAAAAGATAAAACGATAACTATGTAACCGGTCGAAAGCTTTCCTTTTTTGATTTAGCGTCAAAAAAGAGTTGAGGGTCAATACACTTTTTTCGCCACTCATCTTCAGCTGATCTGCTTGATCCTGCATTAAAGATAATAAAGGGGAGACAATTAGGACAGTCTTATTTAAGAGATAAGCAGGCAGCTGGTAACATAATGATTTACCTGATCCAGTCGGGAGCATCGCTAAGGTATGACGGCCGGACAACAATGATTCAACCACTTCCTTTTGTCCAGGGCGGAATTCATCAAATCCGAATTTTTCTTTGAGGACTCGTTCTATATTCATCATCACTCACCTATTTTCGCAAGTACAAGTCTTATTTGGAAAAAGCTTATTTGTTTATTATCGACCATCTGCTTGATTGCTTTAAGCTTTTTTGTACCAAGTTCCTCAATGGCTTCAGCAATTTCCCTCTCATCCTCGATCGTTACATAATCGGAAATTGGAAAATCCTTTTCCGATAAGACAATTTCCACGAGGTGATCTTCGATGGTGTTTACCTTCAATCTGCGGATTTCAGCAATTTCACCCAGATTTTTCCCTTCCTGGATGTATCGTAAAGTTGTCTTTGTAGACTGTGTCAATTGAGGATTCCCACTTCTTTTCCAATCATTGGTTAATGAGGACAAGAGAGGGTAATCCTTTCCCTTTTCCATTTCCATCAGCATTTGATGCAATGAGTCAAGGAATGTAAAGCGAACATACTCTTCTTCTACATCTTTCCTTCTTGCAATTTGTTCGAATGTAAGACCAATCCTGTTTATTCCGGTTAACCTCAAAATGAAAATGTCTCGTTTCATATCATTTTGACTTTCTAAAAGGGATATCAGTTCATCATATAGATGTTGTGCAATCACCGCTCGATCCTGACGATTGACATGTAAAAATTCCTTTACGAAAAATTGGATTTTAGGATTTCGTTGTATCGGATAAAAACGTCTTTCATTGTGGACAATATGGGATATGGTTTGAATGAGTAAGTTTAACCTTCCCCAGAAAACCGGGGTGATATTGTGATACTTCCAACCATTTATATACGTCGGGAAAGGATTACTTTTAAAGTAATCGACTAACATTCCCTCACCTTGCATACTAATTTCATACGCATCAGGTTTATCCGTTAAATTAATCATGTCATGCTTAAGCAAATGTTCTATGTCGTGATTTAATTGCTGACGGGTAAATCGGGGTATTGTCCCAAAAATATCCGTTAACCCGAATAAATGGGCATCCTGGATTGTTTGTGACGATTTCTTACCCTGCAGCATATGGTATATAGCATAAATGGAACGTTCGCCTTGAAATTTTTTTATCGCATATAGAATGATGGCCTGTAGATAATTATTCATGGGACTCACATCCTTGTTTCATTTAACCAATAACCCCATTGTAACAAAAAACTGCTAAAATCGCCGTTATTATTGATGAATACAAGGGAAATTATGTGACTAAATGACGAACCATGGAAAGAACCAGATTAATTATATGGATGTTTTTCATTGACATTCTGCTACTTGATAGTTATTATCAATACAATTTCTATTGAAAAGTTTGGCATTCGGTCTTACAATAAGAAAGAGATAATAATCTGAAATAAAAAGATTATCAGTTGTTAATCAACTTAGGAGGGGTTATATTCATGGCTAAATTTACTATTGTGGATAAAGAAACATGCATAGCTTGTGGAGCTTGCGGAGCAGCTGCACCAGATATATATGATTATGATGACGAAGGGATTGCATTTGTTACCCTTGACGATAACGAGGGAATCGTTGAAATTCCAGATGTACTTATAGACGACATGATGGATGCATTTGAAGGATGCCCAACGGATTCCATTAAAGTTGCTGACGAGGCATTTGACGGGGATGCACTAAAATTCGAATAACGGTACAAGCCATTTTCAATCGAGAATGGCTTTTTCTTTTGGCCAATGTCGGATTGCATCTTCTCATACCCAAAAAACAGACTTAAAAAAACAACCGAATATGGATATCCGGTTGTTTTTTTCATTTATCGTCAATGAGTTAAGCATTTTTATATAATGATTGCTTATTGATCCATGTCTGTAATTTAATGAACAGCAACATGAATACAGATGTGATGAGCACGCCTTTTATCACGTTGAAAGGCAAGATTGCCGTCGTAACGAACTTTCTTGACTCGGGCGCCGACATTGCATCCCATCCCATGAAGAAGGTATATGCCGGTAAAAAAACAAAATAGTTTAAAACACTCATGAATACTGCCATGGAAACTGTCCCAGCAAGTAAAGCGAACGTCATCCCTTTTTTTGAATTGATTTTCTTAAATACATAATAAGTTGGCAAAACAAACAGGATGCCGGCTATAAAGTTAGCGATATGCCCCACAGGTACAGCAGTCAAGGTCCCTGTCATGACTAAATCCAATAGGTTTTTAATGAACTCGACTAGAATGCCTGCCATTGGACCGAAAATCAATGCCGCCATCAATGCTGGTATGTCGCTAAAATCGACATTGAGAAAAGGCGGGAATCCTGGAAACGGGAAATTTAAAAGCATCAATAAATAGGAAATGCTCCCCATCATCGCAAGTGTGACCGTTTTTTTCACTTTGTTCTTATTCATAGTTCTCTCTCCTTCTTTTCCGATCTACCTGAAAAAGAGGTTTGGGTTCCAAAATATGCTGATGCTCAATAAAAAACCTTTAATTCCAATAGAATTAAAGGGATAAATTAAAGGTTACATCAAACAAACGTTCAGCAAATAACTGTTGAAACGCATTCAGGAACCTCCATCTTCTCCCATCCAGACTATACTGTCGGCTTTGGAATCACACCAAATCCTGCCTTGTAAGGCTCGCGGGCTTAGAAGAGGAAATTCCTTCATCACCGCCGGTGGGGAATTGCGCCCCGCCCCGAAGATAGACCTATAAATTTTTATACTTTCCATTATATCTGAAATTCCTTTTTTTTGATAGCATTTTTTCTCAGTTAATGCATTCAGGATGAATAGCGATTGCCACATTGAAAGGTTTAAAACGAATAGCAAAAATTTTTTTATATTATGCAAACGAAGACGAAGCCATTTATATCACGACATTAATTAGATGATCAGCTAAAAATCATGTTATTAAACGCTTACATCCAGATACGCCAAATTGACATCTTTGGCATTTCAATTGTAAAATTAACTGAAATTTAAGATAATTCTTTTCCCTAGGAAGGTGTTTAGACGTGTATCGGATTTTAGTAGCAGACGCCATTAAACCAGAAGGACTCGGACCGCTATCAGAGGCAACCAATATTCATCTCATTCAGAAAACCGTAGAGGAAGCTGCAAACGAACTGGATCGGATCGATGCAATTCTTGTGAGAAGTGCAACGAAGGTTTCGGAAGATTTAATGAACCGTATGCCACAGTTAAAGATTATAGCACGCGCTGGTGTCGGTGTTGATAACATAGACATCCCCGCAGCGACAAAACGCGGGATTGTCGTGGTTAATGCACCTGACGGCAATACCATTTCAACAGCTGAACATACATTTGCGATGATGGCTTCATTAATGCGCCACATTCCGCAAGCATATGCTTCACTGAAGAATGGAGAGTGGAAACGTTCTTCATATACGGGAACTGAACTTCGTGGTAAAACATTAGGTATAGTTGGCTTTGGACGTATCGGAGGGGAAATTGCAAAACGTGCTAAAGTGTTTGGCATGGATGTCATTGTCTATGATCCGTTCCTGACTGTCGATCGTGCAAAGAAGATGTCCGTAACGGCCATGCCATTAGATGACTTGCTTCCTAAAGCAGACATCATCACTGTTCATACACCACTAACGGATGATACTAGAGGATTAATCAATAAAGAAAAACTGCTTACCTGTAAAAAGGGGGTTTATGTACTGAACTGCGCCCGTGGTGGAATTCTAGATGAAGATGATTTATATGAAATGTTAGTTCAAGGACATGTTGCAGGGGCCGCTCTGGACGTTTTCGTCGAAGAACCTCCACTTGGCCATAAACTGCTTGAACTGGATAGCGTCATTGCTACACCGCATCTTGGTGCTTCCACGAAAGAAGCCCAATTAAATGTTGCCGTACAGGTTGCCCAGGAAGTATTGACCTATTTTGAAGGTAATCCAGTCTCAAGTTCAATCAATCTTCCAGCCATATCTAAAGAAGTGTTTGAAAAGGTACAGCCTTTCTATCAACTTGTTCAGCAAATGGGATCCATTGCTTCTCAGTGCATGAATGAAGGAATTCAGGAAATCTCCGTTACGTATGCAGGCGAATCATTGGATTTCGATACAGCGATTCTGACAAAAAGTCTAATCTCTGGCTTTCTCAGATCAAGAGTTGATGCATCAGTCAATGAAGTGAATGCCTTGTTGATCGCAAAAGAGCGTGGCATAACCGTTGGTGAAAAAATCTCCACGGACTCTTTAGGTTACTCGAATTTGATCAGCCTTAAAGTAAAAGGTGACAACCGTGAATTGACAATCAGTGGAACCTATATCGAAAATTACGGTTCTCGAATTGTAAGTTTGAATGGTTTCAAAATCGACTTTCATCCAGAATCGAATTTGCTTTATATCCAGCATACCGATAAACCTGGTGTAATCGGTAACGTAGGTAAGGTCCTAGGTGACCATGGAGTGAATATCGCCACCATGCAGGTTGGCCGAAAAGAAGCTGGCGGGGAAGCCATCATGGTTTTGAGTTTTGATTTACCATTAGAAGACAAAATGAAACAATTTTTAATGGAAACAGAAGAAATTACATTCATGGCACGCATTTCATTATAAGAAGAAAAAAGTGCCCGTCTGCACGGGCACTTTTTCTGTGAACGCAACCATAGAAAGGGTGTTTTTATTGCACCATCAATTCACTTGGTTCGGTGCTTTGGGCACCAATATGTCTTCAGTTAAATTCAGCTGGCCTACCTCTTCAATAGGGGCATTTTCAAATTTCACTTTTTCAAAACCAAAATCCTTGGCAATGAAGAGTATAGCTTCTAAAGCTTGAAGGGATTCTTTACTATTTTCAATGGCCGTTTGATTTGATAATTGAATGATCACAAGATCCCCTTTAGAGCTTATCCTTTTCCATTTCAGGTCATGCGGGATTGAAGGTGAAATTCCCTCGATGTCTGCCTCCCCTTTTCCTGCTTGCAGCGCCTCCTCAAAGTCCTGATAACCCATATTGCTTGGAACAAGGAACCTTGGGGATGATTCATCCCTTTGGTAAAGAAAGTATGTGCGATTTTTTTGATGAGGTATATCCACCTCCTTTAAATATCCGGCGTGCGCAAACATGGCACCTTGCTTTCCATCTGTAGAAAATGTCATTCTCTTTATATTGTTATAGGATAGCGTTTCCTCCATCGAACGGAGAAAAAGTGTATCTTCATCCAATAGTCGGCTTTTTTCTTGAAAATCAATCTGAGCAGTGGTCCTATCATCTCCTTGGCTGATCTTTATATCAAGTGGAAAATAGTCAGAAAGCCCATATTGCTCTTCATCCATTTCTGACATTTGATTAACTAACTGATTCAGTTTATCACTTTCGTCATAATGTTCGAGTTTAATTGAAATAGGAACAATGAAATTCATTTGATCATCTGGAATGCCCATCGTAATGATCGATGCATGTTTAAGGTCATCTTGATAGATCGCTCGTGCATATGTGTTAACCTTTTCCTCTTTTCGGGTTTCCATTTCTGAAACCTTTTCTTTAGATTCGATTTCCGCTTGCTTACTCGAAAACTTTTGATTATCCTGTTTATCTGTTGATTGATTTTCTTTGTTACTTGCATCCTGGCGTTCAAAATCTGCCATTTCCTTATTTTCAGATAGAGATAATTTCCCCCTACTGTCTTCTTGACTTGTATTTCCTTCTTTTTCAATAATTAAAGATGATGCCAAAACAACCATTAAGAATAAGGAGGCAACACCCGCAAATAGAGGTATCCAGTGTTTCTTTTTCTTCTTATCATGTATTCTCGCAAACACATCTGCCTTGGTACGGTCATCTTTTAATTTCGGAAGCTCGCGGAGCATGTCTTCAATTTCGCTTTCTTTCCAATGGAATTTTCTCAATGCGGTGGCCCTCCTTTCCAGATAAATCTTCCATCAACTTTTTAATAGCCTTCAAAGCACGGTGCTGGGTCGTTTTTACTTTACTTTCACTCCAATTCAATACTTCAGCGGTTTCAGTAATGGACAATCCCTGAATATATCGTAAAATGATGACGGATCTTTGATTCGTGGTACACCGGTTTAAGCATAGATAAATATCTTTGATTTCATCGTTCATGATGGCCACTTCTTCCGGAATGGGCTCTTTATCTTTTATCAATTGCCTATCCCAATCAAAGTTAGGAAAGATTTTTTCTTTCCACCCTTTTTGTTTCCGAAAGTGATCAATCGTCACATTTCTTGCAATCGAGTACATCCACGTTTTTTCACTGCTTTTTCCTTCGAAGCGTTCATAGGCCTTCATCACCCGGATATAGACTTCCTGAACAAGGTCCTCAGCCGTTTCTCGATTTTTAGTCATATAAAAAATGAATTGGTATATTTCCTGATGATACTTTTCATAAAGATCGTGGAAAACGGAATCCATCATTTCCCCACATCCGTTCATAAATATAGTCGTCAATCCTAAACAAAAGTTACATACTTCGGCTTAATCTTATTATAAAATCCCGTTAATTTCCACATATCAGGGACTTCTTATTTTGTTTCCTAAAAAAAACAAAGACAAGTTGGAAAGAAATCCAATTGCCTTTGCTTCTCAGTTCCTTATGAAACAAGATTTTTTTGGCAAGCCACCGTCATTCAGCATTTTCCATAATTCGAGGCAGGATAAAACTGAATGTCGTCCCTTTATCAGGCAAACTGTTTACCGAAATGAAGCCATCATGGGCATTGATTATATTTTTTACGATTGCCAAACCTAAACCGGTGCCCGAACGGCCGCGGGTCCTTGCTTTATCCGCTTTGTAAAACCTCTCGAATACAAAAGGCAAATCTTCTTCGGGAATTCCAGATCCAGAGTCCCTCACATCAATGATCAGTCCCCTTCGATCACTTGTCCTCTGAATGACTTCAATGTTACCGCCCGGAGGAGTATGACGAATCGCATTATCAATTAAATTTGTCAAAACCTGTTCAATGCGGTCGGGGTCGAAATGCCATTGAATTTGATCGTCTTGCATGCTGGCTGATATTGTGATTCCCTTATCTTTAGCCAGCCCGGAAAACTTACTTGTAATCCTCTTTAAATAAGGGGAAATAGGTACGCATTCATAGCTAAGGTTCATTTTACCCGATTCCAATTTAGCAAGATCGAGGAGATCATTGACTAAACGGCCCATTCTCAAAGACTCATCATAGATGATGCGGGCCATTTCCACCTTTTCCTCTTCACTGCTCGCAATGTCATCTACGATCGCTTCACTATATCCTTGCAACATTGAAATCGGCGTTCTTAACTCATGGGAAACATTCGCTATGAAATCAGTCCTAAGTTTGTCCATACGCCTTTCATCACTCATATCCCGTATGATGGCCACCGCTCCCCGAATATTTTCGGCATTTGTATATAGCGGACTGACAATGAATCCCCAATCACGGCCCTGCAAAGTAATTTCACCGACTTGCTCCTTATGGAAGGACTCCGATTCATCAAAAAGATTCATCAAAACCAACGGGACATTGACATTATCTTCCCTGTTGTAGCCCTTTTCAAAGTACCAGGATTGCAGAAACCTTTCAGCTGGCGGATTCGTTTCAAGAATTGTGCCATCTTTATTGAAGGTAATGACCCCATCCGCCATACTGCTAAGAATGCTTGAGAGATGTTCCTTTTCCTGACTAAGTGCATTCATATTGAATTTCAGCTGTTTTCTCATCTGGTTAAACGCTATGGCAAGCTCGCCTATCTCATCTTGAGTCAAGATCGGAACCTTTGTATCAAATTTCCCCCGGGCAATCGCTAGTGCCGCTTCCCTCATCTTCACCAATGGGGCATTGATTCTTGTAGATAAAAAGAAAGCAAAGATCGTTGTTAAAATAATGGCAATGCCTGCTGCCAATAATATGAACTGTGTAGTCGATTTTGTCGTTTCCTCCATTGACTCCAACGATTGAAATAGGAAAACTTCATCCTGTTCCCCATTCAATTCAAGTGGAATGCCTACCACGATTGCGGACAACTCTTCGTTGCCTGCATCATCGGATAGCGCCATTTCCTTTTTCACAGTCTTTCTTTCCGTGAAAACCTTGATCAATTCGGAATCATTTTTAATGAGTTCCGGCGTGATTTCGAACTCATTATCTCCTCCGATTGATGAGAATACCATTTTGTCATCATTTAGAATGATCATTTTCGTTTCGTTGCCTATTAATTCCGAAGCAATTTGTAAAACCTCATTGCTGGATCCCTGATGTTCATTCGTTACCTTAATGATTTGTTCAGCGGTTTTGGTTAAATCATTTTCAATATTTTCAATCTGGAAATTCTCAAAGAATTCGACCAGCAGAACGGTTAAAACAATTAATACAAACGACACGAGCAATAGGATCGTTGCCCATAGCTTCCCTACAACACTGCCCCATAGCATCAGTCATTAATGACTTCGAACTTGTAACCTACACCCCATACAGTGACAATCATCTTGGCTGCGTTTTCGGATATGCGGTTTAATTTTTCACGTAAGCGTTTAACATGCGTGTCAACAGTTCGAAGATCCCCAAAGAATTCATAGTGCCACACTTCTTTCAACAATTGCTCCCGGTCGAAAACCTTATCTGGGGATTTCGCCAAGAAATATAATAATTCATATTCTTTTGGTGTTAATGAAACCTCTTTGTCATCAGCAAGTACACGGTGGGCATCATTATCAATGGTTAGATGCGAGAAGACGATCACATCTTTTGCCGTCGTTTCCGTCTGCATGTAACTTGTGCTTGAAGAGCGGCGTAATAAAGCTTTAACCCTTAATACGACTTCACGGGGACTGAACGGTTTTACGATATAATCATCGGTCCCCACTTCGAACCCCTGGACGCGGTTCACTTCTTCCCCTTTAGCAGTCAGCATGATAATAGGTGTCGTTTTCTTTTCCCTTAATTCACGGCAAACTTCGATTCCATCCTTACCAGGCATCATAATATCCAATAAAATTAAATCATAATCATTTTCAAGGGCTTTTGTTAAAGCCATATCTCCATTTTCCGCTTCATCGATTATGTATTCTTCTCTTTCCAAATACATCTTTAGCAGCCGGCGGATTCTTTCCTCATCATCCACCACGAGAATTTTTATAGCATTATACATTATGTAATCAGCCTCCTATCATATATTCTACAAAATGAAAACTTACATGACTAATACTTTTTCCTTACAAAGTACGATTAAGAGCCATTTTTGCATGGCTTCCATGAACCTTTCACCATTTTGTCACAAAAAAAGACTTCGACCGTTCACTAAAAAGTTCATATATGCTATTTCACCGAAATTTCCTTATTAATGGGATTGACTGAAAAAGGGATCATTCTCCAGAAAAATCGATAAGCCCACTCCTCGACGTTTCTATCAAAAGACCCCCTTCATTTAAATATCACAATACAGAATCAAGCATATGAATGCAAACCAGCAATAACAAGATTGACGAATATCAAATTAAACATAATGATGGCAAAACCAATGACGGCAAGCCAAGCTGATTTTTCCCCTTGCCATCCCTTTGACATGCGGAGATGCAAGAAAGCTGCATAAAACAACCAAGTAACCAGCGCCCAGACCTCTTTCGGATCCCAGCCCCAGAATCGTGTCCAGGCCACTTGAGCCCAGATCATTGCAAAAATGAGGGCACCGAGTGTAAAAATCGGAAAACCGATAAGGACCGAACGATAACTTATCTCGTCCAATAAATTCAAATTCACATTTTTGACGATCGGTTTAATCAATGCTGCCACTCTTTTGCGTGCAATCAACCTTATTAAACCGTACAAGACGAGCCCCATACCGAATGACCAAAGTACAGTATTCAGTTTCTTGGCATTAATCAGTGCAGGCATGTCCACCAGCGGTTCAAATCGATCAGTCTCGACAAGTTTCCCTTCATGGGGACCAACCAATGCCGGTAGGTTGAACTCCTGTTTGGCCTCGGCTCCGTGTTTATCTACCCAATCAAAGTTCGCCTTATAATCCATCGCAGCAAAAGAAGAAGTGATGATGACGAAACCGATGGTGCAAACTAATGTGAACATGATGCCTTCAAGCCAGAACGTTCTTTTGCTTGATTGTGTTTGATCGACGAATTTGATTAAATAAATGATGGCAGTAACGAAACTTATGGCAAGGATCGACTGTCCTGCCGCTGCAGTCGTTACATGAATATGAAGCCAATCGCTCTGCAAAGCAGGAATGAGTGGCGAAATTTCTGTAGGAAACATACTTGCATAGGCGATTATCAATAAGGCAATCGGTAAAGCGAATAGCCCAAGGGCAGGTGTTTTATAAAGAAAATAAATTAATATGAAAGCACCGACCAGCATCATTCCGAAAAAGGTCGTGAATTCAAACAGGTTACTTACCGGGGCATGGCCGGCAGCAACCCATCTAGTGATGAAATAGCCAATTTGGGCGGCGAAACCAAGAATGGTGATGAAAATGCCCAGTTTAGCCCATTTGTTTTGTTTCTTTTCCTCCGCTCCGTGTTTATCCTTGATCGATCCCCCAAATAAAAAGGTAGCGACAAGATATAATAAGAAAGCTGCATATAAAAAGTTACTGCTTAATTCAGCCATTTAAAACTTCCCCCTTACTAGAAGATTTCTCATCTTCAAGTTGATCCATCGGTTCGGAAAGAGATGTTGATTCTATCGCTTGTTTTATATCTCTTTTAATACCGTGCCAGTTTTTGTTTGTATGGCCGGCGATTAATATCTCATCATCTTTCCTCTTAATCCATATACGCCGGTGATTCCAATAAGACCCTTGGACAACACCGATCATGAAAATGATTCCACCCGTGAATAGGATCCAAAGCGTTAAATCCTTCCTGACTGTCAAAGCCGTGACATCTTGGGTTTCCACACCATTAAAAGCCATTTTATAAGTGTTTTCCCCTAAAGGCTCCACAGTCTCCTTAATCGCTACGAAACTGACCTCACCCTCTGGCTTATCCGGAGTATGCATTTTAAAGATAAATGCTGGATTATTCGGAATCTTCGATATCGTTCTAGGTTCACCTTTTTCATCAAACTCGAAATCGGGGAAGTAACTGATCAAGTCAACGGAATATCCTTCTTTCAACTCGTATTTCTTTTGTGGATCGTTCAAATCAACCTTTATGCTTCCATATTTCTCTTCGGTTTTTTTATTTATCAAATTAAAAGCCATCGTACTGAGCTCATCCAGTTTATAATCTACTTGGTAGAGGGCATAATGATCATGTTTCAGAGGTTCATTGACTTTGATTTTATAATCTTTAAGCTTATCAAGGTCCACTTTTTCCCCTGGTAAGGTTTCTCCCTTGCGCTCATACAACGTAACATCAGATTGATAGGTTTTTGCAATCGTACCGGTTTTATCAATGGCAGCACTGTACTGCGCATCTTCTTCATTCTCTTTGTCATACACCTCTAAGGTAAATTCATTATTCTGAAGATAATATTCACCATTTGTACCCGGAATTTCTTTTCTCTCGCCTTCACGCAGCCAAAGTACTTTGTCGATATACATCCCAGGGACAGAACGCAATAATGCGCCAATTAAGAAAATGATAAGTCCAATATGATTAACATAAGGTCCCCAACGCGAAAAACGACCCTTTTCGGCAAGTATATGACCGTTTTCCTCCCGTATATGATAACGCTGCCTTTTTAGTCTATCCTTTACCCCTTCAAGGTTTATATCTTGGTCTTCCAGCTTTGTCACCCCATAAACCCGCTGACGTTTCATGAAGCCGTCATGACGTGTTACCCCTTGTTTTTTTAACGATCGATATAATGGAAAGAACCGATCGATACTGGCAATCAATAGTGATATGCCCAGCATGCCTATGATAATCAGATACCACCATGAACTATACAAGTTATGAAACCCTAGTTCATAATACACTCTTCCGAACCAGCCGTATTCCAGTTCATAATGCTCTGCAGGCGTAGCTGTTGAAGGGATGTACATTTCCTGAGGTAAAATCGTCCCGATAGCTGAAGCGATCAAGGCAATGACAATGAGCGTCACCCCTACCTTAACGGAAGAAAAGAAGTTCCATATTTTATCGATGATCGTTTTTTTATATGTTTGTGAACGCCTGGCACTTCCTTCATATCTCATATCAATAAGCTTGTTTTCTCTTTCGCTACCAAGCACCATCCCGCATTTCCCGCAAATCTTTGTGCCAAACGGATTTATATGACCACAATCGCATTTTACTTCTTCCATGTCAAAAACTCCCCAATATTATGGTTTAATTCTCTCCATATGCTTTTGGATGCTCTCTTCTGTCAAAGCTCCGGTGATGATATCTATGACTTTCCCCTCTTTATCGATCAAAAAGGTGACAGGCAATATATCCACGCGATAAGCATTTTCCACTTCCCTACCTTTATCGATCATGACAGGAAAGGTCAGGTCATGCTTTGTAATGAAATTGTTGACAGCATAGTCAGATTCCCCGACATTAACCGCCAATATTTCAACGCCCTGTTCTTTAAAGTTTTTATATTGATTGTCCATATAAGGCATTTCGTATTCACATGGCTTGCAATATGTACCCCAAAAGTTCAGGAAGACGCCTTTCCCCTTGTAATCGGAAAGTTTATGCTCTTTGCCTTCCATATCTGTCAAGACGAAATTGGGTGCATCGGATCCTTTTCTCAGACTTTCATTCTTATCTTTAGTGAAGTTCGTATAAAGGGCGAACACTAAAGCTGCACCTAACAGCAGGAGAATGATGGTTCTGCTGATCAGGCGTCGCTTCTTTTTATCCATAGAGATCCTCCTAAGGCCACACTAAATTTAACCATACCATTATACCATTTAACGCCATGTCCTTTTTATTTACAGTTCTGAAGGTTTTGTGACATTATTTCCTGATTCATGAAGGAAAAGGTGTTTACAGATTGTTCCACCACCCATTCTTCCAGGGGAAGAATGCGGTAGTGGGTTCAACCTATTAATACAGGAAAAATACTTTCTTACATTCTCCGCTGTTTAGGTTCGGTCGTTGCTAAAGTCCGCATCAATTTAACTTCATGTGGAGTCAGCTCCCGGGAATCTCCGGCTGTTAAACCGTCCAAGGTCAAGAAACCATATTGTTCCCTCTTCAATTTAATGACGGGATGGCCAATTGCTTCGAACATCCGGCGGACTTGCCTGTTCCTTCCTTCATGTATTGTGATTTCTACTATCGCCGTTTCCTTTTTCTTGTCGGTAGACAATACCCTTGTCTTTGCCGGTGCAGTCTTGCCATCCTCCAACTTTATCCCTTTATCCAACTTTTTCAAGCTTTCACGCAAAGGCATCCCTTTCACTTTTGCTACATACACTTTATCCACCTCATGCTTCGGGTGCATTAACGTGTTTGCAAACTCACCATCATTGGTTAAAATCAATAAGCCCGAAGTATCGTAATCCAAGCGGCCAACTGGATAAATCCGTTCATTGATGTAAGGGAAAAAGTCAGTTACGACTTTTCTATTCTTATCATCAGAAACTGCCGAAATGACGCCGCGCGGTTTATAGAATAGGAAATAAACCGGTGCTTCCTTTTCTAGCGGGACTTCATTAACCTCAACCTTATCATTAGGCCCAACTTTCACACCTAATTCCTTCACTACTTTGCCGTTCACTTTTACCTTACCTTCTAAAATCAACTCTTCTGCTTTTCGGCGGGAAGCCAGTCCAGCATGTGCTATCACCTTTTGTAATCGTTCCATCTATCTTCACCCCATAGTATAATCATTCGTTTGTTATTGTCTATACATACACAATCATACAATTATTACATATTGAGAGGCAAAAACAAAAGGTTTTTCGCGAATAAGAGCTTTTCTTTTATTATTACACCAATAACGGGACGGTTAAATGGGTTGGTTTCCATAATGAGTGTAACATAGCTTATTTTTCCATACAAAAAAATGTTTCTTTTGGATGAAAGTCCGATTCCGTTTAAAAATGGAGAGCTTAACATAGCCGATTGTTTAAGAAAAAAACAAAAAAAAAGAAATGGAATCGCCCATTTCCCTAGCCTTTAATTCATACCGAAAACCAATGTGACGACGATCACGGCAGCTATGATACCGATTAAGTCTGCCAAAAGACCGACCTTTAGGGCATCACCCATTTTTTTGATCCCGACAGCCCCAAAATAAACGGTCAATACATAGAAGGTGGTATCTGTACTTCCCTGAATCGTGGCAGCCAAGCGCCCAATAAAGGAATCCGGTCCATAAACGGAGATCAGGTCGCTGGTTATTCCTAAAGCGGCTGTTCCGGATATTGGCCGGATGATCGCAAGGGGTAAAACTTCAGACGGGAAATGAAAAAGGGAAAGCAAGGGGTGCAGTGATTGCACAATGAAATCCAAGGCCCCTGATGCCCTAAATACTGAAATCGCCACTAGCATCCCTACCAGGAAAGGGATGAGGGAAAAAGACATGCTGATTCCTTCTTTCCCCCCCTCAACGAAGGTCTCATATGTAGGCACTCTTTTCAATGTGCCGTACAGTAATATACAGAGGATCAAAGTCGGTATCATCCAAATTGAAATGGTGGTCATCCAGTGCAACATCCTATTCCCTCCCGCTCCTCTTTCTCTTGTAATAAAAATATCGATCTATGGCGATTCCTCCAACTGCAGAAATGGCGGTTGCTATTATGGTCGGAAAAACGATGTCCGTCGGGGAGTGGGCATCGTAATTCATGCGGATAGCAATGACAGTAGTTGGAATCAACGTTACGCTTGATGTATTGATGGCTAAAAAAGTGACCATCGAGCGGCTTACCGTTGCTTTTCCCCCATTTAGTTTCTTTAGCTGTTCCATGGCTTTTATACCAAGAGGCGTAGCTGCATTCCCCAATCCGAATGTGTTTGCCATCATATTGGAAAGTATATAACCCATAGCGGGATGATTGGGAGGCACTTCAGGGAATAACCATCTCATGAACGGCTTGAATAAATTGGATAGTTTATCTAACAGCCCCGATTCCTCCGCTATTTTCATCAATCCCAGCCAAAAGACAAGTATGCTCATCAGTCCCAAGCAAAGGGTGACCGCTTCTTTTGCGCTGACAAAAAGAGCTTCATTCACTTGATCCATCGTCCCATTAATCATGCCAAAGACAATACCAACCACAAACATCCCGACCCAAATGTAATTAACCATTGCGTCCGATTCCCAATACTGCTTCAAATACATCAGCCCATGAGGATTGGAATGATTGTTGCTTGAAGCTTTCTTTTGATTCCCCATAAAAAATCGAACGACTGCCTATTTTCTTTCCGTCGAGATAAATGGATGCTCTGCCGACCACTGCCGGGATTTTCCTTTTATCCTTCCAGGCCCGCTGCGGCTTCAACAATTTCATTTTCACATTGACCAGCTTTCTCTCTTCTTTTGTCAGTGGGTACGAAAAATCATTTTTAATGTAGACATGCCCTTTATATATTTTATTTTCCAGATCCTTCACCATGCCTTCAGGTAAAATTTCTGTTGGCTTATAATCCTTAAATGCGGATTCGTACATTTGAATATGATCATTCCAATCATCCGGACCATTCAATGTCACAGCAATCAGGTCATGCCCATTTTTTGTTGCGGTCGTGACCAAGGTACGTTTTGCTAGTTTGGTATACCCGGTTTTTCCCCCCGTGCAATACTCATATAATTGAGTAAGTAGGCGGTTTTTGTTCTTCCATACATAATCCCATTGTTCTGTGGAATTAGGTGCCCTATGTTCTTTTGTGCCGGAAATCTTTGCATACGTTTCATTTTGCATGGCATAACGAGTGAGTATGGCCATATCATATGCGGTTGAATAATGGTTCTTCGAATCATCCAAACCATGTGGATTTGAAAAATGGGTATTTTTCATCCCGATTTCTTCCGCCTTTTGATTCATCATCCACACGAATCCATCCAGGCTTCCACCAACCTTTTCGCTGATTGCGACCGCTGCATCATTACCTGAACGAAGCATCAAGCCGTAAACCAAATCTTCGAGCTTGATTTTTTCTCCTTCTTTCAGATAAAGTGACGAGCCCTCCGTCCCGAAGGCATTGCTGCTCACCTTCACTGTTTCATCCATTAGTCCCGATTCAATAGCCAAGATAGCCGTCATTATTTTCGTAATGCTTGCTATGCGGTTCTTTTCATGAGCATTCACTTCATATATGACCCTTCCGCTTTCCTCATCCATTAAAATTGCACTATGGGCACTTACGGATACATTTGCATTAGCGCTTTGTACGGGTGCCATAAAAGACAACAGGAGAATGACGATACACAAACTTGATAACCCTTTATATAGAAAACGCATGAGTGCCCCCTCGTCTCTTTACTTGTTTTTGTACAAGTTTATGCAAATGGACAAGGGTTATGAATAAAAGAATGTAAACCTTCATGATATCCATTGATTATCAACATAAAAAAAATCGATAGGGGCCCCTATCGATTTAGTGTTCTATCATACTAATAATGCAGCGATTTCATCAATTTTCTTAGCTCCGAATACCACTTCTTCATCATTGATGATCATGGCCGGCACGCTCATGACTTTATATTTCTTCTTGATATCCTGGAAATTACTTATATCGACCATTTCAGCCTCAACGTTAGGGTTTTCAATCGCAATGCGCTGTGCACCCACTACAACGTCTGGGCAGTAGTGACATGCCAATGAAACCATAACCTTAATGTTCGCTTTTTTACTGATTCCCTTAATTGAATTCAATACGACTGAATCCAATGCTTGACCAGGTCCGGCCAAGTTATAGATAGCCAAAATGAAGGAATTCAATTCATGGCCGCCTGGGACGCCGTGGTATTTGACGCCGCTGTACTCACCGTTCGAATTTAAGAGGGAAACGACAGGGAACTTATCTGCATTGATTTTTTCTTCAATTTCCGGACTTTCCCCCTTGTTGTATAACTCAAGATGCAGCTTGTCTCCTAATTCTGCAACATCCAACAAGAAGTCTCGCAATTCGACTGATTTTGGCAAACTTTCATCGACGATCGACACCAATGTTACTTCGCTCTCCATCTTGCCGAAGATTCCCTTTAATTGGCCGCGTAACGCATCGCTTAATAAAGCGCTCTTCCCTGCCGGGACAGCAGCCTGTTCTTTTTTCGCCGGTTTTTCAACTTCAGGTTCATCCTTGATTCCTAGGCGATCTTTTTCTTCTTCAATATATTTACCGGCATCCGTTGCTGCAATCGCTCCATCAGATACAGCTGTAATAATCTGGCGCAAGGATTTTGGTCTTAGGTCACCCGCTGCATATACACCTTTCACATTAGTCTTCATATCATCATCGGTTAAAATGTATCCCGCATGATCCATTTCGATATGGCCCTTGAAAATTTCTGTTTTCGGCTCATACCCTATGAAAACGAACACTCCAAATGTACTGTCTTCTTCCTTCGCCTTATATTCAAATTCTTCTTTAGTCTCATTATTGATGAATCGGGCACTTTGAATCATCCCGTCTCCATATACCCCAAGGATCTCTGTATTGAATTTCACTTCAATCTTATCATTTGCCATTACTTTATCCACGATGGACGGGGCACACGAGAAGCTTGATTCCCGGGCGATAATTGTAACTTTTGTAGCAAAGCGTGTCAGGAATATAGCCTCTTCAGCAGCTGCATATCCTGCCCCGATAACGAAAACTTCCAACCCTTCAAAGAATTCACCATCACATGTTGAACAATATGCTACACCGCGGCCAGTAAATTCCTCTTCACCTGGAAATCCTAGTGTTCTTGGAGTAGCACCCGTTGCAATGATGACGGCGCGGGCATGATAGTCCCCGCCAAGGGTTTTAACGACTTTCACCTCACTGGAGAAATCCACGCCCGTTACATCAGCTTTGGCGAATTCAACGCCAAAATCTTCGTTTTGAAGCTTCATTTCTTCAACTAACCTAGGGCCCGAGATATGACGGATACCAGGATAATTGGCTATTTCCGATGTGGTTGCAGCTTGTCCGCCGCCAGTTCCTTTTTCAAGAATTATTGTTTTTAACTTAGCTCTTCCTGCATAAACGCCGGCTGAGAGGCCTGCAGGTCCGCCACCAATAATTAATAAATCATATATTTTTTTCATCTTATGTGCTCCTTGCTGAATGATAATACGTGCTAAACTGATTATTTTGAAAAACAAAAGGCACTTATTTTAGGTAAGTGCCTTTTGTCTTAAGATCTTGAAGGACGAGTTGTCCCAGTAATCGTAATCAATGCTGGGTATGTCCATTACCTGTATAAATGGACCATCCCATTAAAAATTAAAGTTTTCCTACAAGGTCTAGGCTTGGTTCTAGAGTGGCTTCACCTGGAGTCCATTTTGCAGGGCACACTTTATCTCCATGTTCCGCTACGAATTGTGCAGCTTGAACTTTTCTAACTAGTTCTTCAGCATTACGGCCAATTCCTAGGTCATTAATTTCGTATGCTTTAATTTGTCCTTCTGGATTTACGATGAAAGTTCCACGTAGAGCCAATCCATCTTCTTCAATCAATACACCGAATTGACGGGATAAAACGTTTGCTGGGTCAGCTAACATTGGATATTGGATTTTACCGATTGTATCAGTTGCATCAGCCCATCCTTTGTGGCTGAAATGAGTATCTGTAGAAACTGAGTAAACTTCACAACCAATTTCCTTGAATGTTTCATAGTTATCTTGAAGATCAGCTAATTCAGTCGGACATACGAAAGAGAAGTCAGCTGGATAGAAAAAGAATACTGCCCATTTTCCTTTAACATCTTCAAGTGTAACTTCTTTGAATTCTCCTGCATGGTAAGCTTGTACTTTAAAATCTTCAACTTGTTTATTGATCAATGACATAATAAATTCCTCCAATAGCTAATTTTTTTATCTGCTCCTGTTTATAATAATTATTAAATAGAAACTAGTCAATAAATATACCTTAATAATTTTTAAGTTCACAAATTGGTCACAGTTTTTATATTGATATAAATTAATTATTTTTAAAAACCGATAGTACTTCAAAGTAGCATTCTTAACACATTTCCAATGTTATTTCAAGGATTTAAATAAGACACATGCTCATTATTTCGTGAGATGATATCATCTCCTTTTCAATCTAATTATGATATCCAAATGAGAATCATAAGTCGCTTCCAAAAAAAATTTACAGCTCACCCTTCATATCCTTCCCATATTTTCCCTAAAAAATTCTTAATAAAATTTCAAAAAAAAATACGAACCCACTCGGCCCGTATATTTGGTAATTGGTTCTATTTTATTTAGTCATTGCTTTTTCCAAATAAGCTTTTTCGCTTCGGTGAACCTTACGGCTGTTTTCGGCCAGTTTACAACGTCCCACCATTTGTCCACATAGGCTGCCCGATTATTTTTATATTGCAGGTAATAAGCATGTTCCCATACATCAAGAACAAGAATTGGGATCGTATCCCACTGAGTCAAAACCATATGCAATTCCGATTGAAGTATTTCTAGCCGCCGCGCACGCGGAACCCAGACTAGAATCGCCCAGCCAACACCTTCTACTTGTTTGGCAGCTTCGCTAAAATGACTCTTAAAAGCGGCAAAGCTTCCAAAATCCGTCTCAATCTGTTTGAGTAATTCCCCCCTTGGCTGTCCGCCCCCTCCCGGTATCATCTCTTCCCAGAACAGCGTATGCAGATAATGGCCTGACCCATGAAAGGCTGCTTCCTTCTCCCAATGTTTCAACAAGGAAAAATCTCTCGTTTCCCTCGCTTTTTTCATCATCAATTCCGCTTTATTCAGACCATCGACATATGTTTGATGATGCTTATCATGGTGCAGATACATGATTTCCCTTGAAATCGTCGGTTCCAACGCATCATACGCATAAGGCAAAGGCGGTAGCGTATGCTTCCCAATCGGCACTGGCTGCCTATCCTGTACACTGAATTCTCTAGCGAGTTCTTCAATTTCCTCATAGACCCGAGCCATCTCTTCTTCGATCAGGACCATATGCTCATAATCCATTTCTTCCTCATCCATATCTTTTGTCAATTGGGAAAGCCGTTCAATATTTGACAGCAATGGCGAATCGGTGATATCGATCTTCTCAAGATATTCCATCACTCCATCAATCCAATCACTTACCTCTTTAGCATAATCTCTTTCATCAAACATCTTGCAACCTCCTCTTAACCTTTAGGCACATAAATCATCAAAGTATTTTATGTTTCGATTAAGCGGAGATTCCATTTATAGCAAAAAAAAACAGCTAGGCCATTTAAGCCCAGCTGTTTCATTATCTTGACTGTAACATTTTCGTCCGGTAATCCGTTTCATAAAACTCCAATTCTTCACGCATGGTCTGGAATCCACTTTCCACGGCCTTCAGAATGGATATTATGCTGTCAGGTACACTTTGGTGAAATTTAATCGAGTTTTTTCCTGTATAGGCAGATCTGCTGTCCTCAAACCACCGATCTGATTTTGGGGAAAAGTATTCTTCGATACATTGATGATAAACTCTATAAAGCGTCTTTTCAGCTGCAGCTTTATTGAAAACATCATTTTTCAGAACGATTTGGCAAGCCTCCAAGCCCTCTTCACAACTTACAAGCATTCTTCTTAAACTGGAAAGGATTCCTTTATAATAGGTTTCATCCCCGCTTTTTTCTTCTTGCAGCTTAGAATAGGTCGTCTCATTTATAAATTCCTCTAGTTGAGCCACTGTCGTTTCTAAAAACCCTTTTACATCCTCAAGCTGAGATTTTACCAATGTATTCCCCAACCGTGAACCCTCCTCAAAATGATTAAGATTGAATATAATAGTCAACATGTGACTCTATATCATATGGTTTAGCTTGGTCAATCGATATAAACACTTTCTCCAATTTTTGAAAATCTATATTTTCGAAATAACCAGCCAGCTCTTTTTCTGCATTTATATAAATACGTTTTCGGTTAACCAGGTTCGGGTCTTTGAGTAGACAGACCATGGCAATGATATCAGCCATATAAATATCTCTGTTAGGACTTTTGAATATAGGATTGGCGGGATATGGGGTCCAACGGGTGACCATCTCATCAAAATAGCGAAGATACAGTACATTCAGCGTCTTTTCTTCTCCATCCTTTATGTATCGTATAACGGATCGATTAAAGAATTCCTCAGGTGAATTTGACTTTTCCTTTTCAAGCCCAAACCCATTGCATGCTACAATTCGCACCCGCAATCCCTCCGCATTCATTTTTTTCTATATTATCACAATTTATTGAAAAATGTTATTCGATTGTTTGCTGAAATTTTTCAAAAAACAGATCGGCTTCATCATTTTCAAAGCCATCATCCGAATTATCGGCGAGAGGCGGCAATTCATCGATGGAATTCAGGCCGAAGCAATCCAAAAACTCTTTTGTTGTCCCATATAAATAAGCCCGGCCCGAGCCTTCAGCACGTCCGACCTCTTTTATTAAGACTTTAGTGACAAGTGTATGAATGGGACGATCCGTTTTCACTCCGCGAATTTCATCAATTTCAGCTCTAGTAATCGGCTGCTTATAGGCAATGATTGCGAGTGTTTCCAAAGCCGCCTGTGACAATCCTTGATTGCTTGATGTTTCCACCAGCCTTTTCAAGTAATCCGAGTGCTCTTTCTTTGTCGTCATTTGATAAACACCCGCTATTTCGATCACCTGAATCCCTCGTACATCCGATATATATTCTTCTTTTAAACTTTCAACGATGTCCGTTGCTTGATATTCCGTAATTTCCAGGACAGAGGCAATTTGTTTGACGGATAGCCCTTCATCTCCGGCAGCAAACAATAATGCCTCAAGAATCCCTTTCCAATTAATAACTTCCAACTGGTTCTACACCTTCCTTAGCAGCAATCATGATATCCGAAAAATTATCTTCCTGTTCAACGATGATCTCATTTAATTTCATCAGTTCCAGCACCGCCATGAAAGTGATGACGATATGCTCTTTAACAGGGAGCGAGAACAGTTCAAAAAAACTTTTCTTTCCTTTAATCGATTGTAACTCAATCATGATTTCATCCATTCGTTTCTCTATCGATATCTCTTGTTTTGTTACCTTCGTATAAAGCGGCTTTTGAATTTTTTGCCTTCGCAGCAGTTTTTGAAGAGCCCCCAACATATCGTATAGACTGATATTCAACTCTTGCTTATCACTTTCCGCTTCTTTTACATAAACTGATAAATCGCTAGGGGGTTTGGTGAAAATCAAGCTTCTTTCTTCTTCCATCCCTTTAAATTCTTCGGCTGCATTTTTATACTTTTTATATTCTAATAGTTTTTCCACCAGCTCATCACGTGGATCTTCCTCAAATATTTCCCCATCTTCATCAATCATCAGTTCATCTTCATGCTTTGGAAGCAGCGTTTTACTCTTGATGGCAAGCAGCGTTGCAGCCATCACCAGATATTCGCTGGCGACATCCAATTCAAGATGCTGCATCGTATGGATGTAACTTAGGTATTGATCTGTAATATCAGCCATCGGAATATCGTAGATGTCTATTTCCAGGCGATTAATCAAATGCAGAAGTAAATCCATCGGTCCTTCGAAAGCGTCAATTTTTATATTATAACCCATTAAATTACCTCATTTAAATCTAATTGGTCCATATAGACCTATTTCTTTTACTAATCAAGTATAGTGGATTGCCGCCCTTTATCCAAATAATAATTTACTGACCTTAGAAAAGTTTTTATTTGGGATTACCGTCAAATGGGTCATTGCCCAATCACATTCTGAAATCCAACATAACCTAGAAATGTAAGAATAGCAGAACAAAGGAGGTACTCATTATGGGTGCAGGTGGTTTTGGAAGCGGCGGCGGATTCGCGTTTATAGTAGTATTGTTCATTTTATTAGTTATCGTCGGTGCTTCATGGTGTTAATTGAAGACTGATGAATCAAGCTGATTGCTTTGCAATCGGCTTTCTTTATTTTCCAAGAAAAAAATCTATGCTAAACTTAGTGTGTATACATAGCGGGTGTTAGGCTATTAGAAATGGCTTTTTGCCTTACTTTAGATGAATCCATCAAACAAAAGGGGTGCTCCTATTGAATTACGCGGAAGACTACCTTTCTTTCCTTGTCCATTTCCATGGGCCAAGGGATTACTTCGAATGTCATGAAATTCTTGAAGAATATTGGAAGGAAACCGCACCAAAAGAGCGTGACTCTCATTGGGTCGGGCTCATTCAAATTGCGGTTGCCCTGTATCATGATCGCAGGGGAAACAAAAAAGGTGCTGTAAGGACCTTGTCTAAAGCCCTAGCAAATCTTCACCATAAAAAGGCCGAGATCCTGAAGTTGGGACTCGATCCAGAACGACTGTTCAAATTGCTCGAGGATACCCATGAGCGAATGTCATCACATAAGCCATATAAAAGCATTGATCTGCCGATAACCGATAAAAGCTTGATCGAAAAATGCCAGTCCATCTGTTTGCAAGAAGGGTACATTTGGGGTACGGATAGCGACATGTCTAATTCATCCATAGTTGATAAGCATCTGATTCGTGACCGTTCGGATGTCATTTCAGAAAGGGCTCGGCAACTATCCCTTCGAAAAACAAGAATGGAGGACCGCCCTTAAAGGCGGTCCTCCATTTATGCTTTCCTATTCAAAAATCTTAACACCTGTCAAGAAAGCTTTCCGTAAACTCATTTGCTTTCAATTCTTTGTCAGGATATTGCTCCTTGATGGCCCTGACCATCGTTTTACCGATACCTTGCTTCCGGAAGGATGGATTTACGGATATATGTTGTATCTCAATATGGTTTGGAGAGACTTCTATCCCGATCAAGCCCGTAATCTCTTCATCTTTCCATAAGAACAGCTGTAGATTTTCATCCGTTTCATAATTCTTCATCGTATTCCGAAGCGTTTTTATCTCTTTTTCATTTGGCATGAAAGATAATAATCCCATGGCAAATTTCTCATAACTTTTCTTATACTTAATCAACATAATATCCCTCGTTACTAAATAACGTTTTTATTATCTTCCTGTTTCCAATTAATTTGCTTTGAATAATGATCCTCACATATATCATTTACATCATACATAAAAACCTCGTTCGTTTCAACATCACTTTCAGCACTTGATTTATCGATGTGCTATATGCTAAGCGATAAACAGCCAATATATGATTCCCCACATCAAAGCGATAATAAGCATCATAAGTAAAAGAGCCTTATTACTTTTCCTCATCCCATACTCCCTTTATGAATGGTCCAAATATTTAAATATCGAATTCATTCTACTATAACTTAACACAATCTGACAAATATCCTTGCAATCTTGCTTCGATTTTACTACATTGGTAAAGTGATCTAGGTTCATAGAGTGCCCTCTTAGGTAAAAAAGGCAAAGATACACCAAACTTTTTCGTTTAAAACCGTAGCTATCCAGGGCTATATAAATTTTTTTCAGGAAAATATGTATCTTTTTTATCCTTTGTTTCGTCAAATACTATGAATCTGATTTAAAGCGCCGCCCTTTTATTGAAAGATTCCCAATTCAGCAGGAAAAGTTAAGGAGGATTATCATGAAAAAAATGAATAAATGGGTCATTGTGACCATTTTATTATGTCTATTATTGCCATATAAGGCTTTTGCAGATGCAGCTGTTGGTGAAATGATCGTCACACTTGGTGAGAATCTGACAAATGAACAAAAAAATATGATTTTATCAGAAATGAAAGCACCGAACGATGTTGAGGTCCTGACGGTTACAAATGCGGAGGAACATGAATACTTGGGAGACTATATCGCTAGCCGTCTGATCGGTACAAAAGCGATTTCATCTTCCGCCATTACTTTGGAGGAAAAAGGTACCGGACTTAAACTGGAGTCGAAAAACATTAACTGGGTTACCGATGAAATGTATATCAATGCACTGGCAACTGCTGGAGTAAAGGATGCTACCGTTTATGTCACTGCACCTATACCCGTTTCCGGTACAGCGGCTTTGACAGGAGTCATTAAAGCCTATGAAATCTCTGCCGACAAGAAGATTCCTGAAGATGTGAAACAGGCAGCGAATGAAGAAATGGTAAAAACAGCAAAATTGGGTGACGAAATCGGTACAGAAGAAGCCTCTGCACTGGTTACGAAAATCAAAGAGGAAATGGCTGCAAATCCACCAGCCAATACTGAAGAGGTCCGCGAAGTTGTCGAGTCTTCTGCAAAAGACCTTGGAATCACCTTAAATGATGCCCAAGTTCAAAGTTTAATTGATTTATTCAATAAGCTAAAAGAATTGGATATTGATTGGAACGCTGTCGGTGATCAGCTTACTGCAGCTAAAGATAAACTTTCCAACTTTCTTGAATCCGAAGAAGGTCAATCATTTCTGGATAAATTGAAAGAAGTCTTCAGTAGTTTAATAGACGCGATCAAGTCACTTTTCAGCTAATCAAATAAAAAAAGGATGGCCACTGCCATCCTTTTTTCTATTCTTTCGTGACGACTGCCGCTTCATGAAGGGCCAAATCCAAATGAATAAGATCATCGTACGTCTCTCGTTTGATGACCAACCGGGCTTCTCCTTTTTCGGCAAAGACGACAGCCGGTCTTGGAATCCGATTGTAATTATTCGACATGGAATATCCGTATGCCCCTGTACAAAATACCGCCAAGACATCACCGCGGCCGGCTTTTGGCAATGGTAAATCCCAAATCAACATATCTCCGCTTTCACAGCATTTCCCGGCAATGGATACTGTCTCTTCTACAGGGTCAAGGGGCCGGTTTGCAAGAATGGCATCATATTTCGCTTCGTAAAGAGCGGGACGTATATTATCACTCATGCCACCATCAACGGCAATATATTTACGGACATTAGGAACTTCCTTTTCGGAACCGACCTTATACAATGTCACACCGGCGTCCCCGACTAATGAACGGCCAGGTTCGATCCAGATTTCAGGCATCACTAAATCGGAATCGGCAATCAGGTTCTGCACTTCCCTGACGATTTCCTCAACATATTGAGATGCCGGCAGCGGGTCGTCCTCTTGTGTATACCGAATCCCGAACCCCCCTCCGAGATTCAATACCTTTGGTTGAAACCCTGCCGAGCCGTGCCAATCATTCAGCTTGCCGATAATTTTTTGGGCTGCAAGCAGGAAACCGGTCGTTTGAAAGATCTGGGACCCGATATGGCAGTGAAGCCCCAGCACTTCGAGGAAATCACTTTGCAGTGCTTGACGAAGGGCAGCTTCGGCCTGGCCGTTAATTAAATCAAAACCAAATTTCGAATCTTCTTGCCCTGTCAAAATATAATCATGCGTGTGGGCTTCGATACCTGGTGTTACACGAAGAAGGATTTTCACCTTTTGTTCACGGTTTGTACAAATCTCTTCCAACAGTGTCAACTCTGAAAAATTATCGACTACTATACAGCCAATGTCATGATCCAAAGCCATATGTAGCTCTTCTTCACTTTTGTTATTTCCATGAAAATGAATCCGTTCTGTTGGGAAATTTGCCTTAATTGCCGTATACAATTCGCCTGCTGAGACAACATCGAGAGAAAGTCCTTCTTGCTCTGCCAACTGAATCATGGCAATCGAAGAAAAAGCCTTACTTGCGTAGGCAACTTGAGCTGAAATCCCCAATTCCTCAAATGTTCGCTTGAACCCTCTTGCCCGTTCGCGAATTAGCTCTACGTCATAAACATATAATGGTGTTCCAAATTGCTCGATCAATTCGATCGTGTCCACTCCGCCAATCTCCAGATGTCCACGTTCATTTACACCACCGGTTCCGTACAAATGCATGATAGCCTCACCTTCCTGACTTAAAACTAAAGATTAATTAAGAAATGAGGCAGCCTCAAATAAAGAAACCCTGCTGTAAAAGGTCCTCTATATGAACAAGCCTCATCCGAATCGATATTCAATGTAAATATTTTTTCTATGACTGCTTTGTAGTTCGAAGGGAAAGACAGATTGGTTTAAACTCCAAAGAGTCCTAGTAGCTCTATCTCTTTGTGAAGCCTAACAATACCTCTTTATCCGAATAAAATTAAATTACCACAACTTTTCGACAACATCAACCTTTAGATTTTCTCGGCTGCCTATATAGATCCTGGGGATGTACAATACTCGGACGTTCTATAGTTCCAGGATAAGGCCTTCTAAATATTATATGTGACAGGGCCTTCGGCTGAAACGGGAGAAGCGGCCATAAATAAGGCGTATTTAACGTTTTTATACTAGTAAGCAAAATAATGTAGAGTGTGATGCCAATGATTAAGCCAGGCACTTTAAATAAAGCGACCAACACTAGCAGGACTAAGCGGGAAATTTTATTTGCAACCCCTAATTCTAAACTTGGAGTGACAAATGTACCGATTGTCGCTACGGAAGCATAGAGAACCACCTCAGGGACAAATAGGCCAACATCTATCGCTATCTGTCCTATCAAAACTGCCGCAACCAAGCCCATTGCTGTAGAAAGCGGGGTCGGGGTATGAACGGCCGCCATCCTTAAAAATTCTATCCCAATATCGGAAATGAAGATTTGGATCACAATGGGTATATGCGTTTTGTCATTCGGCCCGATATACTCGAACTTCTCCGGCAGGAGGGAGGGCTCTAAACAAAACAATAACCAAATCGGCAGCAAGTATAACGAAACGAAAATTCCCAAAAAACGGACCCAGCGCACCAAGGATCCAACGGCAGGTGCCTGCCGATATTCCTCAGCATGCTGCATGTGATGGAAAAGGGTGGACGGGGTAATGATGACACTCGGTGACGTATCCACATAAATAAGGACATGCCCCTCAAGTAAATGGGTTGCAGCTACATCAGCCCGTTCCGTGTACCTGACAAGAGGGTATGGGTTATATCTTTGCTTGACGATGAACTCTTCGATCGTTTTATCAGACATCGTTATGCCATCAACCTCAATGCTATTCAATTCCTTACGAACGATTTCAATTAAATCAGGATCGGCAATATCTTTAATGTAGCCGATGGATATATCCGTTTTCGATCGTTCCCCTACATGCAACATTTCGAAACGCAATCTTTCATCCCTGATCCTCCGTCTTGTTATTGCTGTGTTAATGATGATATTTTCGACAAAACCGTCCCTTGATCCACGGACGACTTTTTCCGTGTCGGGTTCTACTGGCTGTCTCCCGGGATAACTCCTGACATCCACAACCAATCCTATTGGTTTACCATCAACAACAACGACTATCAAACCGGATAATACCTGATCAACAAGTTCATCCATCGTCTTTATTTCCTCAACGGATTGGTGTACAAGCAACTCTTTGACTGCATCAAAAACTTTAGTAGTCAAGATTTCCGCATTTTTGTTATGAATAAGAGAATCGAGGATATCAATGATGTACTCTGTATCCGTCAGCCCGTTTATATAGTAAAGATGCACATCTTTTCTTAGGACCTTTATCCTCCTTACACCTAAGTCAAAGCTGACGCCCAGACCTACTTTCTCTTTCATGTACGCGTCAACTTCCGCTACTCTATCCGGTATCGGTTTCATGTTTTCAGGTTTTTCTGAAGTCATCATGACCACTCCTTTCCAATATGATTTCCACCGCTAGCTTCGTTATCGGTGCTCCTCTTTTAAAATCGTCCTGATGAGACATTTTCCCGATATCCCCTATCCCTACTACTATGGGAACATGCAATTGATCGATGCAATACACCGTATCCCCTGTAATCTTGCCGAGTTCAAATTCTTCGGCGCCGTATTTATCAACCCCATTCGGTGTCAGGTTACCATCACGGTCAATACAGATATCCACTTTGGTCCATTCTTCCCTTCTAGTCTTTGAAGCGACCGCTATCACTCCAAGGACATGAATATCAGGGTGGCCGGCAACTACCTTCATCGCCTGTTCGCCTGATCCTTCACCGATGAAACCGCTATCATCAAACATGACCAATACAGGATCATACTTCGCCTTTTTTATTAATTCAACTAGCTCCAAGCCCGTATATCGTGATGGATTACCTTGGGACATCGAGATACACCTGCCCCCTATTTCCTTGGCTACATGCTCGACAGCCCGTTTCGCATACTCATCTCCATCCGTAATCAATATCACTTTTCGTTTGGTCACCATCTTGGGCCTACCTTTCATCATCAGGAATAGTTACCTCATAAACTTATAAATCCACTAAATAAATCCATTGGAATAATGATCCGGCTATTTTTCCCAATACAAGTGCCATTAACAGATAAATGATTTTCTCTTGAATTCCGATCCGCTTTGACAGAACCGGAAACACATTCAGGACTTCAGTTAGGGCAGCAGCAAGCATTCCATTAAATATCCCGTCAGCCAAACCGATTGGAATCAATAAAAAATATGGGAGGGAAAGTTCCGTTTCCTGTAATCCTAACCATGTTCCTGCGACAACGCCGGCAATGATGGCTCCTTCGTAGTAATGAATCATCTTCATTGTTTTTGTCAGCTGAGTCAGTCTCGGAATCACCCCAAGTACAGTTAAAAACGCTACAAAACCCGCACCTGTCGCAAATCCCCCAGCTAAACCGACAAAGATTCCAAAGATGATTTTACCGGTCATCAAGGTGTCGTACATTCTCCTTATTTTCATTCATGATTACATAACTGTCCAAATCCTGCTGATAGTTGAACATTTCAACCTCGAGCGGACTAGGTTCCTCATTGAAGCGTTTTTTAAAAAAGTGATTAAAAAATAGAATCATGCCCATACCAAGGCCGAAGCTATATGGGATTTGGATCAATAACGGCTTATCATCCACTTTTCCCGTGATTATAGTGAAGATTTTTTGATGCACTTCCCCCATGCTGACATCCACATGAAAATTCATGATCGTCATCCCGCCGCCGACAAATAACAAAAACCAAACCAGGGCGAATGTCAGGTATGACATTTTCTTTTTCGAGAGGATGATTTCGATGATCGTTTGGGAGGGCCCGAATGTCTCCAGTTCAATAGTCGGATCCATCTTGCGGATGGCCACGATAATTTGAGCCAAATCAACGACAATAATATTCTTATCTTCCTTCTTGACCGTTAATAATATAATTTCTTCAATAATGGTAATCACTTCTTCAGGTCCGATTATCCTTGCAATATCTTTTATCCTCACCGTTTGATTTCCCTTTACTTGTACACGGTTCCTCATCCTGATATATACAACTGCCACTATCATCACATCCCGACCTTTTATTTCCTTATGCTAGTAGTATGGTTTGGAAGCAGTTTGAAAATGCAGGAAGTGAACCATGTCCAAATATTACTAATTTGAAAACAAAAAAAAGACACGCTGCAATGACAGCATGTCTTTTTGATTACAGATATACATTAATGAGTGGGGAAGAAAATCAGCTGGATCAAAAATATACATCCAAAAATATAAATGAGAGGATGTACCGATTTTCCTTTTCCACTGAATACCTTCATAAGTGGAAGTGTAATGAACCCGATCGCAATCCCTGTAGATATACTTGAAGTAAGCGGCATCGTTAAAATGATCGCAAAGGCCGGAAATGCCTCATCGAAAATTTTCCAATTTACTTTAGCTAGCCCTTCCATCATGAAACATCCTACAATGATCAAAACGGGAGCTGTGATCGCTTGAACGGAAGAAATTGCCGATATCAATGGAGAAAAGAAAATCGACGCAGCAAACAAAATTGCCACGACAGTAGCGGTTAATCCCGTACGTCCGCCTGCGGCCACTCCCGTGCTCGATTCAACATAGGCCGTCGAAGGACTAGTACCAAACATCGAACCGACTGTCGTCGCAATCGCATCACCTAAAAAGGCTTTCTTGGCACGAGGGATTTTTCCATCCTTCGTTAGTCCAGCCTGTTCCGTCACGCCAATCAAGGTTCCTGTCGTATCAAAGATCGTCACAAGTAAAAAGGCGAAAACAATGGAATATAATGAATTCGTGAAGACCCCAGCAATATCGATATCGAAAAATACCGGTGTTGGAGGCACAGATAAGACCCCATCAAAGTTGAGCAAACCAATAAAGTAGCCAATGATTGCCGTAATGATCATACCAATGAAAATTGCGCCTTTAATATTACGAGCCATAAAAATCAAGGTAATGAATAAACCTGCTAAAGCTAAAACGGTTCCAGGCTGGTGCAAATCTCCAAGCGTCACCATCGTTGATTCATTAGGCACTACGATTCCGGCATTTTTCAATCCGATAAACGCAATGAATAAACCAATTCCGGATGTGATGCCATATTTTAATGAATCAGGGATCGCATCAATTATCATTTTACGCAAGCTTGTCACGCTAATTAATAGAAATAGCAAACCAGCAATGAAAACTGTACCGAATACAGTCTGGTATGAAAGGCCCTGTGCCCCCACTACGCTGGCAAAATAAGCATTCAAACCCATCCCCGGTGCTATGGCAATCGGGTATTTTGCAATAAGCCCCATGCTAAGGGTACCAATCACCGCTGATATGACCGTTGCCATGAAAACTTGTTCAAATGGAATTCCGATTGAAGACAATAAAGCCGGATTCACAATAAGGATATAAACCATAGTTAAAAATGTCGTAACACCCGCCATGACTTCTGTACGGACATCCGTCCCATTTTCTTTCAGGGAGAAAAACTTTTCCAAAAACATATTTAGACCTCCAGATCTAAAGGAAACACCGACAACCGTTTGCACGAAAGTACAAGGTGTCCTAATATTGTACTGCATCGACGTTTTTCCTGATCGTTATTTTATTGAAAGAAAGATAAAAAACGAATGAGAAACGCGACCTTTACTATAATATTCGTTTTTTATCCTAAATTCAACTAAAAATTCGACCTCATTCATATTTTCGCCTTACTTGAAAAGGAATCACTTTTACTTTTTCCTAAAATCAAGATTTATTTTCAGCTCAATAAAAAACCACATGAATCACTGATTCATGTGGTTTTTCATTTGCTGAAGAATCTTCTTTTCCAGCCTTGACACTTGGACTTGAGAAATGCCGAGCCTTGCCGCCACTTCCGATTGCGTCTGATCTTTATAATACCTCAGGAAAACGATCAATCTTTCACGTTCATTCAATTCTTGTATGGCTTCTTTCAAGGCGATTTGATCGAACCAGGATGTTTCATTATGGTCGGCAATTTGGTCAAGAAGAGTAATCGGATCTCCATCATTTTCGTAAACCGTTTCATGGATGGATGAAGGGCTCCTGCTAGCTTCTTGGGCCATGATAATTTCCTCTGGGGACAGCTCCAGATGTTCCGCCAATTCATTGACAGTCGGAACACGGCCATACGTCTTTGAAAGTTCCTCTTTGGCCCTGCGAATTTTATTCGCCATTTCCTTTAATGACCGGCTTACTTTAACCGTTCCGTCATCACGGATAAAGCGTTGGATTTCACCAATGATCATTGGCACAGCATACGTTGAGAATTTCACTTCAAACGATAAGTCAAATTTATCCACGGACTTCAACAGGCCAATACAGCCTATTTGATAAAGGTCATCCGGTTCGTAACCTCGATTGAGGAACCTTTGCACCACTGACCATACAAGCCTCAGATTGCTGTTGACAATCAGGTTCCTCGCATCTTGGTCACCACTCTGGCTGCGTTGGATTAAATTCCGCAATTCCTCATCTTTTAAATGGGGCTGGCCTTTCTTGCTTTTCTCGTTTTTAACCTCCACATCCATATGCAAGTCTCCCTTAATTGCACAAAGCTCTGCTTGTAGTTAAGTGCTTTTTTAATCGAATGATCGTGCCTTCGCCCTTGTGGGAAATTATATTGATTTCATCCATGAAGTTTTCCATGATGGTGAATCCCATACCGGAACGTTCAAGTTCGGGTTTTGTCGTAAATAACGGCTGTTTAGCCTCCTCGACGTCTTCAATGCCCAGTCCTTCATCCCGGATGGTCAATTCCACAGTATCGCCTTCGATAACCACTGAAATATAGACCCACCCTTCCGGATCACTTTCATAACCATGGATAATCGAATTCGTAACGGCTTCTGACACGACAGTCTTGATCTCTGTCAATTCATCCATCGTCGGGTCCAATTGGGCAATGAAAGCCGCAACAGTCACCCTGGCAAAAGATTCATTTTGGCTAAGTGCAGAAAATTTCGTTTCCATTTTATTTTTCATCTTAGGCAACCCCCAGTCTTTGCAAAGCGTTTTTTTCGGATAGTTCCATTTTAACAATTTTAAACAACCCTGACATCTCAAATAACCGCTTTACTGCTGGAGATATTGCACAGACCACCATTTCACCTTGCTTTTTGTTCACCTGTTTATAGCGCCCTAAAATAACTCCGAGCCCTGAACTGTCCATAAAATCCAATTCTTCCATATTAAGGATGATATGCTTGATGTTATGCTTTTGAATGGCTGCCTCTGCCTGGTTTTTCAATTTTTCTGCTGTATGATGATCCAAATCACCTTTGAGACGAATGCACAATACGCTGTTTTTCGCCTCCATATTAATCGTAAGACTCATTATATACAGCCTCCTTCACTGTCTTATAAAGAGTCAAATTCTCTTTTTCACCTGCCGATTCCTCCTTACTAGCAAAACTAGTGGAGTTTCGCCTAAATTAGTACGATTAACAGGCAATGCGACAATTTATTCTATTTTGCCTGGGTAAACATGCCGAAAGCCCTTTTATACAATTGCCACCAGCTGGCATTTTCAACCGTTTCCTTCGCAACGATCGGAGATTCGACATACACCTTACCGTTTTTCTTCAATTCAAGCGTACCAATTTCATCCCCTTTTTTAATCGGGGCATCCAAATCTTTATCAAGTGTGATTTTTTTTGTAAAGTCCTTTGCCGTTCCGTTTTTGGCTGTCAAAACTGAAATCGGTTCACTTGTTACTCCCACCACGGTTTTTTTGTGTCCCTTACTTACCTTGGCTTCACCTAACACCTCGCCGCGTTTATAAATCGGGTATGTGACGTATTGTGAAAATGCATAATCCAACATCTTGGTGACCTGTGCGTTTCGTTCTTTTGGAGAAACGGCCCCGAAAACGACGGCAATGACACGCATATTGCCTTTTTTAGCAGTTGCTGTCAAACAATACTTGGCTTCATTTGTGAATCCTGTCTTCAATCCATCGACCCCAGGGTAAAATTTCACTAATCTGTTTGTGTTGACAAGCCAGAATTTCTTTTCGGTATTTTCACGGAGATAATCTTCATATGTACCCGTGAACCTTGTAATCGTATCGTATTTCAATAATTCCTTTGCCATGATCGACATATCATGTGCCGAACTGTAATGATCTTTAACAGGAAGGCCTGTTGCATTTTGGAACTTTGTATTTTTCAACCCGAGATCTTTCGCCTTTTTGTTCATTTTCCTAACAAATTCTTCTTCCGATCCAGCTAGACGTTCAGCCATCGCCACCGATGCATCATTCGCCGAACCAATCGAGATGCCCTTGAGCATTTGTTCTGTGGTCATTTCTTCACCTGGCTCGAGAAAGATCTGGGAACCGCCCATCGATGCTGCATACTCACTGGTCCTGATTTTCTCCTTCATGTTAAGTTCGCCTTTATCGATCGCTTCCATGATCAGCAGCATCGTCATGATTTTCGTCATGCTTGCCGGTGAAAGACGAACGTCTGCATCTTTATCATAGAGTACAGTACCTGTATCCCGTTCAATCAAAATAGCTGATTTAGCATTTGCCGCCAATTCGACCCCTTTTTCTTCAGCTGCTTTTGTATGCGGGATGCTAAAACCAAGTGCTACCAAAACGGTTAAAAATAGAGAAAGAATCCGCTTCATCTCCATACCCTCCAATCTTTATAGTTTTCATTTTTTCCATTAAACCCATTTTTATACAAATAAAGATGAATTTTGAAACACATACTGGATATATGGTAACAAGGTGAACCAAATTAAAAGAGGATGCGCATGGGCATCCTCTTTTAACATTCAATGGGATAAACGTAAAATGGCCGCTAAAAAGCGGCCTTTTTTGGAAAATGTTTATTCCATGATCTCTTTATAGATCAATGTAGGTTTTTCTATTTTCTCTTTTGAAATCGCAATGCTTTCATACAATTTTTCTTTTACCTTTGAAACATCTTCAAAATTGCTGTAAATCGTCACGAGGGATTCACCTTTTGCCACGGTTTCCCCGATTTTTTTACGAAGTACCAGTCCGACTGCCAAATCAATCTCTGATTCTTTTGTTGCCCGCCCGGCGCCTAAGAGCATGGCTGCCGTTCCTACCTCATCAGCGATGATTTCCGATACATATCCGTCCTCTTTCGCTTCCAGCTCGAAAGTATGAGCAGCCTGCGGTAGTTTTTCCGGCTGATCGACAACCGAACCATCGCCTCCCTGCGCTTCTAGGAAAACCTTGAATGAGTTAAGTGCAGAACCATCCTTAATCGCATTTTCCAGCAAGGTTCTTGCTTCTTCCAACGAGCTTGCCTTTTTGGCAAGGTATACCATATGGCTTCCTAGTGTTAAAGAAAGTTCCGTTAAATCTTCCGGTCCCTCTCCTTTCAGCGTATCGATGGCTTCCTTCACTTCTAAAGCATTTCCGATTGCGTAACCCAACGGTTGGCTCATATCGGAAATGACGGCCATCGTGTTTCGTCCCACATTGTTTCCAATGCTGACCATTGCATGCGCCAACTCTTCGGAATCTGCGAGAGTTTTCATGAAAGCGCCTGCACCCGTTTTAACATCAAGTACGATTGCATCAGCACCAGCGGCGATTTTCTTACTCATGATCGAGCCAGCAATCAAACCGATACTGTTAACGGTAGCCGTAACATCGCGCAATGCATATAACTTTTTGTCAGCTGGAGTCAGGTTACCACTTTGGCCAATGACAGCTATCTTATTTTTATTAACAAGTCGAATGAACTCGTCATTTTCTATTTCGACATGAAATCCTTTTACAGACTCTAACTTATCGATTGTTCCGCCTGTATGACCAAGACCGCGTCCTGACATTTTTGCTACTGGGACTCCTACAGCAGCAACCAGTGGTCCAAGCACTAAAGTTGTGGTATCACCAACACCGCCTGTTGAATGTTTATCGACCTTGATTCCTTCAATCATCGATAAATCAATTTGATCTCCCGATTCGACCATAGCCATGGTTAGATCAGCACGTTCCTGCTCATTCATGCCTTTGAAATAAACTGCCATTGACCAAGCGCTCATTTGGTAATCCGGAATCGTTCCATCGGTAAATCCTTTGATGATGAACTGTATTTCTTCTGTAGTAAGAGCCTTTCCATCACGCTTTTTCTCGATTAAATCTACCATTCTCATATTAGAATCCCCACTTTTTCAAAGACACCGCTCTCTTAGGTGTACTTGTATTTTTTTGTTCGTTTTATATGTCTTTAACGATAAGCTTAACAAACTCAAGAAAACTGCTTTTCACTTTTTCAGTCGTTTCAATTACCTCTTCATGCGACAAAGGCTGATCAAGAATGCCTGCGGCCATATTTGTAAGGCATGAAATTCCGAGCACCTTCATACCACTATGCCTAGCTACGATGACTTCCGGAACTGTCGACATACCAACTGCATCCCCGCCAAGGATCCTTGCCATTTTCACTTCTGCCGGCGTCTCATAGGTCGGTCCTGTATTTCCGATATAGACACCTTCTTTAATATCCAATCCTAGTGAAGCTGCTATTTTTTTTGCTTGTGTCCGAAGGTCTTTATTATAAGCCTCCGACATATCAGGGAATCTAGGGCCGAAACGTTCTTCATTAGGACCAATCAATGGGTTTGCCCCCATTAAATTAATATGATCCGTAATGAGCATCAAGTCACCTGGTTCATAGCTTTCATTAACGCTTCCGGCAGCATTCGTTACAATTAACTGCTCAACACCAAGTAGTTTCATTACACGTACTGGAAAAGTGACCTTCTCCATGGAGTAACCCTCATAAAAATGGAAACGTCCTTGCATGGCTACAACTTTTTTGCCACTTAAATGTCCAATGACAAGCTGTCCAGCGTGTCCCTCGACAGTCGATACCGGGAATTCCGGGATTTCGTGATATGGAATCGTTATCGGATTTTCAATTTCATCCGCCAATACGCCAAGCCCGGAACCAAGAATCAGCCCTATCTCCGGAGTGCCTTCAATTTTACTTTTTATAAATGATGCAGCAGTCTCTATTTTATTAAACATCTATTTAATCTCCCCTAAATTTAAATCGCCCAATATATTTTTTCCAAAGGCAGGCATTTTAACGTCAAAATTAGCAGCGACCGTCGCCCCAATATCAGCAAATGTATCACTTATCGGTAGTTCGGCACCTTCTGTAAATCGTTTGGAATAAACTAATAATGGTACATATTCACGTGTGTGATCGGTTCCTTCATGGACCGGATCATTTCCGTGATCTGCAGTGATGATCAATAAATCATCCTCTTTCAGTTTATCAAGGACTTCCGGCATCCGGGCATCGAATTCTTCCAATGCCTTTCCGTATCCCTCTGGATCGCGGCGGTGACCGTATAAAGCATCAAAGTCGACTAGATTAAGGAAACTTAACCCTTTGAAGTCCTGTTCTACCGTTTGGATTAATTTATCCATTCCATCCATATTGGATACGGTCCTCAATGATTCAGTGACGCCTTCCCCATCAAAAATATCAGAGATCTTCCCGATTGCGAGCACATCATATCCAGAATCTTTCAATTCATCCATTACCGTCCGGTTAAAAGGCTTTAACGCATAATCATGGCGGTTAGACGTTCTTTTGAAGTTGCCTGGTTCACCTGTGAACGGTCTGGCAATCACGCGTCCAACCTTGAACTCATCAGCCATTGTCACTTCACGGGCAATTTCACAAATCTTGTATAATTCGTCTATCGGGACGATATCTTCATGTGCAGCAATCTGTAATACGGAATCAGCTGATGTATAAACGATCAGCGCACCCGTTTTCATATGTTCCTCGCCAAGCCTTTCAATGATTTCCGTACCGCTTGCTGGGACGTTCCCAATAATTCCCCGCCCCATCTTCGCCTCGAGTTCATTGACTAATAATTCCGGGAAACCATCTGGAAATACACGGAATGGAGTCGATATATTCAACCCCATGATTTCCCAATGTCCAGTCATCGTATCTTTTCCTGTAGAGGCTTCCTTCATTTTCGTATAGTAGGCGAGAGGTTGCTGAACTTTATCGATCCCCTTGATTTCACGGATATTGCCTAAACCCAATTTTGCGAGAGTCGGCATGTTCAATCCATTCATTCGTTCTGCGATATGGCCAAGTGTATCAGCCCCTTTATCGCCGAATAAATCTGCATCAGGTGCTTCGCCAATCCCTACTGAATCCATAACTATTACGAATATTCGTTTAAATGCTGAATTCTCTTTCATGAGTCATTCCTCCTAAAATAGTAAATCACTTTTTATACTCTCTATAATACCCTTATCCTGCTCAGTTACTCTTCATTTAAATGAAATCGCGAGAACGTCAGAAGTCTGACCTCTCTACATTGTAAACGATTACCATGATGTAGACAAATAATATATTTCGGAATGAAATAAAGTGCACTGAGACGCACATTGGAATCATTTGCACCTATTACAGCAGTCGGTAAAAACGGAGAAAAAAGGCTGCTCCTCCAACTGCCTTGCAGTTACATTCACAACCTTTTCTATCATTCTATTATTCTTTTAAGCTCGCGGATGGAATTTTGAGTATACATCCTTGATCCGTATGTTCGTAATATGTGTATAAATTTGAGTTGTCGAAATATCCGCATGACCAAGCATTTCTTGGACGGCACGTAAATCAGCCCCGTTCATCAATAGATGTGTCGCGAAAGAATGTCTTAATGTATGCGGTGTAATCTCTTTTTCAATTTGTGCCGATTTCACAAGTTTTTTTAAAATCTTCCAAAATCCCTGCCTTGTCAGCCTGTTTCCATGATGATTCAAAAAAAGTGAATCTGTCCTGTGCTTGGGACTGGCCATTTTCCCCCGGGAACTTTCCATATAATGTTCAATCGCACCCAATGCAGTTTGTCCAATCGGAATGATCCTCTCTTTATTTCCTTTTCCTATGCATCGGACAAACCCCATCGATGCATGGACATCACTCACATTCATGGATATCAACTCACTGACACGCATCCCCGTCGCATACATCAATTCTAGCATCGCCTTATCGCGTAAACCGAATTCATCCATTTTCTTCGGGGCTTCCAATAGTGCTTCAACCTCTTCCATGCTTAATACCTTTGGAAGGCTTCGTTCTGGTTTTGGCGTTTCTATATGTATGGACGGATCCTGCTCGGTTACTTTTTCCCTAAGAAGAAATTGATGAAAAGACCGAATGGAAGCTATATGACGTGCCACCGTCTTCGATGATTTCCCTTGATCCTTCAAATGCACGAGAAAATGCAGGATGTTCACCCGCCTTGAATCATTCCAAGCTTCAATGGTTTCAACATCTTTCAGATAGCTCCAATATGATCTTAAGTCACGCTCATACGAGACGAGTGTATTCTTCGCAAGTCCTTTTTCAATGGTTAAAAAATGAATGAAATCCCTAATTTGATTCTCCATATCCATTACTCCCCGTTTAAATAAAACAACATTAAGCGTTCAAGCCATGCATCATCACCCGTATCAACAGCCTTCGATACTTTTACGGCCATGCCTTTCGGTTCATCATAACGATGATAACTTTGATATTCCTGATTTAACCATACCATTCCTATATAAAAAAGAACAGTGAAGCTAACAAAGAGAACCATCACTTTAGCCGTGTGCAAAACAAGCGATAATGATGTTTTCATCATCCTTCCCCTCCCATTCGATCCTTTGTATCAATCTATGCCCAACAGGACAAGTTTTATACGTGTTTCGGAAAGGAGAAAACAAAAACAGCTCTTCCTTGAGAAAATAGGTTTTAAAATGCAGAAAACCTTCTCCATTAAATGGAAAAGGCCCGACTTCATTCACCTTAATTTTCTTCTTTGTCATGACATCGATGACAAATGCCATGAAAGGTTAATCTATGGTCTTTAATCTTGAAGTTCCAGTCTCGTTCCACAATGTCTTCCACTTCTTCAAGTAGGTCTTCCTGGATCTCATCCACCGCACCACATTCCACGCAAACAAGATGATGATGGAAATGCGCAGCTCCTTCTTGTCTTAAATCATAACGGGATACCCCGTCTCCAAAGTTAATTTTATCTACTATCTTCAATTCAGTCAGCAACTCTAGCGTACGGTAAACTGTTGCCAATCCAATTTCCGGCGACTTTTCTTTGACAAGGAGGTAAACGTCTTCTGCGCTTAAATGATCCTCTTCATGCTCAAGTAAAACGCGGACGGTCGCTTCTCGCTGAGGCGTTAATTTGTAGCTGGACGAGTGTAACTGCTTTTTTATCCTATCAATTCTGTTTTCTATTTCCATACCTAATATTCCCTCCCGCGCCGCTATCTTATCCATTATAACAAAAGAGGGAAAACTGTCAAAATAGATTTCTTGTTAATGATAAAAAAATTTGCGGGAACGGTAAATTTCCATCAATGACCCAATAAACTTACGACATTTTTCATTAAAGAAGGGGAAAGGTACGCTTCAAACACGGCAGCCGTAATCAAAAATAACCCGGACAAAACCAATGAGAAAATATACCGCGAAATTATCGGCTTCAGCGGTTCACGAACCTGCTTTAGGAAAATCCGGCTGATCATTTTCATTGATAGTGAGACCGCAAGTACGGTTATTACGATGAATATCGGGACGATGAATATATTTTGGGGCAGAATAGCGACAAACGATAATAAAAACCCGCTCCATCCCATTTGATTGACTAAAAAGCCGACTGTGAATCCAACAACCATCCCTTTTATAAATAACAAAACCAGGATGACAGGCAAACCGATGACCGATATTCCGAGAATCCAGATGACCCCGATATATTTTATATTATGCATAATACTTTGGCTGAACATATCATGCGAAGATGCAAATTCACCCTTGGATACTTGTCCGAAAAATTGCGATAAGTAATAGAACAAGTCTTCCTTTTGGGTAAAGCTCAAACTATTCACCAATATTGCCCCGAAAATGACACCCATCAAAAAAAGCACAGTGATAAAGACATATAATGAGGAATGTTCGTTAATATGTTTCATTACGGCATTTTGTACGACAGATTTTTTTTTCATCTTTCATCCTCCCAACTCCGCTTACTAGAATCTATGTTTTCACTCTCTCATTTATGCTAAGAAAACTTTCCCCATCAGCCGAACTCCTTGTGCCCAATCCGTGTTATAATTTTCCATATCAATGATATGGAGGCAGGATATGAAAGCTATATTAATGGATTTTCCCGTAAAAATTGAAACCCCTCGATTATATCTAAGACCTTGTCAGCCTGGCGATGGCCTGGACCTTTACGAAGCCATTGCCCATTCTAAACCTGAATTGAAACAGTGGCTGCCGTTTGCACATCAAGATTTTTCGTTGGAAACCTCTGAACAGAACGTCCTTAAGTCCTTTGCGGACTTTATTTTAAAAGAGGATATCAGACTCCATATCTATAGGAAAGAAGACGATCAATTCATCGGCTCCACTGGACTGCACCGAATTAACTGGGATATCCCTAAATTCGAAATTGGCTATTGGATCGATACGAGATACAGTAAACTAGGCTACATAACGGAGGCAGTGGAAAAGTTAACTAAATTTGCCTTTTACCATTATGGCGCAAAACGAGTCGAAATCCGCTGTGACCCTAATAATATTGCCAGCAAACGGATTCCCGAGAGGCTGGGATTTACCCTTGAAGGTATTTTGCGTAATGACTGCCTTAGTGCAGACGGTAAGGAAGTGCGGGACACCTCCATTTATGCAAAAACAACAAACTAAAAAAGTCCTGACAGTTCTCATCTGTCAGGACTTTTTTCAGGTTAATTCCTTTTTGACCTTTCCGTACTTTCCTCCGCCCCCCACTTCAAAAGAAAGCGTCCCTTTTCTAGCAGAATCGATGTAGCACGCCAATTTTTCAGGAACGATTTCCATGAGCTGTTCAAGCGTGACTTCATGAAGGATATTCATCTCAGTTCCAAATGCCGCCAGCAGTTTTTCCATGGATTTAGGTCCGAGCCCTGGGATGAAATCGAGTGGCACTTGATGGATATACGGCGGCCTTTCCCTTCCGTTTCTTCCATCCAACTCGGAATTGGAGAGTTCTTCAATCCTGGACGATACCCCTTTAATAATGGATTTATTACCACACTCGGGACATTGTTCATCATCCCTCAATACCTGGTGTAAACACCCTGAACATACGGTTTGATGATACTTTCCCAATAAGGGGTTCAATCCATAATTAACGGCCACCTTACGATTCCCTGTTTCTTTAAGGGCTTTTGCCAGCTCATTGAAACTTGGTTCTTCAAGCAGGACTTTTTGATATTCACGGGCGATTTTCCCAAGCGAATGCGCATCGGAATTGGTCACGAAGACATAGGAGTCCAACTCCCCGATATCCTTGACCATTTCTGTATCTGAACTTAAACCAAGTTCGATGGCATCAATTAGCTTCGGATCGAATACTTCTGTCAGACTGGACCGTACACCTTTTCCATATAAGCTTTTAAATGGGGTAAAAACATGTGCCGGGATAAACAGGCCGCCCAGTGACTTCACGATCTTTTGCAGCGTTCTTCCATCACAATAAATCCTTTGGGAGCTCAAAGTGATATTTTTAACATGTCCGCTCATCCATAAGGAGAATTCCTTCATCGCTTTTAAAGTCGGAAAATAAGCGAGGACATGGATCGGTCCATTACAATTCTGATCATAAATTTCAATCTCCGAGCCTGGAATGATGGTTGTATTCTTGTATTGAAGTCCGCCTTCCATTTTTTCCGTGATTTCGCCATCAAGAATCCCCGCTTCGATCTCTTCGATAATTTCAGGAGAATGGCAATCGATTATCCCGATTAGATCAAGGCCCTTCCTTTCACTGGCCACTTGCAGCACATTGCTGAAAGTTAACGTTTTAGCACCTGTTATTTTCACGGCCCTTCCGCTTCTCGTTCTGCCTATATGAATATGCAGGTCAGCGTAAAATTCTTTCATTTATGATGTCATCGCCTTTTTCAACTGCAGGTACTGAACTGCATATGCCGTTTTGGCATCCTGGATTTTCCCTTCATCCATATAAGTTTGAGCTTCCTCCAACGTGAGTTCAAGCATCTCGACAAATTCATCCTCATCCAGTGGGGCCGCATTTTCTTTCTTAGTCAAATTGTGAGCCACATACAGGTGCACCAATTCATCGGCGAAACCCGGGGATGTATAGAAGGATATGATGTGCTCCATTTCTTCACATTCATAACCTGTCTCCTCTTCCAGCTCCCGTTTAGCCGACAGAACCGGCTCTTCGCCTACTTCCAGCTTTCCTGCAGGTATTTCCACCAAGCTCCTTTCCAGCGCTTTACGGTACTGCTCAACCATGATGATTTTATTGTCTGCCGTGAGAGCTATGATGGCAACCGCCCCCGGATGTTTGATTATTTCGCGTTTACCCGTTTTCCCATCTGGAAGCTCTACATTATCCACTTGCAGGCTGATGACCTTTCCCGTGAAGATTTTTTTCGAAGACAGCGTTTTTTCTTCAAATTTTTTCATCCTGACCACTCCTCTGTTCTAATTGCAGCATGATTCCTCATACATTTTACCATAATAGAGATGGAGGGCGATTTAATGAAAGTTTACGTATTGGAAAAAAGCGTTACTTTATCCGGAAAGAGTTGGGAAATCCTTCAAAAACTAAAACAATTACAAAATCAATATGTCTATATCAATGATTGGATTGCCGACATACATGATCAGGTGCCCCCCACTCCTTTAAAACGGATCAAGTGAATTCTTTGAGTGAAATGGATTTCTCCTTTACAATGACTGTAAAGGGAGTGGATAACATGAAAAAACGCAGACTAGGAAATTCTGACTTGCTAGTTTCTGAAATCGGGCTCGGATGCATGTCATTGGGGACTGTTGAAAATCAGGCATCCGAAATCATACAGGCCGCATTAGATGAAGGAATCAATTATTTTGATACTGCTGACTTATATGATTTCGGTATGAATGAAGAAATCGTCGGAAAGAATTTAAAATCGGTCCGCGATAAGGTATACATAGCCACCAAGGTTGGAAACCGCTGGAATGAAACAAAAGATTCCTGGAGCTGGGATCCATCTGGCGCCTATATTAAAGCGGCAGTAAAAGATAGCTTAAAGCGATTGGGTACAGATTATATCGATCTTTACCAGTTACATGGCGGCACCATTTCAGACAATATCGAAGAAACGGTAGAAGCATTTGAAGATTTGAAAAAAGAAGGCTATATCCGATATTATGGAATTTCCTCGATTCGTCCGAATGTAATCAAGGAATTCACTGAAAAGTCTGAGCTTGATTCCGTGATGATGCAGTTTAATCTACTCGACCGCCGCCCAGAAGAGTGGCTGTCCCTTTTGGCCAACAAACAGATCAGCATTATCGCCCGTGGCCCCCTTGCCAAAGGTCTGCTCAGTGAAAAAATGCTCAAAAAGGCAAATGAGGATGGATACCTTGACTATAGCTATCACGAACTTAAAGATTTGCTTCCGCAAATAAAGGACAAACTTTCTGATAGGAAGTTGAATGAAACGGCACTTCAATATGTATTGTCTCATCAAAGCGTCGCTACCGTTGTACCAGGAGCAAGCTCAGTACAGCAGCTCCGTGAGAACTGCCAGGCCGCTAACAGCCCTACACTGTCCAAAACCGAGCTGGATATCTTGAAGCGGTTGACCAAAGCGAACAAATATGAAAGTCACCGGGAGTAAAAAGAATAAAACTAAACTAAATGTTTCAAAGGAATGCCAGGACAACCTTTAGGCTGCACTATCTCCGTTTCCCCAACGTGATAGGCAGCCTTTTTCCATTCCTTCGTTTTTTTCGTCTTACTGCTTCTGTACCGCTTTCAAGTTTCCCATCATTCCAATCCATTTCAAAACCAATTTACTTCATCCCAACATTTTTAAACTTTTTTATTGGACATCTCGATTTAGCTATTGTACAATTCAATTGTACACAATTAAAAATAAGAAGATAAGGGAGAAAAAATATGACAAAAACATTATTTACAACTTCTGTAACAGTTGATGGCGGAAGAGAAGGAACGGCAATTTCCGCTGACGGCAACTTCACGGTTGATATCGCGATGCCTGGGACACCAAGGGCTAAACAGATGCCTGAAGCATCTAATCCGGAACAGCTTTTTGCAGCCGGATATGCTGCATGTTTTGATAGTGCTTTGCAATCAGTCGGTAAAATTGAACGCGTTTCTTTCGATTCCAAGGTCACCGCAAACGTCAGTCTTTTGATGGGTGAGATGCATCAGTACAGCTTGGCTGTAACTTTGGCCGTGAAGGGATCCGGGGTCGACAAGGAGACATTCGAAACCCTTGTTCATAAGGCGCATCAAATGTGTCCTTATTCAAAAGCAATCAATGGCAATGTGGACGTCGCCTTTAAAATAGATGTAGAGTAAATTCGGCAAAAAAAACGCTTGGGATTCCCAAGCGTCTTTTTTTGCTAAAATTTCTGTAATGTTTTCAATAGTTGAAGCAGCGAAGCTTTTAATTCCTCAACCACCTTCTTATCATCACCCGACATTGCCGAAATGCGATCGGGAATGAAACAGGCCTCTTCCTGTAGACCAAGTCCCTTTTCCGTCAACTTAATCATGACAGACCGTTCATCTTCAGACGAACGTTCACGGGCAATCAAGCCATTCTGCTCCATTCGTTTCAACATGGGGGTAAGCGTTCCTGAGTCGAGGGCAAGGAGCTCCCCTAGTTTTTTTACTGTAAGCGTATCCTGTTCCCATAATAAAAGAAGAACAAGATATTGAGGATATGTCACTTCGAGTTTATCAAGCAGCGGTTTATATTTCTTCGTCATTTCCCTTGAACTTGCATAAAGCAGGAAACATAATTGGTCTTCCAGTACTTTTTCTATTTTACTTTGCATCATATCACCAGCTAATTGTAGTCCATCCGATATGAAAGCATATCGAACTTATCTTTAATATAATCGTTATACTTTATAAAATAAAGGAATATCAGCAAGGAACGGTCTTCCTAAAACGGAAAAAGGGAGCCAGCCCTCTTAAACTTAAACTGCTCCCTGTTCTTCATTTATAGTTCTTCCAGTTCAGATTGCTTTCACCCAATAGTTCTTCGAATGATTTATTCTTTTCCCGACGCTTTCTTTCTTCGCGTTTTTTTTCTTCTTCCGCTGCCCTTTTTTCTTGTTCAGCCTCATTAAGTTCCTTTTGCTTTTGACGAAGCTGGGACATGATATCCTGGTTGATCATATCACCAAGTTTCAATGAAGATGAATCTTTATCTTGGTTTTTGCTTTGATTTTGATTTCGCTGCTGTTTCTTTTTCACCCTTAAAACCTCCTGGCCATTTATGAAATTATTATATCACGACTGCCGTTTTCCTCGTCATGCTTTTCAAACAGTGTTTTCCCATTTCCATCATGGTAAAATAAAGAAAATCAACCGAGGAGGACATCTCATGAAGAAATGGTGGTTTACACTGGCTGGAATCCTATCGTATATCATCGGCGTCGGCATTTATTTTTCCAATCGGATCATGTACATGAAAAAGAAGGAAGATGATTTTATCCAGAATCGTGAAATCATGGCCAAACGCCTGATCACGGAGGATTTTGATAATCTGCCTAAAACGGAAATTTGGGTATCGTCACCATCCGGATATTCCTTGAAATGCTTGTTTATCGAACCGCATGCTACTAATAAGTGGGTCGTCATTTCTCATGGCGTGACGGAGAACAAAGTCAATTCGATTAAGTACATGAATATTTTTCTTAAGCGGGGCTTCAACGCTATCATCTATGACCACCGCCGGCATGGGGATTCCGGTGGCAAGACGAGCAGTTATGGACATTATGAAAAATTCGATCTGAAGGCCGTAATCGATGAATTGAAAAGACGTAAAGGTCCGGACCTTCATATTGGCATTCATGGAGAATCCATGGGAGCTGTAACCCTGCTTTTATATGCCGGAATGCTTGAAGATGGCGCAGATTTTTACATTGCGGACTGTCCATTTTCAAATTTCGAGGATCAGATCAAACACCAACTTAAACATGTAGTCCCACTTCCCTCTTGGACCGTGTTTCCGCTTGGGCGTACGTTCATCAAACTACGTGATGGGTATTGGACCAATGAAGTGTCACCAATCGATTATATGAAAAATATCCGAAACCCCGTGCTCTTCATCCATAGTGAAAATGACAGTTTCATCCCCGCTTCGATGACAGCCGAATTATATGCAGCAAAAGAGGGCCCAAAGCAGCTGTACATCGCTAAAAAAGGGGCCCACGCTCAATCTTATAATGAAAATCCAAGAGAATATGAAGATCAAATCGATCAGTTTCTAAAACTTGTCTGAAAAGAAAGAGAGGGAATCAAGATTCCCTCTTTGCTTCATTTAGATTTTATAAAAAAAGCTCATCCTCGGATTTAAGATTTGATTCGGGCTTTTTAATTGAAAGCTGTTCGCTTCCGGAACAAAGTCTATTTTCATGACTTCATCAAGAAAAATCATTTTTGATTTCTCCACATATAGAGGAATCCCGTTTGTTTCCACTTTTTCGGTACCTTCTTCAGGTTCGTTGACCCACCATAGCGCGGTCACTCCGCTTACCACGCAGCCACAGCCATCAGTATCATATTTCAACTGCAAATATCCTTCTTGTCCCCGTACCTTATCGACTATTTTCTCAGCCGCTGTTTCCGTCCATTCAATATACATGATTGCACGCCTCCCGATGTCTTTCCTTTCCCCCATTATAAACGATAAAAACGCTTCTGTTAATGAAACTGCCTGCTTCCTTTTACAAGAGGAGCCACACGAAGACCGTGCTAACAAATGCCGATTCTCTTACTCCCCGTGATCCCTTTCATCACGATGCCGTTTCATATAATGAAAGGCTGTCCTTGGAACAGCCTTTCCGTTCATCATTCCATTATCCTTACATCCGCTATATCGGTAAGCCTGATATAGTGAACCTGTTGAAACCGATCAACGATATGAAGCTTTTGGGTGGACTCATTATAATAATGGATCCTGCCGATTAACAACTGATACCGTTTTCCTTCATAATGAGCAATCGTAACATCCTTTCTTTCCTCCATCGCTTCCCCCATTACCGCATTCATTTCTTCCAGTTGCTGCTCATCCAGGATGCGCTTCGTTTCATAGCCATCCTCCACCACCCAATCCCGCAGCATCTTCACATGCTCCGGTAACATCATCGATGTCCATTTGATACGGCCGCGATCACGAATCATTCTTTTTCCTCCCTTCAAAGTCGCCCTTACGCCTTATGCCCACCAAGCAGCCTGCTTCGGTAAACAGCTGTACCCGCTTCCGTATACGAAACCGCACGCAATAACGATTTGGCTCCATATTTATGGCGGATTCGATCAACCGTGTAACTCAATTCCCGCTTTTTCCAGCGCGAAGCATCGAATAAAGTCAGCTGCATTTCGTTATCCTCCACAATATTCGAGAGTCTGACCTCTATGCTCCGAACCGTTTTTTGCTTATAGTTCTCATGAAAAAGCTCCAGGCAAACTTTATATAACTCCATCGTAATGTTGGTCGGTTCGCTAATCGAACGCGAACGATGGAAACCTCCGCCAAACTCATCCTTGCTGTAACCAATGCTTAGGCTCACCGTTCTTCCTGCCTTGCGATGGGTGCGTGCCCTTCTCCCAACCTCTTCGCAAATTTCCAGCATGACCTGCTTCACCTCATGCTCCTCCTTATAATCCCGCAGCAGTATTTGACTTTTGCCGAAGCTTACCTGCCCTTCGATGATCGCTGCCCCCATATCGGATAAATCTATTCCCCACGCATGGTGGTAAAGCTGATTGCCCATAATCCCAAACTTCGCTTCAAGTAATTCAAGATCATAATTGGCAAGCTGCCCAACCGTAAATATCCCCATTCCATGAAGGGTTTTTTCAACACGCCTGCCAATCCCCCACATTTCACGAAGCGGGGAAATCGGCCAAAGTTTGCTTGGCACATCCTCATACTTCCATTCAGCAATTCCTTTATGTTTAGCATCCAAATCAAGGCAAAGTTTGGCCATAAGCATGTTCGGTCCAATTCCAATTGCACAAGGGAGCTGTAATTCGCGTTCGATTTCATCCTTTATCTTTTCAGCTATCATCCGGGCATCTCCCCATAAAGAAGCGGCACCATCGACTTTCACAAAACTTTCGTCCACACTATATACGTGAATCGCTTCTTTTGGCACATAACGGTTGAACAAGCGGGTGATTTCCGTCGAAACCCTTAAATAGGTCGCCATTTTAGGTTCAACGACGACAATCCTCGGATCATTCGGGATCTCAAACATCCGCGACCCTGTCTTGATGCCAAATTCCTTCTTCATTTTTGGGGAAGCCGCGAGCACAATGCTCCCTGTCCTCTTCAAATCACCAACCACCGCCAGATAGCAATCAAGCGGGTCCAAACCAAGCATGACTGCTGAACAGCTTGCATAAAAACTTTTCATATCGATACACATAATTGATTGTTTCGGCATCGTCCCATAATCCATCATTTCTTCACCCTAACAAGAATATACGTTCGCTTTTATTATATTCATAACTTTAACCGAATATACGTTCTTATTCAATGGAAGTTTTCATACAAATTTCTACTTTTTATTGTAATTCCCTTGAAAAATATAATGGATACTAAAAATGGATAAAATACCAAATTTAAACTTAGTATCCAAAAAGTTTTTTTAAAAGAGAATCAATTAGTAACTTGAATAATTTTCAATGGATCCATATGCTCAGTTTTTTTAAATTACTGAACCCTTTTCAATAGTCTTTCGTCCGTTTTTCAGTTAGTCTTACTGCTCATTTTTTGTAATGAAACTGTAACTAAAATTATGTCTAATTGTCATAATGGTATTGTAGGATAATATTGTTAACAATTATAGAGAGATAGATAGAGAGGAAATGAAAATTATGAAGAAATGGATCGCTTCAGCTGCTGTTGCATCTGCCATGATGCTAACCCCACTGCAAGCCTTTGCAAATATTGGAGATCAAACCCTCAGACCCGGAATGACACACAGCGATGTCAAACAACTACAACAACTTTTAAAAACCAAAGGTTATTTCACATATACAGGTTCACTGACTACATATTACGGCACCTATTCTACATCTGCAGTAAAAAAATTCCAAAAAGCTAAAGGGTTAACTGTCGATGGAATTGCCGGCCGGGGCACATTTAATGCGCTTGGTGTTTATAATGTCAACAATACTACATTGATCAGCTATGCGAAAACCTTAATAGGCAAACCTTACAAATGGGGCGGGACGACACCGACTGGATTCGACTGCTCAGGCTTCGTCTATTATGTATTCCAGAAATCACAAGGAATTACCTTGCCGCGTACAACATCATTGCTCTATTCCAATACAGGTTTAAAAGTATCTTCACCAGCTAAGGGTGATCTTGTATTCTTTAATACTTCTGGAACAGGGGTATCCCATGTTGGGATTTATATCGGAAATGGTCAATTCATCAGTGCTACGTCTTCTAAAGGAATAACCATCACGGATATGGATAATTCATATTGGAAACCAAAATATTTAGGTGCGAAAACTTTATAAAATAATCGGACAAGATCTCATTCTTGTGAGCGAATCCCATAAAACAACCAGACAGAATTCCAAAATGATTCAGTCCGGTTGTTTTATTTTATATATAATATTTCATCCGTTACATCCTCTACTGTCACAATGAATGAAGAGTCTAAATTTGAACGATTCATCATTTCGATATTATAAACATGCTCTGAAGGTAAATGGACGACTTCGAGAACCATGAATCGCTGACTTTCCGCTTTGCTGACATGATCGAGGGCAGCAGTGACCGCCCTTTGTTCGGCTAAGCTTTTTTCATCCGTCAAAACAAGAATCAGTTCCGCTTCCGCTTTCCCAGGAAATGATTCCTTCACCACGCCCCGGTGCCATGGCTTCACTTTCATGCCAATTTCCAAATCGGAATAATCAAGGTCATTCCCCTGTTTATCTTGAATATATGTATCATTGGTCACCTTATAATACGTCCCTTTTATCAAAATCCTTTTATCGTCAAGAGCCGTAATGAAACCTTCTTCCCCTTTATCAATAACTTCATCCATGTTCCAATCAGGGGATTGGCAGCTGCCCAGAATAAAAGCAATGAATATAGAGATATAAAGGTTCACAATCCTCTTCATACAAATCCCTCCTACTAAAAATAGACGGATTCCCCATGAAATAGTTACCAAATCATATGAAAATTTCGGTCATGTCCAAAAAGGGGAATGTCATCGACATTCCCCTTTGCCTATTATTAGACCAACATACATTCGCCTTTTCCGGCATCGAAAGTTTAGCCTATTTTTTAAAAAACGCCTTTTTTCCTAATGTTTCGGTGATCTTTGGAAACATGTTATACCATTTCCCAGCAAAATTCATCCAGCCAGGTAGATTGATTTCCCTCTTATTGGTCAGCATCGCCGCAACGATTTTGGCAGCGACATCTCCAGGCTTAAGCATGAATTTTTCAACATTCTTTAAGTATGTACCTGATTCATCCGCAATGTTAAAGAAATTCGTTTCTATAGGGCCAGGATTGACGGTGGTCACAAAAACATGATCGTCCATCAGCTCGAGCCGAAGTGCGTTTGAATAGCCAAGAACAGCGAACTTGGTCGAAGAGTACAATGTCGATTTAGGAGTGGCGATTTTACCGGCCTGTGAAGCTATGTTAATGATATGCCCCGCTTTTCTCTGCTTCATATACGGAAGAACCAGCTTTGTGCAGGCCATCAATCCAATGACGTTGACAGCAAACATCGCTTTCGTTTCCTTTAAATCCGTATCCTGCGCTTCTTTAAACGTGCCGAAGCCAGCATTGTTGACCAACACATCCACTTCTCCTATTTGCGCATGGATGTCATTAAATACATTTGTCACCTGATCAGTATCTGCAACATCAAGCTTATAAGCATATGCATCAATCCCATATTGGGTGATCAGTTCATTCTTTAGCTGAAGTAATTTATCCAGGCTTCTGGCCAAGAGGACAAGACGGGCTCCCTGCTTTGCACTTTGAATGGCAACTTCCTTGCCAATCCCTCCGGAAGCACCGGTAATAACAATAACTTTGCCTTGCAACTTATTCAAAAAAGTGAGCCTCCTTGCGAACATTAAGCGATTGAATACAGAATGACCCCTGATTGGATTTCTGTTTCGACTTCACCCAAGTCTTCTAAATAGTCCAGCTGACCGACCGTTTCCGAAAGTGTCAGGCCCACTTCCTGAAGGTATACTTTCGGAAAAAGCTGCTGACACACTTCAAAGGCGGATAAAGGCCTATCTTGAAGCATACTTTTCACCTGCATGGCACGGTTATGCTGCCGCTCGAATCGATATTGAATCAAGTCGGCAACCGCATCTCCTTCCACTTCAGATCCATGTCCGGAGTAAACAGTGGATATGGAAAGATCCAATAATTTCTGAAGGGATGCATTATATTGCAGTAACGGACGAGGCCTCATGCCTCCGGGAAGTAAAGGTGGTTCCATTAATGGATTAGGTGAGATCTTGGCAAGCAAGTGATCACCTGCAATCATGACACCGTCACTTTCCCGGTAAAAGGATAAATGGCTTTGCGCATGCCCTGGAGTCTCGATCACTTTCCAGCCTGGAAGACCAGGGAGCTCATCTCCCTCGGCCAAATATCCATGAAGCTTCCGTTCACTAAGGAAACTGATTTCGTCGCGGTTATGGGTCAGTTTATTTTTCAGCTCTTCTGCCACTCCGAACTTTGTGGCATAATCAAGGAAAAAACGATTATGGGTTTCAAGGAATTCATCACTGATAGTCAGCCAGCGCTGATTATTCTTGTGACCATAAACCGGGATTTCCTTTTCAAAGAAATCGAGTGCACCAGCATGATCAGGATGATGATGGGTTAAAATGATTTGTTCGATATCAGTCAGTTTCAGACCCAAATCCCCAAGCCCATTAGTCAGGGCTTCCTTTGATCGTTTTGTTTTCACTCCCGTATCGATTAGCGTTAAAGCATCCCCTTTAACTACATAAACATTCACATCACCCACTGCAAACGGCGTGGGCAATGCAAGTTTTGCAATATCTCCATTCCAATTCGCCATAATCTTTTCCACCTTAGTAAATTATATTTATATAAATCTTTTTATACGCTAAACAGGATTCCTAGTACACTTATCATGTATAATTACCATTTTACATGTATTTTAAATCACTGTCATTATTTTCACATAATTCATGTCTACTTTTTGTCGTCCTTGCATATATTATCATTGACAGAGTACTTATATATCCTTCATAATCACAAGTAATTAAAGACGGCGTGGCATTGATTAAGGCCAAGTAAATTTATGATGGCGTAAAGAGAGTGAAGCTAGAATGTGCTGAAAGGCTTCATCGCCCCCTCATTATTGAACCTACCTTATGAGCCTTCAGGAAAACCTGACGTAATTCCCGCGTTAGAGGATTCAAGTGCAGCTTTTCTGTTTATTTGTTATGGAAAAGTTGAACAAAGGTGGTACCACGGAAGCTAGACCTTTCGTCCTTTATTGGATGAGGGGTCTTTTTGTTTTTCAAAAAAGGGCCGAAAATTTAAAAGAAAAAGGAGCGGGAAATATGAAAAAAATCGCATTTATCGGAGCTGGATCGATGGCAGAAGCAATCATTTCGGGGCTGGTGACCCAACAGGTGATTGAACCAGCAAATATTTTTGTTACAAATAAATCAAATGATGATCGGTTCGATTATTTAAAGAACCAATATGGTGTTACTTCCACAAGATCGCTGCAGCAATTAGTACAAGATGCAAGTCTTGTCGTACTGGCGGTGAAACCGAAAGATATTTTAGAAACGATGCAATCAATAAAAGAATACATCCGTGAGGAAATGCTGTTCATTTCCGTGGTTGCCGGGGTTCAGACAGCAAGCTTGGAGGGAATAGCCAACAAGCGGTTCTCGATCGTCCGTGCCATGCCTAATACATCGGCAGCTGTAGGAAAATCAGCAACGGCCCTTGCGGCTAACAGTCATACGAATGACTCGCAATTACAAACGGCGATCACCCTTTTTGAAACGGTAGGTACGGTGGCAGTCGTCGACGAAACCCAGCTAGATGCGGTAACAGGCTTATCAGGCAGCGGTCCGGCTTATATTTATTACTTGGTCGAGGCATTGGAAAAATCAGCTGAAAAAATAGGTCTTGATTCCGAAACCGCCAAGCAATTGATTCTGCAGACACTGATGGGTGCGGCCGATATGTTACAGAAATCACCTAAAACGCCTGCCGTACTAAGAAAGGAAGTAACATCACCAGGCGGAACGACTGAAGCTGGTTTGAAAGCACTTCAAGCACATCAAGTGGAAGAAGCATTCATTGCCTGTGTACAAGAAGCGACAGAGCAATCGAAGCGAATGGGCAATCAAATAAGTAAGGAACTAGCCAAATATGTAGTCTCGCAGTAAGCCCCATGATGATGATCGGCTGCTGCCTGACCGCTCCTACAGCAGCGGCCAGGCAACAGCCCTTTTATGATCCTGACTCTTATAACGGGTAATCCTTCCGGAGCGGGCATTACTGAAAAATACGATTGCGGGTCCGTCCTCTTTAACCGATGTACGGAATCCCAATCCGTCCCGGTAAACCCTTAATGATTCAGTAATATCCCCTGACACCTAAAGTTATAATGTTGATCCTGTTCATCCTCCTTTTTTCATCTTTTAAGGGTAAATTCGACATCTGGATCACTTTTCCCTTTATAGCTTGATTGACCATAGCAACACCATCACAAATGCTTCTTAAAGTTCCTAAAAACGCTCCTTATGCAAATTACGTAGGAATTCCACTTTCTTTGCCGAATGAATACATGTTTTGTCATCTGTAAAGGAATTCCCTCATACTTATCGAATTCAACAACCAAAAGGGGGAATCTCGATGAATACAAGTGCAGTTGCCCGGTTACTGAATGTTTCCCATAGTACGATTCAACGCTGGGTCACCCAATTGAACATGGAAGTAGAACGGAATCAGCTCGGCCACTACCAGTTTTCGGATGAAGACATTGCATTATTGAGAAAAATCCAAGATCAGCTGAACGATGGCATCATTCTCCAAAAGGTCAGCATCTCAGAGAAAAAAATTAGAAAAGCAACCATCCAGAAACAATCCGAACCGGATAAAGAACATGATCAACTGCTAGAACGGGTCACCCGGCTTGAAAATGGTCTGAAAACAAAAGCGGACGATGTTGTATCCTATCAGCTTTTACAGCACAGAAGTGAAATGGAAGAAATGCACAAACTCGTGAAGAAACTCGAAGCCCGTATCGAAGCGTTAGAAACACCAATGGGTCAGCCGTTTGATTATTTACTCGCGGCTGAAGAAACTGCTGCCACTAAAAAGACGAAGAAAAGGCCGTTCATAAAAATGATTTTTGGAAACAGAAAGAACGATAATTCATCATGGAGCACAGCCGACAGCGATTAACATCGATATCATTCAAGATGGATCATGAGCACCCCACGATAGCCATTTTTCTTATGCCGAGCATTTCTTCAGTAATAGGACCTAATCTAATTAATCACCCCAAAAATAAAAAGGCCCGACTCAAGGTTAATCACCTTGGTCGGGTCTTTTCTCATCTTAAATTAACACCGCACGGTCATTGAGCATTTTTTCTCCTTTGATGCGCTGGAATTCGTTAAGCAGTTTTTCAACGGTAAGCTTCTGCTTTTCAGCACCCCTTGCTTCAAAAATGATCTGTCCTTTATCCATCATGATCAAGGAATTTCCAAGATCGATTGCCTGCTGCATATTGTGAGTCACCATCAACGTCGTTAACTTGCTCTTTTCGACGATTTCCTTCGTCAGATTTGTAACAAGCTCTGCCCTGGAAGGATCGAGAGCGGCTGTATGTTCATCAAGAAGCAGGATTTTAGGATCTGTGAAGGTGGCCATCAACAATGATAATGCCTGGCGCTCCCCTCCTGATAATAATCCCACTTTTGCAGTCATCCGATTTTCCAGGCCTAAATGAAGGGTACCCAAACATTCTTTAAAAAGCTCTTTCCGTTTTTTTGTCACCCCGAAGCCTAAACCTCTTCTGTTGGTTCTGCCATAGGCAATCGCCATATTTTCTTCAATCGTCATATGTGGCGCCGTACCAAGCATGGGATCCTGAAAAACGCGGCCGATCATTTTAGCACGTGCATGTTCCTCAATGGCCGATACATTTTCCCCATCAATGATGACTTCACCGGCATCAGGGAGAATTTTGCCGGATATCATGTTCATCAGCGTCGATTTACCCGCTCCATTACTCCCGATGACTGTTACAAATTCGCCTTTAGTCATCTGCAGGTCCAGGTTCCCAAGGGCTAGCTTTTCATCTGGTGTCCCTTCATTGAAGACCTTATAAATCTGATTTAACTGAAGCATATCCTTCTCCCCCTTTCGATAAAGTCCCACCATGGCGCATCTGTATTTCTTTGAGACGCCTTTTCTTTCGGCTTTTTTCCTTTTGTTTATCGGTAATTTTCGGAATGACAAGTGCCCCTACCACAATAAGTGCCGTAATTAATTTAACATCACCTGTTTCAAGAAATTCTACGCGAAGTGCCAAAGTTACGACGATTCGGTAGATGATCGCTCCTCCGATGACCGCAAGGGTTGCACGTGCAATCGTTTTTGAGCCAAATAATGCTTCGCCAATTATGACGGATGCCAATCCGATGACGATGATTCCAATCCCCATGCCAATATCGCTAAATCCGTTATATTGGGCAACCAGGGATCCCGAGAAAGCCACAAGGGCATTTCCAATCGCAAGTCCCAGGATCTTCATGTTTCCTGTATGGGCTGAAAAGCTCTTGACCATTGCTTCATTATCACCAGTCGCACGTAAAGCAAGACCAATTTCCGTTTTTAAAAAAGCTGACATTCCAGCTTGAATGATTAAGGCCACAATCAACATAACAATTAGTATGGCCCATGTTTTTGGCAAGCTATCACCAAGGCCCACAAGCGATAAAAGACCATTCAACATATTGTCCATGCCAGTGCCAGCCCAGGCATCCTGAATATTCGTGATAATGGTCGTTTGAGAAAGCAACGGAATGTTAGATGCACCCATGATTCTTAAATTGATGGAATAGAGGGCAATCATCATTAGGATACCTGCCAGAAGTGGATTGATTTTTCCTTTCGTATGCAGTAATCCCGTTATTGTCCCAGCGATGAAACCTGCCACCATGGCACAAAACGTGGCCATGACTGGCGAGAAACCGTTAACGATCATAATCGCGGCCACAGAGGCCCCTGTCACAAAACTGCCTTCCACAGTCATATCCGGGAAGTCGAGGATCCTGAATGTTAAATAGACACCTAGTGCCATGATTGCATAAATCATTCCCGACTCAAAAGAGTTGAATAAAGCTGAGAACATTTTTTTTCTTCCTTCCCCGAACAAAAGCAGAGTTTATTTTACAAACTCAGCATCTGCTTTCCATTCTTCTTTTATTTCAACACCCATATCTTTTGCTGCCTTTTCATTGATGACCAATTTCAGTTTTTGTGGATATTGAACTGCGATATCTCCAGGCTTTTTGCCATCCTTCAAGATTTCAACCGCTTTTTGCCCCGCTTCATAACCAATATCATAGTAACTGAAGCCATATGCTGCAAAACCACCTGCATTCACGGAATCAAGCTCACCAACAAACAATGGGATATCTTTATCATTTGCCACCGAAATGACCGATTCCAGTGCGGATACAACGGTATTATCAGTAATGATATAGAAAGCATCGGCTTTTCCGATTAATGATTCCGTTGCCTGTTTAACCTCGGCTGAAGTGGAGACGGATGCTTCCACGACTTTCAATCCCGCTTTTTTCGCTTCCGCTTTCACGTTTTTTATTTGGACGACGGAATTTTGCTCCCCTGTATTATAAACGGTCCCAATTGTCTTGGCGCCAAGTTCCTCTGCCAGGAATTTCATTGATTTGGCAATGGCTTCAGGATGGGAATCCGTCGTACCCGTCACATTTCCGCCTGGCTTATCCAAAGATGTAACGAGCTCCGCCGCCACAGGATCGGTAACCGATGTAAAAACGATCGGGATATCCTTTGTCGCATTCAAGGAGCTAAGGGCACTAGGAGTAGAATTGGCAAAGATTAAATCCACTTTATCCCCAACAAAGTTATTAGCGATCGTTTGACTGTTATTTTGGTCACCCTGTGCGATTTGAAGATCATATTTGGCATTGATGTCACTATCCTTCAATGCCGCCTGGAATCCTTCATAAGCCTGATCCAGCGAATCATGCTGAACGATTTGTGTTACCCCAATGTTGAAGGTATCCTTTTTGCTTTCATCCTTTGCCGCATCTTTTTCCTTGTCATTTCCACACCCAGCCAATAATAACCCTGCGACCAATGTCATAGCTGCAGTTGAATATAATTTCTTTTTCATACTTTCCCCCCGCTTTTTTCTTATTTAAAATTAGGTTTTTTCTAGCGACGTCAACTTTTTCGCTTTTATTTCCTAAATTATAATCGTTTAGTCCCAATTATTCCAATATATTTTTTAACTTTTTAGAATTTTTTGAGTTCTGAATGCAAAACATAAAAAAAGCTGCTGTGAAAGGTATGGTAACTTTCACAGCAGCTTTATGAAAAATCAGTGTTCGACAACCTGGCTGACAATTTCGGTAACTGTAGTACGATCGATTTTTTCTTTCCCTTCTTTTAGGGCTTTCAATGTGGCTTTTGCCAATTCCAAGGGTATTTTACAGAATTGGATGATCTCTTTCGTTTCAATCTCCTCAATATACGCCTCGGCTAATGCAAGATTATGTTCCGTATGGGCAAGCATCTCGTCGAAACCCCAGCCATCCGGATAAAAGTTCACACCACGTTCTGCATCTTCCTCACGGTTACGCAGGATATTGACCGTTTGGAGTCCACGGCCAAATGCGATGGCAAGTTCGCGGTCCGTTTCGGTTCCATCGTACCAATTCCACATGTCAGACAGCATGACCCCCACTAAACCTGCAACATAATATGTGTAATCATCGAGTTCCTCTTCATTATGGATTTGCCAGTCCTTAGTAACCCATTTTGCCATGCCTTCGGCCATTTCCCTTGTCGATTGCAAGACTTTGTCTTTTGCACCGGGAGGACAAAATTCAATCCAGTCCGAAAGAAACAGGGTCACCTCGGGAAGATCCTCCTTATATGGTTCAAATAACGATTGAAGATCTTCTTCCCTGAGATCCCCATCAAGCACCTCACTAAGAGACTTTAAAAGGGAAACCTTACTATCTGCATGAAGACCCGGGTGATCCTCGATTTCATCGATGGCGCGCATGCAAAGGTACGCAGCCCCAATGGCCTCTTGCAATCCCTTTGGGAGATAGCTGATTGGAATGAAAAAAGTCCGGCTTGTTTTTAGGAGAAAATCCATTGCTTTAGTATGTAGGTCACTTTTGTCAGTCATATTTACACTCCTTTAAATATCCAATGAACAATTGATTAATTATATCAAACATTGGCTTTGATTTCAGCTGCACGATTCCCCTGAATACAAAGGAACTTTAATTGCCATTAGATCTTCACCCATAATCGTGTTTGCAAAGATCGCTTTGCTTTCCTCCTTTAGCCTTTCAGCATCCTCCGGAGTATACCGTGAGCTGATATGCGTTAGGATCAGGTTCTTAGCTCCCGCTTTCAAAGCCGTCTCTGCAGCCTGAACGGTGGTCGAATGATAATAGGCTGATGCCATTTCGGATTCTTCTGCTGAAAATGTAGCTTCATGAACAAGGTAATCCGCCGATTTAGCAAGAATGAGCGCATTGCTGCACATTCTTGTATCACCAAGTATCGTGATGATCCGCCCTTTTTGCGGAGCACTGAGATAGTCCTTCCCATTTAAGACACGGCCATCATCGAGACAGACCGTTTGTCCATTTTTCAATGCTTTAAAAAGGGGCCCCGGCTTCACACCTTCAGACCGCAGCCGATCGACCAATAAGCTTCCAGGACGATCCTTTTCAACAATCCGGTAACCGATGCTGTAAATGCCATGATCAAGCGACATCGCCGTCACTGTGAATTGATCGTCCTCAAATACTGCGCCTTCTTCTATTTCGATGATTTCCAAAGGATATTTTAAATGGGTTCCACTCACCTGTAAGCTCGTCTTAATAAATGCATCTATTCCTTGTGGTCCATATACGGTCAGTTTATCCACACCGCCTTGAAAAGATCTGCTGCTTAAAAATCCAGGCAGTCCGAAGATATGGTCGCCATGTAAATGGGTGATGAAGATCTTTTCAACCTTTCGCGGCTTGACCGCGGTTTTTAATATTTGATGCTGTGTTGCTTCCCCACAATCGAATAACCAAACCGTCCCACGTTCTTCCAATAATTGAAGGGCGATTGATGTCACATTACGCGCTTTAGCCGGAACGCCGGCACCTGTACCCAATAAAACGAAATCCACTCATACTACCTCCGTTGCAAATACTTCTTTATGGTTAACTATAGCATAACCAGGGCCCTGTTTCATTTATGACCCATAAAAACCGAAACCAAATTAAACTTTTAATGAAATATGAGAAAAAATGCGCAAATTGATTGCTTTGAGGGAAAGCTAAACGTAAAATTAGAAATTGGTACACATACGGGAATTCCAACTTTATAGACAGATTTAACGGAAAGTTGAGGTTTTAACACATGACAGAAAACAATAAACCCACAGCATTGATCATGATTTTTGGTGCTACCGGAGATTTAGCGAAAAGGAAATTGTTTCCTTCTATATATCGACTATTTCAAAAAGAGAAAATAAATAAGTTCGCCGTCGTTGGAGTGGCAAGGAGGCCATTGACGAACGAGGAGTTCCAAACAAGTGTCAAGGATTCCATACTTACGTTCGGACATGCGGAAGAAAAGGTCGACGAATTCATTTCCCATTTCCATTATCACTCCCATGATGTCTCCAGTTCGGAATCATATCTGCAATTGAAAGACATTGCCGAAAAATTGGACGGACAATATCAATTAGAAGGAAACCGGATCTTCTATTTGGCGATGGCACCCGAGTTTTTCGGAACGATTGCCGAACAGATTAAAGCTCAAGGCCTGACCGACACGAATGGATATAAGCGCCTTGTCATTGAAAAGCCATTTGGACACAGTTTCGAAACAGCGCAAAAATTGAATGAGCAGATTCGGACTGCATTCGCTGAAGATGAAATCTACCGTATCGATCATTATTTAGGTAAAGAAATGGTACAAAATATTGAGGTCATACGTTTTTCAAATGCCCTATTCGAGCCGCTTTGGAATAACAGATATATATCCAATATCCAGGTTACTTCAAGCGAAACACTTGGCGTTGAAGAACGCGGGCGTTATTACGAAACCAGCGGTGCCCTAAGGGATATGGTCCAAAACCATCTGCTGCAAATGGTGGCCTTGCTTGCCATGGAACCGCCGATCGCTTTGACGACAGAAGAGATTCGAAGCGAAAAAGTGCGGGCATTGCGCTCACTTCGGCCAATGAAAGTGGAGGAAGTGAATCAATACTTCGTCCGCGGCCAATATGGTGAAGGAACGATAGACGATCAAACACTTCCGGCCTACCGCAATGAACATAACGTAGATCCCGAATCCAACACAGAAACCTACGTGGCGGGTAAATTGATGATTGATAACTTCCGTTGGGCCGGTGTTCCTTTTTATATCCGTACCGGTAAGAGAATGGATGTCAAATCAACGAATATCGTCGTTCAATTTAAAGATATCCCAATGAATCTGTATTATAAAACGGAAGAAACGCTGAACCCGAATCTTCTCGTTATCCATATCCAGCCTGACGAAGGGATCACACTGTACTTAAATGTTAAGAAATCCGGGACGACATCCAATACAAAGCCAGTGAAGCTGACCGTCTCCAACAAAGGGATCGAACACATCAATTCTCCCGAGGCATATGAAAAACTATTGTTTGACAGCATGCGCGGGGATGCTACAAACTTTACGCACTGGGACGAGGTTGCCTTATCATGGAAGTTCGTCGATACCATTTCCAATGCTTGGGAAAATACTAAGGACGAGTCTTTCCCTAACTATGAAGCGGGATCCACAGGTCCGCTGGCATCCGATGAACTCCTGGCAGAAGATGGACATATTTGGTGGGAAATCAAGAATAACGAAAATGATGTAGATTGAAATGAAGAAGGGATGCAGATTCGAATCTGCATCCCTTCTCATTCATGAAACACTCTTCCTCAGCAATTTATTCCGGATTATATCGAACATTTCCTTGGGCTTGGACATTTCTTCCTTTATTTCTGAATTAAGCCAAAAGGTAACACCCGATTCTAAGGCAATGAAAAATAAAAAAATGGCTACAGCCCACCAGATGATGAACATAAGTCTCCGCTCCTTCTCTCTTCTTTTTGCCTACTGTATCCTACGGTCCGTCCAACTCTTTCAATCTTTATATTCCTTTTTCCGCAGGTTTTAAAACCTAAAAAGCAGGGATGAATGACATACATCATACTACATTTTTCCTAAAAAAGGTAAATTATTTGGAACTATTTACAACTAGTTCACCTTTACCATTTTTACCCTAATGGATAAAGAATGCTAAGTCCTAGCTAAGGTTACACTAGAAAAGGTGCCAGAGGACGGCACCACTAACTTCGATGTGGAGGGATTAAACTATGGACATTCGTGAAGGATTAATTCCAACAGCATTGGGTACAGCCGTGACAGCTGCGGGTTATGCAATGAAGCAGACCCGGGGCTCAAACAAAATGATAGCTAATACCGTTTTTGGTTTCGGTTTGGCACATGTTGTATTAGGGGTCATTGACCTTGTAGAGCATCGGAGATAGTAAAAAAAGAGGGCGCAAAAAGCGCCCTCTTTTTTCTGTGCATTCGAGGTCCTCAACAAAATGAAAATGACACCAAAAAAAGCCGGTATAAAAGGGAATCCCCTTTTAGGCCGGCTTGAACTTTTTATTTTTCCATCCATTCGGTATGGAACGTTCCTTCTTTATCGATGCGTTGATAAGTATGAGCTCCAAAATAATCACGTTGAGCTTGTATCAGGTTAGCTGGCAGCGTTTCAGTGCGATAGCTGTCGAAATAGGCAAGTGCTGATGATAAGCAAGGAACCGGAATACCGTTCATCACAGCCGTTGACACGACCTCACGTAAAGCTCCTTGATAGCTTTCGACGATCCCTTGGAAGTATGGATCTAGAAGAAGGTTGTTCAAGTTTGCTTCACGATCGTACGCTTCCTTGATTTTTTGGAGGAATTGTGCACGAATGATGCAGCCGCCACGGAAAATCATCGCGATTTCCCCATATTGCAGGTTCCAGCCATTTTCTTCTGATGCTGCTTTCATTTGTGCGAATCCTTGTGCATATGAACAGATTTTGCTCATATAAAGTGCTTTACGGATATTTTCAATCAAAGCCTTTTTGTCGCCTGTAAATGATTCGGCTTTTGGACCACGAAGGATTTTACTCGCTTCGACACGCTCGTCCTTGATTGCTGAAATAAACCGGGCAAACACGGATTCCGTAATGATTGGAAGCGGAACACCAAGATCAAGCGCACTTTGACTTGTCCATTTCCCTGTACCTTTTTGGCCAGCTTTATCTAAAATGACATCGACCATCGGCTTGCCGGTTTCTTCATCATATTTTTTGAAAATATCAGCAGTTATTTCAATTAAATAGCTATCAAGTTCCCCTTCATTCCATTCAGTAAAGACTTCATGGAATTCTTCAGCAGATAGTCCAAGGAGATTTTTCAGAAGGAAATAAGATTCGGAAATCAATTGCATGTCTCCGTATTCAATACCATTATGTACCATTTTAACATAATGACCTGCGCCATCCGGTCCGATATACGTACAGCAAGGATCACCATCGACCTTAGCTGAAATATCCTTCAAGATCGGTGCAACAAGTTCATATGCTTCTTTTTGACCGCCAGGCATGATGGATGGACCTGTTAGAGCTCCTTCTTCCCCTCCTGAGACGCCTGTACCGATGAAATGGATGCCAAGCTTGCTTAATTCCTCATTGCGGCGCTGAGTGTCCTTGAAGAAGGTATTCCCTCCATCAATAACGATATCACCTTTTTCAAGTAACGGTTTTAATTGCTCGATCGTTGCATCTGTTGCCGCTCCGGCTTTAACCATCAATAAAATTTTGCGTGGCGTTTCCAAAGAATTGACGAATTCTTCAAGTGTATAAGCGGGTGTTACGTTTTTGCCTTCCGCTTCCTTCATCATTTCGTCCGTTTTTGACCCTGACCGATTATACACGGAAATGGAATATCCCCTGCTTTCAATATTAAATGCAAGGTTCTTACCCATTACGGCTAGTCCGATAACGCCAATCTGCTGTTTTGTCATGCTTCATCTTTCCCTTCTCTATATCTTTACACAGCTTGTACGCTATTCTTTGTCAAATGAAGGATCATTCCTTCTGGATTGCCCAAAGAAATCTTTGCTGAAGCTAGTGTCTGTTCCAATTGAACGGTTTTTCAAGGGTAATCCCTTTTTAATAATATTTTCTCCGTACTTATTTTGCAAGTTTTCCATCGCTTCATACAGAGGTTCTTTTTCTGCATCCTCTTGAAAGGAGAAAATATCCAGTTGCTTGAAAGCCGACTCTTTTTCGATGACATCATAGGCCGTGACACCAAGAAGCCTGATTCCTTCCCCATTCCAATTTTTCATAAAGAGATCGATGGCTCCATCCAAAATATCCTTCTTTTCAAAAAATGGATTAGGGACCGTCCTGCTTCTCGTTATTGTGCGGCGGTCTTTGTAACGGATTGTCACACCTATTTTTTGACCAAGCAGGCGTTTATTCCTCAAACGGACGGCTACCTTCCCGGAAAGCTTATCCAATACACTTATCAGTTCTTTTTGATTGGTGGAGTCATGCGGAAGAGTTGTCGAGTTCCCAATGCTCTTATGCTCAAAAATCGCTTCGGGATCCACTGCCCTTGGGTCGATTCCATTAGCCCTATCTTTCAAACGGATGCCATTGATCCCTAGAAGCTGTTTAAGTTGACTATCATTGGCGTGTGCAAGGTCCCTGATCGTCATGATCCCGATAGTTTGAAGCTTTTCCGAGGTCTTATCCCCGATGCCATGCATTTGGCCCACTTGTAAAGGCCAGAGTTTTTCCGAAATGTCTCGTTTCCTTAACACGGTGATTCCCATGGGCTTCTTCATATCGGAAGCAGTTTTGGCCAAAAATTTATTAGGGGCAATCCCGATGCTGCAAGGGAGATCCATCGTATTAAAAATTCTTTCTTGAATGCTATTGGCTATATTTAAAGGCGAACCCAATTCGGCGCATTCACTAATATCCAGATACCCCTCATCTATCGAAACCGGTTCAACCATCTCTGTATATTGCCTTAAAACATCAAAAATAGCCAGTGATGCCTTTCGATAGCGCTCGAAATTTGGTTTCTGAATCACTAATTGAGGACATAGTTTTTTCGCCTGCCAAATCGGCATGGTCGTTTTAACCCCGAACTTCCTCGCCTCATAGCTGCAGGTGACGATTATGCCCCTTCTTTCTTCAACATTGCCTGCAATGGCAAGCGGTTTGCCTTTTAATGAAGCATCATATGACATTTCCACTGAAGCATAGAAACTATTCATGTCTACATGGAGAATGACCCTGCCATTTTTGGGATACATGTCCTTCATGTTTGACCGTCACATCCTTGTAAAATAAAAAAATACCGAATAATAGGCCCAATAAAAAACCACTTCTATTAAGGTACCCCTATTTATCTTTGGTAACCACGTTGAAAGATGCTTCCACTCCAAGAAAAACAGCCATCATGTTATTGATGACTGTACATATATTCCATCGACAATAGTTTGATGGAGGATATCGTCTTTACCGTAATCCACCATTGACCATCATAGCGCGGCTGATTTACCTGTTTACAGGAAACCCCGGCAACAGGCCTCAATCAGCAAGGCATATTCATCGTCCTCTTCACGAATTACGACAGCCGTTTTCGATTTACCCAGGAAACTCTCCTCCATCTCCCTGTCCTATTTAGGGTGATTATTCCCCTGTTACTTCTTTGATGATAGTGACAACCATTTCAGCTAGCTTCGTTAATTCCTCAACTGGGATTCTTTCATTCGTAGTATGGATATCTTCATAGCCCACCGCGAGATTGACAGTAGGGATGCCAAAGCCTGCAATGACATTCGCATCGCTTCCTCCGCCGCTTTTGACCAGCTCGCAAGGACGGCCGATTTTCTCTGCTGCCTTTCTTGCGATTTCGACTACATGATCGCCAGCACCATATTTAAAGCCAGGATACATGACGTTAACTTCAACTTCAGCACGTCCGCCCATTTCAATGGCTGCCGTCTCGAATGCCTCTTTCATTTTCGCTACCTGTATTTCCATTTTTTCAGGAATCAAGGATCTTGCTTCTGCAAGGATTTCAACATGGTCACAAACAATATTGGTTTGCTGCCCCCCCTGGAAACGTCCGATATTGGCAGTCGTTTCCTCGTCGATTCTTCCTAATGGCATTCTAGAGATTGCTTTTGCAGCGATCGTAATGGCCGAAACGCCTTTCTCAGGAGCGACACCAGCGTGAGCAGTCTTGCCTAAAATGGTTGCAGATACTTTCGCCTGGGTAGGTGCAGCAACAACCACATTGCCCACTTTTCCATCACTATCAAGTGCAAAACCGAATTTAGCCGTTACAAGGGAGCGATCCAATGCCTTTGCCCCTACCAAGCCAGATTCTTCACCGACCGTAATGATGAATTCGATTGTACCATGTTCGATATTCTGTTCTTTCAACACTTTAAGCGTTTCTAACATGACCGCTAATCCAGCTTTGTCATCCGCACCTAAAATGGTCGTTCCGTCTGACACTATGTATCCATCTTTGATGGAAGGCTTGATTCCATTACCTGGTACAACCGTATCCATATGGGAGGTGAAATAAATGGTATCTACGCCTTCTTTATTTCCTTTTAAAGTACATATTAAATTCCCTGCACCATGGCCGGTAACTGCTGTTGTATCATCTTCAAAAACCTCTACACCCAGTGCCCCGAATTTTTCTTTCAGCACTTTGGCGATGGCTGCTTCATTTTTCGTTTCGGAATCAATCTGCACCAATTCCATAAATTCATTAACTAAACGTTGTTCATTAATCATAAAATAAAACCTCCAAAAAAGTTTTCCTCTTTAATTATACTGCTAAAAGCGGCGCCCCGGCAAATAATGTGATAAGGAAGACCCCACAATGGCTTGCTGTTCATTTCCCTGCCAAAAGGTCAACGATGGCATATTAATGGTAATCTTTTAAATGATATCTACCCCAGTATGGAAAAGAGCCCAAAACAGATCGTTTGGGCTCCTTGCAACGTTGGATCACAACGGGATATTCCCGTGTTTTTTCCATGGTCTAGTTTCTTTCTTGTTGCGAAGCATATCAAGAGATTGAATGATCTTAATTCTGGTTTCACGGGGATCAATAACATCATCCACCATTCCAAGACTTGCGGCAACATATGGATTGGCGAACTTCTCACGGTATTCTTCAATTTTTGCTGCACGTGTCGCTTCCGGATCTTGGCTATTTTGAATTTCACGGGCAAAAATGATATTTGCCGCTCCAGCAGAACCCATTACCGCGATTTCAGCATTCGGCCATGCAAACGTAAGATCCGCACCGATGGATTTACTATTAAGAGCCACGTAAGCTCCTCCATATGCTTTACGCAGAATGATTGTCAATTTTGGTACAGTTGCTTCCGAATAAGCATATAGCAGCTTTGCACCGTGGCGAATGATCCCGCCATGTTCTTGTTTAACGCCCGGGAAAAACCCTGAAACGTCTTCAAACGTGATTAGCGGAATATTGAACGAGTCACAGAAACGAATAAAACGGGCAGCCTTATCAGATGAATCAATATCAAGTCCCCCAGCCAGCACCTTTGGCTGGTTACAGACAAGCCCCACTGATTTCCCTTTGATACGGGCCAAGCCGACCACTATGTTTTTCGCAAAGCCCTCTTGAACTTCCATAAAGGAACCCTCATCGACAACCTGTTCCAATACTTTCCGGACATCATATGGACGGATCCCTTCATAAGGGACTACATCCGTTAAGTCCGGACGGTAGTCATCTCCATCGTCGGCTTCCAAAACCGGCGGCTTCTCTTCATTATTTTGTGGAAGATAACTCAGGAGACGTCTAACGTCTTCCAATACTTGCTCCTCAGATGCTCCCTTGAAGTGGGCATTACCGCTTATTGTATTATGTACCGTCGCCCCACCCAATCCTTCAGAGGAAATCTTTTCCCCTGTAACCGTTTCAATGACTTTAGGACCTGTTATGAACATTTGGCTCGTTTTTTCAACCATGAAGACAAAGTCGGTTATGGCTGGGGAATATACGGCTCCACCTGCACAAGGTCCCATAATGACAGAAATCTGTGGAATGACCCCTGAATAAATGGAATTCCGGTAAAAGATTTGGCCATACCCGTCAAGAGAAACCACGCCTTCTTGAATACGTGCCCCACCAGAATCGTTCAAACCTATGAAAGGGGCTCCATTTTCCGCCGCCAAATCCATAACATTGGCAATTTTCAGAGCATGCATTTCACCGAGTGCTCCGCCAAAAACAGTGAAATCCTGTGAAAACAGATAAATGTCACGGCCGTTGACCTTTCCGTAGCCAGTGACAACCCCTTCTCCCGGCCCCTCTTCCTTTTCCATGCCGAAATTGGTATTACGATGTTTGATAAAAGGATTAAGCTCTATGAAAGTACCCGGATCAACTAAAAGTTCAATTCTTTCCCTTGCAGTCAGTTTTCCCTTTTCATGCTGCTTATCGATTCTTTCTTCACCGCCGCCCATTTCCACTTTGCGGCGTCTGTCATATAGGTCATTGATCGTATCGTATATGTCTGTCATTTCTGCTCCTCCTTTGATAATGCTTGTTCACAAAGCTCATATAATACACCCGCGGTAGACTTGGGATGAATGAAAGCAACATCCGCATTGTGCGCGCCCTTTCTTGATGAATCATCAATCATGCGCAATCCAGATTCTTTGATTTCTTTTATTCTCTCTTCGATGTCATCGACGCCAAGTGCCACATGATGAATCCCTTCACCGCGTTTTTCGATGAATTTGGCGATTGGGCTTGCCGGTGACAACGCTTCCAACAACTCCAAACGGGTATTGCCTGCCAGGATGAAGGCCACTTTCACTCCTTGGCTCCCCACTGTCTCGATTCCTTCAAGTTTCAATTTCAATGTTTCCGTGTAAAGTGGCAAGGCTTCCTCCAGTGACTTGACGGCAATACCTATATGATCGATATTTTTAATCATCATAAAAAACCCCCATGCTATGTATTATTGGATGACTCCATTGAAATACTACTATTCTTGCATTAAAGCCTTTCAAGATTCGGAATAATATGAACATTATACTTTTACTTGTTTCTACTAAATGTTCAAGTTAAAATAAAATCAATTAAACTGTTTTAAGGGAGAGAGCATATGGGAAACAAGAAAATCAGAAAAATCGTCGTGTATTTAATGCTTATCTCAATGTTATTAACGAGCTTATTATCAGGTATCGCATTTCTTTTGTAATAGAAACCGTAATTGGGAGGGGAGCAAAGCTTCCCTCTCTTTATTTTATCGCTCCATTTTTCTTTGCCAACGTTTTGAAATCCTCGTTCGATATGGTGATCATCACTTTAGTGCCGATGGGGACTTTTTCGTACAAACGCTCTACATCGGATTTAAGCATCCGTACACAGCCATTTGAAATGTATTTACCAATTGATGATGGCTGATTCGTACCAAGAATCCCGTAAATCCTCCCATCGGTATTTCGTGCATCGAATCCAATCCACCGCGACCCCAGAGGGTTCCTGGGATCGCCGCCAGGGATATTTTTTTTGCGGTAATATGGATTGACTGCTTTTACTTTGACCGTGAAAATCCCTTCGGGTGTAAGTTCCTGGCTCTTTCCCGTACCGACTGGCAGAATCTCCTTGACCTCGTTATCATCAATGAACGCCAATTTATTGTTAGCTTTATTGATGATGATGAACGGATCGCCAGGCATAACCGATTGAGGTTGGGCTTGTACCTGCAATGGCCACAAAGGTAGCATGAGCAACAAAGAAAGGATCCATTTCATTTGTATCAATTCCTTCACTTTTTTGCTTAGTTTAAGCCAAGTGCCTCTTTTTCATTCGGTTGCTATTCAGCTTGGGCAGTCCCTTGAAGGAATGCTTCAACAATAAATAACGCTCCATCTCCTTCATGAGCTGCAGTAATGCTGCCCTGGATTCGAACTCTTCCCTAGTCTGCGGCAGTGCCATTCCCCTAAAATGAATCTCCATTTCTTCAAGCTTCTTCAGATAAAGGATGGCCGTATTTTGTGGGTGGACGTTTTCTGCCAAATCTTCTATAAAATCTGCCACTATCCCGCTTTGCTTGACGACCAGTGGAATATTCGTGACCAAGGGCAGAATTCGTTCAATTATTTCAAATTGCTTTTCACGCATTTTGAAATAATGGTAATACAGGTCTTCTTCCCTTAAAAAATGATTTTCCACGTCCCTGAAGGCAAGGCTTTTGGCTTGATTAAGAAGATTGGCTGTTTCGGTGATTTCCTTACCATCCCATGTGTGATCATTATCCCTTAAATAGCGGACAATCCCCATCAAGATCGCACTGAAGTTCGTTTCGATGCTTTCCTGGTAGGCCAGCAGTTTGTCATCGACACTGGGCATGTACAGATTCATGACAAGCGCAACTCCAACTCCAACCGCGATTAATATCGTTTCATTGATCAGCAGGGAAAAAGTGATGTCACCCGCCCCGTATAGGTGCATGATGATGACGCTGCTCGTCACGATCCCCTCATTAATCTTCAAGGCAACAGTCGTTGGAATGAAAATCAAGAGGATCAAACCTATTATCAGCGGATGGAATGCAATGAAATGAAAGAATAGGGATGCATAGGCCATTGCGATCAAACAAGCTAAAAACCGGTGCCAGGAGGCATACACCGACTTCTTTTTTGTAACTTGAATGCATAAGATCGCAATGATTCCCGCAGCAGAGAAATATTCGAGATTAAGCATTTGTGCAATAATAATTGCCAGGGTGGCCCCCAAAGCGGTTTTAATCGTCCTGTATCCGATTTTAAACATTGTTATGTATCACCTGGCTCTTTCTCTATCTATTATAATACTATCAGGAAATCAGATATTTTCACAGTCCTTTGCGAGTTAAATTTCCAATTTTTCTAAATACAATCACGCAAAAATACATTATAGGAAAAAAATAAAAAAGGTAACCTAAACGTTACCTTTTTTCACAATTATATACTATTGCCTTTAGCTTATAAAACTTTTTCCAAGAAGTCTTTTGCACGCTGGCTTTTCGGATTGGAAAAGAATTCTTCCGGAGCACTTTCCTCAACGAGCAGGCCCCCGTCCAGGAATAGTACACGATCTGCCACTTCTCTGGCAAATCCCATTTCATGCGTTACGATCAGCATGGTCATCCCCGTATGTGCCAGTGACTTCATAACCTCGAGCACTTCTTTTACCATCTCGGGATCAAGCGCCGATGTCGGCTCATCGAAAAGGATTACTTCAGGGTTCATTGCCAATGCCCGAGCAATCGCGACCCTTTGTTTTTGCCCGCCTGACAGACGATTTGGATAAGTCGATTCTTTATCGGACAAACCGACTTTGGTCAAGAGCTCACGAGCTTGTTTTATAGCCTCGGCCTTTGATAGTTTTTTCACCTTCATAGGTGCATATGTCAGATTCTCCAGTACGGTTTTATGCGGAAATAAATGAAAATGCTGAAACACCATTCCGACATTCTCACGCACTTTCATGATATTGGTCTTTTTCTCAGTGATGATTTGATCTTTAAACCTGATTTGACCATCAGTTGGAGTTTCAAGCATATTGATGCAGCGTAAGAAAGTTGATTTTCCCGAACCGGATGGGCCGATGATCGCTAACACTTCACCCTGCCCTATCTCGGTGCTGATTCCTTTCAATACCTCGAGCTTACCATAATTTTTTTTGAGTCCATCAATTTTAATCACTGCGTCTCATTCTCCTTTCAATCACTTTGCCTAAGATGGTGAGAACCATGACCATCACATAATAAATGAGGCCGGCAAATAATATCGGCTCGAAGAATTTATATGTCTCACCGCCGACAATATAAGAACGGCGCATGATATCCCCTAATCCAATAATTGTGACAACGGCTGATTCCTTCGTTAAGGAAATCAATTCGTTCACAAGCGATGGCAGGATATTCTTGATGGCCTGCGGAAGGATAATATTAAGCATCATCCCTGAATAGGGAATCCCAAGTGCAAGCGAAGCCTCTCGTTGGCCTTTATCGACAGCTAAAATGCCTCCCCTGATAATTTCAGAGATGTATGCCGCTGAATTTAGCCCGAATGCTAAAAATGCTGCTTGGAACGCTTCGATTTGAATCCCTAATATTTGTGGTGAACCAAAATAAATCAGCATTAATTGCAACACCAAAGGTGTACCGCGAAAAATGGATGTATAAAAGTCAGCAATCCAATTTAAGGGCTTGATTCTGCTGATTTTAAGTATAGATAGTAATATCCCCAAAACAAATCCGATTACTGCCGCTACCGCTACAACCTTTAATGTAGTCGGTATCCCCTCCAGGATATATGGAAGGGAAGGTATAATCCTTTCAAATTCCAGATTCACTCCATTCATCCTCTCTTATGAAGGCCTTTATCTTAGGTCCTTCTTCCTGCTTCATTTTATTAACAATAAAGCGCGGAAAAACGTTCAGAAGGCATACTAAATCTCTTCTGAACGTTTTTCATCTTTCTGCATTATTCAGTTTCACTGCCACCGAACCATTTTAATATTAATTTTTCCATTTCACCATTTTCCATCATTTTTTTCAACTCGGCATTGAATTCTTCCGTTAACTTGCTTCCTTTTTGGAAAGCGATTGCCGAACCGGCATCTTGTTCACCGGACTCGATCAAATGCCCAACCAATTCTTTATTATCTTTCAAGTAGCCTTTTGCCACAGTATCTTCCATGATCACTGCATCAAAACGCCCTGTTGACATTTCTTGAACAACCTCAGGAATACGATTCCGTTTTTCAATTTTCATCCCGATATCCTGGGATTTATTCAAGTCATTTGCCAATGTTTCCTGAATGGATGCAAGCTGTACGCCTACGGTTTTCCCTTTTAAATCTTCAACAGTTTTGATTTTACTGTCCTTTGTCGTGATGATCATGTTTTTAGCTGTATAGTAAATATCACTGAAGTCGACTGATTGCTCACGTTTTTCTGTTGGAGTCATTCCAGAGATAACGAAATCGACCGATTTATTTTCCAGAGCAGGCACCAGACTATTAAAGTCAATGTCCTTCACTTGAACTTCATAACCTAATTTTTTTCCGATTGCTTTAGCGATATCGATGTCAAATCCTTTGATTTCCTCACTTTTAGATGTTTCAACAAATTCAAATGGCGGATAATCCGCAGATGTTCCCATTACCAAGACCTTTTTTTCTTCTGTACCAGCTGTGTCCTTATCTTCTTTCCCGGATGTTCCGCATGCTGCTAAAATACCTACTAATAAAACAGAAGTAAGCAACAATGCTAACTGCTTTTTCAACTTCATTATTATTCCTCCAAAATGATATTTTCAATTCTCTTGTTCTTGAATTTGGTTTAGTTAAAATTTGAATAACTAATATTCATACACTAATGTGTATTTTAACACACTCTTATAATTATTCAATAACGTAAATAATAGATTTATTTTTCAGAATATTGCTATAACTTTATTTCTAATTTTCGCACTTTAAGTTCCAAAGGGAATATATCGGCATCCTTATCTATCTTCTTTCCTAAATGCCCCTGACTTATGCAAAATCAGGAATAAAAAAACCGCCGGATAGGCGGTTTTTTTTTGCTATGGCTATGGGCTTACACTTCTTCGCAATATTGATCGAAGTAGTCTTGTAATTTTTCCACTACAGACATCGGGTGGTGCCCTTCAATTTCATGACGCTCTATCATGGTGATGATTTTTCCATCCTTCAGCAATGCGAATGATGGGGATGACGGCGGATACCCTTCGAAATAATCACGGGCTTTCTCCGTAGCCGCTTTATCTTGCCCGGCAAAAACGGTTACAAGCTGATCTGGACGTTTATCATTATGGATTGCATGAGCAGCTGCAGGTCTAGCAATTCCCCCAGCGCAGCCACAAACGGAGTTCACCATAACAAGTGTCGTTCCTTTTTGTGCGAATACTTCCTCTACTTCCTCGGGAGTAGTCAATTCTGTATATCCAGCAGTCTTTATCTCATCGCGAGCTTGTTTGACTACGTCATTCATTAAAAAATTAAAATCCATATTCATGGCATTTGCTCCTTCCAAGTTTTCTCTTCCATCCTATCATAACAATTGCCACTTCGTGATTCAATAAATTTACCTGTTAAAACCGCATAAACAGATTCGAATAAAAAAAAGCGAGAATCATTTGTGAAACAACAAGACTTACAAAAAGATAGGGCATCCTAGGAGACATTCCACGCTGCCCCATCCTATTTCTTTTTTAATTTGATTTAAGTGTTTCTGTAAAAGTTTCAAAGGCCTGCTTAACAGCAGCCGTGACCGTTTTATTCCCTGACATTACTTGATTCTCGAGTATGGGGAGAAGACCTTTGACGGTTTCATTTTTATAAAACATCGTTTTAAGCTGGTGATCAATCAATGAATAAAGCCATTCCTTCGATTGCATTCTTCTCCGTTCTTGAAAAACACCCGATTCCTTGGTCATATCGGAAAATTCATTCAATACATCCCAAAGCTCAGGGATTCCTTTACCGGTTATGGCAGAACAAGCATATGCCTTTCCTGCCCATCCCTTTGTTGCTGGCTGAAGGAAGTGCAAGATTCTGCTATATTCGGACTTCGTCCTAATCGCCAGAGGAATGTTCTCTCCATCGGCTTTATTGACCACAATTCCGTCCACAAGTTCCAGAATCCCTTTTTTCATCCCCTGTAATTCATCTCCGGCACCTGTTAGGACAAGGAGCATGAAGAAGTCGACCATACTACGGACGATAGCTTCACTCTGACCGACCCCGACAGTTTCTATCAGTATCACATCAAATCCTGCCGCTTCACAAAGCAACATCGTTTCCCTCGTTTTGCGGTGAACCCCGCCAAGAGTGCCTTCGGATGGTGAGGGTCTTATGAAGGCATGGGGGTTTCTTGCCAGTTCCTCCATCCTTGTCTTATCACCTAGTATGCTTCCGCCATTGATCGAAGAGCTTGGGTCGACGGCTAGAACGGCAACCTTATGGCCCCTGTCACATAAATACGTTCCGAACGTTTCGATAAAGGTACTTTTTCCGGCACCGGGCACTCCGGAAATCCCTATGCGAATCGAGTTCCCTGTATGAGGAAGGATGGCATGCAATAATTGCTGTGCATGATCCAAGTGGTGGGATGCATTGCTTTCAACCAATGTAATCCCTTTAGCTAGCTTGGCCCTGTCCCCTTTTATGATTCCCTCTTTAAGTTCATGGACCGGTATATTTGCATTATGTTTTTTGACGAATTTGCTTTTTGAAGGCATGTTTTGGCTGGCTGCTAATTCCACACCTGGCTTTAATGAAGAAGCAAAACCTTCCTGATTGTTAAGATCGACCCATTCCGGCTTCTTGTCTTCACTCATTATTGGGCCACTTCCTCATATCCGAGGCGATTGTATATTTCCTGAAGCACTTTCTTCGCTGCCTGTGGAATGACCGTACCAGGACCAAAAATCGCTGTAGCCCCATTTTCCATTAGGTAATCATAATCCTGCGCAGGAATGACGCCGCCAACAATTACTATAATGTCCTCACGTCCCAAGTTCTTCAGTTCCGTCATAAGCTGCGGCAACAAAGTTTTATGGCCTGCAGCAAGCGAACTCATTCCGACTACATGCACATCATTTTCCACGGCCTGGATGGCGGTTTCTTTCGGTGTTTGGAATAATGGACCGATATCGACATCATAGCCTAAATCCGCAAATCCCGTTCCTACTACTTTAGCTCCACGATCATGACCGTCCTGACCCATTTTAGCCATTAACAAACGCGGTCTTCTTCCTTCATTCTCCAGGAACTCTTCCGTCATGCGGACGACTTCCTCAATTTCCGTTTCTTTTGAGTATGCCGAGCTATATACACCGCTGATTGAACGGATCGTTGCTTTGTGTCGTCCAGCCACCTCTTCAATTGCATCGGATATTTCACCTAATGAAGCCCGTACTCTTGCAGCTTGCACAGCCAGTTCAAGAAGGTTGCCTTCGCCAGTTCTGGCTGCCATGGATAACGCTTGAAGAGCTTCATCCACCTTTGCCTGATCACGTTTCGCTTTTAATTCGCTCAAACGCTTAAGCTGACTTTCGCGAACTACCGTATTATCAATCTCCAATATTTCAATAGGATCTTCTTTTTTCAACCGATACTTATTGACGCCCACGATCGTTTCAACTTGAGAATCGATTTTAGCCTGACGCTTTGCAGCTGCTTCCTCGATCCTCATTTTCGGAAGGCCGGTTTCAATAGCCTTCGCCATTCCACCCAGACCTTCGATTTCTTCTATGTGAGCCCAAGCCCGTTCGATTAATTCATTAGTGAGCGATTCTACGTAGTAAGAACCCGCCCATGGATCGATTACTTTTGTGATCCCGGTTTCCTCCTGCAGATATAGCTGTGTGTTACGGGCAATACGTGCCGAGAAATCAGTTGGCAAGGCAATGGCCTCATCCAATGCGTTCGTATGGAGGGACTGTGTATGCCCAAGTGCAGCCGCATGCGCTTCAATAAGGGTCCTTGCGACATTATTAAACGGATCCTGCTCGGAGAGGCTCCAGCCGGAGGTTTGGGAATGCGTCCTCAATGCCATCGCTTTGTTATTTTTCGGTTCGAATTGTTTCATCAGTTTTGACCAAATGAAACGAGCTGCCCTCATTTTCGCAACTTCCATGAAATAATTCATTCCTACAGCCCAGAAGAATGAAAGGCGTGGTGCAAATTTATCGATATCAATACCTGCTTTCATTCCGGTACGTGCATACTCAAGCCCATCCGCCAACGTATAGGCAAGTTCGATATCAGCCGGCGCCCCCGCTTCCTGCAAATGATAGCCGGAGATTGAAATGGAATTGAACTTGGGCATATATTTGGATGTATACTCAAATATGTCAGCTATGATTTTCATGGACATTTCAGGTGGGTAGATATACGTATTCCGAACCATGTATTCCTTTAAGATGTCATTTTGAATCGTTCCTGAAAGCTTATCCTGTGTTACGCCTTGTTCTTCAGCTGTCACGATATAAAATGCAAGGATGGGTAATACAGCACCGTTCATCGTCATTGACACGGACATCTGATCAAGCGGAATGCCGTCGAACAGGATTTTCATGTCAAGAATGGAATCAATGGCAACTCCCGCCTTCCCTACATCACCGACAACGCGTGGATGATCGGAGTCATAACCGCGGTGTGTAGCTAAATCAAAAGCAACTGAGAGCCCTTTTTGCCCCATCGCCAGATTACGCCTGTAAAACGCATTAGATTCCTCAGCAGTCGAAAAACCTGCATACTGACGTACCGTCCAAGGACGATTGACATACATGGAAGGATAGGGCCCTCTTGTAAATGGAGCGATGCCTGGCACACTTTCCATATGCTCCAAATCGCGATTATCTTCCTCAACATAAAGCGGTTTGATTTTTATTTGTTCATTGGTTTCAAACAGAAGGTCCTCCATGTTTTTCCCAACTGCTTTTTCGGCTTCCTTTTTCCATGTTTCCACCGTACCTTTAATCTCAGACTTAGCAGGATTTATAGCAGAAAAATTCGGTCTTTTCATTTCAGTTCACCCCTAGCTTCTGCAATAATTCCGATAAAATGGATATTGCATTCGTTTTAACATGGATAAAATCTTTGACTCCTGCTTCACTTAGTGAAATCTCTAATTCTTCTTTTTGCTTGCCGGCACAATAAATAGTGATTTCAGGAAATTGCTTTTTAATTTCTTTAATGATGACTGGCGCTATTTCCGAGTAGTCAGCATCACTGCCGCAAACACAATAGATAGGGAGCTTGGTCCCAGCTACATAATCGACTGCTTCCTCAATGGTTTGACACCCCTTACTGCCGATTGTTTCAATACCACCTGCCGCAGCAAGACTTGTTACGAAATCTGCACGTGGTTTATAGGATTTAAGATTTTTCAAATTAATCAAACCAATAGTGGGAGACGTTCCACTTATTTCTATATACTTCTCACTTCGTAGTCTTATTTGTTCGAACTGAATGGATACCCGATCCAAGTCAAGCGGGGTAATGCCAACCGGCTTTTCCACTTTCATATATGACACATGGTCATTCCGTTTCGGGATTTTAATCTTATCAGCGGGATTTGGATAAACGTTCGTTCCGATGATACTTTCTTTTCTGAAAGCCGCATTTTGGATTCTTCCTTGGTAAACCTCAGCTATTTCTTTCTGAAGGGTGCCTTGTTTAATTAGCTCAAGAATCCCTCCAGCTGCATCAATTTCAAGGAACTTTGCCCAAGCCTTTTCAGCCAATTCATCCGTTAGTTGCTCAACATACCATGAACCGCCAGCAGGATCGACCACTGTTGTGATATTTGTTTCTTCCTTTAAAATCAAGTGAGTGTTACGGGCGATTCTTTCTGAAAAATCATCGGTTTCACCAGTCGCGTGTGTGAATGGATGAATTTGAAGATATTGAATGCCTCCAATAGCTGCAGCGAAAGCTTGGTTTGTGGTCCGAAGAATATTGACGTGCTGATCATAAAGCGTTTCTGTCAACTCGGAAGTAACCGCATGTATGGCCATTTTAAAATGGTCCGATGCCGTCTCGAAAGCTTCTGCAAGTCCTGCCCAAAGCCTTCTGGCAGCCCGCAGTTTAGCGATGGACATGAAGTAATTTGAATCCAAAGCAAAAGAGAATACGATCTTTTCGGAAACCGCTGCTATAGAAAGACCTTGTTTTTGCCCTTCCAATAGATATTGGACGGCTGCCGATAATCCGTAAGCTAATTCTTGTACGGCACTAGCTCCCCCATTATGGTAGACTGCCGTATTAATCAAAACTGTTTTTAAATCCCTGCCTACATCCTGATAATCTTGGATCGTCATCAGCCAGTCCGCAAAATAGTTATCCGTATCTTCTGGCAGCTGACCGCTAATGAGCCATTCTGCAATGGGATCTTCAGCAATAACGCCTGTCAATTGGGTATTTTGTGCTTCGGCAATAGCCTTGAATTGAGGGAATGCTTCTTTTTGTTTCCCCTTAAGGTCAATGAAAACCGGAATTTCTTTTAATGGGATATCCTTAAACAACTTTTCAGCCCTTGCGCCCTCGGCAAGCAATCGTGCAGGGTATGCCACGACATTTTGACCGCGCTTGAATGAAGCTTTCATCTTTTCATTTGCTTCTTCAGCCGTGATACCGCTTACAGGTTGAACGACAAGCCAAGGCTTTTCGTGATATCCCGTTGGCGACGTTCCTCGGGTGAAAGGGGAAAATCCTGGTAATTCTGCTGCTTTTTCCGCTGAATCCGCCTTTTCTGTATAGAGCGGATATAAAGTGATGCCCTCATATGTATTCGTTTTTAATTTTTCTACACTTTTCCCTTTTAAACTTGCTTCCGCAGCTTCTTTCCACTCTTCAAAAGAAGGCTTAGGAAAGGTAATGTTTTTTACATCTTTCAGTTCCATCTGTAATCGCTTTCTTATCTTCTGCCGCATCATACGCCTGTCCTTTCTTTGGGAGAACGAACGCTCAGTCAGTTTTGGATAAGAAAACCACCCTCCCGTCAATTTGATCTGGACTATACTAACATTCTACCATAATTTTCTTGAAATTTAAGACAATAGATCTGTTGGTAGGAAAACCACTAGCCTATTTCGCCTTTTTAAATCAAGTACAGCTCCTGATCTGTATTAGAACAGCTCTTACTAAAATAATAGCAAAAAAAAATTTTTTGTCGATGTTTTTCTATGGAAAAGAGAAATGACAGAGTCTAAACTTTGGCGATTGACTTCGGCATACAGTGCTCACCAAATCAAAAAGCAAGGCGAAATCGAGTGCCTGCATTCACGTGCAAATCACACCAATCAAAAAAACTGTAGGCAAACCCGATTTTCATCGGGTTTGCCTACAGTCTGAAGGAATACCCTTCCGGCCTTCCTTTTCTTCATTTTAGTATATGGAAGTGTTCTCTTTGGAAATCTTTTCGATGATTTCTTTAACCCTTGCAAGGAATCGTCCGCATACCAGTCCGTCCAAAACTCGATGATCAAGTGATAAACAGAGATTCACCATATCTCGTACTGCAATCATGTCATTTATGACCACTGGACGTTTTACGATCGTTTCAACTTGTAAAATGGCCGCCTGTGGATGATTGATGATTCCCATGGATTGGACAGAACCGAATGAGCCAGTGTTATTAACAGTGAACGTACCACCTTGCATATCCTCTGCTTTTAACTTACCCGTCTTCACTTTGGATGCAAGTTCCTGTATCTCCCTTGCTATACCTTTGATTGATTTTTCATCGGCATTTTTAATGACCGGTACAAATAAGGCATCTTCGGTTGCAACCGCTATTGATATATTGATTTCTTTTTTTTGTATGATTTTTTCGCCTGCCCACATCGAATTGAGCTCTGGAAATTCCGTTAGGGCTTGGGCAACCGCTTTGACGAAAAAGGCAAAGTACGTTAAATTATAGCCTTCTTTTTGTTTAAACTCGGATTTAAGATTATCACGCAACTTCACCATATTGCTTGCATCGACTTCCACCATCGTCCAAGCATGCGGAATTTCGTGCTTACTTTTCAACATATTGGACGCAATTGCCTTACGGATGCCGGTAACAGGTATTTCCTTGTCCCCAGCCGCAGTCGGCACGTTAGGTACCGGACTGGTTTGACGTTTAACTTGAGGGGCGATCTCAACAGGAGCCGAATCGGATATTGCGGGAGGCTCATCCGCCTTAGGAAGATTCCCTGATTCAACAAGTTTCAGTAAATCTTTACGGGTGATCCGTCCCTCATTCCCCGTTCCTTTAACTTTTGAAAGATCGATTCCATGCTCCTGGGAAAGTTTTAACACAGCTGGCGAATAGCGGGCTTTCCTTGATGTTTCTGCAGAAGCTTGCTGCACATCTCTTGTAACAGGTACATCAACATTTTCCTCATTTTGAGAAACTTGCCCAGCATGTCCGTTATCCGTCTTTGCCGCTTCAACTTCAATCGAGCAAATGACTTCCCCGACTGCCAATGTTTGATTCTCATCCGCTTTCAATTCCTTGATGATGCCGGTGAAGGAAGAAGGAACCTCAGCATTTACTTTATCCGTCATCACTTCAGCTAGCGGGTCGTATTTCGTGACATGATCCCCAGGCTTCACAAGCCATTTACTGATGGTTCCCTCTGTGACACTTTCGCCTAGTTGAGGCATCTTCATTAATTCCATAGCCATAATTCGTTCCTCCTTCTTAACAGTCATTAATACTCGGCCAATTCCCTCATTGCTTTTTCCACTTTATCAGGATTCACCATAAATTGTTTTTCCATCGTAGGCGCATATGGCATGGCAGGTACATCAGGTCCGGCCAATCGTTTTACAGGGGCATCCAAATCAAAAAGACAATGCTCGGCAATGATGGCTGCGACCTCACTCATGATGCTTCCTTCTTTATTATCTTCCGTAACCAGTAATACTTTCCCCGTTTTAGAAGCTGCTTCTATGATAGCATCCTTATCCAACGGATAGACCGTACGCAAGTCAAGAACATGTGCAGAAATTCCATCTGCAGCTAATTTTTCCGCTGCCTGCAGGGCAAAATGCACACAAAGGCCATAAGAGATGACAGTAATGTCTTCCCCTTCCCTTTTTACGTCTGCCTTACCGATGGGAAGAACATAATCTTCAGTCGGTACTTCACCCTTGATCAAGCGGTATGCGCGTTTATGTTCAAAGAAAAGCACTGGGTCTTCATCACGAATGGCAGCTTTAAGCAAACCCTTTACATCATACGGAGTGGAGGGCATCACAATTTTCAAGCCCGGCTGATTGGCAAAGATCGCTTCAACCGATTGTGAATGATAAAGAGCTCCATGAATCCCTCCTCCATACGGAGCACGGATTACCATGGGACAGCTCCAGTCATTATTAGAACGGTATCTAATTTTGGCTGCCTCTGAAACAATTTGGTTAATGGCAGGCATAATGAAATCAGCAAATTGCATCTCAGCTATCGGGCGAAGTCCATACATGGCGGCCCCGATTCCCACTCCTGCAATTGCAGATTCAGCGAGCGGTGTATCGATGACCCTGGCTTCACCGAATTGGTCGTATAAACCATTAGTGGCTTTAAAGACCCCACCTTTTTTTCCTACATCCTCTCCCAATACGAATACACGGGAATCACGTTCCATCTCTTCCCTCATTGCCATTGTCACGGCATCTATATAAGAAATCACTGGCATTCTATTACCCCCTTACTTTTGTGCATACACATGATTCATAGCACTTTCAGCCTTCGGATATGGAGCATTTTCAGCATAATCGGTTGCTTCATTGACTATCTTCATGACTTCATCATTCATTTGTTTCTCAAGGTCATCATCCATGATTCCCACTGCTTTTAAATACGCTCCAAATGTCAATATGGAATCCTTCGTTTTGGCTTCGGCCACTTCGTCCGCAGTCCGGTAGCTTCGGTCATCATCATCACTTGAATGAGGCGTAAGCCTATATGAAACGGTTTCTACAAGTGTAGGGCCTTCTCCCCTTCGTGCACGGTCAGCCGCTTCTTTCACCGCTGCATACACCTCCAATGGATCATTGCCATCCACCGTTATTCCAGGCATCCCATAGCCAATCGCCCTGTCGGAAACATTTTCACACGAAAGCTGTTTCTCAATAGGAACGGAAATCGCATATTTATTATTTTCACACATGAAAATGACCGGTAACTTATGCACACCTGCAAAGTTGGCCCCTTCATGAAAATCGCCCTGATTGGATGAACCTTCCCCAAACGTTACGAATGTCACCAAATCCTTACCTTCCATCTTCCCTGCAAGGGCGATTCCAACAGCATGCGGGACCTGTGTCGTTACAGGCGATGAACCAGTGACGATCCTATTTTCCTTTTGACCAAAATGACCAGGCATTTGGCGCCCGCCTGAATTGGGATCTTCCTCTTTCGCGAAACCTGAAAGCATCAAGTCCTTTGCCGTCATTCCGAAAGTAAGTACCACACCGACATCCCGATAATAAGGCAGTACATAATCCTTCTGCCGATCAAGGGCAAATGCAGCCCCAACCTGTGCAGCTTCCTGCCCCTGGCAGGAAATCACGAAGGGAATTTTCCCGGATCGGTTTAAAAGCCACATGCGCTCATCAATTCTGCGTGACAAAAGCATTGTCCGGTACATATCTAAAACCGTTTCCTCATTTAAGCCTAATTGTTCATGACGTTTTTCTACCATCATAAAACCTCCTGACCTTATTCTTTATGAATGAATGGCACGTCCATCGACAGCAAGGGCCGCCTCTCCGATTGCTTCAGAAAGACTTGGGTGCGGATGGATTGTCTTGCCTATTTCCCAAGGTGTCGCATCAAGCACTTTTGCAAGTCCCGCTTCTGAAATCATATCCGTAACATGTGGTCCGATCATATGAACGCCCAGTATATCATCCGTTCCCTTATCGGCGATGATTTTGACAAAGCCATCCGCTTCCCCGAAAACAAGGGCCTTGCCAACTGCACGGAATGGGAATTTCCCAATTTTAAGGTCATAACCTTCCTCGTTTGCCTGTTCTTCAGTCAAACCGACACTTGCAGCTTCAGGACTTGAATACACACATTTGGAAATGAGCGAATAATCCAGCCGTTCCGGTTGTTGGCCTGCGATATGTTCAACGGCCGTAATCCCTTCATGGGAGGCAACGTGAGCCAATTGGAGACCGCCAATACAATCACCGATGGCATAGATATGTGATTCCTTCGTTTGGAAGAAGTCATTGGTTTCAATAAAGCCTTTTTCTTTAACAATTTCCGTATTTTCTAGGCCGATCCCTTCAACATTTGCTGATCTGCCTACGGAAACCAGCATTTTTTCAGCTGTGAATTCCTCCACAGAACCTTTGACTTCTGCAGAAATGTAAACTGAACCATCCGTTTTCAGGGTTTCAGGCAATACCTGCGCACCTGTAACGAATTTGACGCCTTTTTTCGTCAGGAGACGAAGCATTTCACTGGAAATGTCATGGTCTTCGGTCGGGATGATTCTATCTGCATATTCCAGTACTGTCACATCCACACCAAAATCATTGAGCATCGAAGCCCATTCAATGCCGATAACTCCACCGCCAACAATAATCATTGATTTTGGCAGGCTCTCAAGCTTTAGAGCTTCATCCGATGTAAGCACCAATTCCCCATCAATCGTTAAACCGGGAAGTGTCTTCGGACGCGAACCGGTAGCAATGATGACATTCTGAGGAATGAGCATTTCATTTTCACTGCCATTATTCATTTCCACGGAAATTGTCCCAGGCATCGGTGAAAATATAGAAGGACCAAGTATACGCCCTAACCCTTCATAAACCGTTATCTTTCCTTGTTTCATCAAATGCTGGACACCTTTATAGAGTTGGTCGACCACTTTATTCTTTCTTTCCTGTACCTTGAGGAAATCTACCTTTACATCCCCGGTAACAATACCGAATTCCTCACTTTTCACTGCAGTCTGATAAACTTCCGCACTCCTTAAAAGTGCTTTAGAAGGGATACAGCCTTTATGTAGACACGTTCCGCCGAGCTTGCCTTTCTCCACGACAGCCGTTTTCAATCCTAATTGAGCAGCCCTTATTGCCGCCACATATCCTCCTGTTCCTCCTCCGAGGATAACGAGGTCAAATTCTTCAGCCAAAACCACTCCTCCTCACAAAATACATACTATTTGTCACCATTTTTACTTGCCCTATGTTTATTACGTTATCCATGTTGAAAATTCCTGTGTTTATTTAAAAAAACACAGGAATCTATATCTTGTAAATTACAATCATTTTCTTCCATTCAAGATATGTTTTTCATTTTGTAAGAATTGGCTCCTTGAATTCCTCATGCGAGCAATTCGCTCTTCTGCCATCCTATCCGCCGCTTTATAGGTCGGGATTTGATCACGTTTTGCAATCTCGATGACTCTTTCAATTGTATCATAAACCGTTTCCACTTTTTTAAGGGCTCTTTCCCGATTATACCCTAAAAGCTCATCTGCCACGTTTATGACTCCACCTGCATTAATTACATAGTCAGGAGCATATATAATACCTTTTTCATGAATTTGATCGCCATGAACAGGTTCCTTTAATTGATTATTGGCCGCACCTGCAATGACCTTCGCCTTGATTTGATTAATTGTATCATCATTTATGACAGCACCTAATGCACAAGGTGCATAGATATCACAGTCCACTCCATAAATTTCGCCAGGATCGACTGCTGTCGCACCAAAGGATTCAACCGCACGGGCCACGCTTTCTTTATTGATATCCGTAACGATCAGTTTGGCGCCCTCCTCATGAAGGTGACGGCATAAATTATAAGAAACGTTCCCGACGCCTTGGACCGCAACCACCCTGCCTTCTAAGGAATCAGTTCCGAATGCTTCTTTTGCAGCAGCTTTCATACCGCGATATACCCCATAAGCAGTTACAGGGGAAGGATTCCCCGAAGAACCGAATGCAGGGGAAATCCCAGTGACAAAATCCGTCTCCTCATGAATGAGATCCATATCCTCAACCGTTGTGCCTACATCTTCCGCTGTTATATAACGACCATTCAGCCCTTGGATATACCTTCCGAATGCACGGAACATTTCTTCATTTTTATCCTTCCGGGGATCACCGATGATGACGGTTTTTCCCCCGCCTAAATTCAAGCCGGCAGCTGCGTTCTTATATGTCATTCCTCTTGAAAGCCTTAAGGCATCTTCAATGGCATCTTCTTCAGATGCATACGTCCACATCCTGGTGCCTCCAAGCGCAGGCCCTAATGTCGTATCATGAATGGCAATAATCGCTTTCAAACCCGATTGTTTATCCTGACAGAATAACAATTGCTCGTAATCATACTTTTCAAGATATTTAAAAATTTCCATAAAGGAATCCTCCCTAGATGTTTTAATACATATCAGATATGAGGACACTGAATTACTCCTCATTCTTACTTGTTACTACGTTCATTTTAAATAAAATCCGCTACTAACATGATATTTTCCCCATGGGGAATGGTTCCCTTGAAAAATCCATGCACTTTTTAAATATGCAAATAACATGCCAATAAAATACATATTGAGAGCGTTTATATCCAAATAAAGGAGATGATGGTTAATATGTTGGGCAACTATAGCCTATAACAAATTCAAAAAAATTTCATGTCAGAAGTGGAGTCTCGCTTAAATTAAAACAAATCAGAAAATTCCACGCAATTTCTTTCACGGTACGCAGTTATTTGCATGCAAGAATCTTCATAGTTTTAGTTTTTCCATTTTATAGTATAGATTTCTAACTGAAATCCCCAGCGCTTTTGCCGTAAGCGTTTTATTTCCCTTGTGAGTATGGAACGCTTGCTGAATGATTTCTGCTTCATACTGGTCTATTATCTCCGAGAGCGGTTTCCCCGATACGTAGCCAGAAGGCTTCATTAATAATTTCTCCTGTTTTAATGGAATCTCTTCGATAAAATCCGGAATATGTTGTATATCAATGACCGTCTCATTCAATTTCATGAAAATGATTGCCCGTCCTAAGATATTTTCCAGTTCCCTCACATTACCAGGCCAGTTGTAAATTTGCATTTTATGTATAGCTGCTGCTGTAATTCCCTCTATGCTCCGTCCATACTCCTGATTGATTTTATTGATCAAATGCTCCGCCAATTCCCTCAAATCTTCTTTTCTCTTTCTTAAAGGCGCAATGAAAATAGGCATGCGGTTCAGCCTGAAATACAAGTCTTCCCTGAATGATCCGTTTGCGATGGCCTGTTCCAGGTTGATATTCGTGGCGGCTATCACCCTGACATTGATGGGGATCGGCTTCGTCCCCCCCACTCTGATGATTTCCTTTTCTTGTAATACCCGAAGTAATTTAGCTTGGATGTTGGCTGGCAATTCACCAATTTCGTCCAAAAAGATACTTCCTTGATTTGCCTCTTCAAAAAAACCGACCTTCCCCCCCCTGCTTGCCCCAGTAAAGGCTCCTTCATCATAACCGAACAGTTCACTTTCAAGTAATGATTCCGAGATGGCCGCACAATTTACCCGTACGAATTTATTGAATTTCCTATCGCTCGCATTATGTATCGCATGTGCAAATAACTCTTTGCCAGTCCCTGATTCCCCTCTTAATAAGACAGTAGCAGGTGTTCTTGCCGATAATTTCGCCTGTTCAATGGGGAGCTTCATCTCTTCGGAATCCCCAATTATATCATCGAAGGAATACTTTGCCTGCAATGTCCGGATAATTTGTCTTGCCCGATTCAGTTCGTTGGTCAAGGCTTGAATTTCCGATACATCATGAATGACCCCAACGCTCCCTTTCAGGCACCCATCTACAATGATCGGAGCAACATTCACGATCACTTCCTTATGTTTTGGGCCGACACGCATATTGACACCCCGAACAGGTTTTTTTGTCTGAAGCACTTTCATATGCATACTTTCCCCTTCGTAAATATCGATGGAAGCCGGCTTACCGATCACTTGGGTCTTTGTTAAGCCGGTGATTCTAGTATATGCCGGATTGATCAATAGGCCCCTTCCTTGATCATCCACAACAGAAATGGCTTCATCACTGGATTGAATGATCGCCTGGAGCATCGTTTGTATCTCTTTTAAATCAGTGATCTGCTCTGCCAATTGTACAGCTTCCGTTTTATTCCTAAACACGGAAAAAGCCCCTATGATTTCCTTATCGGCATTCACGAGAGGTATCCTTGTCGTTATGAGTTCCATCCCATTTTTAAGGGTGATTTCCTGATTTATTTCTTTTTGGTTCGTTTCCATCACTCGCAGCAATCCAGTTGAAGGGATGAAATCTTTGATATGTCTGCCTATCACATCTTCGCGCTTTATGTCAGAAGCACGTTCCGCACTATCATTGAACATGATTATGTATCCCTCATGATCAATCACCACCATTCCTTCACTGGTCGTATTAAGGATCAAATCCATTTTTGCCGAGGTATTCTCCAATTTACTTATTAAACGACTTTTCTCTTCAAACAACTTAGTCATAATGAGGGCGACACTTCCAGGAATGAGAATCGTTTGTTCGCCCATTTCCCTTTTTATCTTTTTATAGACAGATGGGTCTCCGGTGGTATCAAAAATGATGTCCAAATCCCGCCTCAATCCCATGCTCCAATCAGTCACTGTAGGAATCCTTCTTTCCTTGGCAGCAAGCATCCCTTCAGCGGATTCATTCGTATCAGCCATACAAACAATGGCGAATACTTCACTTTCCGATAGGAGTTTCAACACGGTTGTCCCTCCCACTCCTCCCCCTACTATCATGACCTTTTGCATGAGCCATCCCCCTTAAGATATAAATATTCCCTGCAATTTCTTTCATGCTCCCAACCATTTTACCATATCGGTACCCTTTAAAAACAATCACCAACTCCCAGTCATTATCTAGATTCCCGAAACTTGACAAATAATTTATATCCTTTATCATTTTTAAAGACGGAATTTTCGGAAGGGATTTGACCGCATGAAACGTTTAATCGCTTTTTTGATTCTTTTTATACCCGGTGCCTTTGCTGCATATGGCATAAAAATAATGAGGGACATGGTGTTCGGTATTTTACAGCCTCCCTACCCAGTCCTTTGGCTGCAATTTTTAATCGGACTGCTCATTACGATTGGCGGAGTAGCCTTTATCGCCGGCTTCATCCTTCATCGAGACCGAAAACAAAATAAGGTCCAAAGCAGATTCACTAAATTTTAAACGCAAATAGAAGGTGCCATATATCATATGGCACCTTCTTTTTTTATTTTGATTTCAATCCTTCTCTAATCCGTACGGCTGCCTCGGGAAAATCGGTAATGATGCCGCTGCATCCCAGTTTGAATAACCGCTTCATCTCGGCTTCTTTATTAATGGTATATGGCCGTACAGGAACACCCATACTCACCGATGCTTGAATTAGTGCATCAGGGGCAGCCCGGATATTTGGGTGGATTGCACTTCCGCCTATTGCCTTGGCATATATCCACGGCATGAATAGACCATCCCTATAAAGCGGTGCGGTTTCCAATTCCGGTGCCAATTGATGGCAATGGACCAAACTGTAATGATTGAAGGAAGAAAGGATCACCCTTTCCTCCATTTCGTAAGTACGGATGAGCCTGATGACTTTCTCTTCTAAGCCTGGATACAGAAAAAGGGTATTTTTCAATTCAATATTGCAAAAAAGCTGATTTTCGTAAAGCCATATAAATAGTTCTTCAAGCGTCGGAATCTTTTCTTTACCCCATTTACCCTTATGGGTTGCAGAAGCATTAAGTGTTTTCAACTCCATCAAGGTCCGGTCTTTTACATACCCCGAGGCATTCGTGGTCCGATCTAGCTTTTCATCGTGAATGATGACCACTTCTCCATCTTTCGAGAGCTGGACATCCGTTTCAATTCCGTCCGCCCCGACACGGGCAGCTTCTTTGAACGCCGACATCGTATTTTCCGGATGAGTTCCTGCTGAGCCTCGATGCGCAAAGATTAAAGTCATGATGAAACGCCGCCTCTCACAATAAGTGTTATATCCCCATTTTATGAATAGAAAAAGCAAATTATTTTCAACTAGATCAATCCTTCAATCAAAATGCAGGTGATTATTTTCTGCATGGAATGTTCCTTTTCTTCAAAACACTTAATTTCTCTCCCAAGCTTTTGATTTACAACCGGGTATCCGGGAAGTAATTTCCCCTTCACCATTTGATTTGGGCAAGTCCATGGTGGACTTCCGTTTATCGTCCTTTCTCTATCCGCTTCATACAAAATGCTCATTTTCATCATAAATCATTCATTACCTACTCCTATTCGCACAGTCATATCTATTTAAAAGGTAAAAATGATTTGAACCGCTGTTTCGACCAAACAAAAACGCCTTTTATTTATGGGATTTCCTTCAAAATCCAATAAATAAAAGGCGTTTAATTTTTTTTAACCGGCATAAAAAATTTGAAGTTGCCGATTAGAAAAAATCAAGAAGCAACTTCTTCCTGTCCTTTATCCCCAGACGGAGAGTTCCTATTTATATTTAGCGGCTCTAGCCTATATATGGTCCATTGTTACCCTGAATCCTTACAACCGGTTTTCCCCTACCCCTGTCAAGAAGCTTTATGTTCGAGGCGCAGCTTATCGGCAACCATGGCAATGAATTCGGAATTTGTAGGTTTTGCCTTTGTCATGCTTACGGTATATCCGAAAAGAGATGATATGGATTCTATATTTCCACGGCTCCAGGCCACTTCGATCGCATGCCGGATAGCACGTTCAACACGGCTGGCCGTAGTATTGTATTTTTTTGCGATATCCGGATATAAAACTTTGGTGATAGAACCCAATAATTCAATATCATTATATACCATTGATATCGCTTCCCTTAAATACAAATAGCCCTTAATATGTGCAGGGACTCCTATCTCGTGAATGATGCTCGTGATGCTGGCATCAAGGTTCTTCGGCTTGGATTCATTTTGTGGACGATAGCTAAATTGACTATGATTTTTTAAAACCGCCTGCCCCTTACTGCTTACCTGACGTATGTGATTGGCCAGGTTTTCCATATCGAATGGTTTCAGGATAAAGTAAGACGCACCCAAATCAACAGCTTTTTTCGTTACATCTTCTTGACCAAAGGCAGTAAGCATAATCACATTAGGCATAGCACCCCGTTTTACTTCACGAAGTTTTTCAAGTACACCTAATCCATCTAAATGAGGCATGATAATATCGAGGATCAATATATCCGGATCAACGCTTTCAAGCATCCCCAGGCAATCTTGACCGTTATGTGCCACCCCAATTACTTCCATGTCTTCCTGTGCAGAAATGTATTCTTCCAGAAGGCCAACAAGTTCTCTATTATCATCTACAACGCACACCTTAATTTTTTTCACGCTTGATTTCCTCCTCAACTACAATTGGTCTTTTTTTCTATATGACTAAATTCTATTGTAATTGAACTTTTCGACAATGGAAACTAAATTCCTTTTATTTTTGAAAAAATATAAGGAATTCAATATTATTCTCCGGATATCTCTTGTTTTCGACTTCGTTTGCTATTCGAATAAAGCGATTGTCGAAAAATCTTCATATCGTTATCATTTTATCACATCGTTTCAAAAAAACCTCTATTTTTTGAAGAAAACAAAATTAATTCCTACCGAAAACCTATGGTATCCAGTACTTTCCATTAAAAAAGGGCATCCTAAAGGATACCCGGATTCTTAGCTTGCCTTTTCATAATTATTTTTGTCGTATATATTGATACCGGCTTCGTTTAACATCCATTCGATATGGACTCCATACCCACTTGTAGGATCATTAACGAATACATGGGTAACTGCACCGATTAATTTCCCATTTTGTATGATAGGACTGCCGCTCATACCTTGAACGATCCCACCTGTTTTTTGCAGCAATTCTTTATCCGTCACTTTTAAGACCATTCCTTTAATTGCAGGAAACTTCTGTGGTATGGAACTGACGATTTCGACATCGAATTCCTCCACTTCAGAACCATCCACCACTGTAAGGATCTTTGCTGGTCCTTCCTTTACCTCATGGGAAAGGGTGATGGGGAGTGGCTTATCGTTAATTCCATTTTTAAAGTCTTGATTTAATTTCCCAAAAATTCCAAAGGGACTATTGCGATTGATATTTCCTATTTTTTCTTTATTAGAAGAAAAGCGTGCCAATTTTTCTCCGGGATCACCATTACTTCCCTTTTCGATGGATGTGACCGTCGATTGAACAATCTGTCCGTCCTTAACAACAATCGGCTTTTTTGTATCCATATCGGATATGACATGTCCCAGCGCCCCATATTTCTTTGAATCCGGATGATAAAACGTCATCGTTCCGATACCCGCTGCCGAATCACGGATATATAAACCCAATTTGTATGTTCCTTCATTCTTATCTTTTAGAGGTAAAAGGGTACTGTGAAGCACTTCATTATCACGGTTAATGACAAGATTCAACGCCTTACCCTTTTCGCCTGCCTGCTGAACAAAAGGGGTTACATCCCCCATCTTCTTTATCGTCTGACCATTGATTTCTGTAATAATATCACCGATTTCAATTTTCGCTTTTTCTCCCGGTGATTTTTTCCCCTGCGCAGTATCAATAAGATGATGACCTACTACAAGCACCCCAAGAGTATTAAGCTTCACTCCAATGGATTGGCCTCCAGGCATGACTTTAAAGTCTTTTAACACCCTGATGTCGACCTTTTTGGCAGGCAAGCCTGCTACATCGAGTAACACTTCATTCGTACCTGGTTTTTCAGCACCAAGCGTAATCGAAGCTTGTTCATCATGAAGCGAAATTCCATCACTGGATCCCGAAGTTTTTGCAGAAACAGGCAATGATTTGGAAATACTATATTGACTTCCTTCAAATAGTACAAGATGATTTGGAATTAAAAAATATTCACGAGATGGCTGGTATAACCCTAATGTTAATAGCGAAACAAGGAGAATTCCACCGATGATCCTGTTTATCCATATAAATTTCAATCCATTCACTCTCCTCGCTCTCTGAAACTTAATGGCTACACCTTTAATTTAGCCCTCATGACAGTCATTTATAACAAGTGCAAAAAATAAAAGCTATCCGTTTTTGGATAGCTTTACAATGAATGCTTATGATTCGTTTAATTAATCTTCCTACCGGCCCATCAAGATGTAATTTTCAGCCTTTTGGCCAGCTGGATTAATTCATTGGCATGTTGTTTCGTCAAATCCGTTATCTCTACTCCTGAAATCATCCGGCCAATTTCTTTTATTTTCTCAGTTTCAATTAACGGCTTTACCGAGGTATTCGTGCGTCCGGCCCTTACATTTTTCGCTATGAAAAGGTGAGTATCCGCCATGGCTGCCACCTGCGGCAAATGGGATATGCACAGTACTTGTGATCCAGTTGCCACTTTGTAGATCTTTTCGGCTATGGATTGCGCGACACGTCCGCTCACACCTGTGTCCACTTCATCAAAGATGATGGACGTTATGCCTTGGTGCTTGGAGAATATGCTTTTCAATGCCAGCATGATCCTGGACAGTTCACCACCAGATGCGATTTTAGAAAGAGGTTTTAATGGTTCTCCTGGATTGGTGGAAATATAAAATTCCATTGTATCCAGCCCTGACTGATTAATGCCCTTATCTGACAATTCATCGAATGTGTAGGCCGTTTGAAGGAAATGGGGTTCAAAAATTGTCTTTTCCATGTATAAATCTTTTAATTCCTGATGAATCTTTTTGGTTAGCTGCTGAGCGTATTTCTGGCGAAGTTCAGACAGATTCTTTGCTTCGACAATTAAATCTGCCTTGATGGATTTCATTTCCTTTTCAAGCTTCGCTATATGGGTTTCCCTATTTTGCAGCTTTTCGACTTCTTCTTCAATAGCTGCCCCATATTCCAGGATTTCCTCGATGGTCCGCCCGTATTTCCGCTTTAATTGATTTATTTCATTAAGGCGACTTTCAATGAATTCCACTCGTTCTGTATCATAATCCAAAGAGTCTAATTGGTCACGGATGTTAGACACGGCCTCTTCAAGCAGGAAGTAGCTATTTGAAACGGTTTCAGAGCTGTTTTTCAAACCTTCATCAAGCGCTGCCGCTTCCTCCAAATTATTCATGGCTACGGAAAGCCAATCAATTGCATGCTGCTCACCATTTAAAGCATTATAACTGGTTTGCAGCGCTTCATGGATTTTTTCGAAATTATTAATTTTCTTCCGCTCTTCCATCAATTCTTCATCTTCGTGTAATTTCAAATCAGCTTTTTGGATTTCATCGAATTGAAATTGAATCAAATCAAGGCGGTGGACCATTTGCTGTTCATTTTGGCTCAAACCATTCAATTGTTTAGAAGCGGTTTCATAACGTTTATATAGCTTTTGGTATTCAGTGAGTGCAGATGCGATTTTTTCACCGCCGAATTGATCGAGCAGCGGAAGATGGAGTCGTTCGTCCATTAATTCCTGATGTTCATGCTGACCATGGATATCTATCAGCGTCCTTCCTATCTCACGTAAGGTGGAAATCGTTACAAGCTTTCCATTTACCCTGCAAACGCTTTTGCCGCTCAGTGAGATATCCCTGCGAAGTATCGCCATCCCATCATTCATATCAATGCCAAACTCTTCCGCTTTGTCAAAGACCGGGTGTTTTTCATCTTCAATTTGGAATAATCCTTCTATTTCAGCCTTGGACTCACCATGCCGAATGAACTCTGCAGAACCACGTCCCCCAACCAAAAGATGAACGGCATCTATTATGATTGACTTCCCTGCGCCTGTTTCTCCTGTCAAGACCGTCAAGCCTTTATCAAATGAAACGGACAGGCTGTCTATGATCGCAAAATTCCTAATCGATAATTCTGTTAACAAACTAGGTCACCTCACAACATTATTAGAGCATGTCCAAGAATTTGCCGGAAATGATCTTTGCATCTTCCTCAGAACGGCAGATAATTAAACAAGTATCGTCGCCGCCGATCGTCCCGAGTATTTCTTGCCAATTTAAATTATCAATCAATGCACAGATTGCCTGTGCATTACCCGGTAGCATCTTCATGACCAGTAAATTGTTGGCTGAGTCAATGCGTACAAATGCATCGACAAGGATTCTCTTTAATTTTTGAAGTGGATTGAAACGTTGGTCGGCCGGCAGACTGTATTTATACCTTCCATCCGTTAAAGGCACTTTTACAAGGTGAAGCTCTTTAATATCCCTAGAAACAGTGGCTTGAGTTACATTGTATCCAGCCAATTTCAATTCTTCAACTAACTCATCCTGGGTTTCGATATCATTATTCGTTATAATGTCCCTTATTTTTATATGTCGTTGTCCTTTATTCATAAGTAGAAGCACCTCTTCTCAACTGTTGCTCATTTAATGGTAATGGTATCACTTTCATTTCTTGCTTAAGCAGTTGTCCCATTATGGGGTTGCTTCGGTCATCAGTACGTGCAAATAGGCCGCTTTTGAAAGTGGCTAATATTAATGTTATCGGATTTTTATGCAATTGTACAACTATTTCTCTAAAAATGAATACAAGTCTCTTATTTGTACTTACCTATCTTATGTATCAACCGATAAATGATTCAAGTTCATCACGCACAATGTATAGTTAAAAAGCTCCTTTAGCCAACCATTCAGCCAAAGGAGCCCATACAAAGTTCTAGCTATTCTTTTTTAAATTGGGCATGGGCCTCCCCAACGATGTCATCAACCGTTTTCGAAAGCAATATCGCTCCATCTTCCTTTGAACCTTGCCAGTGTAAATGAAGTAAGAATTCAATATTTCCATCACCGCCGGTAATCGGTGAGAAGGAGGCGTCCTTAATATCATAGCCTTCCTTTAAAGAAAAAGAAATGATCTTATCCAACACTTGTTTATGGATTTTGGGATCACGGACAATCCCCTTTTTACCCACTTGATCCTTCCCAGCTTCGAATTGCGGTTTAACCAAGGCAACGACATCGCTATCCGGGACGAGCAAGGTCTTTAGCACCGGGAGAATTAACGTAAGCGAGATGAAAGAAACATCAATGCTTGCAAAATTTGGCATCTCCCCATCGAGATCGGCGGGTGTAACATAACGGAAATTGGTACGTTCCATTACTTTTACCCGCTCATCCTGCCTAAGCTTCCAGGCAAGTTGATTATAACCTACATCAAGCGCATAAGACATTATGGCACCATTTTGCAAAGCACAATCCGTGAACCCACCAGTTGATGATCCAATATCAAGCAGTATTTTTCCATTCACTTGTAAATCGAATTCCCTTAATGCCTTCTCTAGTTTAAGACCGCCTCTTGAAACGTAAGGCATGACTTTTCCTTTGATCGTAAACTCGAGATCGACCGGCACTTTTTCTCCCGGTTTTTCGTACCTTTCTTCATTCGCGTAGACAAGGCCCGCCATAACCATACGCTTCGCTTTTTCACGTGTATCGGCCAAGCCTTGTTCTACAAGTAATACATCTACTCTTTCTTTCATCACTTTCATATTGTCAGGCCCTTTTTTCTTTTTTGGGTGTTATCATTTTAATCTTTTTGATGGCTGTCTCAGTCGTTAAACCGATTTCTTCAAGAAGTTCATCGACACTTCCATGTTCAATGAAATAATCAGGTATTCCCATTCGATCTATAATTGCCCCATAAAACCCTTGATCATGAGCATATTCAAGTACTGAGCTACCAAATCCACCTTGAAGAACCGCTTCTTCTATTGTCAAGATTGGCATCTTTTCACCAAGGAGACTGCTTAGCATGTTCTCATCCAAAGGCTTAATGAACCGGGCATTGATCACCTTAACTGAATAATCCTCTTTCTCCAGCAGTTCTGCCGCTTCAAGAGCCATGGGTATCGTTGTTCCGAACGTTAAGATGGCAGCATCCGTTCCTTCTTTAAGAACTTCCCACGAACCGATTGGAATCTGCTTTAATTCGGTATCCATTGCAACTCCCCAACCATTTCCACGAGGGAAACGCATAGCGATCGGACCATCATTATAGTTTAAGGCTGTATTGACCATATGCTGACCTTCGTTTTCATCTTTTGGCATCATCAGCACCATATTCGGAACATGGCGTAAGAAAGCAATATCGAAAACGCCTTGATGTGTTTCACCATCGGAACCAACCAATCCGGCACGATCGATCCCTATGAAAACGTTCAAATTTTGACGGCAGATATCGTGAACGACCTGGTCATAAGCTCTTTGCAGGAAGGTTGAATAAATAGCCAGGAAGGGTTTCATTTTTTGCGTTGCCAATCCTGCCGCAAAAGTTGCAGCATGCTGCTCGGCAATCCCCACATCATAGAAACGCTCTGGGAACTCTTGAGAAAAGCCCACCAACTTCGATCCTACGGGCATTGCAGGTGTAATCGCGACTATCCGCTCATCGTCACGAGCTAGCCTGCTCACAGTATCGCTTACAAGAGCGCTCCAAGCAGGACCTTTACTAGGGGATTTCACGAAATCGCCAGTCTCGATCTTATATGGGCCTGTCCCATGCCAGTTTCCTGTTGTATCCAATTCGGCAGGTGAATACCCTTTGCCTTTTTTCGTGATGACATGCAGCAGTACAGGTCCCTTCGTTTTCTTGGCATATCTTAAATTCTCCAGCAATTCTTCATAATTATGACCATCCACTGGTCCAAGGTATGTGAAACCAAGCTCTTCGAAAAAGATTCCCGAGACCAATAAGTACTTCATGCTATCCTTCAAGCGTTCAGCTGTAGCTGCAAGTTTCCCACCGACTGCAGGAATTTTTTTCAAAAGCAGCTCCAATTCATCTTTCGCCCAGTTGTATTTACCTGCTGTACGCAATCTTCCCAATATCGTGTGCAAAGCACCTACGTTAGGGGCTATGGACATTTCATTATCATTCAGGATAACGATCATGTCCTTTTTTTCATCACCGATATGATTCAATGCTTCAAGCGCCATTCCGCCTGTTAGTGCACCGTCCCCGATTACAGGCAAAATAAAACTGCTTTCACCTTTGATATCACGGGCAGCCGCCATTCCCATTGCAGCTGAAAGGGAAGTCGAACTGTGACCTGTTTCCCAAACATCATGGGGGCTTTCAATCATTTTAGGAAAACCGCAAAGACCTTTATATTTCTTTAAGGTGTCGAACTCTCCAGCCCTGCCAGTCAGGATTTTATGGACATAGGATTGATGTCCGACATCCCATAAAATTTTATCATTCGGACTGTCGAATTCTTTATGCAAGGCTATAGTCAACTCGACGACACCTAAATTGGGTCCAATATGCCCACCGGTCACCGATAATTTTTCCACAAGGAATTTACGTACATCCACACTTAACTCGACAAGTTCTTCATTATTCATCTTCTTCAAAAAAGAAGGGTCTTTTATAGATAGAAGATCCAAACAGGACCACTCACTTTCTGTAATTTTCGGTTGTAAGCATAAACAAAGCCTCATTAAAGAGGACTATGGATGACTAGACCGAAAAATTGGTTTTAAGTTAAAAAATAGCCGCCAACACCCAGGTGATTTCGGCGGCTTATTATACCTATTTTATCACGTATCTCAATAAAAAAATTCATTTTGATTTTCACATAATTTTGCACAATGAGTATACCATAAAACCTCAATTGATAACAAATTTAGCCACAATCAATGATTACGGTTCGCTATTAAATCAGTTAGTTCATTCAACAAACCCGTTTGTAAGGTTGTTTTTCCTAAAGCGGCATGGGCAAGCTCTATATGGTGTTCCAACTTTTCCTTTGCCCCTTGAAGCGTAAGTAAAGATGGATATGTGCTTTTATGATTCCCCACATCACTGCCAACCGGTTTGCCGATCAACTCGACCGACCCTTCAATATCCAGGATATCATCGCGAATTTGAAAAGCAAGCCCCAGGTGGTAGGCAAAGTCACGTAAATGGAATTGCTGTTCTTCATTAGCACCTGCCAATATAGCACCGGAAAGGATGCTTGCAGTCAATAACTTCCCTGTTTTATGTTCATGTATATACTCCAATTCCTGAAGGGTCAACTGTTTATTTTCACCTTCCATATCCGCTACTTGACCTCCAACCATTCCTTCGGCTCCTGCAGAACTCGCAATTTCACTTACCAGGTTCAGCTTCATTTCAGCCGTCACCTCGGGATCGATCATATCCGTCACCAATTGAAAGCTATATGTAAGAAGCGCATCACCTGCCAGTATTGCTACCGCTTCACCGAACACTTTATGGTTCGTCGGTTTTCCGCGGCGGAGATCATCATCATCCATCGCCGGAAGATCATCATGAATCAAAGAATATGTATGAATCATTTCAATGGCAGCCGCTGCAGGAATCCCCATCCTCAAGTTTTTTCCAAAGGCCTCCAGAACCGCAAAGACCAATAACGGGCGAATCCGTTTACCACCTGCCTCCAGTGAATAGATCATCGCTTCTTTTACTACTGCCGGAGCTTTAAGTTTATTGACATATTCCACAATTTCCCGTTCTATAACCGCCTTATATTCTTTAGAAAACATTTCAAAGGATGCCGTACCCATGTCATTCTTCCTCCTGTACAGCGAAGTTTTCAAGTTCCCCATCTTCGCGTAAAATTTGAGTCAACTGATCTTCAACAGCCTTAAGCTTCGAATGGCAAAGCCTTGATAAATCCATTCCTTGTTTATATATGGAGATGGCTTCTTCCAAGGGCACATCGCCTTCTTCCAACTGCTCAACGATTTTTTCGAGGTTCTCCATCGCTTCTTCAAACGTAGCTTCCTGTTTTTTTGTCATGGTTCAATCCGCTCCTTTATTTCTTTAATTTCACATTCAAGTGTTCCATCTTTAATCGAAACCGCTATCTTATCCCCTTTGGATACTTGCTGTGTACTTTTCACCAATGTCTCATCCTCAGCAAAAACCAAACCATAGCCCCGTTCCATGATTTTTAGTGGACTTAGGGCAGATAGAGTGGCTGTTATATGGACGAACTGCTGTGTTTTTTGCCGATAGATGGCTTCCATGGCCCTCCGTAAATCCTTTGTATGCTGCTGTAATTCATCTTTCGCATTTTTCACCGCTTGTTCAGGATGCTGCTTTTTCAGAATATCATTCAGCTGATTCAGCTCATCCCTCTTTTTCATGAAATATCGCGTGCTGGTCCTACCTAGCCTGTCCATCGTCTTGTCTAGCTGTTCCAGCTTCTGTTCATACATTTTATGTGGATAACGGAAGGCATAAGACCTCTCCATCCTGGTCAAACGGGTCCGTTCAAAATTCACCGCTTCTTGAATGGAGCGGGTCAATCGGTTCTTGCGGTTCATCAGGCGTTCGAGTATTTCATTCAAGTGAGGAACCGCTAACTCTGCTGCACCAGTCGGTGTAGGAGCACGCATATCGGCGACAAAATCAGCAATTGTAAAATCTGTTTCATGACCGACAGCAGAAATGACCGGTATATCGGAATCATAAATCGATTCGGCCACTACCTCCTCATTAAACGCCCATAGTTCCTCGATGGAGCCTCCGCCCCTACCGACAATGAGAACATCGCTTTCCGCCCTTGCGTTAGCCATGGTAATTGCCTTGGCAATCGATTTAGCGGCATTATTCCCTTGTACAAGGGCTGGATAAACGATGATCCTGGCGATTGGATATCTCCGCTTGATGGTTATCAGGATATCTCTTAATGCAGCTCCGGTCGGTGATGTTATGACACCTACAGATTTAGGGTACTGCGGGATCGGCTTCTTGTGTTCGGCCAAAAACAAACCTGCCGCCTCCAGCTTTTTCTTCAGCTGTTCATAAGCAAGATACAAATCCCCCACACCATCAGGGGCCATGCTTTTCACATAAAGCTGATATTGTCCCCCTGCTTCATATAATGATATATCGCCCTTAACAAGTACCTTCATACCATTTTCGGGCAGGAATTTCATCCCTTTATTATTGGCGGCAAACATTACGGAGAGAAGCCGGGCCTTCTCATCTTTTAAAGTAAAATACATATGTCCGCTTGTATGTTGTTTAAAATTTGAAATTTCACCTTTTATGTATACATTTTGCAAATGAGGGTCGGCATCGAACTTCCTTTTGATGTACTTCGTTAAAGCCGACACACTCAAATATTGTTGGTTGCTCATATCATGTCTCCTTCCGATGGAAATCGGATATAAAGAAAACCGCCTATGGATTACACTTGAACTTGATCAATCCATGAATGGAAAAAAGCGGTCTCCCGTTATTATAAAACAAGAGGTCCGCTTCTTTAAAATAATTTAACGCTTTTTTCAGCTTTTTAATGCTTGCCCGTTCTGTTCAAGTGCTTTTTGAGCAGATTTGACCGTATTCTTCATAAGCATCGTAATCGTCATTGGACCAACGCCTTTAGGAACAGGTGTAATGTATGAAGCCTTATTTTTCACTTCATCAAACGCCACATCACCGCATAGCTTCCCTTCATCATTCCTGTTCATTCCGACGTCAATGACGACTGCACCTTCTTTAATATGGTCACTCGTGATCGTGTCCCTCTTTCCGACAGCTGCCACAACGACATCGGCTTGCTTCGTATAATAGGCAAGATCCTTTGTCCGTGAATGACAGTATGTAACGGTTGCATTTGCATTTAAAAATAATTGTCCAGCTGGTTTTCCGACGATATTACTTCTCCCTACGATGACAACATGCTTACCTTCAAGGTCATAGTCGATATACTCAAGCATCACCATGACGCCATATGGAGTACAAGGTAAATATGCATCTTGCCCCGTCATCATCCGGCCAATATTAATCGGGTGGAATCCATCAACATCCTTTTCAGGCGAAATCGCTTCAATGATCGCTTTTTCCTGAATATGTCCAGGCAATGGCAGCTGCACCAATATACCATGAATGCTGTCATCCTGATTTAATTCAGCAATGCTCTGAATTAATTCCTCCTGCGAGAGTTCCGCAGGCTTTTTAATCAATACGGAATGCATGCCCAGGTCCTCACAGGCCTTTTGCTTATTGCGTACATAAGTTTGTGAAGCTTGATTGTCACCCACCAGGATTACAGCCAAACCCGGGACGATATTTTTTTCACGTAATTGTTGAACTTCCTTGCTGATTTCCTGCCTAACTGACTCCGCAATTTCTTTACCATTAATGATTTGAGCTGACATGTGTTTATTCCTCCCAAGTTAATTTCGCTAAAGAAATTGCTGTGAGAATCCAAGGCTGCAACTTTAGCTGCCGCTTTTCACCTTTACTTTGGATAAAACGGCATTTACAAAGCTGCTCGATTGATCATCACCGAATTTCTTAGCAATTTCAATAGCTTCATTCATTGCAACACTTACAGGAACATCTTCACTGTGAACCATTTCATAAACCGCGATCCGCAGTAAATTCCGATCAATGTTCGCCAGTCTTTCCAACGTCCAATTCTCTAAGTTGTCCCTGATCATTCCATCGATTTGTTCTCGATTTTCCGTTATTCCCATTACCAATTTCCTGAAATATTCATCAGTTGGGGCACCATCCAATACGCTTTCCATTGCTTCTTCTGCATTCGAGTTGGCAATATCTATCTGATATAGTGCTTGAAGGGATTTTTCACGGGCTTCTCTTCTTTTCATAATCTTACTCCTTTAACATCTACTATTATATATGAAAATGCTAGAACAAACGAACATTAAATAACATTTTTTCAAAAATATTAAGATTTTCGCTATATTTTTTAAAATTCCAGCTAAATCCCACTAAAATCAAGGCCAAAAGACTCAATATCTTGAATCAAGATAACATCTCAAGATTACTTTCCAAATAAACGGCCAACACAATCCCATACTTTTTGAAAGTGTCAAAAAGCTCATGCCTAGCTTTCATGCTCATATTTCACCTTTTACACTCTAACAGAAATCACCCTTGAATTAAAGGGAAACTTCCAGACACCGCCTTATTATGTTCATTTAAATTTAATATTATAAGCAGGCTCCAAATTAGGGGTATCACGCAGTATACATTCAAAAAAACAAAAACCCGGCTTTTTGCCGGGTTTTTGCAGGTGTGAATCGAATGAAGCCACTTACACTTCTTGTTCGTAATCCGCTTCTTGTTTAGCGTTTTCAAACGCAATGCCCACTACATGAATGTTCACTTCACCAGCGTCGATAGCGGTCATGTTCAACAAAGCTTCACGAATGTTATCTTGAACTTCCTGAGCAACTTTCGGAATTGAAACACCAAACTTCATGACACAATAAAGTTCCACTTTGATGGAGTCTCCCGTTAAGTCCACTTTAACACCTTTACCGTGGTTCTTTTTACCAAGCTTTTCAACCACACCCGTAGCGAAATTCCCGCGCATATGTGCAACACCTTCAACTTCCGATGCAGCGATACCCGCAATCACCTCTATCACCTCAGGCGCAATCTCCACTTTGCCCAGCCCACTATTATAATCATTCATTTCCAGTAATTGGCCTTCCATTTCACTCATTCAAAAGCACCTCCTGTCTTCCTTTACATTATGAGTTCATTACATCATATATTTCAAGGAATTTGGTATTAAATTCCCCGGAAACAAATTGTTCATGCTGAAGTAACTTAATATGGAAAGGAATTGTGGTACTGATCCCTTCAATGACAAACTCACCTAAGGCGCGTTTCATCTTCTCGATCGCCTCTTCCCTAGTCGATGCATGGACGATCAATTTAGCGATCATGGAATCATAATACGGCGGTATCGAGTACCCAGGGTATGCAGCGGAATCCACACGAACTCCGTAGCCGCCTGGTGGTAAATACATTTGGATCTTACCTGCAGATGGCATGAAATTCTTTTCTGGATTTTCCGCATTTATCCGGCATTCGATAGACCATCCGTTAAAAGTGACATCCTCTTGTGAAAGCGATAGTTTGTTACCTGAAGCAACTTTGATCTGTTCTTTAATCAAATCCACGCCCGTTACCATTTCTGTAACTGGGTGTTCAACCTGGATACGTGTATTCATTTCCATAAAGTAGTATTTTCTATTCACATAGTCATAAATAAATTCTACTGTTCCGGCACCTGAATAGTTAACGGCAAGTGCAGCCGTTACTGCAGCCTGCCCCATTTCCGCACGTGTTTCACCATCCAAAGCTGGTGACGGGGTTTCTTCAACCAGTTTTTGCAAACGTCGTTGGACCGTACAATCACGCTCACCTAAATGGATGGCGTTGCCATGGTTATCTGCCATGACCTGTATTTCAACGTGACGGAAGTCCTCGATGAACTTTTCAATATATACGCCAGGATTCCCAAATGCCGTCGCGGCTTCCTGCTGCGTGATGTTAATGCCTTTAATGAGATCTTCTTCCGTCCTTGCAACGCGGATACCTTTACCGCCTCCGCCGGCAGTAGCTTTGATGATGACTGGATAGCCCATTTCATTAGCTAGGGCTACACCCTCATCCGTATCTTTAATTATGCCTTTAGAACCTGGAACGATCGGTACACCAGCTTTGCGCATGGTTTCCCTTGCTACATCCTTTGTTCCCATTTTGTTGATCGCTTCGGGGCTAGGACCGATGAAAATGATATTGCATTCACGGCATAGCTCAGCAAAGTCGGCATTTTCAGCTAGGAATCCATATCCCGGATGAATTGCATCAGATCCCGTTTTCTTGGCTGTGCTGATAATGTTCGTTGTATTTAAATAACTGTCTTTTGATAATTTTGGACCGATGCAATATGCTTCATCCGCAATTTGAACATGCAATGCTTCTTTATCTGCTTCTGAATAGACTGCAACAGTCTCGATTCCTAATTCCTTGCATGCCCGGATGATTCGGACAGCAATTTCCCCACGATTGGCAATTAATACCTTCTTAATCATTTAGAAACAGCTCCTCATTCAGGCTTTACTAAAAATAATGGTTGACCATATTCTACAAGCTGCCCTTCTTTTACAAGGACTTCAACGATTTCACCGCTTACTTCAGCTTCGATTTCATTGAAAAGTTTCATGGCTTCCACGATGCAGACGATGGAATCCCCCGTTACTTTATCGCCTGTTTTAACGTATGCAGGTGAATCCGGTGCAGGAGATTGGTAGAATGTCCCTACCATCGGAGAAGTGATTTTATGTAAATTTTCCTGTTCAGTGGCGGCAGCAGCAGGTTTTGCTTGCTCAACAGCCTTCGGCACTGCAGGGGCAGGTGCCGCTGCGGGCTTGACCTCTACAGCTGCATTGGCTTGAACAACATCTGGAGTAGCTACTGGTTGTAATACTGTACCCGTTTCAGTTTTTTTCAATTTAATTTTCGTTCCTTCATTTTCAAAAACGAATTCACTGATATTTGATTGATCGACCAGCTTAATAATTTCACGAATTTCTTGCACTTTCATTTTGTGGCACCCCTTGTCTAATTTAATATGAGTTTGTGAGGCAATATATTTTATGTAACCCTACCCTTAGCTTATCCTACTTTGTCCAATACTGCACAAAGTAGCCGCTTTCTTTATGCGAATGCGAATAAACTGAATACAAACCTCATCTGTATTATAACAGATATTTCACTTTCTCAAAATATTGTTTCCCTAAGAAAATTGAAAAGTTTATGACCAGCTTCTAACATCATACAATATTAGCTTATACAAATTCAATGATAGATTAATTGTAACTTATTATCCATACTTCTATCTTACACCTTTATTATAATATTGTGAATATTTTTCACCCGTGGCGCCTTAACGCATTCTCTTGAATATCGCTTTACATTCATAGAAAATCAGCCATAATATACATGTCAATTACTTTTCTAAAATATTACGGATGATCATTATTACCATTTTTATTGGAGTTCCTTATGCCAATTGACATAAAAAAACTTTTCCTCTAAAGTTTCCAGATTGTAAGATAGTAAAAAAACATAATAAAAAGCCCCCTTTTTTTTTATTAAGGGGGCTTTCAAATTTTTATGATGTTGAACTGTTCTGTATCAGCACCTTTTTCTGTATGTGTATTTACTTTTCCGGTTGGAAATCGACCACTACATTTTGTGCATCGCTCACTTCTTTCCTAACGAGGCGGATAATGTTATTGGCCTCTGTTTTCGTTTGTTTATCTGCCTTGACACTCACCTTTACATCCGTGCCATCCACCCGTACCAGTGCGGCATTATAATCCATGGCAACTATTAAGTTTTCGATGATATTTTCTTTTACTTTCGTTTCACTTAATTGCTCGATTTTTGCATAAGCCTCGTCTCTTTCTTCAGCTGATAGTTCTGTGTTGCCCATCTTTGCAGTCAATTCTTCATTCAGCTTCGCCCGTTCATCTTCAATCTGCATCCTTAACGATTCGAACTCATCCCCAGATGCAATGGTTACAGAAGAACCTTCTGTATTTTTGGACGTTTCTTTTTCACTTTTATTTTCCCCTTTTGTATCCGCTTTGTTCTCTGTTTTAGTTTCTGCTTTATTTTCTTCCTGTTGCTCTGTTGCCGTCATATCGGCTGCATTTTCTTCAGGAGCGGTTAAATAATAGACTGAAAGCACAACGACCAGACTTAGCATAGTCAATAACCAAACGGTTTGTTTTTTTAATAACATGTAGATTTTCCCCCTTATTTTTTAGGCATGACAGAAACCCTGTGACTCGGTACATCAAGTGAGCGTGTGACAGCCTCGATGATCCACTTCTTTATTTGAATGTTTTCGGCCCCTTTAGCGACAACCAGGACTCCTCGTACACTAGGTTTTTTCGTTTCCGAAATGATCGGTCCCTCTTTTTCACCGCTCTTGACCAAAATTAGCTGTTCATCAACAGATGTGTCTTCAACCGTCCTTTTGCCGCCTTCCTGATCGGTTTCTTCAGTAACTTGTTTTTGGGTGACTTTGTTTCTTTCATATACTTTTTTCTCGGATGCATCGACGTAGATTACGACTTTTACATCCTGGACGCCTGCAATGGATTCAAGCGCTTCCTTCATTTCATTCTGAAGATATATTTCATAATCTTTTGTTGTCTTGAATTCTGATTTCTTCTGGCCGAATGTTTCAACATCCCCCTCATCATCCTGCTGTTTATCATTGTTGAATACCGTCTTCACTTCAGGTGTTTGTCCAGTCTGGTTGGTGGTTAACAAATTCCCGGCCATCATGATTCCCGCTCCCAAAAGGACAACTATTAGAGCATAGACATACAGGGAAGGTTTTTTTTCCTTAGGCTCTTTTTGGTCAGGATCTTTATTTAATAGTTTTTGCAGCCAGGATAATGGACCTTTGTCTTTGTTCAATACTCAGTCACTTCCTTTCCCCGGCGATTTCAATGATTTCTTCATCAACGGACCAACTTGTTGCCAGAAACCTTTTGACAGCATCCAGATTGGCATCATTCGAAGTGGATGGGCTATCTGCATCGATATCAACCTTCGCTACTGCCTCTATCTCCGAGTTTTCTTTCCCTTCTGCCTGTTCCAATGAGATGGTTATGTTCTGCAGATCATCAACACTCGGCTCTTCCTCATTCTTGACACCTACATCAATTGAACTAATCTTCATGTTATAATCCACCATCAGCTCCTCTTCCACTTCTGCCTGTAAGTCAACAGCCATTTGTTTTAAAATATATGCACCCTGGGTAGCTTGTATTTCTTTTTTCTTCATTTCTGTCAAATTTCCTAAATCTTTTTTTTCCTGATCCTGAAATTCGCTAGTAGCCGCAGTGAGAATATCGTCGAAATCCATATTGAATAATCCCAATATAGGAGTGATGATGATCGCAATCAGTAAAAGTCCGATGACCATTTTGGCATACTTCTGTAAAGTTGAATTCGGAAGAAGCATATCAATCACAGTAGCCAGCAATACAAATATGATGATGTTGGATACCCAGCCAGCTAAAAAACTCACCAAGCCCTCCTCCTTTCTAACGAACCATCAGGGTAATGTTTCCAGAGGCGATAATTACCGTGACACTTAAAAAAAACATGAGTGAGACGATGGCCAATGCAGCGAAAATATAAATCATGCTTTTACTGATAATGTCGAGGCATTTTATTACAGGTCCTCCGCCCAGAGGCTGCAAAAGACTCGCTGCCAATTTATATACAAAAGAAATCATCAAGATTTTCATGGCGGGAAATGTGGTAATGAGCAGGAGAATGATGACGCCTGACAAGCCCACTGTATTTTTCAAAAGGACGGATGCACTGATGACCGTATCCGTTGCATCGGTAAACATGCGCCCTATTACCGGTATAAAGTTACCTGTCACGAATTTGGCTGTCCTGATGGTCACTCCGTCAGCTACAGCTGAGGATGCTCCCTGTACGGAGATCACACCAAGGAATATGGTCATGAATGCTCCAAGGATACCGATGGCAAAATTACGGAGAAGTTGTGCCATCTGAGTCACTTTGTAATGTTCGGTCAGCGTGCTGACTATGCTTAAAATCGCTGCAAAGAATAATAACGGAAGGACGACAAACTGGATCAAGATGCCGCTTGTATTCATCAAGAACATCAATACCGGATGAAAGAATGCTGCCGATACAAGTCCGCCTGAAGCGGCTATCAATGCCAAGAGTAAGGGGATGAGCGCCATTAAAAAGGAAATCATCAAATCTATCGTATCTTTTGTATATTCCATCGCCACATGAAAACTGTTAAGTGCCAAAATGATCAGCACCATATAAACGATTGCATAAGCAACCTTACTTACTGAGCTTTGCTCGAAAGCATTCTGCAAAGACTGGAGGAACATGCTGAAAACGGTTAATAAAATGAGTGATCCCAGCAGCTTTCCATTCACGAGCAGTTCATGAAAAATGAATTTTGTCATTCCCTTTATCCATTGCTCAAACGAAAATTTCTTATCTCCGCTTACAAAATCCATGAAGCTTCCTTTCTGGCTTTCCGGTAAGAATCCTCCATATTCGGTAACGATGTCATCCCAATATTGTTTGAGCTCATCTACACCCAGCCTTTCTATTTGGGATTGTACCAGTTCGGACTGCATGATCGGCTCTTGATCGATTTCACCATTTTCTGGATTTTCGGCAGCTTGTCCAATAGATGCATGCAAAAAAAAGAGTAAAACGAATAGAATGGATAAGTAAGGCATCCGCTGCTTCATACATTCACCTCATTGACTAGTAGGAGTAATCCGTTAACTTGGGAGCATCTGTAAAATCGTTTCGATAATGACCGTCAAAATCGGAATCGCCATGGCAAGAATCAAGATTTTTCCGCTCAATTCTATTTTGGATGCCAGCGAACCTTGCCCCGCATCTTTTGTAATTTGAGAAGCGAATTCTGCAATATAGGCAATTCCGATTATTTTTAAGATGGTCTCTAGGTACACGGTATTTACATTCGCATTAACTGCAATTTTTTCTAACATTAAAATGATTTCGTATATTTTGTCAGCTAAAAAAAGAAAGATGGAGCATCCTACAAAAACGACTAGCAGGAATGCGAAATTTGGTTTTTGCTCTTTGACGATCAGTGCCAAAAAGGTAGCAACTAGGGCAATCCCCACGATTTTTATGATTTCAATCGCGAATCCCTCCCTTACTGAAATAGAAATACAGATTTAATTTTTTGAAATAAATCCTCTACAACAGAAGCAACCATGAATAAAATATAGATAAATCCGAAAAGTGTCACCCACTGGGCATATTCCTTCTTCCCAACCTGATCGAGTATCGTGTGAAGAAATGCCACAACTAGCCCAACACCCGCTATTTTAAATATGATGTCCACATCAATGCCCATTTTCATTCCCCCCACATATTCCTACATCAGCAAGATGATCAATAATAGCCCTGATAAAAAACCAAGACTTTTCATCATTTTTTCATATTTTCCCTGGCGGTCGAGTGCGTCGCTCTCTTCCCGTTCCAAGTGTGCCATCGTTAGCATGATTTGCTTTTGCTGATGATATTTATCGCTTTTTCCAAGCGTCTCCCCAAACTGTGAAAGAATTTCGAATTCTCCATGTTGTAAAGCAAGGGATTGCCATATTTTCTTCAAACTATCATCCCATGCTTCTTTGACGGTGGTCTCACCTGACTCGAGTAGATTTGCAAATGTATCGAAAAAGATGGATAAAGGTTTGGCCATCTGTTTGGAAAGTTTCCTTGCCGCTTCTTTCAAAGGTGTATGACCATACATGATTTCAGCTTCAAGCGATTGCATGGCCACTTTCAGCTGTCTCAGTTGACGGGGCCTCATACTTAATTTTTTCGCAGCTTCGAAACCTGCCCATGTCGTTGCAATAATAATTATCGCTGCTCCTATAATCTTAAACATGCGGGTTCACACTTTCTCCCAAGAAAATGGGAACCCCCGCTGCATCAAGGACTTTGTAGCCCCTCTTGCCGGATTTATTTCTCTGTAATTCTATAAAACGTTCAAAGATGTCTTGCTTTAAAATTTCGGCGATAAAAGGTCGTTTCTTAATCTCATCCAGAGTATGGCCATGTGTGGTTATCATGAGTTTAATACCGGCATTCACCGCTTCGAGCACAGCCTGCGTATCGGCTGCACGACCTATTTCATCCACGATCAATACATCCGGGGACATTGAACGGATCATCATCATCATCCCTTCCGCTTTAGGACATCCATCGAGCACATCAACCCTTGTTCCAAATTCGAGCTGCGGCACTCCATGAACACATCCGGCAATTTCCGAGCGCTCGTCCACTATCCCCACTTTTTGAGGAGCAATGCCACGTTTTTCATTACCACTGGATATCATTCTTGCAATATCACGTAATATAGTCGTTTTTCCCGTTTGCGGAGCACCTATCAACATAGTATGTTTCCATTCCCCGTCATATAAATATGAAGTGAGTGGTTCAGCTGCACCTATTTTTTCACGTGCAACCCGAATATTGAATGAGGATATATCCCTGATTGCTTTGACCGACCCATTTTCAAGGATCACCTTCCCAGCAAGCCCCACCCGATGTCCGCCCGCTATGGTTATATAACCCCGCTTTAATTCTTCCTCAAGTGTATATAACGAAAATTGACCTATTTGATTTAATAATTGATCTGCATCCAGATGGGTCACTTCATAGGAAAAGAAGTATGGTTCCCCTCCTACAATGACCTCAAGCGGCCTTCCAACCCGTATTCGCAGCTCTTCCATCCTATCGATCATCATCGGTGTCATACCCCGGAGTTGCTCGTTTAATTTTTTCGGTAAAAAAGAAAGAATCGTTTCCATTTTGACAATCCTCCTGTATACACCACTTTCAATAAAATATATGCCGACAAGCCCATAATGATGACAGGCTATTAAAGAAACAGACCTTTTATTGATTTTTTATATCTTCCCGGATCAAAAAACAAAAAAAGACCGAGAAATTATCCCGGTCTACAGTCTGTAGGCAAATTTTAAGAAAACGAGTTTGCCTACGTTTTTTTATGGCTTGTACAGTAAGTAAGGACTATCAGAAAGTGGTGACACACCTTATTTGGCAAGAATAAATGGAAGTAGCAGATCATCTACGTCATCATGAAGTCTAATCCAATAAAAAATCAAAAAGGTTTCGGAATAAGACCATTCCGAAACCTTTTTGTCTACAATTTAAGGCCGAGAAAATAATATCGGCCTCCTAACAATTATGCACGCGATACGTATGAACCTTCATTAGTGTTGATCAATAATTTGTCACCTTGGTTGATGAAGAATGGAACTTGAACCGAAAGGCCCGTCTCAAGTACGGCTGATTTCGTGCCGCCTGAAGAAGTATCTCCTTTAATTCCCGGCTCAGTCTCCGCCACTTCAAGTTCCACTGTGTTCGGAAGCTCGACCCCAAGTGTTTCCGATTGGAAAGTCATGATATGCACTTCCATATTTTCCTTAAGGAATTTAAGTTCACGTTCAATGCTTGAAGCAGGCAATTCGATTTGGTCATAGGTTTCGTTATCCATGAATACATGGCTATCTCCACTTGCATAAAGATATTGCATCTTGCGGTTTTCAATATGCGCTTTAGCAACTTTTTCACCAGCACGGAATGTTTTCTCTTGGATCGAACCCGTACGAAGGTTACGAAGTTTAGAACGTACAAAAGCTGCACCTTTACCAGGTTTAACATGTTGGAACTCGATAACCTGCCAAATTCCATTATCTACTTCAATTGTAACACCCGTGCGAAAATCGTTTACAGAAATCATAAATTTGTCCTCCTACATGTACATGTTTACAGAATGATTAACTCTTTGGTTGAATGAGTAAGTGCTTCGTTACCTTCTATTGTAACGATTGTATCATCTTCAATCCGCACTCCGCCTACACCCGGTAAGTAAATGCCCGGTTCAACGGTTACAGCCATACCTGGTTCTAAAATGATATCAGACTTTAAGGATAATGCTGGACCTTCATGAACTTCAAGACCGATTCCATGTCCGGTCGAATGACCGAAATACTGGCCATATCCCTTTTCTTCAATTAGATTTCGAGTTAGTGCATCCGCTTCCCTGCCAGTCATACCAGGTTTGATCCCAGCCATTCCCCGCAGTTGAGCTTCCAAAACAATGTCATAAATATTAATAAGTTCTTCACTTGGCTTGCCAACTGCTAATGTCCGAGTGATGTCAGACACATACCCGTCATAGTATGCCCCGTAATCCAATGTGACAAAATCGCCTTTTTCGATGATTTTATCCGTAGCCACTCCATGCGGAAGTGCGGACCTTATGCCGGATGCTACAATGATATCGAAGGAAGAAGAAGTTGCCCCTTGTTTCCTCATAAAGAATTCAAGTTCATTGGATACATCCAGTTCCGAGATCCCTGGACGCAGGAAATCCAGAATATGTGTAAACGCAGCATCAGCGATAGCAGCCGCTTCCTTTAATATCTTAATCTCTGATGAAGTCTTTATCAAGCGTAAATTCTCAATAACACCCGACACCGGCAAAAGTTGACCATCAACGGCCGCTTCGTATGCCTTATATGTGGCATAGGTCAAATGCTCTTGCTCAAAGCCCAGCTTGCCGATATTCATCGATTTAGCCTGCTTGCCTACTTCTTCGATGATGGTTCCTTTGTGTTGAACGATCTCATAATCCGGTGCCTGTTTGCCCGCTTGTTCCACGTATCGGAAATCAGTGATGAATTTAGCTTCTTTTTGGGAAATAAGGACAACGCCTGCACTTCCCGTAAAGTTGGTCATGAATCGGCGGTTATATGTACTGGTGATCAAAAAACCATCAATGCCCGCCTTTTCCATTGAGGCCCTTAAGCGCAATAGTTTATTCATTTAATTTCTCCCCTTTGCAATCTTTGTAATCGCCTGCAAAGCCAATTCATATCCGTGTATCCCCAAGCCGACAATCTGTCCCGCCGATACCGCCGCGGTCACTGATTCATGCCGAAAGCTTTCACGGGCATGTATGTTCGAAATATGCACTTCCACCACAGGAACATCAATTCCGGCTATTGCATCACGAATCGCATAGCTATAATGAGTAAAAGCTCCAGGATTAATGATAATCCCGTCGATCCCATGATCCTCTGACCAATGGAGCTTGTCGATGATCGCTCCTTCATGGTTCGTTTGAAAAGAGGTTAATTCCACATTTAACCCTTGAGCCTGCTGCATTAATTGCGCTTCCACATCCGCAAGCGTCGAGGATCCATAATGCGCAGGTTCCCGCTTCCCCAAGCGATTTAAATTCGGACCATTGATTAATAAAATTTTTGTCATCATCAAACACCTGCTCATGTTATAAGAATGCTTTCCATGAACATTCTATCATAATTACAAATTGTCTTACTACTTTTTTACAACCAGGAAGCAATCAGCTTTCCTGCTGCTTCTCGGCTTTGTTTTTTTGACGTATATACTCCTGATGATCGTATGATATAGAAAACCCTATAAAAAGACCGTATATAATAAAAATGCAGATACTTGTTATAACCGTATTTGCTGACATTTTAGAAAAGGTTGGCAAATCGACGAACATCGGTTTTAGGACAAACACCAGCAAAGCCCACCAGACCACTCCGAAAAGAATACCCGAAAAAATACTCTTCACCCTTTTAAAAAGACTATAGTATATAAAAGCGATTCCCACGGATAGAATTCCGAATAAAATTATGGTCATTACCGTACCGAGCCAATGATCGATCCAGGTCATGTTGGACCACGAAGTTAGTATGAATTTTGGGCTGAAATCCATAAAATTAACATAATGGGCAAAGATCCCGATAAAACTCGCTAAAGCCCCCCCAACAAAACCGACGGCAAGTACATTGTAGATTAACATGCTTTGATATTCCTGTTGAATTTGTCCATTTTCATTAGAAGACATATCAATCACCTCCGCTACGTAGTATGCCCTTTGTTAATTAGAACTATTTTTTTTTATTGTTAGGAAGGAGAATCACTAGAGGTTTTGCGATTTATTCTGTATGATTAAATCATAAATAATCTACTTTTTTCAGAGGAAAATACCCATCCTCTGTTGAAGTTTATAATGTACACAGGATACTACCTTCCTGTGATTCAACATTCATAAAGTACTCGCTGGGTTAAAGCCTCCATTCAAATTTATTGGAATGCCTTTAAACCCTTGTGATGCTTGATAATAAACATGTTAGCACCCTTGAGAGAGCTACGTGAATAACTATTAGGTTGGTGTAGAAATGTCTGAGGTTCAAAAACCCGTTTATGGAGGGCAGGCTGTAGTGGAAGGCGTCATGTTCGGCGGCAAACATCACACAGTCACAGCGGTACGCCGCAAAGATTCGACGATTGTATATTATCATCTACCGCGTGAATCGAAACCTGTTGTCAACCGCTTAAAAAAAGTACCGTTTCTACGCGGTATCATATCACTTATTCAGTCAAGTGCCACCGGCTCGAAACATCTAAACTTTTCAACTGAACAGTATGAAGAAGAAGACGGGGAAAAGCTGGAAAAGAAAAAGGAAACGAAAGAATCTTCCAAAATAAGTGTATGGCTGGGAGTTGCCGTAATCGGTGTTCTTTCCTTCCTATTCGGGAAGTTGCTTTTCACTTTGATTCCAGTCTTTCTTGCCGAATTGACAAAACCCATATTCAGCGGCCATATGGCACAGGTTTTAATGGAAAGCTTGTTCAAATTGATATTATTGCTGGTATACATTTACGTAGTATCCATGACGCCTTTGATCAAGCGTGTCTTTCAGTATCACGGAGCAGAGCATAAGGTGATCAATTGCTTCGAAAGTGGAAAAGAATTGACCGTAGCAAATGTTCAGGCAAGTTCACGCCTTCATTATCGCTGCGGCAGCAGCTTCATTTTATTTACAGTCATTGTAGGCATGTTCGTCTATATGCTCGTTCCGACCGATCCATTATGGCTCCGTGTCGTGAATCGAGTTTTGTTAATCCCCGTCGTGCTTGGCATAGCCTTCGAGGTACTGCAGTTGACCAACAAAGTAAGGGATATTCCCATTCTCCGTTACCTTGGCTATCCCGGCCTTTGGCTTCAGTTATTGACAACCAAAGCCCCTACCGATGACCAAGTCGAAGTCGCATTAGCATCCTTCCAGGAACTGTTAAGGATGGAAAAAGAGACAGAAAAAAGTTTAGAATCCGATGTAATTGTGTAAAACATCTATACACATTTTGATTATGGAAAATCATATACTAACTATGGGAATGCTCTTTACTTTTTTTCAAATATTTTACATTAATAATGTTTAAAATAAGCTAAAAATGCTTATGATGCTCTTAAGGAGGTGTCTTTGTTGAAACGTTTCATATCTTTCATGATATACGGAATCATCGCCCTCGGAGTCCTCGGACTAATGAGCCGACTATTTAATGACCCGATTGGCTTTTTTAGAAACATTCTCATAATAGCCATTGTCGCAGGGATTATTTATATGATTTATACCGGATTAACAAAGGGAAAACCAGTTAAGAAAGAGCAGCAAGCATTCCGAAAGGCTGCCCGCCAATCGAAAAAAAGGCTAAAAAACCGAACTTCGAAAAAAGACAATGTGGCTAGCTTCTCAGCAGCAAAATCATCAAAGAAAATAAAATGGAGAAAGAAAACGGATAGTCACTTAACCGTCATCGAAGGGAAAAAGAATAAAAAGAAAAATCGGGCTTCTTTTTAAGAGCCCGATTTTTTATTTATAATCAATAAGTCCATTTTTTAAGGAATTCTCTTGTGCACTGCCTGCCCCGATTCATCAATTCACCCTTTTTTTCATCATTCAGATTGAAATCCATTGCAGAAATTCCCTTCATCGGGATAAATACGATATTATGGACGTGTTTCTTGGAAATATACCGTGCATCGTGGGCATCTTTCATCGTTTTGAATAATGCGGAGAACAATTCAACCGCATTATCCACCTCATGCGGTTTCCATATCTCATCGACACTTAGCCTCAAGCCGATGACCGGCCTTTCCTTTCTTACATGATCTGAATTGAATAGCCACATTGGAAAATTGCTTAACACACCTCCATCAACAAAAAGGGACTTGCTTTTTCCGACATCAAGTTTGACTGGCTCAAAAAAATAAGGAATGCTACAGCTCATTCTTACTGCCTTTGCCACGGGAAAAGTGCTCGGATCAATGCCATAGTTCGGTAAATCATCAGGCAATACCACCAATTTCCCATTTGTAATGTCTGAGCTTATGATTCGGAGGGATTTTGGTCGAATATCCTTAAAGGTGACTACATTCCTTTCAGCAAGTTTACCGGCGACCCATGTCTCCAGTGCGTTGCCTTTATAAAGGCCAAGTTTCCAATATACAAGGAGCCATTTGGCCAGCGGGATAGGCAATAGACCTCGCCTTTTGTCCAGCAGGCCGCTTAAATCTATATCAAGAAAAAGCTTTTCCATTTCTTTACCTGTGTACCCAGCTGCTACGAAAGCTGCAATTATGGATCCCGCACTTGTACCGGCTGTTCGATGGAATACAAATCCCCGTTCTTCTAATTCCTGCAGGGCTCCCACTAAACCATAGCCTTTAATCCCGCCTCCGGAAAAAACGCCGTCAATAATCATAGCTGCCCTCCCCTAATCCGGTCTTTACATTTCTAAGCAGGATTTCAGGGATTTATGACAGTTTTAAATAGAAAATTCCCTTGATTCAGGTAAAATACTGAATCTCAGCTTTAGGGAAGAATTCCGCTATATAACCTCGAATGGTCGTTTCCAATTCTGCAGCTTCTTCTTTTTGATAAACATATTTACCAATTCCATATCGGCCCCATTTATATTTTCGCTTTGTTTCGTCCAATTCCAATTTTGTTTTCGGGTAGTTTTTTTGAATCACTTTTTTTGCTGGGCCAGTAAACCGATGCTGGATTAACTCAAAAGTCAAGTCAGGGATATCCACCCCATTTAACGCCTCACTCAACCGCTCGAATAATTCATGGTAGCCTTCTTTCCATGCTTCATGACGGTATATTGGCGCTACGATAAAACCGAGGGGATATCCGGCACCTGCCACTTTACGTGCCGCTTCCATCCTTTCTTCGAAGCTCGAAGTTCCGGGCTCGAAATTCTTTATCACATAACGTGAATTTATACTGAAGCGAAATCTCGTTTTTCCATTATGTTCAGCATCCAACAGATGGTCGACATGATGAAATTTAGTTACGAACCTTAGAACCCCATATTCACTTTTCCCAAAATATTCTATGGCCCTTTTTAACGAATGTGTCAAATGGTCAATTCCAACGATATCCGATGTACAGGCTGCCTCAAAACGGGTAATTTCAGGCTTTCTTTCATCCATATATTTTTCGGCTGCCTCGAAAATCTCGTCAAGATTCACATATGTCCTAATATATGGTTTTGATCCGAGTGTCGTCTGTAAATAACAATAGTGACAATGCCCCATACACCCTGTAGCAAGGGGTATGGCATATTCAGCAGATGGTTTTGAAGAATCAAATTTCAATGTTTTTCTGATTCCTACCACAAGCGTCGATTTGGCGACACGATATTTTTGCAGATCATTTTCTCCAGGAAGATCCCTGATTTGGTTATGCGATGTAGTCTCACGGATTTCAATGTTCAAATCTTCGAATTTCTTTTTTAATTCCCGGCCAAGCGGGTATTCCAGTGCCCTTGGCTCAATATATACTAACTGCGGCATAAATGGTTTCATTTCGATCTCCATTCTTTTATCGATTTGTTCATATTTTCAATCGAACTACACAATCTAATTCATAAGGATAGTTTTTCAATATTCTGTTAGCCTCATGATTGTTTTTACTTGGAAATTCAAAATGAAGGAGATGCGATATGGCAAATAAACGAGACTTCTTGACAAATGGAACGGGGAAACAAGCGATCACCGTCCAAACAGATAATAAATATCCAAATCCAAGGAATATACCTGGAGACTCGGTCGATGAATTTTCGGTTTTGAAAGATGGCAACCAATATCTAGCTGAAAAGGAGATAGGGCAGCAAAATGAAAATGGTTGATTGAACGCAAAAAGAAGACCGAATTTACGAGGATTCGGTCTTCTTTTGCCATGTAACTGAACAGGCTGTTACTTGAAAAAAGCCGTTAAGATAGCTTTGCAGCATACTTAACGACCTTCCCTTTCATCAGCTTATAGCCCGCATTTTAATTGTGCTCCGCAATTCGTGCAAGTATTGCATCCGCCCATTTCCTGGACTTCACCTTTACGGCAGACCGGGCAAGTGTTACCCACTTCCGATCCAATTGTAACATTTGTCGAACGCAGTTCATTTATCGTATCGACCAATACAACTTTCTTCTTAACTTCCACATCTGTCAATTCATCCATTTCAAGCTGCTCGTCCATTTGGTTTTCTTCCGCTTTAAGCGTAAGGACCTGACTGTCACGGCTTCCATCCACATATACTGTACCGCCTTTTGCTCCGCCTTTATAAAGACGTTCATATACTTTTTCAACTTGTTCAACAGTATATCCTTTTGGAGCATTGACTGTCTTACTGATCGAACTGTCAATCCAGCGCTGAATGATGCATTGAACATCAGCATGTGCTTCCGGAGCTAATTCCATAGCGGAAATGAACCATTTTGGAAGCACTTCTGTATCGGCTTCCGGATGACGGTCCAAGTATTCCTGTACAATGTCAGCCTTCACTTCAATGAATTTACCCAGACGGCCGCTGCGGAAATACGTGAAGGAGAAATACGGTTCAAGACCTGTTGATACCCCAACCATCGTCCCTGTGCTTCCTGTAGGAGCCACTGTCAATAAATGAGAGTTACGGATGCCATGTGCAGCAACACTTTCCCTAATATCTTCCGGCATTTTTTCCATGAATCCGGTTTGTGTGAAACGTGTTCTAAGCTCTTTGGTTTCTTTGTCCGTTGACCCGATCAGGAACGGGAAACTGCCTTTTTCTTTAGCAAGTTCCACGGAAGTCCTGTAAGCTGTAGTCGCAATCGTTTCAAACACCTTGTCAACCAGGATATTTCCTTCTTCAGAGCCATATTCCGTTTCACAGTAAATCAACAGGTCATGCAGACCCATTACGCCAAGTCCAACACGTCGCTCGCCCAGTGCCTGTTTTTTGTTTTCATCCAAGAAATAAGGAGTTGCGTCAATGACATTGTCCTGCATACGCACACCGACTTCGACGGTTTGCTTAAGTTTCTCGAAATTGACCGTTTTGCTATCTTTATCAGCCATTTCAGCCAAATTGACTGCCGCAAGGTTACATACTGAATATGGAGCCAATGGCTGTTCGCCACAAGGGTTCGTGGCAACGACCTGCTGACCGTATGCTTTGGCATTCGTCATTTCATTAGCATTATCGATAAAGAAAATACCTGGTTCAGCAGAATATGTCGCACAAATATTAATTAAGTTCCAAAGCTCTTTAGCTCGGATTTTACGGTAAACACGGACTTTGTGACCCATTTTCTCCCATTCACGAACATCACCGACATTATGCCATTCTTCATTGTAAATGGCCATTTCTTCGGCATTATAGCTCTCTACATCAGGAAAACGCAATTCGTATTCCGCATCTTGTTCCGCCGCTTCCATAAATTCCTTAGTCAGGCAAATAGAGATATTGGCTCCCGTCAGAAAATCAGAATTATGGACACTGTACGTTCCACCTGTACGGATCTTTTCTTCTGCATCCCTAATGATTTTCTCGCTAAATCCACCTTGGCCAGGAATCTCCTTATAATTGATGATCCCTTGATACATAGCCGTTTCCTGTTCCGTGTGCGGCGTAAATTTCAATTTATCCGTCGCATATTTCTTGATGGCTTCATCTTTAGTGTTTTCCACTAGGTAACGCAGAATCCTTGGATTTTGCATTTTGGAAATGATGAATTCCGCAATATCAGGATGCCAATCAGCAAGCATGATCATTTGCGCCCCGCGTCTGCTGCCGCCCTGTTCAACAAGATGCGTCAGTTTCGCAATATCGTCAAGCCATGAGACTGAACCAGAGGATTTTCCATTCACCCCTTTTGCCAGAGTGTTTCTTGGACGCAGTGTCGATCCGTTCGTACCCACTCCGCCGCCGCGGCTCATGATCTCCATCACTTGTTTCCTATGTTCTGAGATCCCTTCACGTGAATCAGGTACGAATGGCATTACATAGCAGTTGAAATAAGTAACGTCCGTATTGGAACCTGCACCGTATAATACCCGTCCTGCCGGGACAAAATTAAGGTTCTTTAATTCTTCATAGAATTTATTGAACCATTCCGTTCTTTTTTCTTCCGTGGCTTCCACTGATGCCAATCCCGTTGCATTACGTTTCGCAATTTGTTCATAGTATATTTCAAGCGGCTTTTCGATGATATCCAACGGACGGTTTACGATTCCCGTCTCCATTTCTTCCGGATTATCCAATACGCCACGGAATTCTTCATCCACCAATACCTTGGCTTTTTTAGTTTCCCAATCAATTTCCACGATGTAACCGAGACCCCTTGCCGGGAATTTCGGATCTTCCTTAATCGTCAACACGACGAAATCGCCTGCCGAGAGTGTGATTTTTTCAGTATCCTTAAAAGAATAGCGGTCAAGCATGACTAGACGGGACACTCCCTTATGCGCCATTTTCATATCAGCTGTTACAGGGTGAACCTGGGGAAATAAAGAAATATCCTTATTCAACCTTTCTAGATCAACCTTTAAAGCTTCTTTTATTACAACCGACATAATTCCCTCTCCTTTATATGTTTCAAGATCCGTTCTTGCTGCCGCAAAAATCTTTATGTAGCCTTACATGTCCGTTTCGCTTAACAAGTACCCTAAATTTATCATAGCGAAACCCAAAAATCAATATATAGTGTCGTATTAAATATTTCAACTACTATATATTGTGTTTGTTTTGAATAACTTTTAATTTTGTCAAACGATAAATCAATTAATATAGTTAGCAAAAGGGAGGAAAATGTCGATTTACAATAATTTTTCATCAGATTTCAATTAATTTGGACCTTGCTTTTTCACCAGCCCTTTTAGGGCTTATCCCTGTAAGGGATAGCTTATTTGGTCAAAAAAATCTGAAAAAACTTTTTTATTTAATCAATTAATTATCCCACTTCGTCTATCTCATGAAATTCCATTCATCGCTTTCATATTTGCTTTCTGCAATGGCCTTCACTTCCAGCAATTGCTTTTCAGTTAGGACGTATGGCTCTAAATCGATCGAAAGTCCTTCCGCAAAACCTTTTTCAAAAGCTTCTTTCGCTTCAGGTATGGTAATCTTTCTTCCGGCAATGTCATTTATGGCCACAGCTTTATTTTTTAAGTTTTTTTGCATTCTCTCTTTAACCCTGTCATTTGAGAATTTAAATACGCTAAAGAGCTTATCATCATCAAGTTCAAGCAAAATGGAACCGTGCTGAAGGATGACGCCTTTTTGCCTGGTTTGAGCGCTGCCAGCGACCTTCCTGCCCTCGACGACCAGTTCATACCAGCTTGGAGCATCAAAGCAGACGGAAGACCTGGGCGTTTTTAAAGCCGCTTTTTCCTGATCGGTTCTAGGCACGGCAAAATAAGCATCCAATCCCAGATTCCTGAACCCCATTAATATTCCTTCAGAAATGACACGATATGCTTCAGTAACGGTAGTTGGCATTCCCGGATAGGATTCTGGAACGATTACGCTATACGTCAATTCATGCTCGTGCAGTACCGCTCGTCCTCCTGTCGGCCTGCGAACAAAACCAAGGCCCTGCCTTTTAACCTCTTCCAAATCAATTTCCGCTTCCGCCTTTTGAAAATAACCAATCGACAATGACGCTGGATCCCAGCCATAAAAGCGGATGATTGGCGGAATTTCACCTTTGCTTTGCCAGTTTAACAGTGCTTCGTCCAACGCCATATTAAAAGCCGGTGAACAATACCCGGAATCTATAAAACCCCATTTTTCTTTAGTCATCCTTACCCCTCGTTTCAATAGACTGTTTTTCAATCCCCCGCAAAAAAACTCACATGTAGTAGTTTAACAGACTTTAACACTCTAAAAAAGAAAGTGCTATCAAGTCGATGAAGAATTTGATGAAAATTCTTTTTGATTATTGGGTAAAGCAATTATATAATAAAGATTGTCTGTATTCGTTAAGGTAGAAGGGAGTTTTTATGTTTGGAAATATTATATACACTGCTCATCATCTTGGGAGTGGTTATTGCGTATTCACTTTTTAATTGGTACCGCCAGCGTAAAATCGTTAAAACATTAACACAGGACGAATTTATCGCTAACTACAGAAAAGTGCAGCTAATCGATGTGCGGGAACCGAATGATTTCAATAATGGTCATATCTTAGGAGCAAGAAACATCCCTATGACGCAAATGAAAACGCGCTTGGTCGAAATTAGACCGGACAAGCCTGTATATTTGTACGCTCAAAGCGAAATCATCAGCGGAAGAGCTGCAGCCATGCTATACAAAAAGGGCTACAGGGAACTTTTTCACCTAAAGGGCGGTTTCAAGATGTGGACCGGGAAAATCAAAGCAAAGAAATAAGACCCCATCACCGTATGGGCTATTTTAAATGAAAAGGCCTTCATCTGGATCATGGGCAAGTGAAAGTTAACTGTGGACTTTAATGAATTCTTACATAAACATGAAAAATCCCCGCCGGCAGGCAGGGATTTTTTTCGTGTAAGCTATCAGTCTAGGCTTGATAGCGCAGAACAGGTTTCCTGGCAGCAAGAGTTTCATCAAGCCGCTTTATTACGGTTGTATGCGGAGCTTCCTGTACGATTTCCGGGGTTTCTTCCGCTTCCTTGGCAATTTGGATCATTGCATCGATGAACGCATCCAGCGTTTCTTTAGACTCGGTTTCAGTCGGTTCGATCATCATTCCTTCTTCCACGTTCAACGGGAAGTAAATGGTTGGAGGATGATACCCGAAATCCAGCAATCTTTTAGCTATATCGAGAGTCCTTACCCCTAATTTCTTTTGACGTCGTCCGCTTAATACGAATTCATGTTTACAATGACGATTATATGGTAAGTCAAAATAAGGTTCCAGCCTACGCATCATATAATTGGCATTGATGACCGCATTCTCGGTGACGGCTTTAAGGCCATCAGGACCCATTGACCGAATGTACGTATATGCCCTCACGTTTATCCCGAAATTACCATAATAAGGTTTTACCCTGCCAATGGATTGCGGACGATCATAATCAAGAACGAATTGATCACCTTGTTTGACAACAAGCGGTTTAGGCAAGTATGGAATCAAGTCCGATTTCACCCCAACAGGACCAGAACCCGGGCCGCCGCCGCCATGAGGGCCTGTGAATGTTTTATGGAGATTTAAGTGAACCACATCAAAGCCCATATCACCCGGGCGTGCTTTTGATAGGACTGCATTCAGGTTGGCTCCATCATAATAAAGCTTCCCGCCTGCGTCATGGACAAGCTGTGCCATTTCCAAAATGTTTTCTTCAAACAAACCCAATGTATTGGGGTTCGTCAGCATCAAGGCCGCGGTATCCGGTCCGACGACACGCTTTAAATCCTCAAGGTCGACTAACCCATTTTCATCCGACTTCACTGTAATCGTTTCAAGTCCGGCAACAGTTGCAGAGGCAGGATTCGTACCGTGTGCAGAATCAGGTACAATTACTTTAGTCCGTTCTGTATCGCCATTCGCTTCGTGAAATGCGCGAATCATCATCAATCCAGTCCATTCACCGTGAGCACCTGCTGCAGGCTGTAATGTCACTTGGTCCATCCCGGTGATTTCCGTTAAGTGTTCCTGCAAATCAAATAATAGTCCCAATGCTCCCTGAACAGTAGCCGGATCCTGATATGGATGGATATGGGCAAAACCATTGAAGCGTGCCACATTTTCATTTATTTTCGGATTATATTTCATCGTGCATGAACCCAGCGGATAAAAACCCGAATCCACTCCATGATTCCGTTTGGAAAGTGCTGTATAATGACGCATGATATCCAGTTCGGACACCTCAGGAAGCTCTGCCTCCTCTTCACGGATGTAGTCGGCAGGAAGAATTTCTTCTAGCGGAATAGTTGCAACATCCATTTCTGGCAGACTGTATCCGATTCGTCCGGAAGTACTGATTTCAAAAATGAGTGATTGATCTTGATTATTCATGTTGATCCCCCAATTCCTGCGCTAGTGCATCAATTTCTTCTTTTGTTCTAAGTTCTGTTACCGCGACCAGCATATGGTCTTTCAGCTCAGGATAAACCGTCCCTAAATCGAAGCCGCCGATCATCCCTTTTTCAAAAAGGTTTTTATTGATTTCTGAAAACGAAGCAGGAAGTTTAATGACGAATTCATTAAATGAAGGGCCGTCGAATATCACTTCCACCCCTTTTGCCATCAGTGCTTTTTTCGCATAATGCGCTTTTTGAATATTTTGCACGGCCATTTCTTTGACACCCTTTTTCCCAAGCGCAGTCATTGCAACGGAAGCTGCCAAGGCATTCAAAGCTTGATTGGAACAAATGTTGGATGTGGCTTTGTCACGGCGGATGTGCTGTTCACGGGCTTGAAGGGTCAGTACAAACCCCCTTTTTCCATTTTCATCCACCGTTTGACCGACGAGCCGGCCCGGAACTTTACGAACAAGTTTATTGGTAACGGCAAAATATCCACAATGAGGTCCCCCAAATGCCGCTGGAATACCAAATGGCTGGGCATCCCCCGTGACGATATCTGCACCGAGTGCACCAGGGGATGTCAAAGCTCCCAATGCAAGCGGGTTACTGGAAACGATAAACATGGACTTGACACCATGAATGATTTCCTCCATTTCTTTCAATGGCTCGATACGGCCAAAAAAGTTCGGATATTGTACGATCACTCCTGCAATGTCATCCTTCGCCAATTCCCTTAAAGCAGCCAAATCCGTCACACCGTCTTGATAAGGAATTTCGACCACTTCCACCCGTTGCCCTTTGGCATATGTCTTCACGACTTCCCTTGATTCAGGATGAACGGTTCCTGAAATGAGAATCTTCTTGCGTCGTGTCTGGCCTGAAGCAAGCATGGCTGCTTCAGCTAGCGCCGTCCCGCCGTCATACATGGAGGAGTTAGCTACATCCATGCCCGTCAATTCACATATCATCGTTTGATATTCAAAGATTGCCTGTAGCTCGCCCTGTGAAATTTCAGGCTGATAGGGTGTATAAGCCGTATAAAACTCAGAACGGGATAAAACATGATCGACGATGACCGGTGCGTAATGGTCATAGACACCCGCACCGAGGAAGGAAGCATAGTTTTTAAGGTCCGCATTCTTGGCGGCAAGCCTTGATAATTCTTTCATTAATGCAGGTTCCGATTTAGCAGGCTTGATATCGTATTCTCCTTGAAAACGAACGCTTTCAGGGATATCATTGAAAAGTTCTTGTGCAGTGGATACCCCTATCGCTTCCAGCATTTCTTGTTTATCTTGCTCTGTCATGGGTAAATAACGATGTTTCATCTAGTGACCATTCCCCTCTATTTACGTGGTTTTTTATAAAAAGGTGTTTGTATGATAACGGCTTTCAAGCGTTTGGAACGGATTTCCACTTCGACTTCCGCATCCAGCACCGAATATTCCTTATCGATAAGTGCCAATCCCACGTTTTTCTTCAACGTCGGTGATTGGGTACCGGTCGTGACCTCCCCAATGACTTTATCCCCGCTGTAGACCTTATACCCATGACGCGGAATGCCACGGTCAATCATTTCAATTCCCACAAGCTTACGGGGAGCTCCTTTCGCCTTTTGCTCAGCAAGTACGGCTTTCCCGAAAAAATCCACTTCCTTATCCACTTTTACTGCAAAACCAATACCGGCTTCCATCGGGGTGATATCTGCTGAAAGCTCCTGCCCATACAGCGGCAGTTTCGCTTCAAAACGCAGGGTATCACGAGCACCTAAACCAATCGGCTGAACCCCCTCTTCCTTTCCTGCTTCCATAATCGCCTTCCAAAGGGCAGGACCATTTTCACTGTCGCTATATATTTCAAAACCATCTTCACCAGTGTATCCAGTACGGGATACCAACGTGGAGATACCGTTAATCAGAACATTTTCCTTGAACTTGAAAAATCCAATTTCACTTAAGTCAGTATTTCCCGATAGTTTTTGTAAGATCTTTTCTGCAGACGGTCCTTGTAGTGCCAGCTGTGTGTAGTTATTCGATACATTCGTAATTTGGACATCTTCCGTTAAATTAGCTTGCAGCCAATTGAAATCTTTTTCTGTATTTGCTGCATTGACCACGAGCAAATAGTCATCCTCAGCCCTTTTATACACGATAAGATCATCAACCGTGCCTCCGTTTTCATAACACATGGCTGTATATTGGGCGCCGCCCTGTTGCAGCTTTGAAAGATCATTAGTCAGCATCTTCTGTAAAAAGGAAACGCTCCCTGGACCCTTAACATCGACTTCCCCCATATGGGAAACATCGAATAACCCCGCTTTTGTACGTACGGCTTCATGTTCATCCTTTATACCCGAAAATTGGACAGGTAGTTCCCAGCCGCCAAAATCAATCGTTTTACCTCCGTATTCACGATAAACCTCAAATAGTGGTGTTCTTTTTAAATCGGTCAAAAAATGACCCCCTTCAGATTTTTTTAAAATTGATTGGCTTCATTATCAAAAGCTTCTTGTCATTACGCATCAGGCATACCCTGATTCATGATGTGAAAAAAGCACAAAAAAGGACAGAGAAAGCCCGTTTGAGCTTTTTCTCTGTCCTGAAACCTGAAAGTTTACCTATGTAATAGGTTTTCCCCTTTGGTGGCCGTCCCAAAACGGGCGGCGCTCTCCAGAGTTGCGTCCAATAAGAGTTCTTTTGCCTGAGAGATTCACTGCTAAGTTTGCTCCTTCGGCGCTACATCCGTAGTCTCTCCCCTTATCTTCACCCGCATATGAATGGTCTACCAATGAAAGGAAGCGTAATAGCCCCGAACATCGGTAAAACCTTTGAGCTTCTTGAATGCATTCTCTGCCAATTCTCCTAAAACTTCTTAGAAACCGTTTGAATGATCTCCTTCAGTAATCTTGGATAAATTAGGAGCCTATAGCCCATACTAAGAAAACGCGAACTGCAAAATCGATGTTCAAAGATTCTTTGTAGCGTTTGGAAATTGGAATTTTCTAAATATACTTATATCCTACCCTAAGAAACTTATCTCTGCAATATCTTTTGAAGAGAAATATTTTTCTCACTTCACATACGAAATGTTCGGTTTTTGACCTTTTATTAAGGAAATTATGATTTAAGAGGGAGTTATTTCTATGAAAATCAATATATCCTTCAATTCTGAATGGAATGACGAGTTTCTGCAAAAAATGGAAAATGACGGTCCATGGGGAAATTGGGAGCTTTATAAGTTGGCGGTTCAAATGGAGGAAAATCTTATCATACCTGATTTTGAAGGTTTACAGGCTCCCAAGCACCTTCCGCAGTTAACCCCGCTTCCCCATCAATTGGAAGCAGCCAAGCAAGTGGTGGAAAAGATGAATGGAAAGGCCATTTTAGCTGATGAGGTGGGTCTCGGAAAAACAATTGAAGCAGGCTTGATCCTGAAAGAGTATATGATCAGGGGCCTTGTAAAAAAAGTATTGATCCTTGTTCCAGCCTCCCTTGTCACACAATGGGCTTTTGAATTGAATACCAAGTTTCATATACCGGCAGTCGTTCAGAGAAAAAGTTATGTTTGGGACTCCTGTGATGTGGTCATTTCATCCATCGATACAGCGAAACGCGCTCCACATCGAGATATCATTTTCACCCAGGAATATGACTTCATCATTATTGATGAAGCTCATAAACTAAAAAATAATAAGACGAAGAACTATGAATTCGTCCAAAATCTGAAAAAGAAATTTTGTTTACTCCTGACAGCCACTCCGATTCAAAATAAAGTCGAGGAGATTTTCCACCTCGTTTCATTATTGAAACCGGGCCACTTGGGAAATGCCTCACTCTTTTCGGAAAAGTATAAGGGGAAAGGCCGGAACATCATTGAAGATGAGCATCTAAAGGAACTGGTCAATACTGTCATGATTCGAAACCGGCGGGCCGATACTGGCATTGAATGGACAAAACGGCATGTGGAAACCATCACCATTGAATTTTCTCCAACGGAACAGGCATTGTACGATGCTGTTTCCAAATTCAAGCCTATTTCGGATGGATCGAAAGGAAGCGCCTTTTCGGCTCTCACACTCCAAAGGGAAGCATGCAGCAGCAGAGAGGCGGTCTTTTATACATTAAAGAATATGAAAGAAAAATATGATCAGCCTTCCCCTGACTTTTTGGCAAAGCTTGATGATTTATTTTCTAAAGTGAATGAAACCGTTCAGAACTCCAAGGCTGAAAAAGCTTTGGAACTGATAAAGAAAATTGATGACAAAGTGATCATCTTTACCGAGTACCGGGCGACTCAGCTATATCTCCAATGGTACCTACAGCAGAATGGCATTTCTTCGGTTCCTTTCCGAGGCGGTTTTAAGCGCGGAAAGAAAGACTGGATGAGAGAATTATTCCAAAAGAATATACAGGTATTAATTGCAACAGAAGCTGGCGGGGAAGGGATAAACCTGCAGTTTTGCCATCACTTGATTAATTTTGACCTGCCATGGAACCCCATGAGGCTCGAACAGAGAATTGGACGGATTCACCGCCTTGGCCAGGAAGAAGATGTGATGATTTATAACTTTGCCACGAAAAATACAGTGGAAGAACATATTCTGAAGTTACTATACGAAAAAATAAATTTATTCGAAAAAGTAATTGGAGAATTGGATGATATTCTAACCAAACTGGATATTAACAACATTGAAGAATATTTAATCGATGTGGTCGGCGAGTCCAAAACAGAGGGCGAAATGAAAATCAAGATGGATAATTTTTCATCATTAATCCAATTCGCTCAATCAATGAAGGAAGGTGAGGTTCATGCAGCAACGGGAAATTCATGATTTTTTAATAACTTACTTTAAGGCCAACGATTGTGAAATACTGGATAAGGCACCAACCCACCTTACAGTCCAATTGACGATTGAAATGGATAAAGAATTGATGAATAGACCCTTTTATTGGCATTATCTAGAAAAAACAGGTGGCGTTCCGAACCCAGCACGGATGACTTTCATTACCGATCCAGAACAGGCTCCATCCGATTTAAAGGGAGAAATGATTCATTTTGGCTCCCCACGCCTACATCAAATTATTCAATCAACCAAAAAGCTGGCGGGGTATACTAGACTTTTTGAGGATACTCCTCCATTAAAAGGCGGCGGAAATAATCCTTTGTATCCTTGGCTGACCCTGAATGTAAAAATATCCTATCAATGCGACCGTAAAAAAGATACTTTCATGTCGATCGGATTGAATTTAATCTCGGGTGAAATCATGGAAGGGTTCCACCATCGGGTTTTACCGGTTAAGGTCACCCCAAAAATACCGGATTACTCCTTTACGCTTTCACCTTTGATCATGCCCAAGAGTGGATTGGCAAGACTGGATACATACATCAGGACCAGTTTCGAGGATGATGACCATTCCTGGGCGGAGGAAGCAATGCTGCGCTGGCAGAATGATTTGAATTTATTGGAGCATTTTTACAAGGATATGGACGAAAAAAGTGAGAGTTATCATACCGAGAAAGAAGCACTAAAAGCTCAATATGAACCCAACATCAGAATATCCATCATCAACGGAGGAGTATTTTACCTTTCGGATAGAGCGTTGGGATAAGTAAAGAACGAAAAAGAAACAGATGTCCTAAGTTCGGGACATCTGTTTCACTTTTTGATATTTTTCCTTACGAACATCGACAAAGCAAAAGGGACAATGCCAAACCAATGGGACATACCATGGTTTTTATCCTCTTTTCTATGCCGGCGCTTTTCTTTTCGTTCCTTTTTCGTCAAATTAAAATACTCGACAAGCTGCTGCGTCAGATATTTAATATAAGCGTTTGTAGACATATAAAATCATCACCCAATGCAAAGTATGCCCGGTTTACGCTCCTCTTATTCCTATGATTGTTCCATGAAAACGTGAACCTGTCACATTCCGTTTTAAAAAGGTGTTGATCTTGCGCATTATACAGCCTGCTTTTCCAACCATTCTTTCACTTTTCCCGCTTCTTTATCGTATTGAATGATTACCCTGCCCTCGCGATCATTTTTAGTCGTGGAAGAAAACTCGATATATACGTAAGGACCTTCTTGTTTCATCAAGGAATACCGTACCACACCATTGGGATATGAAATCTCCCCCTGGATGATTTTTGGGATCTCTTCGCCTTCGCCCCACTCTTCCGTCACATCCTTGATGGCTAAATGGACAAGATGGTCGGCCACAAGTGATTCTTCCACTTCTTTATAAAACTTTTTATCAATGATGAACTGGTCTATCATTAGTATCGTGAACATGATGAAAACACTCGCTACAATCATGACCATCGGGAAAACGACTCCTTTTTGATTATTCATTGACATTCGTAACATTCCTGATGAACGGGTGAAATCTTCGACTGAAAGTGGTCCCGGCTTTATCCGTTATATTTATAACAATGACACCGCCGTCCTTTTCAACCCGGAATTCCGAAATGTTCTGCAAGATGACCTCATGCCCCATGCCATTCACTCGTCTTCGAACCTTATCTTCATATTGTTCAAACGATGACAATTGCTCTGCTGAAAGCAAATATAATTTATTTCCCATTACATCTTGATCTTTGGAACTCCGGACCTCCTGCTTCATTTGCATGGTAAATACCTCCCACTCTTTAGGATGCAATTTATCAACGAACCCCATTTGGGTGTGAATGATAGAAAAAAGCTGCAGAACAAAAAGGGACGTCGCGATTAAAATCATTAAAGAAAAAAGCATTTCGATCATCGTAAAGCCATCATTTTTTCGCAGCATCGCAAATGGATTCAAGATTACCCGATTCATCTTCATAACGTACACACCCTTCAATCATTCCCTGGAAATCCCCATGGTCCTTCCAAACCAATTCATAGGATCTTTTTTTGTAAATGATTTCCTGACCGACTGCTTGTATCTCCCCATCCATGAACGCCGTCAATCTTTCATATAATAAATGGTGGGCTTCTGTCCTTACGGCAATATCTTTCCGATCCATCATTAACTCTTCAAGAATTGGTAAAATGGCAAGGACCAGGAATATGCAAACGGCAAATGCGGCAATCAACTCCAGGTAGACGTACCCTTTACAATTTCTCAATCCTGAACCTCCCTTTACCGATATTGAGGATCAGCTTGTACTTTCCCTTTGAGGTGTCAATCATCATCGTTCCGGCTTTTGAGGCATTTCCATATTGATTAAAATGAAAACTGAACCCCAAAGTGCCACTTGAAAACTGTATATCCTCTGGTATGCTTCTCTTTAGAACGATTCCCTCCTTATAAGACGAAACGGTATAAACCTTTTTGGTAGTATCAATATGGAGGTAAATCAAGCTCTCATGACTGATGGCATACTGTTGTGCATAGAAAAGATCTTCATGGAATTGTGAAAGGAATAGCCTATTTTCCATTCCTTTAGTGAAGCTGGGATATAGATTAGGAGCGAAGGAAAACAGGAGTACAAACATAACGAGGACAATCAGGGTTTCAGATAGTGTATACCCTCCATTGGAATGCCGTTTTTTCACTTCTATCCTACTCAACGACCGTTATCTTTCCTTTACTATCCAAACTAATATCATCCCCATTAGGACAGGATGTTTGTTTGAGATAGCCTTGGCTTTCCAATTCACCGATACTTCCGGGCAGTTTAGCATTGTCGATCTCATAGGCCTGTACCTGTGCCTGGGCCATCTTCACGAATGCTTCACATCCTTTAGATTGTATTGTAGATTGGTTCTTCGTAATATTGGGGATCGTTATTATGAGAAGGATGGATATTACCAGTAAAACAATAAGCATTTCAATTAGTGTAAAACCACGTTCATTCATCACTTTCTTCAACATATCATCATGCTCCTGAAACCATCTGAATACCAGATGACCTTCGAGCATTTTCACCTCCGGAATCAAAAATGAAATCCTATATACCTTCGAGCAGTGAGAACATCGGCAGCAAAACTGCCAAATAAATGGACACGATCAAAAGACCTATTAGTGAAAACATCAGAGGCTGAATGATTTTCAAGATTGTATTCATTCTCTCTTCAATTCTTTCCAGTAAAAAACGACTGTAATGAAGCAGCTCCGCATCAAGTCTGCCGTATTTTTGACCATTTGCAGCAACCACTGGTAAATTCCCATCAAAATATGGGAGCTCCCGAAAAATCATTTCAAGTGATCTGCCCTCGATCAGATCATCCTTAATGATATTGCATAGTTTTTGATAAAAAGGCTGCTGTTGATTTATCGAGAATAATTTGATGCTATCGTTTATCGATAGCCCCCCGGAAAGTAAGCCACTGAATTGGCTAGCAAAAAAATAGGTTTCGTATAATTTGATGAAGGTCCCGAATATCGGAATTCCCATCAAAATCCTTCGCTGCCTTAATGGGCATAATCCGTTAAACCAAAATCGTTTGAGTCCATACAAGAATAGGAGCAATCCTAATAAAAAGAAGGGGAGTGCCGGAAGAATGAATGTGGAGGCTGACATCAATTTAAGGAGTGTGTGCTGATCGACATCCATCGTGAAATAGATTGTCTGGAATTTTGGAAGGAGAACACTCTGAAGAATATAAAAAACGATGCTTACAAAAAAGACTAAGAATAATGGATACACCATTAACTTTTTTATTTTATCCATATCCTCGGTTCTTTTCTTCCAATATCGCCCTCCTTCTTTCAACGCCCGTTCCAGGTCGCCATATTGTTCTCCATAAAATATATAACTTATAAGCTGCGGATGAAAACCAAGATGGGTCAGCACCATGTGCAACGGGTAACCGTTCCTTAAATCGGCTTTAGCCTTGGTGAAGTCTTCCGCTTTCTTCTTTGATTCCTGAAACTCAAGAAAATGTAAAGCGTCCGCCAAAGGATAACCATGATTCAATAATTCACCTAGCTTCGAAATAAAGACCGCCTGCTCTTTTACCTTCCATTTACTTGGTTTCATCATATACCAGCCGTTCAAATTCCTCGGAATCCACATAGCCCATCGCAACCGCTTTACCGATTTCATCCTTCAATTGGCGGTAGCTGACCGTTGCCTTTCCTTTCTCATCTCCCATTATCCGGAGAACCTCAGCCAGGCTTTTTCCATATAGCAATTCATATACACTTGCCCTTTTATTCCTGGCAGTCATTTTGCAAGGAAAAGCACAGTCCCCTTTACATCGAAGACATCGCAATTCAACCAGCCTTTGTGCTGTCACGCCAATCAGACTCTGTTCAACCTCAAGCAAGCTGACACCAAATTCCAGTAACCTGGAGATGGCGCCCTTGGCATCCCTTGTATGCATGGTTGTAAGTATCAAATGACCGGTCAATGCGGCACGCACAGCGATTCTGGCGGTTTCTGCATCCCTGACTTCCCCAACCATGATCACATCTGGGTCATGCCTTAGAACAGCTTTTAGACCGACAGAATACGTAATGCCCGCCTTTTCATTGATTTGGACTTGCAATACCTTTTCGGATACATTTTCAATGGGATCTTCAAGTGTGATAATATTTCGATTGATCATCTCATGGGCATGGTGAAGCAGGGAATATAGTGTCGTGGTTTTTCCGCTGCCGGTCGGACCGGTAAATATGAGCATGCCATGGGAATGCTTCAGGAGTGCAATCAATTTTTGAACGGTGCTTGGAAATAAGGATAACTGTTCGAGAGGAAGGATATTCTGTTGGGGTATTAAGCGGATGACCAAACTTTCGAGATGGGCAGTGGGTAAAGTGGAAAGGCGGAGTCCGACCACCTGATTAGCCAAATTGATGGTGATGGCACCACTTTGGGGCCTTCTTTTCTCCCCTATATCCATCGAAGCAAGGAACTTCAAATGAGCGATCAGCCTCTCAGCTTCAAAAAATGACAATGTTTCCTTTGGAACAAGCTTATTGTCTATCCTGAATTGGATGAGAGGTCCCTCCCTGCGAAAAAAAATGTGGATATCCGATGCCGATTCCTGTACAGCACGGGTGAGTATTTTTTCTGCGGTCTTTTCAATCGATATCAATTCATTCATCACCTCCTATGATTCTTGTTGTATGGATTCGACAATCCACGACAAATTCCTGCTTCAAAAAAAAATTCCCGAAAAAAACTTCGAGAATCCTCTCACATGCTCATTTTCAAATCCAGCCTTTTGGAAACCAAATTTCTTAATGCGTCTACATTATGACCAATCACTAGTTTCTGCCCGTCTATGAGAATGGGCCTTCTTAATAACTTCGGTTCTTTTGTTAATAATTGGATTACATCAGATAGCATCATTTCGTCAATATTAACTCGTAAGTCTTTGTATGCTTCACTTCTTGTTGCTAAGACTTCATCAAGCCCTTCCGATGTCAATTCAAGAATTCTTCTTAACTCTGCAACAGTCGGAGTCTCTCTGAATAAATGTCTCTCATCGAAGGAAACTTGATTGGCTCTTAACCATTTTTTTGTTTTACGGCAAGATGTACAACTTGGATACGAAAAGAAAGTTAACTGTGCCATACTAATCACTCCTCGTTCACATTTTGTATACATTAATAATCTATGTAATGATTGTATAATACTTGTACAAGTATTGTATATATTTTTGCTTATTAATCCGCTTTATTTGTGAACATTTTTTAAACTAAAGGGAGTTTGCCCTTTCTCGTGTTCCATTTTTTTCTGCCTGCATTATAATGGACATAGTTAAACTATGGAATAGCAGGAGGGTGTAATGGAACAAACGTTAAAAATAACAAACGTGTTAGCTGATCCCACCAGATATTATATATATCAGCATATTGTGAACAAGCATGGTGATGTATCGGTACAGCAAATCGCCGATTCTTTTAACATCCATCCAAATGTTGCCCGTTTGCATTTGTCGAAACTGGAGGATATCGATATGTTGACCTCTGATGCCCGAAAGACCGGGAAAGGCGGTCGTCCCAGCAGACTTTATCGATTATCTGATAAAGTCATTCAGCTTCATTTTCCATACAGGAACTATCAGCTGCTTTCAAGGATTGCCATCAAGACGATGATGACATTAGGGGAACAAGGAAAACAGGCACTTTATGAAACGGGAAAAGCATTCGGGGAAGAATTGATCAATCAGCAACTAGCCCTTAATTCGACATCGATCGATCGACTTGGTTTTGGGGAAAAGGTCAACATGCTTAAGAATGCGGCTACCATCGCAGGGTTATCTCCGGAAATACAAGCAAGCGAAGAAGAAAATAAAATATACTTCCGTATCTTCAATTGCCCGTTTAAGGAAGTTGCTGAAGTGGAGCCAAGAACACTATGCTCCATGCATAATTCATTTTTAGAAGGTATGTTCGAAGCCTTGTTTGAGAATGTCAATATTGTGGAATTAGAAAATATGATGTCCAATTGTGCAACATGTTCATACCAGGCTTCGGTTCTCACATAGAAACAAAAGGCATCCTTTACATTACCTTACAATTTCATTTATAATTATTTAGAATGTACAAGACTAGACATAAGGAGGGATTCGGGTGGAACGCATGTTCAGAGTATGTGGATTTTGGACAGGAATTATGGCAATTTTCTTTTATCTTGGCCATATGCATCAAACGTCTTTGCTTTTCTTTGCACAAACGATCTTTTTTGTACTTTTAAGTTATTTGAAATTATCCGAGCGCATGTATATTTATGTTTTCGGCGCCTATCTTACCGTTTTCTTTGCAGGATTTTCCTACTGGAGCGTATTCATGATGACTCCGGGTACTGCGCATTAAGAACAAGCAATATTACATAACCCATGAATTTTGATTCATGGGTTTTTACATGTCACCATTCAGGAAACATCGTCACATCTCCTGCTAAATTCTTCGATTGGAGCAGCACTTTGAAATGTTCACTAAATCCCCCTGGAACGATCAGCCCCCGAATTGCACGATTACGCTTTGCCGTTTTCGAGAATGGATCAGTTCCTTGATGGTCCGTCAATTCCTCTAGTATCCCTGCTTTAAGCAAGAAATCATTTTGAAGAAAAAGCCCCTGATTGGAAAGTTCGTTTCTTTTCCCAATCTCGAGTAATGTGTCAAAATGGATATGTGCCGTCAAATCCATATCACCAGGATACATAAGCGCATCTTTAATCATTTGATGCTGATAATAGCCCCTCAAGCTCCCTTGAAGATGAGCTGGCTCCTTCCATTCCCTTTCGGTATAGCCATAATCAATCGTAAGGAGAATACCAGATTCGAAACAGGAAACGATCTTCTCATATTCAAGGACCATTTTTAGCGGAACTTCATATCGTTGTTTTTCATTTAAGGTGATATTTCGTTCTGTAAGGTAAGATAGAATCTCGGGGTTGTCCAAAGGTCCCCTCACTTCTACCAAATCTCCTTCCTTTTCAGTGACGAATACCTCTACCAGGCCTCCCTTATACTTTTCAATGACATGTACGGGCAACGCGTCGAAAAGTTCATTTGAAAAGACGATTCCATTTACATTCGTCCATTTTTCTAAACTGGCGGCAGAAACTGCCTGTTTGAACATCCCTATACGTTCTTGCTGAACCTTTCTATGATATGGACTGCCATCCACAAGGATATAAGTCAGGGAGTCCCATATCTGCGGTTCCATTTCTTTTATGAAAACGAGGATGTCATAAGCAAGCTTACCGTCCCCTGCTCCGACCTCGATGATTCTTGGTGAAACTCCGCACCTTTTTATCAAATAAACGAACCACCTGGCCAGTGATCTCCCAAATGCATCCCCAACGTTGCCAGACGTATAAAAATCCCCTCTTGTGCCGATTTTCTCTTTTGCGCGTGCATAGTAGCCTATGGTTGGCGTATATAAAACAGCATCCATATAGTCATGATAGGAAATCCTTTTTTGGGGGCTTCCTGCAATCAATTCCTTCAAGTGATTTTTCAACAAAATAGCCTCCGTCTCCATGATCTTCCATCATATTGAAAATTAAATTTCCCTTTTTCTTAATAAAACACATAAATAAGTTTTTTTATCGACAATCATACACGAAAAAAATATAAGGTTCACAAAATGTTCAATTTTTCATCTCACAGTTCTAAAGAGTGCAACAATTAAAAAATGAATGCTTCCAGCAAATAGGCATTTTACTTCAGAGCAGAATCAGAAGAGTCATCCACACTAGGAAACCCCCAGGAAGTTCAACGTTTTTTATATTCAGTATAGTTGTGGAAATGACCCCTTTCAATATTTTTACATTATAAGATGGTAAAAATAAAACAGGTGCCATGTGGCACCTGTAAAAGTCTTATCTCAAAAAGGGGTTAGTATTCTTTTCATCCATAATGGTCGTGACAGGTCCATGACCAGGAAAAACGATAGCATCATCAGAAAGTGTCAGCAGCTTCGTTTCAATGCTATTTAAAAGCACTGCCTCGCTTCCGCCTATTAAATCGGTTCTGCCAACGCTTCCTTGGAACAAGACGTCGCCTGAAAAGAGGAAACGTTCTTCCTTCACATAATACGAAACGCTTCCTGGTGAGTGTCCGGGAGTTTCAAATACTTCGAAAGTGAATCCTCCAATAGTAAGCTCCTGCTCATTTGCCAGGATGTGATCGGCAGGCTTCATTCGCATCGGGTTTTCAGGGAACCAGTTTTGGGAACCATTCAACGAGGGATCAAGAAGCCACTTGGCCTCTTTTTCATGAATATATGCAGGTATCCCATAATGTTCCCGAATAGCATCAAGAGCGCCGATATGGTCAAAATGTGCATGTGTCAATAAAATCGCCAACGGCTTTAAATTTTTTGTTTGTATGTACTGTATGATTTTCTGAGGCTCTTCACCCGGATCGAAAATGATGCAATCCTGTCCATCGGAAACTACATAACAATTCGTTTGCAGCGGACCTAGAGGAATTTGTTTCCATTTCATTTCCATCAACTCCATTTATGATTTTCTACCTTCATCTTACACTAATTAAGCTGCTAATGTTAATCCAGTTTACTCAAGTCATAGAAGTGTCACCTATTAAACCTCGACAAATAATTGAAAAAATATTAAGATATTAACAAATGCAATCTTTTCTACATATTTTTGGTAGTTGCTTTATTCTCTGGGTATATTATTAGGGATTAGGTATTCATTACGTAAAAAGGGGGTTTTGACATGATATTAATGGTTGTTTTCGGACTTGTGGCTATATTAGGCGTAGCAGCTGTGTTTACCTCATTAAAAAAGAGAAACTTCTTAGGATTCATTTTTGCAGCCGGCAGTGCAGTCGTGTTTGGCTGGTTCACTGTCATGACTATCATCAACAGCGGTTTTCCTGTTGCCCATTGAAGAAAAAAGCTCGCCATCCGGCGAGCTTTTGTATTAGGTCATCATGTTTGTTTGAACAATCTTTGTATTTGATGGGTTTTCATATCAATGATTTTCTCAAATTGATATCCATATAAGCAGAAGTTGCCATCAAGCGAACAGCTTAATGGTTCATTTTCCATGTCCTTCATCAATTCTTCTTGTGTGCCTTTTTCCCAATTTAATTTAGTTAAGGTAAACCTTCCCTCATATTGGTCCGCATCTTTTGATTCATTAGGAATGAACGTAATGAATTCCTTGTTTTTTTCAATGAAATCATAGGATGGGATCACCCAATCTGAAAAGCTTTTCAATAGCGGCACGGAAAAAGAGTGGATCGGCTTGTTTGTTGAATCATAAAATGCATATGTACCCCGATCTTTTTTTTCTGTCTCCACTTGAATCGTCATCAGCGCTTGTTTCATTTTTTTAAAGTGAATGACATCAAGCATAACGCTGTCCGCCCCATCCTCATTCAGCGCTTTTCTTTCTAGGGGAGCCGTCAAAGCAGGTTCTTCCTTGTCCCAATCCAGAAACATCAATTCATTCTCACTTGCCCATTGAGCAAAGGGCTGCGGAAAGTCCAGAGTTTCCATGGTTTGTTCATCTGGATTCAACACATAACTGCTGTATGTCCAATCTTCAGAAAAACTCGATACAAACAACTGGCCATCTTTAAATGAATTCCACTCATAAGCTAATTCATAGGCTGGAATCGCCACGGAATACAATGGATTTCCCGTTTTATCGAGTATTGTGATTGATGCTTTATCCGAAGAGGTGAAGGACGTTAACAAAATATGCGTACCAGACGGACTGATCGATACTTCAGAAAACGTAAAAGCCGGCTGATAGAAAACGGAAGTATCATTCGTTTCCAAATTCCATGCCATCAACTGGGATAATTCATTACCATCCCGCTTCACAGAATATAAAATGGTTTTAGAATCCAGCCATCCAAAAATGGCTTCGATTTTTTCCGTTTCTGCGGTCGGGACCTTTAAATTTTTTTCTGAAGTTTCCATGTTAGATTGGGAATGTTCTTTTTCCGTAACATTTACGGTTTTACTAAGGTCCTTGGAAGGCTCACAAGCCGAGATAAGAAGGATAGTGGAGATAAATAATGGGACGAAACACAACATCTTACAAATGGAAAGCCGCATACAAAGTGCCGCTTTGGATACTTTAATCTCCACACACCTCCCACTTCTAAACTAAAACGCCTGGCATATGTGAGCGAGACATTAGAAAGAGAGTAAGGAGTGACCAATCGAATCCTTACTCTCTTTCATTATAGTGTAAAAAAGAGAAAATGTGGCGGATAATGATCTTATATTTTTTTGGAAGTATATTCCTTAGTGGGGATGCATCACATATATAGGCCTGCCATCAAAATCTTGACAGAATCTTCATATATACCAGGCAAATGGGATAGCGGAAGCGGATTGATGCCCTTTCCCAGTTCGATTGTGAATCCGCCGCGTTTAAATTCCTGAATGAACCAATCTTTATACCCGGCATGGCTGTCAACATATTGTACGGCCCGATATCCGCTGCGCTCCTCAAACTCCCTCGCAACAATCGCTGCCTGTTCAGGTTCATGTCCCTCATATCCCCAATAGAATTCTTTTCCCTGGGTGTGAAGTGCAATCACTCTTTCAAAATTCCGTTTTATTGCCAGCTCTTTCATGGCCAATGCTTCTGGTTCTGATAGCGCGGTCTCTCCTGGAAAATCCCTCGGGGCAGGGGCTTTTGGAATCTTTCTGCGCTTTTCAATCTCCCAATTGGCAGGATATTGATTATTCAGGTCTACACCGCGGATATTGGCTTTCCAAGCATAAAAAGCAGGATTACCATTATTTATTTTTAAAACATCAACCTTCCCCTCTGCCGCCTCCTCCCCCTTTAGGACAAGCTCGACTCCATCCGGATTCACCATTGGAACCATCGAAATGGTCATATCCCGATAGAAAGGCATACAATCCATTCCACATAGTGTACGATCGTTCGTTACCGCCAGCAGAAAATCATTCAGCCAATTCATCAAAACCGCCGTGGTGATCCATTCATTAGCATGGAATGAACCGTTATAGTGAATAACCTTTTCACCTTGACCGATTCTTACCTCAAGTAGTTCTTTTCCCAACACACTCCGCCCGATCGATTCAACCTTAATAAAGGGGTAATGGAAAGATAGAATATCAAGATCGTCAAGAAGTGATTGATAATCATAGGGCTTGTCGGCCACAATCATGGGATTGATCACCCGGACGGGTACGGAAAAAGGTTTTTGTCCATCTTGATTCAGCAATATGATCCCATCGATGGGCAGGTGATATTGTAACGCGATTTCGGCAAAATCAATATCCAACCGGGACTCTTCCTGAACAATGTACCCAGGTATCTGTACCTCCATGCCATTTGGCAAAACCCCGCCAGTAATGGCGGGATTGGCATCCTCAATCAAAACCCGTGGAATTTGGAACAATTGACTGTAATAAGCCAAATCATCCCCGCTTCTGCTCATAACTTTCATTTCAGCCTCCGCCCCTTTCATTGTTTTATCTTTATGAAGTGAAAAACGGAAAAATGTTCAGGAAGTCTTACGTGTTTCATGTTCGGCATGCTACTGATTCTCCTAAAAAAACAAAAAAACCTGGATTGCGCCAGGTTTCCTTATTCAACGTTGCTCATAAAATCGGAGCAAATCCCCATATATGATTTTATCGGAGTACTCAAGCTCCTGCTTTGCCTTATCCAAATACTTTTCACATGAATCCTTTGCAGTCGCCGCTCCGGTCTTTTTATCATAACAGGTATCCATCGTATAGAGATAATCCCTTGTGATGAAACTGCTATCGCGAAGAACGGTGAATTCTAATCTTTCTTCAGAAAAAAGATCTTTGCCGAATTCGAGATAATCATCATTTTCAATCCCCAATAAATGAAGGAGAGTCGGCCTTACATCAATTTGGCCGGAAACGGTGGAAATCGTTTTCCCCTCCTGCCCAGGGATATGTATGATGAGCGGGACACGCTGCAGTTGGGTGGATTCGAAAGGCGTGATTTCCTTCCCAAGGAACTGGCTCATGGCAGAGTTGTGATTTTCCGAAATTCCATAATGGTCACCATATAGTACAATAATGGAGTCCTCATATATTCCATCCCGTTTCAAATCACCGATAAATTGTTCCAAGGCTTCGTCTGTATAACGTACGGTCGGAAAATACTGATTCAATGTTTTTGAATTTGAATCGTATGGCTCCAATGTCCGGTCTTCTTCATTCAAAGTGAATGGAAAATGATTGGTTAACGTTATGAACTTGGCATAAAAAGGCTCTGGCAACCGCTTCAAGTGAGAGATTGATTGCTTGAAGAACGATTTATCATTCAAACCCCAATTAATGGTATTCCCTTCAGAGACTTTGTATTCATCACTATCATAAAACCGTTGGTACCCAAGAGAAGCATACATGATGTCACGATTCCAAAAGCTTTTATTATTGGCATGGAAGGAAGCTGTATTGTACCCTTTTTCCGTTAAGATTTCTGGGGTGGCTTTGTATTCATTTTGGGCATGGGTGAAAAATACTGCACCCCTACCTAAAGGATAGAGGGAATTCTCAATAATGAATTCTGAATCGGATGTTTTCCCCTGGCCAGTTTGGTGATAAAAGTTATTGAAATAATAGCTCTCTTTAATGAATTGGTTCAGAAAAGGAGTGATTTCTTCACCGTTGACAGTTTTATTGATGACAAAGCTTTGAGTGGATTCCAATGATACCAGGATCACATTCTTGCCTTTTGCCAGACCATAAAGGTCATCATTAACCTTTTTTTGATTCGCACGGACATAATTTTCAATTTCCGACAATTCACTGCCATCCGCAAGTGCCCGTTGAGCTGATGATTTCGTCTGTAATATTGCATCATAAAGGTGATAATGATATGTACCGATATTCTTAACGAGGATTTCGCGGTCAAACGTTCTTGTCAGGAGTTCAGGGCGCGCCGCTTCCGCTAAAGCCAAGTTAAAAAATGTCACTCCCAAAGCCATTAACAAAAAGAATTTACGGTCCTTGGGATTGTATCGGCATTCATGGAATGTTTTTGGTTTATATTTCATCAGAAGCATCAAGACCAGAATGTCGGCAAAATACAAAAGATCACTTGGATTGATCAATTCATGCACACTGCTTCCAAGGTCGTTCATATTGCTCGTTTGGAAAAGAACGGGAATGGTTAAGAAGTCATTGAAAAAGCGATAAAAAACAAGGTTGGCAAAAAGGACAAGGGTGATGAAAAAACTCATGATCAATAAGTAGGCTGTCCTTCTACTTTCTCTTAAAAATATATTCACGCCAAGAGTAAGCAAGAGGAAACTGACAGGATTGATGAATAGTATGAACTCCTGGATCCAATTATCAATATCTATCTCAAAACTTGTTTTATAAGCAATATATGTTTTAAGCCAAAGTGAAATCAATACGACCCAAAACAAAGAATATCCCTGTTTTTTGAAGACCCTTTTCAATCCTGCTCCCTCCTCATCGAAAAAGCGCTAGCTAAGATGCAGAGCGCCTCAATCATGGGTCATGGTTTCTCCCCCTATGCAAAAGCAGGAACGATTGCCCCGCCCCTCAAAAGGGGGTGTTTTTTGAAGATTCCATCTTTTTTTCACCCTGTTTGCCACAGGGCAGCAAGGGATCACGTATTCAGTTGGCTTTTAATGAGCCAGGCTGCACCTATTACCCCTGCATCATTGCCAAGTGTGGCCAGGCTGATTTTCGTTGATTTACTAACCCGTTTGAATGCATACTTTCCGAAGGCAGAACGGACAGGATCAAGCAAAATGTCTCCCGCTTGCGAAACGCCGCCACCAATGACGATTTTATCTGGATTCATGACATTGCCAACATGTGATAATGCCAGACCCAAGTAATTGCCTACCTTATTTACCACAGCTTTGGACAAAGGATCACCTGCTGCAGCGCACTGGAATAACAGTTTGGAAGTAACCGCATTTCCCTCTTCGACTTTCTGCTGAAGCATTGACTGTTCATCGGCGGTATTCAAGGCCTCTAAAGCCATACGGACGATTCCCGTAGCTGAAGCAACCGTTTCCAAACAACCAGTCTTCCCGCAATTGCATGGTGCCCCTCCGTCCGTTACAACCGTTATATGCCCTATTTCTCCAGCAGCCCCACTGGTCCCATGGACAATTTGCCCATTATGGATGATCCCGCCGCCTACACCCGTTCCTAGAGTTACACAAACGAGGTCTTTGGCACCGTTACCGGCACCTTTCCACATTTCTCCCAAAGCTGCCATATTGGCATCATTATCGATCACTGCCGGAAGAGATGTCTCCACCTCCAATAAATCTTTTAAAGGATAGTCCTTCCAGCCCAGATTGACGGCTTCATATATGGAACCGTTAACAAATTTCACCGGCCCGGGAGCACCCATCCCTATCCCTACTATCTTACTTTTCGGTTCTTTAAGTTCCACGAGCTTCGCATCAATTGCTTTGGCTATGTTAATCGTAATGAATTTTCCCTTTTCGGAGATGTCGGTGTTGATTTCCCACTTATGAATAATCTCTCCGTATAAATTGATCAGAGCCAGTTTGGTAGTTGTACCGCCTAAATCCACACCCATCAGCCACTTTTCCATCATTCTCACCTTTTTTATCAATTTTTTTTCTGTTTTTCCCTTTCAAGAGACAATTGCTGCCTAATTAAAAGGATCGCCATTTGATAATCTTTCGTATCCATCATCTGCATACGGTGGATTTCCCTTATTTCGGCTTCCATCAGTTCAAGCTCGGCTAAGCGATCACCAATATAGATAAATGTACCAAATCTTTTCAAGTATTGTTGTAGATCATAATATGTTTTCATAGTAAACCTCTTTACTCTTTTCTATAGGAAAGTATATCGAATCAGCCTCTTTGTAACAAGCGCCCATTTCCCCTATGATAATTTCCCCCATCCCCCCACATACATGTCCAATTGTATTCATATGATGAAATATCAAGAATGTGGACTCTTTCGATTTGATTAACGGCTTAATGTTTAATGCATTCATCACGCGTGAAAACGGAGGGGAATAATGAAAGTACAATTGAAGTATACCGTCTTTTTGATTTTAACCACCATTTTTGTCATCCTTTATTTATCAAATCATAAACAGACAGAGGAAACCATCATTTTTTTTCCCATCGATTCCTCGCTCCATTTTGATTATGCCTCCACCAACCTGACACCGAACGGTACCGGGGATTCCACCTATACCATCACTTGGAGGGTAGATTCTTCTTTGGACCGGCCTGCTTACTTACGTCAGGACGTATCGCTTTTATACAAAAATGGAAAATTGACTGGAGCTTTAAAAAATTGGCGCCAAAATAAACAAGAACTCTCTCAAAAAGCAAAATCTAAAGAATCCGAGAGCGGGCGTTATGAAGCGGTAACATTTCATTATGCCGAGGTTCATCCGAGTGACACAATTTTCACCAGTGCCCAGCAGCTCAGTAAAGATAAACTCTATACAGTAACGACACCGGTTTTTCAATTTTTCCACCGTCCCCTTTCAGAAGAACAGGTTCAGTGGAAAAAAACGCTGGACAGCTTGACAGAGCAAACGGTTCGAAATGGTTTGGAGAAAGCGGGTCAAGCTTTTCAAGTGAATCTGGAACAGTTTGATATCATCTCTTTAACAGATCTGCCCTCAAAGAAAAATCAATGGCTTGCTGCCTTCCCCCAATTCAAACGGGAGGAAATTGTGGGGAAACTATGGGAAGGACTTTACAAAAATTATGTGTTGGGAATAAAAAAGGAGGATGGATCCACTGTGACTCCACAAGGTAGCACCACCCCCCTATTGCTTATGGCGAAGAATCAAAGTGAAATACTTGTCTTGTTTACCCTAAAAGACGGTACCCCAGTCATGTTGCGTCAAAAGTTATAGTTGCTTTTCAATTTCCGCCAGCAGTTTAGTGTATGACTTATTATCCGGGGCAAGCTCAATGGCCTTATCAGCTTGCTCCTTGGCTTGATCGAATGATCCGAGATTCATGTAGACTAAGGCAAGATTGTAATGGGCTTCATGCAAATCCGGATTACTTTCGATCGCTTTTTCATAATAATCCCTTGCTTTGTATATGTCCTTTTTATCAAAAGATAAATTTCCCAGTATAAAAAGCGATAGCGGTGCTTCTGGATTCGCATCCACATATTTGAATAGCATCTCTTCCGCTTTGTCCTCTTCATCATCATCTATATACTTTTGGGCCATTATGGCCATGGTATTATCATCTATTGCTGCACTTTCCTGATGATTGAAACCAAATTGCAGCAGGGCATAGGTCAGTATTACCGTCCCTATCAGAAAAGCCAGCTGCCGAAAGATATTCTTGGATTTTGGCAAATGGACCACTCCAGCAGCCAAGAACCCTCCGATCAAACCTCCGATATGCCCTGCATTATCAATTCCCGAAACGGTGAAACCATATATTAAGTTAATGATGATCAACACAATCACCGATGAGCCCATCGAACGCATGAATAATTTCGGATAGACGATGCCAAAGTACAGAAGTGCCCCAAAACAGCCAAAAATGGCTCCGCTCGCTCCCGCGGAAAGATTCGGGGTCATGATGAAGCTGCCTAAAGTTCCAGCGAAACCAGCGAATATATAGATGATAAGGAACCTGGCATTTCCGTAAATCCTTTCAACTTCAGCACCGATTAAATACAATGAAAATGTATTCATCAGTAAATGAATGAACCCAATATGGACAATCATCGGAGTAAAGAACCGCCACCATTCCCCTTGTATGATATAAGGGGAAAATTTAGCCCCAAACTCGATCAAAGTCTTTGAATTGGTGCTGCCCCCATTAAACTCCATCAAGATGAACACAGCTATTTGTATCGCCATGAATATATATGTAAAGAATGGCTTATTGGCATTTTGAAATACCTTTTGCTCTGCCTTTGCCTTTTTGACTGACTCCGAGATGGCAGCCTTCTTTACTGCGATGACCTTTTCCTCATCTATTTCATTTTCTTCAGGAATTTGAATTGAAAATGGTTTTTTCAAAACAAGTTCAAGGTTTTGCAACGAATCATGAAAGTTTTCACACGTTAGAAGAAACGTGTGGACATTCGTTTTTTTAAAGGAAGCCACCCGTGAACTAAATTCATGATCATCCACCGGGGCGAATTTACTAACATAGATACTTAATATGTTTATGGGCTTCTTGTATAATTTCCTTCTGATCCTTTCCCCATTCTGCAATGTTCGGTCGATATCGCGTTTCAGCCAATTAGCCCAATCCAAATCATGCCTAATGAGTCTTATGACTGGAAACTCCTTATTCTTATCGCTCTCTAGCCAAATCTCCTGATGGTTTTCCGTGACAGTGATCATTCGATAATCATAATGGGCAGACAACTCCCTTATGGTTTCCCAATACAAATAATCCTCTTTAAATCCCAATGCCTTCCCCACTTTCCAATGAAACTTAGGCTTCTAAAATTCCTGTTTCTTTAATTAAAACTATAGACGAAATCATGTAAAAAGTAAAAAAGGAGACTGCTTAAAATCCACTCTCCCCTATCCTTATAAATAAAAAAGGAACCCCTGATCAGGTTCCTTTTCAAGACGCCGGCATCCTCATTTGGTCTGAGTGAACATGCTTTGCATCATTTTATCCCTGAACATTGGCATATCCAAGGATTTAGTCACTAGAAATCTTCTCAGTACGCCGTTGGACAGCGCAACATTTATCAGGCGGTACCGGTTTTGGTAACCTGCATAAACAACTAAACCAACCAAGAAGATTTGAATAATTATTCGAAGCATAACAATCCCTCCTATCAATAGTTTGATACAGGACAGGATTTTTATGAGCTAAAAGTGATAATTAATAAACATGTTCTTAATGAGCGTACGTGCGTATAATCCTGGATGGGGTAATGAGTTTGCCGACCGCTATATCATGTACCTCTATCGGGAGTTCATCCATTAATTGAAGCTCGTATGTAAGGGCCAATGTATCACCACGGTAAAAGGATAGGAAACGGTCATAATAGCCCCCTCCAAAGCCTAAGCGATACCCTTCCTTGGTAAAAGCAAGACCGGGTACGATCAATGCATCCAATTCCTCTTTGCGAGCTTTGGCCGTTTCAGCGACTGGTTCCAGCAATCCGTAATAAACAGACTCCAGCTGATTGAAGGACGAAATTTTTTTGAATTCCATTGTCTTTTTTTCAGGATCACATTTTGGCACTGCCACTTCTTTCCCTTCACTCCATGCTTTTTCGATGATCCGTACCGTTGGAACTTCAGGCGGGATGGAGATGGTGATGCCAATTTTTTCTGCTTTTTTCCATTCCTCCAGGGAAAATAAGTTTTCAGCGATTCTGTTCGATAGTTCTTCATGTTCCTCTTTAGTCAGCTCCATTAAACGGGACCTAACTTCTTGACGGATCTTATTCTTGTTTTCTCTCATCTCTTCCGACTCCTTTAGTCTATCTCTTTCATTATCTCATAATATTTGTTCATTTTCGAAAATACCGTGTCGGAAATTGCCGAATCATTAGGGCTTTCTGAAAATATTCACGAAAGGAAAGTGAGAAAGAAGGAATTAAAAAAATGAATAAAAAAAACAACAGGAAAAATCCTGTTGCTTACTTTGTTTCACGGTGAGTCGTGCTGCGTTTTTCTCTTGAGCAGTATTTTTTAAGCTCAAGACGGTCTGGATTGTTACGTTTATTTTTTTTAGAAATATAGTTACGGTCTCCACATTCAGTGCAAGCTAATGTAATATTCACGCGCATTGTGTATTTCCCTCCAAACATATTGACATTTTCACATAGGACTTTTCTATAATAGCATTATTCAATGCGAATTGCTAGTATGTTTTTTGGGAAATCCAACATTAAGTTTTTGAATTCTTAATTGTTTACGTTTTGCATCGTCAGGAGGAGCTGATTATTTATAACTTTCGCTTCTTCTTTCGTTTCAGCATGAATGACCCATGCCACGGCTTCCACACATTCTTTCGGTAATATTTCCGTCTCTAACGTAAACACACTGGTAACTTCCCCTTTGGCGAGTGGTGAATAAGCCAGGAGTCCTTCTTTCAATGATTTGAAGCACCCCTCTTGATAAAGGCTTCCCTTACCTTGGATGCAATATTGGGAGATGCTTTTTCCTTTCACCAATCCACCCAATAAGGCAATCGATTGAGGGGCTACATGTAAAATCGCCCGTTCATTCGGGCTATAAAAGGCTACTGCCTGCCTTTCGAAAGCGTTTTCATAGTGAAAAAACACTTTAGGACGCTTAGTCTCGAATGATGTATTCCTAATCGTGAACTTCGAAAAGGTCACCTGCCCTTGGGTATATGTTTGTGAAAGTGTCCGGATCTCTCCATTAGGATGACTCATCATATCTTCCTCAGGATACCAATCAAAACTCCCATCCATCCATAGCCCAACTTTTAGTCCCTTACGGAATATATCCTGGTTATCCTGCGGCATATACGCGAATAGCGAATTCATAATAATCATCCCTTCCCCTTTATTTATCTTTATATAACTTATCGTTAGGCGCTGACAGTGAAACAATCACTTAGAATCTGCACACCATTTTCTTATAGGTTGAACGATTTTAACTATTCAAAATATTTTGTTTTTTTCGATTTATTCTATCTTTATGTTAGCACTGAATTGGCTGATGGACAATAAACACTTTTTGTCGAATTTTATGTATGTTATCTCTCAAAGGTTTTTTTCCCGTTTTAATATCTAATTTTTTTTCTTCAGCGACGGTCATAAGGCTTTTCGTCATTTTTTTTAAAAAAACAGAAGATAAATGAAGGATAAGTCCCATTTTGAATATGAAAATCTCCATTTTTTTAAAAATATGTGTAAAATATAAGTATATTGTCGAAATTTATCTTCTGAGGTGAAAACATGGTAACACTTATCATCCTTCTCTTTTCATTAGCAATCGTCCTTCTCATCATTTCCTATTTCGGTAAAGATAAAGTTGCCAAATTAGAAGAAGATTTAGAACATATGACACTAACGTATATGCAGGATATCTACCAATTAAAGATGAAGGTGAAGATACTTGAAGAGGAATTCGTCATCCAGGACGACATTGTTCCCCCTGTTAAGGATAAATCAACTGTCAATCCCAATGATATCGAACCTATTCATGACATTCTAAAAAGCCAGGTTCTATCTTTATATAGTCAAGGTCTTTCTTTGGACCAGATAGCTGGACAATCCTCGTTAACGAAGGAACAAACCATTTCAGTGATCGAGCAGCAAAGATTGCGGGGTGAATGAACATGAACAAAGCAAGACTGCAAGGTCTTTCCGCCGGGATCATTTTTACCACAACAACCTTTGCTGGCTTTTATTATGGGACCGGATTATTCGAAGGCCCCCCCCTACTGCGGAGGAAGCCAAGAAATTGCTCGTGGAAAAGGGATACGTCGTTACACTTCCTATGGAGGAAGCTAAAAAGACCGTGCGACCCAAGGATCCGGTTAAGGAATCAATGGAGAAAGAGGCTTCAATAAAAGATCCCTCCATCGTCACTTATACACTTAAAGTGAAATCGAATATGACCGCAACAGAAATTGCCGAAAGCCTTTCCAAGGAAAAAATCATCGAGGATTCTGCTGAATTTGAAGCTTACATGAATGACCGTGATTTCTCAAAAAAAATACAAATCGGCGAGTTTGTTGTTACAAATAATATGACATATAGACAATTGGCCCATACTTTGACCCATTAATGAATAAGAGAGACTTTTAAATGGACGATGTCCGATAAAAAGTCTCTCTTATTTACATTAGGATGTAATCATTCATTCCTGCTGATATATCTTCCTCTTACCAGGAAGTAAATATTCTCTGCGATATTCGTTGTATGGTCCGCTGTCCTTTCCAAATATCGGGCAATTAAGGAAAGTTGTGTAACCTGCTGCAGGTTTTTTTCATCTGAAAGGCGAAGGAGACTTCGAATCATATCTCCATAAAAGCGATCAACCTCATCATCCATTTCAATGATTTCCCTTGAAAGAACAACATCTTCCTTCTCAAATGCTTCTATCGAAAGTTGAATCATTTTTAATGTGATATCATGCATCTGCTTTAATGGTGTTAATGGCAGAATAAATGGCTGGTCACCGATTCGAATGGATGCTTTAGCGATATTCACACCAAAGTCAGCCATCCTTTCAATATCCGAGGCGATTTTTATGGCAGCAATGATGCGCCTTAAATCAATTGCAACCGGCTGTTGCTTAGCAATCAGTAAAATCGCAAAGTCATTGATCTCCTCTTCCAGTAAATCAGCTATTGTATCATCATCAATAACTTCAAGAGCATCATCCACATTATTGTTTTCCAGTGCGGCATATGATTTCGATATGGCACCTGAAGCTAAATTAGCCAATTTCACTATTTTCTCCTGTAGCTCTTTCAATTGAAGCTCGAAATTTTCACGAACGATCATTATCGCATCTCCCTTTCTCTTTAACCGAAGCGTCCGGTAATGTAATCTTCTGTTCTTTTATCATTCGGATTAGAGAAGATGGTGTTTGTATCAGAATATTCGATGACTTCCCCATTTAAGAAGAAGGCTGTTCTATCAGAGATACGTGCTGCTTGCTGCATGTTATGTGTAACGATGATGATGCTGACATCCTTTTTCAGTTCTTGGACCAATTCTTCTATTTTCAAAGTGGATATCGGATCAAGGGCAGAAGTCGGTTCATCCATTAAAATGACATCTGGCTCGATTGCCAAACATCTCGCAATACAAAGACGCTGTTGCTGTCCGCCTGAAAGTCCATATGCATTTTCATGCAGACGGTCTTTCACCTCATCCCAAATGGCTGCCCCTTTTAAACTCTTCTCAACGATCTCATCAAGAATTTTTTTATTTTTAATTCCATGGATTTTTGGTCCGTATACAACATTTTCATAAATTGATTTAGGGAAGGGATTAGGCTTTTGGAAGACCATCCCCACCTGTGTCCTTAAATCTTCCACCTTATAGGACTGATCGAGGATATTCCTGTTTCTATATTTAATCTGTCCTGTCGTTTTCACATCCGGGACTAGTTCTATCATACGGTTCAATGTTTTGATGTATGTGGATTTCCCGCATCCTGAAGGCCCGATGATGGCGGTCACTTCATTTTGATGCATATCCAGATTAATATTTTTCAAAGCATGGTTTTCTCCATACCATAAATTGAGATTGGATGTTTCATACACCTTTTTCGTCAAGGCAGCTGGTCCGACATTTTCGATCCCGATTGCATGTGACTCTTTTTCTCTCGTTAAGGTCATATTCACGCTTCCTTCCTCCTGTCAGTATCTTTTCTGGAATTTATTTCGAATGATAACCGCTATTGAATTCATGATTATTAACAGGAAGAGTAATACGATGATCCCCGCGGCAGCAACCTGCTGGAATTCCTCCTGCGGACGAGATGTCCAATTATAGATTTGCATTGGCAGCACTGTAAATGTATCCATGAACGATTGTGGTAAAAAGGCGATGAACATTGGTATGCCAACCACCACCAATGGCGCCGTTTCACCGATTGCCCGTGACAAAGCAAGTATTCCTCCAGTTAAAATGCCAGGTACGGCAGCCGGCAGGACCACTTTCAATATGGTTTGCCACTTCGTTGCACCCATTCCAAATGAAGCTTCCCTTAAATCACGAGGTACGGCACGTATGGCCTCTTGGGCAGCTACTATGATAACCGGGAGAACGAGCAGGCTCATGGTCAAGCCTGCTGCCAATATGGACCGGTCCAAGGCTAGTGCACGAACGAAAACCGTTAAGCCCAGCAGTCCAAATACAATTGATGGGACACCTGCCAGATTGGAAATATTCACTTTGATAAAAGTGGTGATCCAATTCTTTTTGGCATACTCCTCTAAATAAATGGCCGTTCCAACACCAAGCAGCAGGGAAACTGGAGCCACCACTACCATCAACCAGATTGAACCGATCAGTGCTGCTTTTATACCAGCCTCTTCAGGTTTCCTTGAAGCGAAATTCTGAAGGAAATCCCCATTCAGACTGCCAATTCCTTGAGTGAATATCCGATAAAATAAGATGGCCAATACTAGGAGGCCAACCAATGTTGCCAAGAAGAATAATCCTTTACAAATCGTGTTAACAGCCAGCCTAGCAGGCATTTTTTTTGCAACATGACTTTTGTTTATCAGTTTCATGTCTTAATATTCCTCCCTGAACTTGCGAGAGATGAACTGCGCCAGTAAATTCATGACAAGCGTAAAGACGAACAGTGTCATTCCAACCGCATATATGCTGTAGTAAATCGTTGTCCCGTATCCTGCATCCCCCGAACTGACCTGAACGATATAAGCGGTCATCGTTTGAATTGATGAAGTGACATCCATGCTCATATTTGGAGTCGAGCCACCGGCAACGCTCACAATCATGGTTTCCCCGATCGCTCTTGATAAAGCAAGGACGATGGATGCCACAATTCCTGAAATGGCTGCTGGCAATACCACTTTAATTGTCGTTTCGAGTTTCGTTGCTCCTAAAGCATACGCACCTTCGCGAATCGACTTAGGCACCGATACAAGGGCATCTTCCGACAATGAGGCTATCATCGGCATGATCATGATACCTACAACGATTCCTGGACTCAAGGCATTGAACATGTCAAGGGAAGGAAATAGATCCCGCAAAACCGGTGTTACAAAAGTTAAGGCAAAAAAACCGTAAACGATAGTAGGAATCCCAGCTAAAACTTCTAAAATCGGCTTGATGATTCTCCGTGTTTTCTCTGATGCATATTCACTCAAGAAAATGGCTGTTGCAAGTCCTACCGGAACTGCAACCGCCGCTGCTATGACTGTTATCTTCAACGTTCCAACTATAAGTGGCATAATCCCAAAGGAAGGTGTAGATGCAAATGGCAGCCATTTAGCTTCCGTAAAAAATTCGACGATGGAAACTCTGTCAAAAAAGATAAATGTTTCAAATATAAGGGTCAGTATGATCCCGATTGTAGTAAAAACGGAAATTGCCGCCGTAAGGAACAAAAGCTTAGGTATGACTTTTTCCATATTGATTTTTTTCTTACTTTTCTTTTCCAGAATCATTTGCTGTACAGAATAGGTTTCTGTTTTTCTAAGTTCCAACTTGCATCCTCCATTTCAGACACGCAATATTTGGATTTACAAGCTGTTACCCCCGCCTTAATCGAGTCAAGGCGGGATTTCAGTAGCCTGTAATATCGTTTTATTTTTCCAGTTCTTTTAATTTATCAAGATCTTTCTGGTATTCTTCTTCCGGCAGGCTGATATAACCCACTTCTTCAGCAAGCTCTCCTGCATTTTCAATGACGAATTGAGTATAATCTGCGACTTGTTCTTTTTCAGCTACAGACTTATTAGCTACATATGTGTAAAGTGGACGTGATAACGGTGCATACTCCCCACTTTTGATCGTTTCATGTGTTGGTTCAACAGCACCTTTGCCATTGTCGATGGAAATGATCTTCAACTTATCCTTATTTTCTGCATAGTAGGCATAACCGAAGAATCCGATCGCATTTTTATCACCTTCTACACCTTGTACAAGAACGTTATCATCTTCTGAAAGCGTAGCATTTTCCACCATCGGTTTTTCTTCAAGGATCACTTCATTGAAATAATCATATGTTCCTGAATCTGTTCCCGGAGAGTAGAATTTAATTTCTTCGTTCGGCCATTCAGGACGTATATCAGACCATTTCTTCACCTTTCCATTATCAACCCACAGTTTTTGAAGTTCTTCAACTGTTAGTGAATCAATGAATTCATTATCTTTATTGGCGACGATTGATATCCCGTCAAAAGCCAGTTTCAATTCTGTATATTTAACTCCCTTTTCATCAAGTAAGGCACTTTCTTCTTCTTTCACCGGGCGGGATGCATTGGCTAGGTCCGTATCACCAGCGATGAATTTCTTGAATCCCCCACCTGTTCCTGACGATCCAACTGAAACCTTCACATCAGGCTGTGTAGCCATATATTCTTCTGCAACTGCCTCCATGATTGGAAAGACCGTTGAAGAACCATCCGTAATAACTTCGCCCTTGAGTTGATCTGAAGCCGCTTCATTTCCTTTACCGCTGTTTGAAGTATCATTTGATCCACATCCAGCTGCCACTGCGATTACTCCACCCATTACTGCGGTCATAGCCATAAATTTGAAACGTCTCATTTGTAAATCCCCCTAAGAATTTTATATGAATATTTTGTCCTACTCTCACATCATACTTTCAGACTGTAAATTCCGTTTAAAGCATTTGTAAACATTCAGTAAATAATTGTGTGTTATTTGTAAAGGCGAAAGAACAGTACTGATCTCGTTCTTAAAACACAAAAAAACACGTTTTCGGTTTTACCCAAAAACGTGTTTTAACCTTTTATTCATTTTCCTGGCTTTTCCTGACGTCAGCCTGGTCCTTTTGAACGTCTTTACCATTCTCTACTTTCAAATCAGTCGAGGTTTCGGTATTTTCCGTTTCCTTCTTAGCCCGTTCTTTTTTCAGTTCGAAATAAGTATCCATAATTTCTTCACCTATCTCTTTACTCATGCTGTGGCCTGAATGTCCTTGGTATGCCCACGGAACAACGACCGCAAAAGCGACCTCCGGATTTTTGGCTGGGGCATATCCTACAAGCGTGATGTTCATCGTTTCTTGGGGCTCGTTATAATCCATCCGGTTCGGGCCATCATAGAATGCTTCCGCCGTCCCGGTTTTAGCTGCCACCGTATACGGTTTATTCCCAAAATAGGTATAAGCCGTTCCGCCTTGTTCCATCGCAACTTTATCGAAACCGCTCTGAACACGTTCAATCCACTCTTCCTTCATATCAAGACGATTAAGGACAGTCGGTGAAACGTCTTCGGCAACTGGCCCCAATTCCTCATTATTATCAACCGGATCGCGGATTTCCTTAACCATATGCGGCTTCATGCGGTTACCGCCATTCGCAATGGCTGAAACATATTGCGCGAGCTGCATTGGTGTATACGTATCATACTGGCCGATGGCAAGGTCAAGCAGTTTACCAGGAGATACGTCAGAACCTTTGAACCCGCTCATTTCATTCGGAAGATCAATCCCCGTACGGACTCCCAAGCCAAACTGGGCGAATGAATTTCGCATGGTCGTAAAGGCGCTTGAACTAATATTCAACGGTTCATTCGGCACATAATGTGCACCTGCAATATTTATTGCCGTTCTGAACATATAAACGTTCGAAGATACTTTCAATGCGGTCAAATCATTTATGTTCCCGAAGTCACTATATGAACCTTTGGCCGGTGTACCTTTGATTTTCAACTTCGTATCATAAAAGTACGTACCCGGCTGGATCGCACCTTGCTGATAACCGGTTAAAACGGTAGCACCTTTAACCGCAGAACCCATCGTATAGGAAGTCGTGATATTTCCTAATGCGAAGTCCTCAATCGAGGATTTCCCCGTTTTTGGGTCCTTCTCATATTTCTTGCCAGCCATCGTCAATACTTCCCCCGTATCGGGATCCATCATAACGACAAAGGCCCTGTCCAAGAATTTGGTGTTACCCATTTTTTTCTTGGCGATCAATTGCTTTTCAATGATCTCCTCTGTTGCAAGCTGTAAATCCATATCAACTGTCAATATAAGATCTTTTCCTCGCGAACCTTCGGTTATCACTTCGGAATCGACGACATTTCCTGATTTATCGGTCACATTCCTTACTTTCGCTTTCTGCCCTTGAAGGATATCTTCATATTGCGCCTCAATATAACTCTTACCTACACGGTCATTCCGGCTGTAATCACGTGCAAGGTAGTAGTTCAGGCTTTCACTAGGCAACCCTTCTTCAGATGAGGAAACTTTACCCAATACAGATTTAAGTGTTTTATTATATGTATAAAAACGATCCCAATCTGTAGATACATCGACCCCTGGGAGAGAATCAAGGTTTTCACTCACCCTGGCGAATTCTTCTTTTGTTACTTTCTTGTTTTTCACGATTTGCGGTGTAAGGGCATATCCGCTTGCAAACTCCCTGTAGATCGCAAGGACCTCCAGATCTTTTTCCGAAAGCTTTGTTTCTTCTTCAGTTATCCGATCAAGCTGAAGCTTATACAATTCACTTTCTTCCATCTCGCCCTCTTCCACTTTTTTCCGTTCTTTATCCGTAATCTTTTTCTCGGCCAGCTTTGGATTTTTCAAAATCCAAAAATCCTTTTTATCGCGCTCAGTCACTTTGTCTGTTTCCTTTTCGATCAACTTCGCGAGTTTCTCAGCCGTTTCCACCATTTCTGTTTGTTTCGTACCTTGCTTTCGTGTATATGTAATTGCATCCAGTGGTTGGTTATCGACCATCAGTTTTAAATTCCGGTCATACATTTTCCCACGGGGCACCGAATTATTCACGGTCACTTCCTCTGTTCTTTCAATCTCACGCCGGTAATCATCACCATAAACAATCTGTACAACTCCCAAGCGTAAAATTAAAGCGGAAAACAAAACAAACACTAAAAAGAAAAGAATATTCAATCTGAAAGGCACATGCGTCTTTTTCTTTTTCTTTTTATTCACACTAAGCCACACATCCTTTTTTACATAGTCATAATAGGTCCTATACTATTCTATAGAACATTTATATTTTTTTCTACCTTAGTGTTCTAGAAATATTAAACAACTAACGAACATTACATAAAAAGTGACTTACGGCTCATAAATCCCAAAACCGTAAGTCATGTAGATTGAAAAGAGGCCTCTAAGGCCTCTTTTCAATCTTGGTCAATGAATTCGATTTTCCGTACAAACCAATATATCACGGTATGCCCAGCACCGACAATTAACAGATAAATCGGCAGTAATTGCTTTAGGTCGAATAACATGACGGAAAGTATGAATCCTGATATGGATACAATCCTTCCAATATGGACGAACAGCTCCCTGACAACGATATATTCAATCCTCATTTCCGCTGCTTTCCAAGCCCGTCCTATAATGTCATAAGTCAATGATATATAAGGGACCAAAAGAATAGGATAAGCGGTAGCGACAATTGCCCCATAAATGAGAAGCTTCCCGAATGTGATATCAAATGCAATCAATAAGACACCTGCATACAACAGGATTCCTCCAATAAGGATGGCCTTTTTTCGCATCGGCTGTTTTATATACCGTGAAGCCAAAAAATACGCAACGAATGATATGGCCGAATTTAACAGACCATAGCTCCCTAACGCAAGTTCACTATCCGTCTGAATGAAAACGGTAATCGAAATGATGAACATGAATGTACCCTCTCGTATCCCTTGAAAAAAGTGGGCACGAGTGATCAAGAGCCAATTCCGATTATTTTTCCGTTCCTGCAATATCCGAAGAAAACAGTATCTTCCATGCGCTGGACGTCTTTTTAACGAAAAGCTAAGAAACACCGCAACGGAAAACAAAAGCAAGGACAATCCGAATACAATGGAATAACCCGTGAATTTTTCTAGCCTTGAAATGATGAACCCTGAAAGAATCGGACCGACCATTCCCCCCAGTGATGATAAAATCCCTAAAAAACCATTGAAGAAATCCCTTGTTTCCGGTTCAGTTATCTCAAATGTCAATACATTATAAGCAAGCCAATAAAACCCATAACCGATTCCTAACAGTGCTCCAAGCAACCAAAGGAAATCCGTAGCCCTTGTGCCAACCAATAGCACTGATAAATAAAATAGGGCCAAAAAGATAACACCCAGACGCAAAACAATGATTCGATCAACCTTCTTCGCCAGCCTGCCAGCAAAGACAAAAGTAAGCGGCTGAAAAAGCACCACGGTTAGATTATATACGGCAATATCAACTATTTGACCGGATTGTTTCCACAAGTACACATTAACGAATGTATTGGATAAAGCAATACTGAGGCTGTACAGCCCGCCAATAAACAAAAGGAGGTGCAAATCCTTCTTCCCTCCCGCTTCACCCAACCATCTCTCTAAAATACCCATTGTTTTAACTCTCCTTTAAATTCCACTCTAGTGTTTGAAAAAACAAAAGAATTTATGTAAAAAAAGGTAAAGAAAACTCTTCGATTGGCGAAGACAGAGAAGTAGTTGCACTTACACTGTTTTCCTTAAAGGCCCTTTCTTTTCAATCATGGACAGTGTAAAGAAAACTCTTCGATTGGCGAGACAGAATGGCGATGACAGAGAAGTAGTTGCACTTACACTGTTTTCCTTTTGAACTCAAAAAATAAATACAGTGTAAAGAAAACTCTTCGATTGGCGAGACAGAATGGCGATGACAAAGAAGTAGTTGCACTTACACTGTTTTCCTTAAAGGCCCTTTCTTTTCAGACAGAGAAGCAGTTGCCCTTACACTGTTTTCCTTTTGAACTTGAACAATAACAGTGTAAAGAAGCTCTTCGATTGGCGAAGACGAGGGGGATGTTCATGAATTTGGAGTGTATACTCGTGAATTCGGGCTTTAATTCATGAATTTTTGAGCTTTTACTTGTAAATTTTTATGGTTTTACTCCTGAGTTTCGAGATTTCACTCAGGAATTGGAGTGTTTACTCGTTGGTGCGTTACTCGTGAATTCGATGCTTTTACTCGTGAGTTTGAAGATATTACTCGTGAATTTGCCTTTAGATTGCTTTTCTTCCATGTTCCCGTTCGGATAAAAGAAACAAAAAAAGACAGGATTCCTTTTCATAAAAGGAATCCTGTCTTTTTTAATTACAAATTATTTTGCAGCACTGTAACGTTTTGCAACTTCATCCCAGTTTACAACATTCCAGAAAGAATTGATGTATTCAGGACGGCGGTTTTGGTAGTTTAAGTAGTAAGCATGTTCCCAAACGTCCAATCCAAGAATCGGTGTTTTACCTTCTGATAATGGATTGTCTTGGTTTGGTGTGCTTGTTACTTCCAACTCGCCATTGTTGACTGCAAGCCAAGCCCAGCCAGATCCAAAACGAGTAGTAGCCGCTTTAGCGAACTCTTCTTTAAAGCTGTCAAAGCTTCCGAATTTTGAAGTGATAGCATCCGCTAATTCACCAGTTGGTTGTCCGCCGCCGTTAGGTGAAAGGATTTCCCAGAATAAAGTGTGGTTGGCATGTCCGCCACCATTGTTGCGTACAGCTGTACGAACAGCTTCAGGTACTGCGTCAAGGTTAGCGACGATTTCTTCAACGCTTTTGCTTAGAAGTTCTTGGTTGCCTTCTAGCGCATTGTTCAGGTTTGTCACATATGTGTTGTGATGTTTAGTGTGGTGAATGTTCATTGTTTCTTTGTCGATGTGTGGTTCTAATGCATCATATGCATACGGTAATTGTGGAAGTTCAAAAGCCATAATAAAATTCCTCCCTATGTAAGCTGTTTTTTTGAGGGCTTCAGTTCTCGAAAGATACCTAAAGCTCGCTAGCAATAGAGTATCAAATTTTTGTAACCGTTTCAAACCTTATGCCTCAATTTTTCATTTTTCGATTATATTTCCTATGAGAATACCACGAATATAAAATATCCAATCATCAGAAGTTGAATGATGCCTTTTGTGATTACGCTGCTTATAAAGCCTACAACGGAACCAAGGCCGATCTTTGAAGCAGTAACCGGGTCTTTTTTATGCACTATTATCTCAGCAAGGAACGCCCCGATGAATGGACCTATCAGTATTCCGACGAACGGAATCACGAATGGCCCGACCAGAAGCCCGATCGTACTGCCCCAAATTCCCGCTTTCGTTCCTCCATACTTTTTGACCCCGACCATGTTCGCAATATAATCGGCGGCGAATAAAAGGATGACGAATAAAATTTGGACCGTCCAGAAAAACCAGCCAAATGGTTCAAAAGAATAAAATAGTCCATATAACAATATTCCCCCGAAAATGAACAAAACACTTGGGATGATTGGAAAAATCAGACCGACAAATCCCATTATGAACATGAGGGTGATGATTATCCAAAATAGTGTATCCATAACCGAAACGCCCCTTTCTCATTTCATTTATAATTTGACTTTATCTCTCCATAATTACCTCATTACTGACGGTTGAAACCAATGCAGTGGAATACAGGTTGTTTTATCTTTCCCATATAGTTAAAATTGGTTAGGAATCTTATATAGTTAGGTGCTGAAAACATTGAACATATTCAAACAACTGTGGGTAAGCTTATATTCTCCTAAAGATATCGCTTCCTTTCAAAACCAAGGTATCGGGAAAACGATTTTATTCGTTTTCTTTATAAGTCTCATCGCCTTTCTCCCTTCAGCTTTTTATTTCGGTACAATGGTAGCTGACGGGATAGATGCCATGCACGAAACAGTATCCGAAGACTTACCGCCATTTGAAATCAAAAATGGCACGTTGACGACTGAGAAAGATGAGCCATTTAGCCTGAATAAAAACGGATATCAAATTTTTGTAGATGGCACGGGAGCCTTGACCCCGGAAGAAGTAGCCGCAAAAGCTGATGAGGCTGTCGCGCTTTTAAAGTCCGATCTGGTTTTCGTATCCGGAGGCAACGTGCAATCCTCTCCATATTCAGTTCTGGAGGGAGATAATCAGGAAATATCCACTTGGCTTGATTCAGTTGAATCTGTACTGCCGATCATCCTTCCATTGCTTCTACTTATATTATACCTGTTTACTGCTAGCGGAATCTTCATTAAAGTGACAATCCTTGCCGCTTTCGGAATTTTTTTCAAAAATGCGCTTGGCCGTCCTCTTTCCTATAGGCATCTTTGGCGAATCGGTGCATACAGCATAACGCTTGCCACCATATTCTTCACCATCATGGATGCTTTTCAAGCAATGGTACCATTCGCTTCCATCATTAGCTGGTTTGTGACATTGATGATGTTATATTTATCCATCAAAGAAACTTCAGCCGATAAAATTGGAAATTGACATGAAAAAGTTTCGAACCCAGACAGTAGGCAAACTCGATGTACGTTTGCCTACTGTCTTTTATGGGTTTGAAAAATTCGTTGATAGGTAAATAGAGCACCGAGCTTTTTTAAGCAGGTGTCCCGTACACCGGTGCCAATCGATTTGTTAATTTGACTCATTCATCTACAAGCCAAGATCCGCCCACCTGGTCCGGATCTTTTTGCTTTCGCAAAAACTTTCCCGCATATGACTACAGTAATCATTTTTTTATATCTACTTAATTCGACAAAATACTCACCAAGTTATTCCTATACTTATGGTTGAAATAGTATTTAAGAGGTGATAGACGTGAAGGAGAGTCATATTGATGTACAGTGGTTGTTACTCATAATGGAGGCAAAAAAGATTGGCCTGACCCCAAAGGAAATTCGCTCCTTTCTTAGCACACATTCAAATATTAAGGATGCCACTCAACCGAAATAGAAAATATGGTTGGTCAATCTCACATTCCATTTGAAAAAACCGCCCATTTTTAGGCATATTTTTTGTCTCCTCCAAGTATGATGAATTAAAGACAAGCTTGGGAGGATGGAAAATTGAAACGGCTACTGCTTTTTATCTCATTCTGTTTCACTTTATTTATTATTTATTTTGATTTGACTACGGGTACCCTGCCGGCTTCCCATCCACCGGCCTCCACAGGCGAACCGGCCGTGCCGGCCAGTCAGCCAGCATCCGCACCAACTGCCGCTTATAAAGAAATCACCATGAAACCCGGGGATACCTTACTTTCCATTGTTGAAACGGAAAAAGACGGATCCAATCAGCCAATCGAAACGATCATTGCTGACTTTCAAAGTTTGAATGAAGGATTGAAGCCCGAAAATATGCAGATTGGCAAAACATATAAGATTCCCGTTTATAAATGACTGTCAAAAGGGTCTGCGCCTTCACAAGAACCATTAAAGGCGATTTCCAGGCACCAGGTATATCCTGAAATAGGAAATATCTCATATTGAAAAAAGATTATGCGTCCTATTTCCTTGTCAAGCGGTATGTACATTGATACAATATTTCAGAGAAGCAAATTAAAAATCAAAACTGATTTTTTTCCTAAAGGAGAGAATTCCACTTGAGTGAAATCATACATCGCACCAAGACGCGGCCAGTTAAAGTCGGAAACTTAACGATTGGCGGCAATAATGAAGTTATCGTACAAAGCATGACAACGACAAAAACACATGATGTTGAAGCAACGGTTGCAGAAATCCTTCGTCTTGAAGAAGCGGGATGTCAAATCGTACGTGTCGCCTGTCCGGATGAAAGGGCAGCCGATGCAATCTCCGAGATAAAGAAACGGATAAACATCCCTCTTGTAGTCGATATCCATTTCGATTACAAACTTGCCCTGAAGGCCATTGAAGGCGGAGCGGATAAAATCAGGATAAATCCTGGTAACATCGGACGCCGTGAAAAGGTTGAAGCAGTCGTGAAAGCTGCAAAGGCAAAAGGAATCCCAATCCGCATCGGGGTAAATGCTGGTTCTCTCGAGAAGAAAATCATCGAGAAATATGGCTTCCCGACTGCTGATGGAATGGTGGAAAGTGCTTTACACCATATCAAGATCCTGGAAGATCTCGATTTCCATGACATCATCGTTTCCATGAAGGCTTCCGATGTCAATTTAGCCATCGAAGCATATGAAAAAGCTTCAAAAACATTCGATTATCCTTTACATCTTGGGATTACGGAATCAGGGACACTGTTTTCCGGGACCGTAAAAAGCGCTGCAGGACTAGGTGCCATCCTAAGTCAAGGAATCGGGAGCACGATACGTGTTTCCTTAAGTGCCGACCCTGTCGAAGAGGTGAAGGTGGCAAGGGAGCTTCTAAAAGTATTTGGCCTTGCTTCCAACATGGCCACTTTAATTTCCTGCCCAACTTGCGGTCGAATCGAGATTGATTTGATTTCCATCGCCAATGAAGTTGAAGAGTACATCCAGACGGTTAAAGCACCAATCAAAGTTTCAGTGCTTGGTTGTGCGGTAAACGGCCCTGGAGAAGCCCGTGAGGCTGATATCGGCATTGCAGGGGCCCGTGGTGAAGGGTTACTTTTCAGAAAAGGTCAAATCGTACGTAAAGTGCCTGAAGAGACCATGGTCGAGGAACTGAAAAAGGAAATTGACAAAATCGCTGAAGAGTACTATGAAAAACAAAGAGCCGAAGCTGCTGCTGCTGCAGCTACACTCAATAAATAAAGCAAAAAAATCCCGAATTTTCATTATCGGGATTTTTTGTTTTATTTGAAAAACCCTTTGATGCATGATGACATCAAAGGGTTTAATGTGCTAAAAGAACGGCAGGATGAATATGGCAACAATGATGGAGACTGCACCTATGCCGATTGCCCAAGTACCCAGGTTCGATCCTCGGCTTCTGGCCACTATCCCTACAATGATACCTACAATCCCTAAAATGAAAGGCATCATGAATAACGATAAAATGGAGATGATCAATGATATGACACCAATCGCTTTTCCTCTTGATGCCACATCCCCCGAACCATCCACTGCAGGTTCATCATTTCTATATGACCTGATTCGCTGAGGCGGTGTTGAAATCTCGGCAGACGTTTCTTCCTGATACCGGTTGTCCATATTGGTTATGTTTCCCCGACTCTCATATCGTCTGTCATCTTCAGGTGTATCTTCATTATAATACCGCTCATGATGCTGATCATCCACAACGGTTGGTTCACTGCCTTCTTTCGCCAATTGCATTTCATCGTCAATACTGGAGTATTGATCTTTTTCCATTCGTGCATCCCTCACTTTCGTTTGTGAAGCATTTATAGTGTATGTAAAAATTGCAGGAACCATCGTGAAAATGGTTTCATGTCTTGGAAATAAATACGGGTTTTTACCAAAGCTATGAGTGGATATGTTACACTATTACAAGTATTAATAATGAGGAGAGATTCATCATGAAAAAACGTTTTGGCATCGATATAGACGGGACTGTCACAAGACCTGATTCCATGGTCCCCTTTTTAAATAAAGCTTTTCAGCTGAATTTAGCCTATGAAGACATTACCGAATATGACTTATTACCTTTTGTGAATGTTCCAAAAGAGGATTTCACTAAATGGTTCATTGAGACCGAGCCGCTCATCTATTCCGAATCATTATTGGCTGAGGGTGCGAAAGATGTATTGGAAAAATGGGCAGAACATGCCAACCTTTATTTCATCAGTGCCAGGAGCACCCGTCTATTGGATGTAACGAAGGATTGGTTCACGACTAATCAAGTCCTTTATGATCATATAGAACTTGTGGGTTCACACGATAAGATTGCTGCAGCCAAAAAATTCAAAGTCGATCTCTTTTTAGAGGACAAGCACGATAACGCAGTGGCGATTTCGGAGGAGTGTAAAATACCCGTGATTTTATTCAATACTCCCTACAACCAAGATCCCGTGCCTGAAAGGGTGATTCGGGTCAACAATTGGCAAGAAGCCTCAGCCTGGGTGAATAACTGGATGTCAGGAAAAGTGGCGAGTATAAAATGAAATAAGAAAAAACCATTGACTGGAGGTCAATGGTTTTTATGCTTCCAAAGATACGCTACATGCGGGACAGCGTCCGTAAATTTCAAATTTATGCCCCGAAACATCATAGTCCTTCAAGCTTTCCTGAAGTTCCTGCATCGGACACAGTTCGATTTCTTTCGTTTTTCCACAATTCAAACAGATGAAGTGGTGATGGTGGGAAGAATGACCGCATGTAAAACGAAATCGCTTTTCCCCTTCCAACTCGGTCGCTTCAAAGATGCCGAGTTCGACAAATAAGGAAAGGTTCCTGTAAATCGTATCGAAGCTTAATCCTGGATAATCCTGTTTCATATTCTCCAATACATCTTTGGCCGTTAAATATTTATCACTGGAAGAGAAAAGCTGAAGCATTTCTTCCCTCTTTCCTGTATGCTTAAAACCTTTATCTTTCAAAAGTTGCATGGCAGTAGTTACGTTCAAAATACATCACCCCATCTATCGATTTTTCCACTTATCAAACAAAATTGACAAGATGAGAATTAGTACAGCTATAATTACTATGGTCCCACCAGGTGCAAGGTCAAGGTTGTATGATAAGAATAATCCGCCAATGACAGAAACTTCACCAAATAATACCGAATAACCGATCATCTGCTTAAAGCCCTTCGCAAAACGGAGACTAGCTGCTACCGGAAGCGTCATGAGCGAAGATACAAGCAATATGCCAATGATTTTCATGGAAGCCGCAATGACCAATGCGACCATGACAATGAAAATAAAATGAATCGCTTTATAAGGTATTCCAGACGCCTTGGCATGCTCTTCATCAAAAGATAACAGAAATAATTCTTTATACAATAAAGTAAGCATCAAGGCTACGACTATCCCCACTGCCAAAATGACATAAAGGTCCGCCCGGCTGACGGCGCTGACACTGCCGAATAAATAACTATATAAATCGGTATTGAAACCATCTGCAACGGATATGAAAATGACACTAAGACCCATCCCGCCGGACATTATGATCGGGATTGCAAGCTCTTGGTAATGCTTGTACACCCCTCTTAATTTTTCAATGAATAATGAACCACCTACAGAAAAAGCCATTCCAATATAAAGCGGATTCAACCCTGCTAAAGATAGAAAGCTCTTCTGCAGCAATAAACTAAACGCTATACCAGCAAGCGCTACATGACTGAGCGCATCGGAAATCATCGACATCCGCCTTACCACGATAAAAACGCCCACTAATGGCGCAATCGCTCCGATGATGATTCCGGTCAAGAATGCGTTCTGCAAAAACTCAAATTGCAATATCCCCGATATCATTGGGCTATCCTCCAAAACATATTAATGATCATGATTTAAAAATTGGACCCCATGTCCATAAATGGCCGAGAGTTCCCCTTCATCCAATTCATTATATTCACGGGCATCCCCATGAAAATGAAGTTTTTTATTCAAGCAGGCGACATGTGTGACTTTATCGGTCACAGTCCCAACATCATGGGTTACTAAAATCAGGGTTATTCCTAATTTTTTATTCAACATCTCAAGCATATCATAAAATTGGTGGACGTTTTTTGAGTCAACGCCAACCGTGGGTTCATCCAATATCATCAATTCCGGTTCGCTGACAAGTGAACGGGCAATGAATACCCTTTGCTGTTGGCCTCCGGACAATTCACCGATATTACGGTTCTGATATTCAAGCATATCCACGGATTCCAGAGCCTTCTTCACCTTTTGCTTATCCTCTTTGCCTGCAAACTTAAACAAGCCAATTTTTTTGGTCAAACCGCTCTGAACCACTTCAAAAACAGTGGCAGGGAACCCTGAGTTGAAGGAATTTGCCTTTTGGGAGACGAACCCGACCTTTTGCCAATCTTTAAAGCGCCGTATGTCTTCCCCGAATATTTCAATTTTGCCCTTTTGAAGCTTGAACAGACCTAGCAGTAACTTCAAAAGCGTTGACTTACCGGATCCATTCGGCCCGACGATAGCTAAGAAAGCCCCTCTGGGAATTTCAAGTGAAACATGTTCCAGCACTAGATCTTTTGTATATTTGTAAGATATATCTTCAAATTTAACTATGGGGTTTACTACATTATCCAAAGAGATCACCTATTTTTTAAGAATCATTACGATTAACAATCGTTAGTATAAATCAAAGAAGTCCAGATGTAAAGAATCCGGTCCTTTAACAAGGACCGAGACTCCCTGTATCACAAAAAAATATCATCTGAATCAATTTACCGTAACCAAAACGAAGTTTCATGTTCACATACGTCTTCCTCCTTCATATGTTTTAACAAAGGAGGAGATCGTTTGAAATTATTTGAAATGATGGTCAATCATAAAATCAACAATATACGCCCCGATGAACTGCTTTCCCTTGCTAAACAGCATAAGGTTGCACTCACGCAAAAACAAGCACAGGATATCACTGCACTTCTGGCCGGTAAAAATATTAACATTTTTGATATACGTCAAAGACAGAACGTACTTGGGCAAATTGCAAAAGTTGCCGGGGCAAGCACAGCCAGGGAGATAGAATCCCTCTTCAACAACCTTACGGCCACTTTTTAAAGATCTTAAGTTTGTTGTTGGCAGTCTTTATTTGAGCATACTTAGTCAAATGAAAGGACGATTCATCTTTATTTCAATGAATCGTCCTTTTCTATTATGATTATTGTTGGAATTTGATTTTTTCCAATAAATCTTCTTCAAATTGATGATTCTTGAACATTTCAATTTCGAATTTATATGGTGCCCTTTTGTCTTTTTTGTCTTCCCCTACATAAGGTGTTTCTAGGATTTTCGGAACATTGCTTAATTGAGGATGGTGCACAATATCATTCAACGCCTTAAAACCAATATGACCAAATCCAATGTTCTCATGGCGGTCCTTACGGGCTCCGCGTTCGTTTTTGCTATCGTTTATATGAAGGACCTTGATACGGTCAACACCGACCAATTTATCAAATTCATTCAGTACGCCATCAAAATCCTCGATGATATTATATCCGGCATCGTGAGTATGGCAAGTATCGAAGCATACCGATAATTTTTCATTATGGGTTACACCATCAATGATCATCGCCAGCTCCTCGAAAGACCTGCCACATTCAGAACCTTTACCCGCCATCGTTTCAAGGGCAATCTGAACTTTATCATCGGCAGTCAGCACTTCATTCAAACCTTCGATGATTCTCTTGATTCCCAGTTCACTGCCAGCACCAACATGCGCACCTGGATGAAGTACGATTTGCTTTGCGCCAATCGCTTCGGTTCGATCGATTTCGCTGCGTAAGAAGTTGACTCCAAGCTCATATGTGGCTGGATTCGTGGTATTTCCTATATTAATGATATACGGGGCATGGACTACGATATCACTGATTCCATTCTCCTCCATATGCAGTCTTCCGGCTTCGATATTTAAATCCTCGATTTTTTTACGTCTTGTGTTTTGAGGGGCCCCTGTATAGATCATGAATGTGTTGGAGCCATACGAAGCCGCTTCTTGACTCGCAGCAAGAAGCATACCTTTCCCGCTCATTGAAACATGCGATCCAATCTTCAGCATCTGATTTCTCCCCTATTTCTTTCTCTGTATACGACGTTCGCGTTTTTTAAAGTTTTCCACATCACGTTGAATTTTCTTCTTGTATCCTGGCTTAACTTTAGCTGGCTTCTTGACGTGCCTGCTCGCTTTAACATCAATATCAGATTTTTGTTTTTTACGGTTTTTCCGTTTATTACGTTCGTCGATATCAACCCAATCACCGTTTTGGATATCGGCATCACGGAACTGAATGCCCATCTTTTCAAGGCGGTTCAATGAATCCTCATCGGAAGTATCATAAATGGTAGTGGCAATGCCTGAATATCCTGCACGAGCCGTCCTACCCGTCCTATGGATATAAAAATCCAAATCCGAAGGCAATTCATAGTTAATGATATGACTTACACCTTCAATATCGATTCCACGGGAAGCCAGATCTGTCGCAACGATGAATTGATACTCCAAATCATTGATTTGCTTCATCATTTTTTTACGCTCACGAGGTGTTAAATCCCCATGAATTCGGCCGACATTCAATCCTTTTTCGCTCAAGGAATTAGCCACATGATCTGCCATTTTCTTTGTGTTCGTGAAAACAATCGCCAAATATGGATTATATCGAACGATGATATCATGAAGTAACTGCTCTTTGTTACGGTGGCGAAGCGGTATCAGAACATGTTCGATTTTCGAAGCTGTCGCCTGCTTGGGATTTACTTGAACATACTTTGGATTCTCCATATATTTATTCAAAAACGGCTTCAATTTTTCTGGGATGGTTGCCGAAAAGACAAGCATCTGAATTTTTTCAGCCATACGTGATGCAAATAAATCGACATCTTCAATGAACCCCATGTCCAGCATAAGGTCCGCTTCATCGACTACAAGCATTTTAGCTGTATACACCTGTAATGCCTGAGCTTCAACCAAGTCCTTGATCCGGCCCGGCGTACCAATTACTAATTGTGGCTGTGTCTTCAATTTATCTATCATTCGCTGTTTATCAGTGCCACCGATGAAACAACGGACTTGAATCTGCTCATCCTCAGGGAAATGGTCAGCAATTTTCAAAGCTTCTTTGTAGATTTGGTTCGCTAACTCACGGGTTGGTGCGGAAATAATAGCTTGAACCTCATTTTTACCGGCATCAAGCCTGTTCATGATCGGCAGCAAATAGGAATGTGTCTTTCCTGTACCTGTCTGCGACTGGCCAATTAAGCTACTTCCCTTTAAAAGCGACGGAAGCACACGCTCTTGAATTTCCGTCGGCTTATCGAACCCTAAAGTACGAACCGCATCTAGAATGTAGCTTTTCAAATTAAATCGTTCAAATTGATTTTGTTTCATCAAAAAACTCCTTTATCCTGTCAGTCATTAGACATGTCCTGTTATTATAATAAATTTTACACAAAAAGCGCAAGCGCCTGGGTTGCTCGTGAAGAAAATAGGGATTGGCCCATAAGGCGCTTTTTGCCTTGTGGAGGCAATCTTCTTTTTAACAACGAGCTAGGCGCTGAAGCTGGATTATACAAAAAGCGCATGCGCTGAGGTTAGTTCTCTTAAAATGGACTCTTGCAAACGAAAAGCCCCTGTCCTGGTCATAGCGTATCCCCCGCAGACATGGAGCTAAAAGACTACCGTTACCATCTTACCTTCTTTCCGGTTACTTCACAACTGCCCAGTCACTCTTTCCTCAAACCTTTTTTGCCGAGTTGCATAATTTATATAGAAGATTACACCGCATATAAAAAACTGAGGAGGTGAAACCTATGTTCCCAAATAGAAATCGTCAACCCGGACCCGGTTTTCAGCCACCCAATGGCCGAAGGATGCAGCAGCACCCTGCTCCATTCAGACAGCCACGGCAAATTCCCAATCCTTATCAGCAAATGCAACGGCCGATGGTCCAAAATAGACCCCAGATGCCACAAGGACCTCAAGGTTTCCGAGGCCCTTTCACCCAACCGCAGCGACAGGAAATGCCGCCAGTAAAGAAAGAAGGTTTATTGTCGAAAATACTCGGTAAGTCGAAACAAAAAGGAGCTTCTCCCAATTTGTTTGCGCCAGCCGCTTCCACAAGCAAAAGTTCTTCAAGAAGCAGCGGAGGCGGTATCTTAGAAACATTAAAAAACCCCGATTCGCTTAATAATATGCTTTCAAACACGCAAAAAGTGTTACAGGCGGCGGAGCAATTCACGCCTATGGTGGAACAATACGGGCCAGTGATTAAAAATCTTCCTTCCATGTGGAAAGTTTTCAGGAGCATATCATCAGCCGGTGAGACCGAGGATCAGGGAGATTCCGTTGAAAGCGGGCCAAAGGTTGAGGCACAAAAAAACAGTGAGGTAGGAACGGATTCGAAGAAAAAAGAAACTAAAGAAGCTAGCCCCATCGCCCAAGCTCGTACCGAAACGAAAAGGGAAAGAACTTCAGGTCCCAAGCTTTATATATAATCTCTACCAAAATATTTTCCAATAACTGATTTTATGTAAATATGATGTTTTGTAATATCATCTATGGTCTTATATAATAGAAAGGTATAAAAAGTGGGAGTTTCTTGCCTTGAAGGAGGACACATAGATGAAAGTAATTAAAATTTCCCCGCGCGGCTATTGTTATGGCGTTGTCGATGCCATGGTCATCGCCCGAAATGCGGCTTTAGATAAAACCTTGCCACGTCCCATTTACATTTTAGGAATGATCGTGCATAACAAACATGTGACGGATGCGTTCGAAGAGGAAGGCATCATCACGTTGGACGGAAGCAACCGCAACGATATCATCGAACAGGTGGACAGCGGAACCGTCATCTTTACTGCTCACGGCGTTTCACCTGAGATTAGGAAGATCGCTGAGAAAAAAGGTCTTGTTACGCTCGATGCAACATGTCCCGATGTTACCGCAACACATGACTTAATTCGGGAAAAACAAGCGGAAGGCTATCAAATCATTTATATTGGAAAAAAAGGCCATCCGGAACCAGAGGGTGCTGTCGGAGTTGCTCCTGATGTCGTTCACCTGGTTCAAAAGGATGAAGATGTGGAAGCCTTGACTTTGGATAGTGATAAGATCATCGTCACCAATCAAACAACGATGAGCCAATGGGATGTTTTGGATATCATGGATAAGGTCAAGGAAAAGTTCCCACATGCCGAAGTCCATAAGGAAATTTGTTTAGCGACACAAGTTCGCCAAGAAGCGGTTGCCGAGCAAGCTGGCGAAGCGGATGTTTTAATAGTTGTCGGAGATCCAAAGAGTAATAATTCAAACCGTCTTGCACAAGTATCCCAAGAGATTGCCGGCACGAGAGCTTATCGAATCGCTGACATTTCCGAGCTGAACCTTGAATGGCTAAAGGATGCAGAAACGGTTGCCGTCACTTCTGGGGCTTCTACACCAACTCCGATCACGAAGGAAGTCATCACTTTTCTAGAGCAATACGAAGCAAATGACGAATCGACTTGGAATACTGAAAAGAAAACGCCATTGCATAAGATTTTACCTAAGATTAAAGTGAAGAAATGATTGCACAAAAACAAAGGCAGCCACTAAGGGCTGCCTTTTTCTTATTATTTAAATGAAGCGGAAAGGGTCTGTATTCAGCTGGGATGGAATGAATTCCACATCGTAGTTCTTTTCGCGGCACATTTTTTCAAGGATTCGTGCTACACCTTTTTTCATCACCTTTTCAACATTGTGGCCCGGATCCACGATATTCAATCCAATCATCATTGCGTCATGGGCTGTATGGTAATACATATCACCCGTAACGTAAACATCAGCTCCCTTGAATTTCGCTGTGGTAAAGTATTTATTGCCGTCTCCGCCCAAAACAGCCACTTTTTTTATCGGACTTTGCAAATCACCAACGACACGCACCTTTTCAACATCGAGAGCCTGCTTCACATGTTCCGAAAATTGTTCAAGTGTCATTTCTTCAGCAAGTACGCCAATCTTTCCTAAGCCAAGAGACTCACCTTTGTTATCCAGTTTATATATATCATAAGCAACTTCTTCATATGGGTGGGCTTTAATCATCGCAGCTAACACTTTCTTCTCGATATTTTCCGGAAATATCGTTTCAATCCGCATTTCAGCTACTTCTTCAAGCTTTCCTTCAGAGCCAATTACCGGTTCACTGCCTTCACCTGGCAAGAAGCGTCCGGTACCTTCCCCCGAAAACGAACAATTGCTGTAGTTCCCGATCGCTCCGGCCCCAGCCTTCCCTAGGGCTTCCCTCACCTTTTGTTCGTCGGTCTTTGGAACATATACGACCAATTTTTTTAAAGCTGTCTCGTAAGTTGGAATCAATACTTCTGTGTCCTGCAATTGTAGCGCTTCGGCAAGTAAATCATTCACTCCGCCCTTGGCAACATCCAAATTGGTATGTGCAGCATAAACAGCGATATCATGTTTGATCAGCTTTTCGATGATGCGGCCTCCAGCTGCGTTTGTATCGATCCTTTTCAATGGCCGGTAAATAAGCGGATGGTGGGCGATGATCAATTCCACGCCATGTTCTATCGCCTCGTCAACAACCTCTTCCAGCACATCAAGGGCAATCAGCACTTTAGTAACCGGCTTATTGAGCTGCCCGACATGCAGCCCGATTGGATCCCCCTCCATTGCATAATGCTTTGGGGAAAATTGTTCAAACGTTTCAATGATTTCGTGCCCATTCACTTTCTTCACCCTTTAAGCACCTCCTCAATTCCTGAAATTTGAGATCTTAATTCATTGCGCTTCGTTTCCAGTCCGCTTCTTCCGCTTTCATCCAATTGCTCGATGATTCTTTCCAAATGTTTTTTCTCAAGCTGCCACTTTTTTATGAAAGTGTCACTGAATTGTTCGCTTAAGTATGGACCGAAAGTGAGGCCGGCTTGCTTGTTTACCCCATAAGGGCGGAGCGGGTCCCCTTTTTTGGCAATTAAGATCTCATAGATTTTCCCATCCTCTTCAAGGATTTCCTCTCCACTAAGTTCCCAGCCGTTTTCGATTAGCCAGCTGCGAACATTCGCTGCACCGACATTAGGCTGAAGGATAAGCCTTTCTGCCTTGCCGAGTTTCCCTTTTCCGCTTTCCAATATACTTGATATTAACGTCCCACCCATGCCTGCAATCGTAATGCACGTCGCTTCATCGGGATTCAATACTTCAAGCCCGTCTCCTTTACGGACCTCTATCTTGTCCCCAAGCCCCGTCATTGCCACTTGCTTGCGTGCTGACTGATAGGGACCTTCTACAACCTCACCTGCTATGGCGCTGTCACACAAGCCGTTAGTCACCGCATAGCACGGCAAGTAAGCATGGTCTGAACCTATATCTGCAAGGATGCTACCTTTTGGTATATGTATGGCAACACGTTCTAATCTCATTGATAGTTTTTCATGATTCATATTCATCAACTCTCTTAATTCAAATAATGTCTTACTATAATTCGTTTCCCATTCGATTATACCAAGTTCAATCGAAAAATTACAGAAAGGAGAAATGGGGCCCTTTCTTCCATTCTGGAGCTCCTTTTCCGAAAATGAAAAACTGACCCAAAAAGATCGCTTTCCAACGATTTCTCGAGTCAGTTTCATGACTTATTTCAGTCCATGAATATATTCGGCCATGGCGTCAATGTTCTGTTCTTCGACTAAACCTGGTGGCATTGCACCTCGTCCATTAGTGATCACTTCTTTAACCTCGTCCACCGACAGACGATCGCCAACTCCTTTTAGAGCAGGCCCGACACCGCCTTGATACGCGTCACCATGACAGGAGATACAGTTTTGCTTATAAATGTCCTCAGGTGATGCTGAGGCATTTTCTGTTTCTTCTGTCTTTTCGCCGCCCTCTTTCTCCTTAGCAAGATCTTTGGCATCACCCAAACCTTTAAACGAAAGTAAAAACATAAGTCCAATACCAAAAACCATGATAATAATAAAAGGCATTACTGGATTGCGATTCATAGTATTTCCTCCCCTATGTAGAACCTAAACTTACCATAATTAATATTATATACAAACAGCTATATATTATTTTACTTGAAAAGAGTTTCAAGTAAAAGCCCAAAAATAGAAGATATTATATAATTTCTTAAAATTGTCAAAAACTTATGTATTTTTCCAAACAATTTTACTTTTCCTTACATATGTTTCATCATACCCTAAAACCATGATTTAAAACCGCTGGTTATATGAATAAAAAGTAAAGAGTGACCAGTGCTCCCAGGCCTCCCGCTATGGAAAAATGAAGAAGTTTCAGTTTATTGCCCATTAGTATCCAGAGTCCGCAATTTATGAACAAGAAAATATAAAGGAAACCCATTTTGCCGGGTGCGATGAATTCCGCAAAACCGATAGATAATAAAAGCAATGAGAGCGCCATTCCAATCAACGACATTTGAAATATGATTTTCCTGCCGTTAAAGCGGCGGACCGCTAACCAAAAGACAAGTATTGAAATTGTTGTCATAAGCATTTGCATTCTTATGGGTATTTCAGTAAAATAATTCAAAAATACAATAAATGCAAAAAGGACCCCAATCATCGCCACTGAAAAGATGTCGTTTTTTTTGCTCCAAGTTTTATTCGATTTAGATGGCGGCAATTCGCCTTGACAGTATAATGCAAGCAGGTAATTACAATATTGCTCCGGAAGCATACGACTTTCCTTCCAGGAGTTTATTTCTTGAATGATGATTTTCTTTCTCATCTCATCCATGAATCTCACATCCTCATGATGATCATTTCTTTTTAACGGCTTAGCTTTTTAGTTATGTAAAATCGATTTCCATTACACGGAAATAAACAGATAAGTACTGTTCTTTCAGAATTGAAAAAAAGAGCCGCTCCCGAACGCTGGGCATTCAAAGAGGGCTCTGTTAAGGGCATTTATATTCTATTCAAGGAAATCTTTCAAGCGTTTGCTGCGGCTTGGATGTCTCAGTTTACGCAGCGCCTTCGCTTCGATTTGACGGATACGCTCGCGGGTGACCCCAAACACTTTACCTACCTCTTCTAGAGTGCGGGTGCGGCCATCATCAAGTCCAAAGCGGAGTCTCAAGACGTTCTCTTCACGGTCAGTAAGAGTATCCAATACGTCTTCAAGCTGTTCTTTCAAAAGTTCATATGCTGCATGTTCCGATGGGGATGTCGCATCCTGATCTTCAATGAAATCACCTAAATGTGAATCGTCTTCTTCACCTATTGGCGTTTCCAATGAAACAGGCTCCTGAGCGATTTTCAAGATTTCACGAACTTTTTCAGGAGTTAAGTCCATATCCTCCGCAATTTCTTCCGGAGAAGGTTCACGCCCTAAGTCCTGTAGAAGCTGTCTTTGGACACGGATCAATTTATTGATGGTTTCCACCATATGCACCGGTATCCGGATCGTTCTTGCTTGGTCGGCGATGGCACGGGTTATCGCTTGGCGAATCCACCATGTTGCATACGTACTGAATTTGAATCCCTTGCGGTAATCAAATTTTTCCACTGCTTTGATAAGTCCCATATTACCTTCCTGAATTAAATCAAGGAAAAGCATTCCGCGTCCGACATAACGCTTGGCGATACTGACCACAAGACGAAGGTTAGCCTCTGCCAAACGGCGTTTCGCTTCTTCATCTCCATCTTCAATTCGCGTCGCCAGAGATATTTCCTCTTCTGCCGATAAAAGGTCGACCCGACCAATTTCCTTTAAATACATGCGTACTGGGTCATTAATTTTAACGCCAGGAGGAACACTTAAATCATTTAAGTCAAACTCTTCTTCTTTTGCAAGTTTCTTCTCATCTGGATCATCTTCATCATCGTCTTCCTCACCATCAGTGAGTATTTCGACGCCGTTTTCTGCTAACACCTCATAGAACTCATCCATTTGATCGGAATCCAACTCAAAACCGCCAATCATTTCAGCAATTTTTTCTAAAGTCAAAGAGCCCCGTTTTTTACCTAGCTCTAGTAATTTTTCTTTCACCTGTTCAAGGCTAAATTCATTATCAACTTGTTTGGAACGTGCTGGTTTTTCAGCCATTAGTTCCCCTCCTTCCAGGACTTACACCTAAACGACTACAACATTTTACGCAACTTAATGATTTCCATGGCAATTTGTGCAGCAGTGACATAATCACTTCGTCTAACTGCATCTTTTTCTTCAACTTGTTTTTCTTTTATCTTTAACAACTTTTCATATTTCAACACTTGATTTATACAATCGGTCAGTTCTTTATCGGTAACTTCCTCATTCACTGACATCATTTCTATTTCCGAAACGATCCTTCTCAAGTTTGGATCCGGTAAGTACGTAAGGAAAAAGCTTGTATCCGGTTCGTGTCCATCTTCATAGAACGCATATAAATAGGTGATGATTGCCTGATGTTCATCTACATGAAAGACCGTTTGCCCAAGCAACTGCTGAATTTTGAAAGTCATATCCCTGCTTTTTAGCATATGGGCGATCAACTTCGTTTCTGCATTATGGTGAGCAGGCTTTAACTTATGCTCATATTGCAGGGCCATTTTCTTTGGAGCTGCTGGCTGCGGCAGTGTCCCCTTCTTGCGTTCCGCAAAGAACACCTGACGCTGCTGCTGTTCCAGCGCATCCAATGAAAGGGAAAATTCAGAGGATAGCTGCCGGAGATAATGATCCCTCTCCACTGCATTGGGCAATCGCGAAATTTCTTTAAGGACTTCTTCGATATATTGAATTCGATCTCCTTCATTATTTACATTTTTCCCTCGACGCAAATAATGCATTTTAAATGCCATGTAGGTTAAACTGGCCCCTATTACTTCAGAAACAAAGCTTTTTTCACCGAATTCCTTTATGTAGTCATCGGGGTCCAAATTATCAGGCATGAGAGCGACTTTCACGGAAAACTCATGGTCCTGTAACATATTAACTGCACGATTGGCAGCGTTCAATCCCGCAGAGTCCGAATCGTAGCAAATAAGTATCTGGTCAGTATTTCTTTTTAAAAGCTGGATGTGCTGGTCCGTCAGGGCAGTGCCCATTGTAGCGACCGCATTCTCCACACCTGCGCCAACTGCTGAAATGCAATCGGCAAAGCCTTCAAAAATGACTGCTTGTTCTTTCTTTCGTATGTGTGGTCTTGCATGATGGAAATTATATAAAGTTTTACTTTTATTAAAGATTGGCGTTTCAGGACTATTCAAATATTTGGGCTCATCGTCCCCCATCGCTCTTCCTGAAAACGCAATCGTATTTCCTTGATGATCCATAATTGGAAACATGACTCTATTTCTGAAACGGTCAAAATATGACTCGTCTTTTTCCCTGTAAATAATAAGTCCTGCCTGCTCCATGTATTCCGCTGGAAACCCGCGTTTTAGAAGGAATTTGGATACGAAGTCCCATGAATCCAAAGAGTAGCCAATTTGGAACTTTTCTATCGTCTCTTCAGTAAACCCGCGTTTAAGTAAATACTCAAGAGCATCCTGCCCCTCTTTTGTATTAACGAGGAGATGATGATAAAACTTCCTCAGCAGGTCATGGGCTTCAATCATTTGCTGGGAGCCTGCCGGCATGTTAGATCGCTTGGAATCCTTATTGATTTCAACATCCAAAGGAACATTCCCTTTTTCAGCTAAAACTTTTGCAGATTCCACAAAGCTGTAGCCTTCTATATCCATCAAGAAGGTAAAAATATTTCCGCCTGCCCCGCAACCAAAACAGTGAAAGATTTGTTTTTCCGTAGAAACGGAAAACGAGGGCGAGTTTTCACCATGAAAAGGACATAGGCCAAAGTAATTGCGTCCCTGCTTCTTCAGCTGGACATACTCCCCAATTAAATCAACAATGTCAACAGCTTCACGAATTTGATTAATTTTCTCATCTTCTATACGGCCATTTATCATTTTTCCACCTTGCAATATTGGTGATAGTTTCTAATTCGATACGGTTTCCTAATTCCCTGCAAAGTTCGACAATGTTTTCATAAGTTTATTTGTAAAACATGCACGATCTTCCTTTGTGAATGCTTTCGGCCCTTTCGAATGCTTACCCTGCCTGCGGAGTTTCGCCGATTGATAACGCATATCCAAGAGCATGAAAATATTCTCGTCCGTGTATTCTTTTCCCCTTGGCGAAAGGACATAAACGTTTTTAGGAAGCAGGGTCCCAGCCAAACCAATATCTGCAGTAACGACAATATCACCCTTTTTTACTGAGTTTACTATATAAAGATCTGCCGCTTCTTTGTCTGCATCGACATAAACCCATTTACCTTCAGGGTTATTCATCATATTTTTATATGATGCAACAAAACAGACTTCAATATCGTGCAAACTTGCACAATGAAGAATTTCGTCTTTCACCGGGCATGCATCGGCATCGACGTGTATCGTAGGTTTATTATTCATACCTTCTAATTCTACATCTTTCTGCATAATCCTTTTTCTCCCCTAAACTTTATGAAGATATGGTGAATTTTCAGCATTGATTCTAAGGGTTCCCTCTAAAAAGAGCACACTTTATTCTTCAAAGAATACCTTCTTATTTAAGTGAAAGCACCTCTTTTGCCTTGAAAAAGACCAGCACTTCCTGAACTATACGGAACATGTCGAATTATTTTTATGATAAAAACCTTGACATCTCATTAACCTTTAGTTTATTCCTTATTAATTAAGTCTAAACCTTAAGATTACTTTTTTCTCACAATTTTTTATTATAGTCTATTTGATTAGAAGATGCCAACATTTAAATTCAGATTGTTTTTTCATGCTAATCAACGGATTTGCACTTGGAAACCAAGAATAATTTTATGTAATTATTTTGAACTTATACTTGTTATTCCCTTTTTTGACCTTGGCATTAAAATGTGAGCTGACACATAGTGTGTCTAGCTCACATTTTGAATTGCCTTAATTATAAGGATCAACGGTTTTTGTTTTGAAGGATATTGATTATCAAGTTGGCTGTTTCTTCAACAGCCTTATTGGTTACATCAATGATAGGACAGTTCAACCTTGATATGATTGTATCAAAGTATGTCAATTCTTCTTTTATGCGCTCCACATTTGCGTAAATGGCATGATCATTGAGCCCAAGTGACTTTAATCGTTCTTTACGGATATGGTTCAGCTTTTCCGGACTGATCTTTAAACCAATGCATTTTTCGGGAGGTACCAGGAACAGCTCTTCTGGAGGTTCCACTTCAGGCACTAAAGGTACGTTCGCCACTTTATAGCGTTTGTGGGCTAAATACTGTGATAATGGTGTTTTGGAAGTGCGCGAAACACCCACAAGGACGATGTCTGCACGTAAAATGCCCCGAGGGTCACGTCCATCATCATACTTTACTGCAAATTCAATGGCTTCCACACGCTTGAAATAATCATCATCCAGCTTTCTCACCAGACCAGGTTCATTAAGCGGCCCTTTTGGCGCCCTTTCCTGAAGGATGTCCATGAGCGGCCCTAAAATGTCATAAGCAGACAGGTTTTCTTTCTCTACCTGTGCTTTCATATACGCTCTAATGGCTGGCTTGACAAGAGTATAAGCAATGATTGCCCCATCCAACTTAGCCAGTGATATCACTTCATCCACGTTTTGTTCATCTTCAATATACGGAATTCTCTTTATGGAAAAAGCAGATCCCGAGAACTGGCTTGCAGCGGCTTTTGTTACCAATTCCGCTGTTTCCCCTACTGAATCCGATACAACATATATAATAGAACCGTTCATATTCTCCGTCATTCCTTTTGCAAGCCCCCTAATAGCCTTCATCAGCCAAAGCTACGAATGCTTTCGTAATATTGGTTTTTGTAATCCTTCCAATTACTTCATAGCCTTTTTCCGTGTCTTTGACGACCGGTAATGAGTCGATTTGTTTATCAATCAATTTTTTGGCCACATCAATCAAAAGGTCTTCTTTTGAACACATTGTAATATTGGGCATCCTAGTCATGATGATATTGACCGGAATGGAGTTAAGCTCTTGTTTCCCAATACTCGCACGCAGCAAGTCTTTCCTTGATAAGACACCAACAAGCAATGCATGCTTATCGACGACGAACATTGTTCCGACATCTTCTAAAAACATCATGACTATTGCATCATATACGGAAATGCCCTCGTCAACAACGACAGGTATTGATTGGTAGTCTCGTACATAAAGATGGTTGAGGCTATCTGTCAAAAGCTGTGTCCCTGACCTGCCTGTATAGAAATATCCCACCCTTGGCCTGGCATCAAGAAAACCTGCCATCGTTAAAATGGCTAAATCTGGACGAAGTGTCGCCCTGGTAAGGTTCAATCTATCCGCAATATGTTCTCCAGTAATCGGTCCGTTTTCTTTTACGATTTGTAAAATTTGTTCCTGACGCTTATTCAATTGGATCATAATCACCACCCCACTGCTTTCGCAGAGTAAAGTAACAAAAGTTATTCATTTAATAATTATATACTAAATTATTTAATTAGGGCATTTTTGTCCCACTTATTGACCATTTATCTTTTGAAGAAATCGGAAGCCCTTATTTAAAGGGTTTCCGATTTCCACATTCCTTCCGATCATGTAAGGATAATCTTATTCATGGCCGCAAAACCTGCAACCAAATCACTGATTTCCTTCATTAAGGATAAACGGTTATTGCGGATTGCTTCATCCTCTGCCATGACCATCGTATTCTCGAAATATGGCTCTATTTCCGTTTGAAGCGAAACAAGCTGTTCAAAGCGCTCATTCTCATCTTTGGATTCCATATAACGCATTGCCACTTTTTGATATTTTACGTATAACGCATTTTCTTGATCATTTTCAAAGGCGCTAGGGTCGACAGTCACCTTATTGTCACATTTCACGGCAATGTTCATGACCCGACTTAAAGCTTCCAGGCTTTCTTTAAAGCCAGCTTCGTCTTTTTTCGCATTCAAGACATGTGCACGTTCCACGATAGAATGGATATAGCCGATTTCATTGTACAGAACTGCATCAATCAAATCGTAACGGATTTGCTGTTCTTGAAGCAGGTGTTTGACACGGGCTTTAAAGAATGTGAACATATCCGCTTTAACTTCATCAAGACCGCGTTTTAAGATGCCTTTTGATTCCAGTCCTTTAAGGCCTAAAACAATAAGCTCCTCTAAAGTAATATCCCATTTCTTCTCAGCAAGGATTTGGACGACCCCGCTCGCCTGCCTTCTTAATGCATAAGGATCCTGGGAACCTGTCGGTATGACACCAATGGCGAAGAATGAAGACAACGTATCAATTTTTTCAGCTAAACTCACAACCGCACCAATGACTGAAGGCGGTACAATGTCATCCGCATGTCTTGGCATATAATGTTCATTGATCGCCGCGGCCACTTCTTTGGCTTCCCCTTTTAAGAGAGCATATTTTTCACCCATATACCCTTGCAATTCAGGGAATTCATAAACCATATGACTCACCAAATCGAACTTGGCAATTGCCGCTGTACGAAGCGCCATTTCTTTTTCCGCCTTTAAATTCAAAGCATCCGCAAGGGCACCGGTCACGGCAGTTACCCGGGCCGTTTTCTCGGCTAATGTACCAATTTCTTCATGATAAACGATGCTATCAAGCTTTTTCAAAGCATCCGAAATCTCTTTTTTCTGATCTTCTTCATAGAAGAATGCTGCATCCGATAAGCGGGCACGCAATACTTTTTCATTACCTTTAGATACCTTATCCAAATGGCGGTCATCGCCGTTACGCACGGTTACAAAGTAAGCGAGCAGTTTCCCGTCCTTATCTTTAACAGGGAAATAACGTTGGTGTTCCTTCATTGATGTGATGAGTACCTCAGCAGGAAGCTCCAGGAATTCTTCTTCAAAATGTCCAAATAACACCGTTGGATACTCTACCAAATTATTGACTTCCTCAAGCAGATCTTCATCGACCGGGATGATCCAGCCTTTCTCCTGCTCAAGCTCTTTAATCTGATCCAATATAAGTTGTCGGCGTTTATCTGGGTCCGCCATTACAAATTGTTCTTTTAACGTATCTTCGTACCGTTCCGGCTGCTCGATGATTGCGCTATGGCCCAAGAAACGGTGTCCTTTTGTTTCGCGGCCCGTTTCAACGTCAGCAATGCTAAATGGAACTATTTCATTGCCGAATAAGGCAATCAGCCATTTAATCGGACGGACGAAACGGAGCTCCTGGTTGGCCCAGCGCATATTTTTCGGGAACGTCATGCCGCTGATGATTTCCTGCAGCTCAGATAAAAGCTGGGCAGTCTGCTGTCCTTTAATGAATTTATTCACATGGGCATATTCCACACCCTTGAGTTCTTTAAAATAAATGTCCTCTGAAGTCATGCCTTGACCCCTGACGAATCCCAATGCGGCTTTAGACCAGTTGCCTTCACTGTCCAAAGCGATTTTCTTAGCCGGACCTTTTGCTTCTTCTTCGATATCCTTTTGCGATTCTTCCACATCTTTCACCAATACGGCTAAACGTCTTGGTGTGGAAAAGGCTTCAACCGTTCCGAATTCAATCGCTTTTTCCGTTAGCCATTGCTGCACTTTATCTGACAGCTGTTTCATTGATGCTGTCACAAAACGGGCAGGCAGCTCTTCCAATCCAATTTCCAATAACAAATCACGCTTGCTCATTTGTATTCTCCCCTTTCACTTTCAGGATCGGGAAGCCTAATTTTTCCCGCTCTTCATAGAAGGTTTTGGCAACCTTACGCGCTAAGTTACGGCACCGGGCTATATAACCCGTTCTTTCCGTCACCGAGATGGCACCTTTGGCATCCAAAAGGTTAAATGTATGTGAACATTTCAAAACATAGTCATACGCAGGATGTACAAGTCCTTCTTCCATTTGGCGATGCGCTTCCTTTTCATACATCGTGAAAAGCTGGAACAGCATATCAAGGTCGGAGGTTTCGAACGTATATTTCGAATGTTCGTATTCCGGCTGACCAAATATATCCCGAACTGTGAATCCATCTGTCCATTCTAGGTCAAATACGTTTTCCTTATCTTGAATGTAAGAGGCTAGACGTTCGATCCCGTATGTAATTTCCACGGAAACCGGCTTACACTCAAGGCCGCCCACTTGTTGGAAATATGTAAATTGAGTGATTTCCATTCCATCAAGCCATACTTCCCAACCTAGACCAGCACATCCTAGTGATGGATTTTCCCAGTTATCCTCCACAAAGCGAATATCATGCTCAAGCGGATTGATCCCTAATGCGCGCAATGAATCCAAATATAACTCTTGGATATTGTCAGGCGACGGCTTCATGATCACTTGGAACTGGTGATGCTGGTACAGTCGATTAGGGTTCTCGCCATAACGGCCGTCAGCTGGACGGCGGGAAGGCTCAACATAAGCAACGCTCCATGGCTCCGGTCCAATGGCTCTCAGGAACGTGTACGGGCTCATCGTTCCTGCCCCTTTCTCTACATCATAAGCATTCATCAATATGCAGCCTTGTTCAGACCAATGCTTTTGTAACGTTAAAATCATATTTTGAATATTCATTGTGCACCTCCAGGTTATTTAAAACGGCTCTTATTAAAATTAAGGATCGGAACCCATTACATCTTGGCAAACAAAAAACTCCCGTCCCTATGCGAAATGCATAGGGACGAGAGTTTACCCGCGGTTCCACCCTAATTGCCGTTTATAAAACGGCCTCTTTTCAAAAGCTACATGCTCCGGAAACGCCCTTCCCTGTAAATCCATATCCCGGCTTCCACCGTCCCGGGTTCGCTTTTTATGGAGAATGACAGATACTCTTTTCCATCAACGCAATCTTCTTATTTTAATGATTAGAATTTTATACAAACTAGCATGGAATGTCAATAGTTCAGATCCTAAAACATATCTTTCATCGTATCAATCTGTTTCAGGAACTTTTTTGATTTCAAATGCAGACCGGAATATTCCTCATAATATGCATCGATGATCTTCCGCAGTTCTTGTTTCGTTTCAGGCTTAACGGAAATGTTTCCGAGCCTTGATAAATCGAAATAATAAAAGATTCGAAGCAATTTAACGGCTGCAGGTGAAATTTTATAATGATAAGGGTCTTTCCCCAGACAGCGGTGACAGATAAAGCCCGCTTCCCGAAGCGAGAAGGAGAATTCCCCTTCCGTTTCACCACATACCGCACACTGATTCAGCACTGGGTTAATCCCATTGACGGGCAGCATCTTCATTTCAAAAATGAATGTCAAAACCTCAGCGTCATATTCCTCATTTATGTAATGCAAGGTTTGCGAAAGCAATTCATACAAATATGGATTCGGTTTCTTATCCTCGACGCTTTTATCAAGCAATTCAACAATATATGAAGCATAAGCAGTGGCAAAAAGATCCTCCCTTATGAAACGGAGCGAATCGACCATTTCGCCTTGCTGAAGACTACCGAGTCCGGTTGATGTAGTTACAAGAAAATACCCGGAGCAAAAAAGCTGTGTGACGGCAGAAAGCCTGCTGTTAGGTTTACTGGCTCCTCTAGCCATAACGCCAATTTTTCCTAGCTCACGGGTATATATAGTAATGATTTTGTTATTTTCTCCATATGCAGTTCGCCTTATGACAATGCCCTCACATTTTTGGAGCATACCAAGACACCACCCATGCTCGCCAAGACTAACCTATGAAACAGGAAAATCAATTTCTGCTAGCTCATCATTCAATACCAAGTGTCTTTCCTGTCTCTCGACTTCTATCTCCTTAAACAGCAAATAGGTGTCCACATTACCTGTTTCAGTAAATAACTCCCAGGTAAAATCCAACATATAAAGCCCACCTTTCATTTTTAACTAGCAATATGAATATCCGACCATATGGTTAGCTTGACCGTTTTCCGAACTTTCATGACGCGTAAATTTTGTTAATTAATACTCGCTCTCATTGAAGCCATAATCGCGAAGCTGGCTTGCTTTGTTCCGCCAATCCTTCTGTACCTTCACCCACAGTTCCAAGAAAACTTTAGAGCCCAATAAGTTTTCGATATCCACTCTGGCACGGCTGCCGACTTCTTTAAGCATTTTCCCTTGCTTTCCGATGACAATGCCTTTTTGTGAATCACGTTCGACAACGATCGTCGCCATGACATTAATGGTGTCACTGTTGTCCATTTTTTTAATTGAATCGATGACAACTGCCACTGAATGCGGAATTTCTTCACGTGTCAGGTGCAGGACCTTCTCGCGGACCAATTCGGAAATGATAAAACGTTCCGGATGGTCTGTCACTTGGTCAGCTGGGTAAAACTGGGGACCTTCTGGCAGATGTTCCTTGATTTGTTCCAGCAGTGTATCCACATTATTTCCTTCAAGGGCAGAAATCGGAACGACCGCCGCAAAAGGGTAAAGCTGCTGGTATTTTTCAATGATCGGAAGTAAATCATCCGGATGCATCGCATCGATTTTGTTTACGACCAGGAAAACGGGCGTTTTTACAGATTGAAGCTTTTCGATGATAAACTCGTCACCGCGTCCGTATCCTTCAGTCGCATTGATCATGAAGAGAATCAAATCGACTTCCTTCAATGTATTCGTTGCCACTTTCATCATGAAGTCACCAAGCTTATGCTTTGGTTTATGGATGCCGGGTGTATCGATGAAAATCATTTGTGAATCGTTCTGCGTAAGTACACCCTGGACCTTATTTCTTGTAGTTTGCGGCTTATCGCTCATAATGGCGATCTTTTGTCCGATGACCCGATTCAGAAATGTACTCTTTCCAACATTAGGTCGTCCAATAATCGAAATGAAACCTGATTTGTAATCTTTTACTTGTGTATCATCAAATAGTTTATCCATTTAAATCCTCCGGTGAAAAAGCTCCTGGAAGCAATTCCTGTACTGTTAGTTCTTTTATGTCCCCTTGTAAGTTGGTCAAAACGACCGGCATATCCTTTTCACACAGTTCCGAAATAACCTGCCTGCAAGCCCCGCATGGGGAAACGGGACCATCGGTATCTGCCACTACTGCAAGTTTAGTGAATTTTTTATCGTTATGGGCATAAGCGCTGAATAAAGCTGTCCTTTCGGCGCAGTTACACATGCTGTATGCAGCATTTTCTATATTACAACCATGATAAACCTTTCCATCAGCGGTTAAAAGGGCTGCTCCCACCTTAAATTTGGAGTAAGGTACATAAGCTTTATCCCTTGCTTTTTTAGCTTCCTCAATCAATTCTTTCGTATTCAATTCACATCTTCCTTTCAAATTGAGTACCATTTCGGCAACCTACAGGCCAAACTTGGGCAAAAAGATAATCAATCCAACTATTATAGAAAATATAGCATATATGAATACAGCTCCTGCTGCAATATCTTTTGCCTGCTTGGCAAGCGGATGGATTTGATCCGTCACCAAGTCGACTACCCTTTCAATCGCTGAATTAACGAGCTCCAAGGTAATCGTACCGGCTATGGCCGCTAAAATGAAAAGCCACTCCATCCCATCCAATGAGAAGTACCAACCAAAGAAGACGACGATTGCCGTTAACGCGAAATGTATCTTGATATTGCGTTCAGTCCGAACAGCCTCCAAAATTCCCTGACAGGCAAAAGAGAAACTTTTTAATAAAGGATACCTTTTTTTACCCTTCTCTTGAAAGTCCATATTCTTCCAAGATCTCCTTTTGTTTAGTGAACATCACTTTTTCATCTTCTTCATTCATGTGGTCGAATCCTAATAAATGCAGAAAACCATGCAGTGCTAAAAATCCAAGTTCCCGGTCAAACGAATGACCATATTCTTCAGCCTGTTCTTTCGTGCGTTCAATGGAAATGATGATGTCCCCTAACATGCGGGGCATTTCCGCACCGACGATTTCCACTTCATCTTCTCCCATTTCTTCAAGTGCAAAAGAAATGACATCTGTAGCTGAATCTTTATGTCGATATTCTTTATTGATTTCCCGAATCCTATCATTGTCTACAAATGTGACTGACAGCTCGGTGTCTTTTTCAATGTTTTCTTTTCTTGCCGCAAATTGCAGAATGCTCTCAACAAGCCTTTGAGCTTCCTCCGTTACTTCATTCGTTTCATCCATTAAATCGATAGCTAAAATCATTCTTTCACCTTCTGTCCTAATTTATCCGGCTCCGGATATTCAATCCTGGAGTGGAAGATACCATTAAGCGATTCACATAGGGAATGCTTCACGATACTCAATTCTCTCATAGTAATGTCACATTCATCAAATTGACCATCAGAAATCCTGTCCTGAATGATGAAACTTACCAGCTCTTCAATCTTCTCCGGAGTTGGGTGCTTCATCGATCTCACTGCAGCTTCAACACTATCGGCTATGCCTATGACGGCTACTTCCTTCATTATCGCCCTCGGCCCGGGATATCGGTAGGCTGATTCGAGTGTGGACTCATCCTGTTTTTTTGCTTTATGGTAGAAAAACTTCAATAAAGTGGTGCCATGATGCTGCTCTGCAATATCCACAATCTCTTTCGGGAATTTGTGACTGCGCAGCATCTCCCCGCCATCTACGGCATGGGCAATGATGATATCCCTGCTCGTTTCCGGCTGCAGCCGATCATGCGGGTTCTCTTCATTCATCTGATTTTCGATGAAGAAGTGCGGCCGCTTCGTTTTACCGATATCATGATAATAGCTGCCGACCCTTGCCAGCAATCCATTCGAGCCGATGGCTTCACAAGCCGATTCCGCCAAATTGGCGACCATTACACTGTGATGGTATGTCCCCGGAGCCTCAATCAAGATCCTCCGCAATAACGGATGATTGGGATTCGCGAGCTCGATAAGCTTAATCGAAGATAAGATCCCGAAACCAGCCTCGAAAAACGGTAACAGGCCCATTGTCAAAACGGCTGAACCCACTCCGGAACCTATGGCGGCAGCAGCATAATACAAGTACTCCATTCTAGTATAATGGCTGTCCATAATAAAGATGAGCGAAAAAACAAATGCCATATTGATTAAAGACAATAGCAGCCCCGCTACAAGCACCTTTGATTTGAAATTTGGCCTAGATAGAATGATGATTGCCGTCAATCCCCCGAAAATGATATATAGCCCCATCGAGAAATCCAGATTTCCAGGTGTATCACCATTAAATATAATCGTACCATACGAACCTAACAATATGATCATAGCCACCGCTAACTTATCATTCAATAAAATCTTGATGAGCATCGCCGCCATGGCACCCGGAAAAATGTATTCCAAGTTCGAGTTTTTCAGGTCAGCCAGAATGCTGATCGTTTTCATGGTAGCCATTGAAAGGATAAAGACAAGACTGAAGATCAATAACTGATTGTACTTGTTATCCTTTTTGGAAATGGAATAGTAGAAATAATAATAAAAAGCGGCAAAAGTCAGGAATATGAATAACAGCAGGCCGATATACGGGTAAATGGTAGACTCCGTATTTAAGAATCCTGCCAGTTCAAGCTGTCTATATACATCCCTGTCCACTAATTGATTTTCTTCAACGATGATTTGACCTTGAAGGATCCTGATTGGCTCCACGCTTTCAACCGCTTTCCTTCGTTGTTCCTCGGTTTTGTCCTTATCGAAAAATACATTCTGAATGATTGCCGTACGTGCAAGGGAAGTGGAGGCTTTTTTCATATCGCCGCCAATGCTCATATAATCCAATTCCTCGACAACCTTTTTCTTGGCATTTTCCACGTCACTTGCAGCGATTCGGGAGCTCATCACATTATTCACGGCTGTAATGGTTGAATCCTTCGCTATTTTTAACTCATCTTCATCCGCCTGCACTAATGCAAGGAAAACGGATTCCTCGATATTTTTATTCACTTCATCGGTCAATTTTTCTTTTAATATGGAAACTTTTTGAGCATCCGTCTTTATGGGCTCTTTTTTATCACCTTCTTTATGCTCTTCATCGGGGTCCGTTTCTTTATTGACCTCTATTGCTGAATCGAAAATGGATGAAATCAGATCGACTTTATTTTTGGCATATTCCTTTTTTAAAGAATAAACATCCGCCACCTGTTTTGAAATCTCTTCTTTTTCCTGTTCCGTCTTATAAGTATCTTCCACAGTCTTGGTTGAACGGATTGTTTGTTCCGCAGGCTTAAAAAGCTCTACCTGGACCCTTTCCGGCTTAACATTGGAGAACATTAACCCATACGCAAACAAACCAAGTATGATGAACAAAAGCACTTGAAAAAAACGATGGACCAACAGCCCTTTTATTTGAGTGAAAAATTTCTGGATACGATTCAAGGAAGGTCCTCCTAAAAAATGATGTTTATTATTCTAGATATGTAAAATCATAACAGTTTTCATGTGAATTTTCACCTTCGTATTGATAAATGAAGCTTCTTATCCACTTTTTCCCCATAAAGTTTGCCATTTAGACACATCACGAAAAATCCGCCGATTGAAATGGCGGATTTTTTCTTATGACTTCGCCTGCTCGTAAGCAGTAATGATTTTGGCGACAAGCGGATGCCTTACTACATCACTTTGTTCAAAATGAACAAAGGAAAGGCCTTTAACATTCTTCAAGACCTCTTCTACCCGGACCAGACCTGATTTCATGCCTTTCGGAAGGTCAATCTGTGTCCGATCTCCCGTAATGACCATTTTCGATCCGAAACCGAGCCGGGTCAAGAACATCTTCATTTGGGCTTCGGTCGTATTCTGGGCTTCATCCAATATGACAAAGGCATCTTCAAGCGTACGGCCCCTCATATAAGCCAGAGGAGCTATTTCGATCGTTCCGCGCTCTATCATCCTTTGCGTCTGTTCCATCCCTAGAAGGTCATGGAGAGCGTCATACAGCGGACGTAGATAAGGATCTACCTTTTCCTTCAGATCACCAGGCAGAAAACCCAGGCTTTCCCCCGCTTCGACGGCAGGCCGTGTCAGGATGATCCGTTTAACATGTCCATTCTTCAATGCATTGATGGCCATCACTACAGCAAGGTAGGTCTTCCCGGTTCCGGCAGGCCCAATTCCGAATACAAGATCCTGTTTCTTTATAGCCTGGATATAGTATCTTTGCCCGATTGTTTTGACTTTAATGGATTTCCCTTTAGCGGTTTTAGCGATTTCCTCATCATATAATTCACCGAAATACTCCAATGTGCCTTTTCTTGCCAATTCAATGGCATAAAGCACATCTCTGGAACTGATTGCAATTCCTTTTCTGACCACCTTCAATAACGCATTGAGGATTTCCTCCCCCATCGTTACCCGCTCGATATCCCCGGCAACACTCACCGCTTCACCTCGGGTTATGACGGAGATGCCAAGCTCCTCCTCGAGCACTTTTACATTTGAATCTCCATTGCCCAATAATGCGATTGCTTCATTGGGTGATTCTATTTCGAGCTTAATTACTTTCACATCATCTGCCATTCGTTAGTCTCCTTGAATGATTGGCTGTCCAATCGCTATATCTTCAATAACTTGGTAATGTATAGATAATTTAACTTTACCATTCTCCATGCTTTCGTGCAAAATTTTTTCCTCGATGATTTCATCTTCCTCTTCTAAATGCTTTTTCAATTCTGCTTTAGCCATTTTCCTGCCTTCCTTCACCGCTTCTTCCTCCGTATAACTTCGTATAATATCTTCCTTGCTCCTCAAGGTCACTTGTTTATAGGAAATGGGAAGTTCCCATTGAAGAAAGTGAAAAGGCCTCACTGTCGTTTCTTTTTCCTGTTTTTCATATCCGGGATCCTTAAACCCCCATACCGGAAGGGAAAAGCCCCCCATTTTCAAAAAGTGCCTGCTCGTTTCATCTCCGTTAAAAACTGAAAATTTTGTTTTTAACGGAACTTCCACTTTCGCTTTATACCACGTTTTCCCTTTTATTACTCCCGTTGCAGATACAATTTCCTGTTTATCCTCTTTACCAATCAATCCTGAAACAAGAAGCTGTCCTTTTCCTACATAATCATTCACATTAACAATAGATTGTCCCTTTTCAACGAACATATCAGTGATGATCGCTTTTTTTGAAGCTACCAGATTTTGCGGGGATGTTTTCTCGACTTCTTTAGGCTGCCGTTTTTCTACAACCCGAAAATGGTATGTCGTTCCCTTTAGCTCCACCCCTACCCATGTCAAGGCACCAATCCGGTCCGACAGCTTACGCTGAATCGTATCCACATCATCAACAAAGAATTGCACTTTCCCGATCTTCACGCCCATCTTGTCCAATTCTTTCCGGATGGCATGCTCGGTTGCCGGCTTGGCATCTTGAACCTCGATGCCCCATACCATGTTGGAAAGTACAAATATGCAAAGCAGGAAAGCGATCATCCCCGCTAAAAACCCGCTGTTCTTCATGACTCTCTTCATCAGGAAAGGGAAACCCTTTCCCTGCATGAACTTTACTTTACAATCACTTTTCCGCATGACCTGACGGAGTTTGGGGATATCCCTGATATCCATATGGAAAATCAGGGCTTCACTTCCGACACGCTTCACATCCCAGACATGAAGCCCCCTTCTCGTCAGCATATTAATCAGCCGTTCTGCACCTTTGCCATAAGCCTTCACCTTTACATAGCCTGTATAATAGTTTGTCCATTGGTTTTTCATGGAGACCTCCCGGGATCATTCATTGATAAAATAGACCTTATCGATTTTGCCTTCAAGCATGATTTCTTCCGGCAAAATCGTCTTTATGACAAAGGCATTTCCCTTTATCAGCAACTGCCCATTTTTCAGCATCAATCGTACTTCGCTGTCTGTAAAAGCCAATAAGCCACGATGGTTTTCAATATAAATATGTAATTGTCCGATCATTGTAATTCGCGGCAGGTCCATCATGACATCTTGCGGAAGGTCCATTGTTTTGGTCATAAGCTGTTTCACTTTTTTTCCCCAATTGCGTGCCATAAAAAAGAACCCCCTTTCATCTCAATGTATGAAATGAAAGAGGGTTCTAGCACAAAATTATCAGTGAATGAAAACCTATTTTTTCTTGCTCATTTAATGACCGGCTTAAAAAAGACCGGGGCTCCGAATCACCTTCTGGTTCTCTGAAGACTTCTCTTCGCCCTTGGCGGTCCCAGCACTTCTGACATGATGATGCCATCAATCAGCTGCTTTTTACCAAAAGACGGCCCTTTGCGATAGACCGGACTGCTATTATCGGAAATCGTTGATGTAAGTTGATCCGCCTTCGCTTTTTGATATAGACGCTCCTGATCGTACTTCTGCTGAAGCCTTCTAAGCTCAGCAATCCTTTTGTCCGCTTCGTTCGTCGTCTCATCGATCACTTCAACAGCCTGAGAAGCCTGCTGTTCGACTTTCCTTACGGGAGCAGGGGCAGGCCTTTGCTGCGGATTCCCTTGCTGCATTTCACCTTGAAGCTCCCGCATGACCTCCTGCCATTTCTTTTTCGGAGGCGTGTTAGGATCGTCGAATTGCTGAGGCTGCTTTTTCTTTCCTAACATGGACGTTAAAATACCGATCAAGACAATGATAAGGAATGGGTTCTGGAGAAAGAAATCAATAAAATCTCCCATTTAAAGACCTTCCTTCCTTGACCTAATTATTATTATGGTTATTGTTGTTATCTTTCGGATTGTCTGAAATTTTACTGATGGAGTCGCGCATATCCGTATCGGCCGTGATATTTTGGATATTCATATAATCCATCACTCCAAGGTTCCCGCTTTTCAGTGCATCGGCCATGGCCAATGGAACTTCCGCTTCGGATTGAACAACCTTCGCTCTCATTTCCTGAACACGGGCAACCATTTCCTGTTCAAGCGCAACAGCCATCGCACGGCGTTCTTCGGCCTTTGCCTGGGCTATTTTCTTATCGGCCTCGGCTTGGTCCGTCTGTAATATGGCCCCGATATTTTTTCCGATATCCACTTCAGCTATATCAATGGAAAGAATTTCGAATGCAGTACCTGAATCCAGCCCTTTCGATAAAACCGTTCTTGAAATCAAATCGGGGTTCTCAAGTACATCCGTATGCATTTTCGAAGCACCGATCGTCGATACGATCCCTTCACCTACACGGGCAATGATCGTCTCTTCACCGGCACCACCGACCAGGCGTTCAATATTGGCCCGGACCGTTATCCTTGCCTTCGCTTTCACTTCAATACCATTCATCGCCACACCAGAGATGAACGGAGTTTCGATCACTTTCGGGTTAACGCTCATTTGAACGGCTTCCAGGACATCACGGCCTGCAAGGTCAATGGCTGCACCCCGTTCGAAAGGCAGCACGATATTGGCACGTTCTGCTGCAATTAATGCATTCACCACTCGATCGACATTACCTCCTGCAAGGTAATGGCTCTCCAATTGATTCGTAGAAACATTGATTCCAGCCTTATGGGCCTTGATGAGCGGGTTGACGACCCTGCTTGGTATAACACGGCGAAGCCTCATCCCAACTAATGTAAATATACTGATTTTGACTCCTGCCGCTAAAGCGGAAATCCAGAGCATTACTGGTACGAATGTGAAAAACACTGACAATACGATAATGGCTGCAATCACTGCCAGTACAATAAATATCGTTCCTGAAGTTATCACTTAATGATTCATCCTTCCTGTATCTTTTGATTTAATTTAATTTGATTCCGGGATTTCCCGGACGACTACCCTTGATCCTTCAACTTTAACGATGATGATTGACGAACCCTTGGAAATAAAGCTTCCTTCGGTCACGACATCCACTCTTTCTTCTTTGACCAAAGCTGTTCCTGAAGGCCTCAAGTCTGTAAGGGCCTTCCCTTCAACACCTAATAAATCCAAACGATTTGGATTGCTGACATATCCTTGTTCCGTTTTTGTTGCATCGGTTAATATCATTTTCCTGAAAAATTTCATCTGTTTTCCAAACACCTTTACAAGTAGGATGAATACCAAAATGGATACGGTGACCGCGATTAGCAAGGATATCGTCATATGTACCGGATCACCTGTTGCGAGGAATAAACTCCCCACTATTGCGGAAAATCCGAGCAGCCCGATAATCCCCCCTGGGATAAAAAATTCAATTAGTACGAGAATGACCCCGATGATGAACATCGCTAACGATTCGTATCCGGTGATACCGGCGACAAGATGACCATAGAAGAATAAGACAAGACTGGTGATTCCTATGACCCCCGGAATTCCAAAACCGGGTGAAAACAATTCCATCACAATCCCGATTCCAGCTATCGTCAATAAAATGGGAACGACGATCGGGTTAGTCAAAAAGCGGGCAAGTTTCTCAGGAAAACTTTCTTCGATTGAACGAATATCAGCATCCTCGACTCCAAGTATACGGTACAGTTCCGCTTTACCAGAGACGGTGCCTTCACTATATCCAGCCTTTTTTGCCTGATCGGCTGTAAATGTCAGCAACTTCCCTTTTTCCGCTCCATATTCGGGCAGATCGATGTCAACATCCGCCATCGCCTGGGCGTATATGGGATCACGTCCATTTTGTTCTGCAGCAGTCTTCATGGCAGCTAACCAATAAGATTGCGCTTTCTTACCTGCAGCATTCCCCGTTGAATCTATCACAGCCGCAGATCCCATGGTGGCGCTCGGAACCATATAGATCTCATCTGCACTTAGAGAAATGTATGCCCCTGCAGATAAAGCCCTGTTATTGACATAGGCAACTGTCTTGATCGGTGAATCCGACAGTAACTTGGCAATTTCCCCCGCTGCATCCACAGCACCTCCAGGGGTATTCACCTCGAAAACGACAAGATCTGCATCAGCTTCCTCAGCAGTGTTCAGCGCGCGCTCCAAAAAGGCCGAGAGTCCCTTTTCCACCGTTTCTTCAATTGGAACATGGTAAACGATCTTCCCGTTTGCAGATGCCGTCGCCCCCCCAAAAGAAGACATGGTGAACAGCAATCCAAATAAGAGTACAGATAAATAACGCCAAATTTTCAACGGAACGCCCCCTTTCCCGTATTAAACGCGGTAAGTGCCTCCATTGTTCAGGAGGAAAACCTACCAGTAAATTCAGCACGCAACTAAAATTCGAATAAGGAGCAAATGTAGCGACCCTTTACTCTGTTCTTTAGTTATTACGTATGTATATGAAAAAGGTTTCAAAAAAAAGCAAATAAAATTAAAAGTGCCCCATTATCTTGGGCCACATTTCAATAATATACGCATAAAATTCATGAAATACACAAAAACCACAGGCAATTTGCCTGCGGTTAGGTTTCGAGTTTTAAGTTTAGAGTTTAAGATAGATGTTGTTGCACTAATTTGTTTACTAGAGAACCATCCGCTTTACCTTTAACTTTAGGCATTAAAGCTCCCATAACTCGCCCCATATCTGCTTTGGATGTTGCATTGACTTCTTCAATCGTCTGTTTAACGATATTAGAAATGTCTTCTTCTGAAAGTTGCTCAGGCATATATGCCTCTACGTATACTAGTTCGGTGCGGACTTTATCCACGAGATCTGAACGACCTGCGTTTTCAAACTCCTGGAGGGAGTCTTTGCGTTGTTTTAATTCGCGAGAGAGCACTGTCAATTCTTCATCATCTGTTAAATCTTGTCTCTGCTTCATGGCTTCGTTTTGAATAGAAGCTTTCAGCATCCGAATAACAGATAGTTTGTCCTTTTCCTTGTTCTTCATCGCTTGTTTCATATCATTATTTAAACGCTCGAGAAGACTCATCTTTCCACCCTCTCTTAGAATTTACGTTTTCTTGCAGCTTCAGACTTTTTCTTACGTTTTACGCTTGGTTTTTCATAAAATTCACGCTTCCTAGCTTCCTGAAGCGATCCTGCTTTAGATACAGTACGTTTGAAACGACGAAGAGCATCTTCAAGCGATTCGTTTTTACGAACGACGGTTTTAGACATCTCTTTCCCTCCCTCCGAAAACAACACACTAACTCAAGTTGTCAACATGTTATACATGTACTAAACAATTATAATATATCATCTTTAGCAGGTCAACCAATAAAATCAAACTTATTTTGAATATCATCAAGTTATTATCATAATTTTTCTCGAAACGATGATTCAACATGCAGGAAAAACCAATTTATAGCATGTCTCCCGATATTGGGCCATAAGCTTACTATGAGGTGACAGTCATGCATGAGCTATTTTTATTCCTTTTATTCATTGCGATGTTTTTGGCAGGTATGTCGGTTTTACGAATCGGCCTGTTCAACATGTCGGGTGCAGCATTAAAAACCTTTCTCTCAAAGGTTACGGATAAGCCATGGAAAGGCTTCATGGCCGGAACCATCTTTACCGGGATCCTGCAGAGCAGCTCGGCGGTCATGGTCATGACGGTCGGCCTCGTTTCCGCTGGAAGCTTAACGTTCCCGCAAACGATCGGGATTATTCTGGGAACGAATATCGGATCCACCTTTACAGCAGAGTTCATGACCTTCTCCCTGGATCGTTGGATCATTCCCGGTGTCGTAAGCGGCGCTTTCCTTTGCTTCATGCCAAAAGCATTACCGAGAAGCATAGGGATGTCCCTTATCGGTATCTCGGCCATCTTCGCGGCTATGAGCGGTTTTAAAACGCTTTCGACACCGATTGCAGCCTATCCATCCATACAAACGCTCATCCAATACATAGAGGGCCACATGAGCTATGCCCTTTTAGCCGGGATTTTATTGACCGCACTCATCCACTCCAGTTCGGCAACCATCGGCATAGCCATGAGCTTTTTGATGAATGGGGAGTTATCCGTCTACTCCGCAATCATCATCATGCTCGGATCGAATATAGGCACTTGCATCACCGGATACATGGCCAGCATCGGTTCCGGTAGACAAGCTGCCTTCACAGCTTATGCACATATTTGGCTAAATGTCATCGGGGTTGCCGCATTTCTGCCTTTTGTGGACATCCTGGAAAGCACTGCTGCCTTTTTCACCGAAAACAAGGGGACACAGCTCGCCCATGCCAGTGTCATATTCAATATCTTGACTTCTTTGGCCGTCTTGCCTTTGGCAAGGCAATTCTCCAACCTCATTCTTTTGGTGCATCGGCCACATATAAAAAAATAAGGAGCTGACCAAAAGCCGCCTTAAGTGACTTCTTTTAGGACAGCTTTGCGGGAAGACTGACAACATATGTAGCTGTACCAGATATAAAAAGATAAAGGAGGTTTATTAGCTAATCTTTTTATAATTAGAAAAGCTCGAATCTGAATACGGGTTCCAAAAATGATACCGGTCCTCTTTTTCATCATCGGATATCACCATTTGAATGACCATCCGATTAATTATGGAGGTAATAAAAAAAGGCGGAGAAAAATGAAATATTTTTCTCCGCCTTTTTTATTTCAGGATATATTAATAATCCGAATCAGCCGTTAAGCCCTTTACGATGGATACACCTGCACTCGCTCCAATTCTTGTTGCACCAGCTTCAATCACTTTCTGGGCATCGCTCGTGTTGCGGACCCCGCCTGAAGCTTTGACACCGATATCCGGGCCAACCGTTTTTCTCATAAGCGTGACATCTTCAACAGTCGCTCCACCGGTCGAAAAACCAGTTGATGTTTTCACATAATCCGTTCCTGCCTTTACGGCCAATTCACATGCCCGGACTTTTTCTTCATCAGTCAATAAAGAAGTTTCAATGATCACCTTTGAAAGAGCCTTACCAGTGGATGCCGCCACAACAGCACGGATATCCCGCTCTACCAACTCATCATCCTTGTCCTTCAATGCGCCGATATTGATTACCATATCGACTTCGTGAGCGCCATTGGAGATGGCGTCTTTCGTTTCAAAAGCTTTGGTTTCCGGTGTGGTTGCACCTAGAGGGAAGCCGATGACCGTACAAACTTTCACTTCTGAACCTTCCAAAAGTTCGCTTGCATATTTCACCCAAGTCGGGTTAACGCATACGGAAGCAAAGTTATACTCTCTCGCTTCTTCGCATAATACCTTTATTTGCTCTTTGGTTGCATCTGCTTTTAATAACGTGTGGTCAATTAAACCTGCTACATTTTGTGACATGAATAAATCCTCCTCAAAAACAATCTATACCTAGTTGTACGTACCTCTTATGATACCATAGTTTATCCACTTTGACGATATATATAGTCTTTACCCGAAAGTGCCAAGAAAACACATCAAAAAAAGGATAAAAAAAAAGACAGCGATTAACCGCTGTCTTAGATATTGGATGCTTGTTGCAACGGAAAATCCTTCACTACCGTCACGAACTGACCTTCACTAGATGGATAGCCAGACTTTGTGATTTTCACCTTGACGATTTCACCGATCATTTCATCCGAAGCCGGAAAGACGATTTTCATGTAATTATCGGAGTAGCCCTCATAAAGGCCATTTTCCAACTTCGTTTCAGGAATGACTTCCAGAACTTCCCCCTCGAATCGGGAGGCATACTCTTTTGCCAGCTGATCCGACAACGCGATAAGACGGTGGACGCGTTCATTTTTGATATCTTCATCCACTTGATCTTCCATACGTGCAGCCGGAGTCCCTGTCCGTTTTGAATAAGGGAAAACATGAAGTTCGGAGAATTTATATTTTTCTATAAAGTTAAATGTCTCCATGAATTCTTCTTCGGTCTCTCCCGGGAAACCTACGATGACATCAGAAGTAACAGCAAGACCAGGAAGTGCGATTTTCAACTTTTCGATTCGATCACCGAAGAAATCCATCGTATATTTACGTCTCATCCGTTTTAGAACTGTATCGGAACCCGATTGGATTGGTATATGCAAATGACGTACCACTTTTTTCGAATTCGTCAGCACTTCAATGATTTCATCTGTAATTTGGCTGGCTTCAATGGATGAAATACGGATACGCTTCAGCCCATCGACTTTTTCCAAGTCCCGCAGCAGCATCGCCAAATTATAGTCTTTTAAATCATCTCCGTAGCCGCCAGTATGAATTCCGGTGAGGACTAGCTCTTTATAGCCTGCCTCGACAAGCTGTTCAGCTTGGTGTATGACTTCTTTTGGATCGCGGGAACGCATCAAACCACGAGCCCAAGGGATGATGCAGAAAGTGCAGAAATTATTGCAGCCTTCCTGAATCTTCAGTGAAGCACGTGTACGGTCTGTAAAAGCAGGCACATCCAGCTCTTCATAGACACGGTTTTTCATGATATTTCCTACGGCATTGATTGGTTCACGTTCTACCTTGAATTGCTCAATGTAATCAAGGAGTTTAACCCTGTCTTGTGTTCCTACAACAATATCCACACCTGGTATGGCCATGATCTCTGCCGGCGATGTCTGTGCGTAACATCCCGTTACCGCTATTACGGCATTCGGGTTCTTACGAATAGCACGACGGATGACCTGACGGCTTTTCTTATCGCCAGTGTTCGTCACCGTGCATGTGTTGATGACATATACATCCGATGCATGTTCATACTCAACACGATCATATCCCCCCGTTTTGAATAATTGCCATATAGCCTCTGTTTCATAATGATTCACTTTGCAGCCTAATGTATGGAAAGCGACCGTTGCCATTTTTCATCACCTCAAAAGTTCTACATGATAAGAAACAGCGGAAAGTGCATATAAAGGTGCTGTTTCAGTTCTTAATATTCTTGGTCCAAGACCGCAAGCCATAAAACCGGCATCAGTCAGTTTTTCTATTTCCTTATCCGCCAAACCACCCTCAGGCCCAAATACGAACAGGATGGATTGCCCAGCGGCGATATCTTTCAAGACAGAAGCGAGTACAGAAGTTTCCCCCCGTTTTGCCTCTTCTTCAAAAGCGATTAATTTATGATCGAAACCGGAAGCATATCCAGCTAGCTGATCTGCCGTCATCGGTTCCTTGATGGCAGGGATAACCGTGCGGTGGGATTGCTCAGCCGCCTCTTTTGAAATCTTCTGGAGTCTCTCCAATTTCTTACCTACCTTTTTGTGGTCCCATTTTACCACCGAACGAGCAGCAATAAAAGGGATAAATTCAACGGCACCCAGTTCGGTGCCCTTTTGGACGATATATTCCAACTTATCCCCTTTAGGCAGACCGCTCGCTATCACAACCCTTACAGGAAGTTCCTTTTCTTCATTCTTCCATTCGGTAACCGTCCCTATAACAGCATCATCCGTAATTTCCGAAATTTCCGCGATAGCTGTCATACCATTACCTTTCACCGTGATGATCCGTTCCCCTGGTCCCATTCTCATCACCCTGGCGATATGGTGAAAATCATCGCCTGATATCTTCACCGTGTTTCCATTGATATCTGCTTCGTTAAGAAAATACCGTTGCACACTGCCACCTACTTCGTCTAGTCTAAAAAACTCACAGGCTAACAGTCAGGAATCCAGAATGCAACCCGTGCAAATATTCAAGCTAAAAAAAGGTACTCTGACTATCAAAAAAACCGATAATCAGAGTAACTTTTTCAATTAATCATTTCTTTTCGCGATTATTGCCACCCAATCTTCCATCAAGATCGTTTCCTCGACGGTGAATCCAGATGCTATAATCGCATCCTTCACATCTTGTTTCTTAGTTTGAATGATTCCGGAAGCGATGAAATATCCTCCAGGTTTAACCACTTTCGCTACATCATCCGTAAAACGCATGATCACTTCGGCAAGAATATTAGCGACGACGATATCCGCTTGCTCATTCACTCCATCCAGTAAATTGCCTTGTGAGACGGATACTTTATCCTGCACGTTATTTAATTCCACATTTTGTTTGGCTGACTCTACTGCCACTTCATCCAAATCAAGGGACTGGATTCGTTTTGCCTCCAATAATGCAGCTGCAATACTCAGAACACCAGAACCAGTTCCTACGTCAACGACTAAATCCCCAGGCTGTACTGTACGCTCCAGCGCTTGGATACACATGACCGTCGTCGGGTGTGTACCCGTACCGAAGGCCATGCCTGGATCAAGTTCAATGATCAATTCGTCACTGCTTACTGGAGTGTAGTCTTCCCATGTCGGCACGATGGTAAAACGTTCAGATATCTTGACAGGGTTATAATATTTTTTCCAAGCCGTCGCCCACTCTTCTTCATTCACTTCACTAATTGAAACAATATTTTTCCCAAGGTCTATATCAAAAAGAAGGAGATTATTGATTGATTCCTTAATTGCATCAATAGTATCGCCAAGGAAGCTGTTAACAGGCAAATAAGCCTTAATGACTACCCCTTCATTCGGATAATCATCTGGGTTTAAGTGGTAGATTTCGCCAAAAACATTTTCTCGTTCCTTGACTAATTCTAGAGGATCCTCAATGACAACACCACTCGCACCTGCCTCATGAAGAATATTCGAAACAGGTTCAACCGCTTCATTCGTTGTTTGGATTGCAAATTCAGACCACTTCATAATCTACCAACTCCCAATTTGTTCTTTTACTTTTATTCACCTATCTTTGAAAGCACGCTTTACTTTTGAGAAAAAGCCATCATCTTGTTCATCTACACCATGTCCGCTGATATCACTGAACTCACGAAGCAGGTCCTTTTGTTTTTCCGTTAATTTCTTAGGCGTGACCACTAATACGACCACATGCTGATCTCCTTGGCCATAACCTCTGACATTCGGAACCCCTTTGCCTTTTAAACGGAAACGAGTGCTTGTTTGTGTACCTGCAGGAATCTTCAGCTTCACTTTTCCATGAAGCGTCGGAACTTCTATTTCATCGCCTAATGCCGCCTGGGCAAAAGTAACCGGCATTTCACAATAAATATCATCGCCATCCCGCTCAAAGAACTCATGGCTGCGTACATGGAAGACTACATACAGGTCTCCTGCCGGACCGCCATTGATTCCTGGCTCTCCTTGTCCGGTTACCCGCAACTGCTGGCCATCATCAATTCCTGCCGGCACCTTGACTTGGATCTTTTTACGTTTTTGGACTTTTCCGTCACCGCCGCATGTTGAACATTTATTAGGTATGATTTTTCCTGTTCCTTGACAATGGTGACATGCTCTCCGGTTCACAATCCTTCCGAACGCTGTGTTTTGTTCAACATTCAATTGACCGGTTCCATGGCAATGTGAACAGTTTTCCACTTTTGTACCTGGTTTTGCACCGGATCCTTTACAAGTATCACAATTCTCTTCACGCGGAATTTCGATTTCCGTTTCTTTTCCAAATGCAGCCTCTTCAAAAGAAAGCGTCATCGTATACTGTAAATCCGCCCCTTGACGCGGTGCATTAGGATCTCTCCTGCGTCCGCCGCCACCAAAAAAGCTACTGAAAATATCTTCAAAACCGCCGAAACCGCCAAAGTCCTGACCGCCAAAGCCTTGATTGGGATCTGTGTGCCCAAATTGGTCATAATGGGCCTTTTTCTGTTCGTCACTCAATACTTCGTAAGCTTCCTTGATTTCCTTGAATTTATCCGCAGCATCGTCCGCTTTATTAATATCAGGGTGATATTGTTTGGAGAGCTTTCGATACGCTTTTTTGATTTCATCCTTCGAAGCACTCTTCGAAAGGCCTAACACCTCATAATAATCGCGTTTACTCATATCTAAAATCCACTCCCGATTCGATTCACATAAAGGTAATATTATCACTGAACGAAGATAATAATCAACTAGAAAAGTACAAACGGCTTTAGCACATTTTTGCAAATGGTATTGCCAGCGCCAATTTGCACACATTTCCCTCTAAAATCCAACGATTCCCCACCAGTGATTGTAATACTTCCGACAATGATTCCATTCACTGTAAAAAAGCCAAAGTCAAGATAACCTGACTTTGACTTTTTTACAATGGCAGGCAGAAATACTGCCCAATATATCAGTGTCCCGATTGGGCCACTATTTATTTTTTCTCTTCTTCGTTAACTTCCGTGTATTCAGCATCAACCACATTATCGTCTTTAGCAGACTCGCCAGCACCGGCTTCGCCAGCTTGCTGAGCTTTTGCCGCTTCTTCATAAAGCTTCATTGTCAAAGCTTGAACGATTTCGTTAAGCGCATCTTTTTTCACGCGGATTTCTTCAAGCTCATTTTTCTCGATTGCAGCTTTCAGTTCATCCTTCGCTTCATTCGCTTTTGTTACTTCCGCTTCATCCACTTTACCTTCTAGATCTTTAAGCGTTTTTTCCGTTTGGAAAACTAGTTGGTCAGCTTCGTTACGAAGTTCGACTTCTTCTTTACGTTGTTTATCGCTATCGGCATTTTCTTCCGCTTCACGTACCATGCGTTCGATCTCTTCATCAGAAAGTCCTGAAGATGATTTGATTGTGATCGCTTGTTCTTTGTTCGTGCCAAGATCTTTCGCACGAACGTTCACGATTCCGTTTTTATCGATATCGAATGTCACTTCAACTTGTGGAACTCCACGCGGTGCCGGTGGAATGTCACTCAATTGGAAACGGCCAAGAGTTTTGTTATCCGCTGACATTGGACGCTCACCTTGAAGGACATGGATATCAACTGCCGTTTGGTTATCAGCCGCTGTCGAGAATACTTGTGATTTACTTGTCGGAATCGTAGTATTACGGTCAATCAGTTTCGTGAATACTCCGCCCATCGTTTCAATTCCAAGTGAAAGTGGTGTTACATCAAGAAGGACAACGTCTTTAACATCCCCTGTTAATACGCCACCTTGGATTGCAGCACCCATAGCCACTACTTCATCAGGGTTTACACCTTTGCTTGGTTCTTGACCGATTTCCTTTTTGATCGCTTCAACAACCGCAGGAATACGTGTTGATCCACCAACAAGGATTACTTTGTCGATTTCAGATGCTGAAAGGCCAGCATCTTTCAATGCTTGACGAGTTGGTCCCATGGTACGTTCCACAAGTCCAGTGGAAAGCTCGTCGAATTTAGCTCTAGTCATCGTTACATCCAAGTGAAGCGGGCCAGCTTCCCCAGCAGTGATGAACGGTAAAGAAATTTGAGTTGACGTTACGCCTGAAAGATCTTTTTTCGCTTTTTCAGCTGCATCTTTCAAACGTTGAACAGCCATTTTATCTTTTGAAAGGTCGATTCCGTTTTCTTTCTTGAATGCCTCAACTAGGTAATCGATGATGACTTGGTCGAAATCATCCCCACCTAGACGGTTGTCACCAGCTGTGGACTTAACTTCGAAAACGCCGTCTCCCAGTTCCATGATCGATACGTCAAACGTACCGCCGCCAAGGTCGAATACAAGGATCGTTTGATCTTCTTCCGTTTTATCCAAACCGTATGCAAGTGCTGCAGCTGTCGGTTCGTTGATGATACGTTCCACTTCAAGGCCGGCAATTTGACCTGCATCCTTAGTTGCTTGACGTTCTGCATCATTGAAGTAAGCAGGTACTGTGATAACCGCTTTCGTAACTTTTTCGCCAAGATACTCTTCAGCGTATGATTTCAAGTATTGAAGGATGATTGCAGAAACTTCTTGAGGTGAGTATTCTTTTCCTTCAATGACTTCTTTATGGTCGGTACCCATATGGCGTTTAATCGAAATGATCGTGTTAGGGTTTGTAATCGCTTGGCGTTTTGCCACTTCCCCTACTTGCCTTTCACCATTTTTGAATGCCACTACGGATGGAGTCGTACGGTTTCCTTCTGGATTCGGGATTACTTTTGGTTCCCCGCCTTCAAGTACAGATACACAAGAGTTTGTTGTACCTAAGTCAATACCAATAATCTTGCTCATAGTTTCACTACCTCCCAATTATTTATATGTAAAAATCTATTCGTTCACTTTTACCATTGCAGGTCGAATCACACGGTCTTTAAGAATGTATCCTTTTTGGAATTCCTCGACGACGATGTTCGAACCGAAGTTTTCATCTTGAACTTGCATGACCGCTTGATGCAAACGCGGATCGAACTCTTCGCCAACCGAACTGATCGGTTCGATGCCTTCTTTATTCAATGCATCAGTAATCGCTTTATAGACCATTTCCATGCCGGATAGCAAGGATTTTGTCTGTTCATTATCCGCTTCGATTTTTGTAGCTCTTTCAAAATTATCAAGAGCCTCAACTAAATCACTGGCAATACTTTGAACTCTATATTTTTGAGCCGCCTCCATATCAAGCTTGGCACGGCGTCTTGAATTATCAAAATCGGCCTGCAGACGAAGGTAACGGTTATCCATTTCTTCGATTTTCGCCTCAAGTTCGGCAATCTTTTCTTGAGCCAATTGAAGTTCATCTTTTTCAACCGGAGTTTCCTCTTGGTTTTCTTCCGCTGGAATTTCTTCTTCAGCGAAAACTGCTTCTGCAGCGCTTTCCTCGATTGTTTCATTTTCCAATGTTTGTTCTTCGTTTTTATTTTCTGTCACAATCTCACCTCCCTAAAAGGGTTATACAATTTATGCTAAAGTAATATGCCAGGCCGCGGAAAATACCCCTCCGCCACCTTAACAATATTACCTTTGCTACTATTTTTGATACAGTTTTGTCATCAGGGCCGTTAAATCTTTCGAGAAAAACGAAAGCAAACTGATCACTCTCGAATATTCCATCCTCGTTGGACCCAATATGGCCAATGTGCCAACTTGCTCCTGCCCGATTGAGTAGGTTGCCGTAATCAAACTGCAATCATCAAGAACCGTGTTTTGGTTTTCACGGCCGATCTTGACGTGGATGCCCGATGGATTTTGAGTAATAAGTTCATAAAATCCCTGTTCCTGCTCAATCATTGATAAAAGCGTGCTTACTTTAGCAATATCATGGAACTCCGGCTGCCTCAGCATATTCGTTTTCCCGCCGAAAAATATTTTTTCGGGCTTTGTATCCGTCAGGGTCTCCGCAAGGATCGAGACCATCGATCCATAGTTATGAATGTGGCGGCTCAATAGAACGGCAACTTCCTTATAGATCTTATCCTTTAGATCAACAAGCGGAACATCGACCAAGCGGGAATTCAATATGTTCACCATCTTTTCAATTTCATTTATATCAAAAGAAGGCGGTAAGGAAATCATTCGATTTTCCACATGACCTGTATCCGTAATAATGATGGCTATTGCCGTTTCAGGACTTAAAGGAATGATCTGGATTTTTTTCAGCTTATGCTCATTCACTTTTGGCCCGAGTACAATTGCCGTATAATTCGTCAGTTCCGAAAGTATTTTCGCTGACTTCTGAACGATCTTTTCCAATTCATAAATTCGTTCTACAAAAACGGATTTTAATATCTTCATTTCATTCTTTTTCGGAGCTTGAGGAGAAAGTAAATGATCCACATAATATCTATACCCTTTTTCAGAAGGGATCCTACCTGAAGAAGTATGGGTTTTTTCCAAAAACCCCATTTCTTCAAGATCAGACATTTCATTGCGAATTGTGGCAGAGCTGAACGTAATTTCATCTTTCTTCGACAAGCTTCGTGACCCGACTGGCTGGGCAGAATGGATGAAATCCTCGATTATCACTTGTAGAATCAATAATTGACGATCAGTTAGCATGTATGATCACCTCTGTTAGCACTCTGTCTCATCGAGTGCTAATATACTAATAAATTATCAAATGAAGCTTATGATGTCAACAATGAAAACCGCTAATTCATCGTTAAAATAACATAGATTTTCTTCAGTCGGATTCAATAACGCCTAAAAATGATTGGAACACTTCATTTCCCAGCAGTTTGCCCCGCTCAGTCAAGCGCACAAACCCGTCTTCCACTTTTAGCAGACCCTTTGCCACCCCTTCTTCGAGCGGTTTCCTGAAAATCTCCGTCATTTCAACAAAAAATTTACCCTTAAAGATTTGCAATGAAACCCCTTCCGTTTTCCGGAGCCCCAAAAACATCTCCTCTTCCATCCGTTCATGAAGCGGTACCGGGTGTTCTTCCAACACAGGGAGCTCGTTCGCCAGCAATGGTGTGATATATTTCTTCACAGGCCCATGATTGGCCACCCTTTTACCTCCAGTATAGCCATGTGCACCTGCACCAATGCCATAATACCCCGCATTATTCCAATATGTCAGATTGTGCCTGCTTTCAAACCCAGCTCGGGCAAAATTACTGATTTCATATTGATGCAGACCGTGCTTCTCCATCTGTTCCATCAGCCTCTCATACATCGAAGCCTCTAGCTCCTGCGGCGGCAGGTTCAATTTCCCCCTTCGCATCTGATTATAAAAAACCGTCTTCGGCTCAACAATCAATGAGTAGCTGGAATAGTGCGGCAATTGAAGGGCAATCGCTTTATCCAGTGTATCCTTGAAGTCTTCCATCGTTTGGCCCGGCAATCCATAAATCAAGTCGATGCTTATATTCGTAAAGCCAACCTCTTGAGCCAAAGAAATCGTTTCATATACTTCAGAAGCCCGGTGAGTCCGGCCAATTCGTTTTAGTAATTCATCATTGAAGCTTTGCACTCCAAAGCTAAGTCTATTGACCCCTGAATCATAAAGAATCTCGAGTTTTTCCCTCGAAAGATCCCCTGGATTGGCTTCGAATGTATATTCAGCCTTTGTAGGTTCAAAGGGCAGGGTTTCATTGATTGCTTCACATAAGAAGGCAAGCTGCTTTTCATCTAGAGAGGTCGGTGTCCCTCCACCGACGAAAACCGTATCCAAACCCGCAGTCGGGTATTTGGAAAGCTGCATCTGCATTTCCCTTTTCATCATCTGTAAATATTCGTCGACCGGCTGCCCCTGCAAAAATACTTTATTGAAATCACAATAATGACAAATATGTTCACAAAATGGTATATGGAGGTAGGCGCTTTTGATCATTGTGTTCACAACCTTTTAATCGAATGAGTCGATAGAAAAAGAGGCTAGATCTCCTCTACCCTCTTTTTTCTAACTATCGTTTATTTTATTTATTTTTTGGGTGTCGTATCATCCATTTTCAAAACAGCCATGAAAGCTTCTTGCGGAACTTCAACGGAACCTACTTGTTTCATCCGCTTTTTACCTTCTTTCTGTTTTTCGAGCAACTTACGTTTACGGGAAATATCGCCGCCGTAACATTTAGCCAATACGTTTTTGCGCATTGCACTAATCGAAGAACGGGCTATGATTTTTTGCCCGATTGCCGCTTGGATCGGCACTTCAAATTGTTGCCTTGGAATCAGCTTCTTCAATTTTTCAACAATGACTTTACCGCGTTCATATGCAAAGTCCTTATGAACGATGAAACTTAAAGCATCGACAGTTTCAGAATTCAATAGGATATCCATCTTCACAAGCTTGGACGGTTTGTAGCCGATCAGCTCATAATCAAATGAAGCATAGCCCCTTGTATTGGATTTCAATTGATCGAAGAAATCATACACGATCTCCGATAATGGAATTTCGTAATGAATGCTCACACGGGTCTCATCGATATATTCCATATCAATGAAGTTACCGCGTTTGTTTTGACAGATTTCCATGATCGCCCCGACAAACTCCGTCGGTGCCATCATCGTTGCTTTGACATATGGCTCCTCGACCCGTTCGATCTTTTGGGCATCAGGCATATTAGACGGGTTATCCACTTTCAGGACCGTTCCGTCCGTTAGGACCACATCATAAATAACACTCGGTGCAGTGGTGATCAGATCGATTTTGAATTCACGTTCAATCCGTTCCTGGATAATTTCCATATGAAGGAGCCCAAGGAATCCGCAACGGAAACCGAAGCCCAATGCTTGCGACGATTCCGCTTCGAACTGAAGCGCTGAATCATTCAATTCCAATTTCTCCAATGCATCCCGTAAATCATTGAATTTCGATGCGTCAATCGGGTATAAACCGCAATATACCATCGGATTCATCTTCCTGTAACCAGGCAATGGTTCCGTCGCACTATTCACGGCACTTGTAATCGTATCGCCAACAGTCGTATCACCAACGTTTTTAATGGATGCCGTAAGGAAACCTACATCACCTACGTTCAGTTCATCCAACAGCTGGGTCTTAGGGTTGAAGACTCCCAATTCGGTAACATCGAATTCCTTGCCAGTGGACATCATTTTGATTTTGTCGCCCACTTTAACGGAACCCTCGACAACACGGATATAGGCAACTACACCCCGGTACGCATCAAACAGTGAATCGAAAATAAGCGCCTTGAAAGGAGCATCCGGATCACCTTGTGGAGCTGGAACCAATTCAACGACCTGTTCCAAAATCTCCTCGATTCCGATTCCGGCTTTAGCCGAAGCCAAGACAGCATCGGAAGCATCCAATCCGATCACTTCCTCGATTTCTCCACGCACACGTTCCGGATCCGCACTCGGCAAATCAATTTTATTGATGACCGGAATGATTTCAAGGTTGTTGTCCAAAGCTAAATACACGTTTGCTAGCGTTTGGGCCTCAATCCCCTGTGCCGCATCGACAACAAGGACAGCGCCTTCACATGCTGCAAGACTTCGTGACACTTCATACGTAAAATCGACATGTCCCGGTGTATCAATAAGATGGAAGATATATTCTTCTCCATCTTTCGCTTTATATTTCAATTGAATCGCATTCAATTTAATCGTAATTCCGCGCTCACGTTCTAAATCCATGGAATCCAGCAACTGACTCTTCATTTCACGCTGAGTCATGGCGTTCGTTTTTTCTATGATACGATCCGCCAATGTAGATTTACCATGATCAATATGAGCGATGATGGAAAAGTTACGAATTTTTGATTGTCTTTTTAATTTTTCTTCTCTATTCATGACGTTCACTCCCACTAGTCGACACAATACACTATTTTTTATTATATCAATAGAAAATGCAAGATTCAACAGAATAGTTACAAAAGAAGCATCATTGCAGGCCAAAGGATAAAAAAAGGCTGCATTCCGGATTCGGATGCAGCCTTTTGGCAGGGCACTCACCTTATTTCATACCTAAATCATATCGATCAGGGCTTGGAAGGCACCCGATATGGACTCTCCAAGCGTTTTGCCGATCGATGAAAAAAAGTTGAAGGCTTTCATTTCTTCAAGTTTTTCTTTTTTCGTCTCTAAATCATGACTTGTTACTTTTTCGCCAAGGATATCCGCTTCCATCTCCCCTTGGTCCGATTGGTTAATAATGAATGCACTATTCAAAGCGGGATCTTCATACCCCTTCATTTTTTTCATCCCATCGTTCGCTTGCTGCATCCCAATCAGAACACCTAAAAATAATACGAGCACGATCCCTGTACATTTCAACCAAAATCGAACCATGATAAGAGAACTCCTTTCAAATTACTTCGCTTCCGAATCCCCGGTCGGGTTATCCACTGCTTTGGCATCCCAGTAAAATTCACTGAAAACATCGGCAAAGGCATCAACGGTCAAATACATTTCCTCGAAAGTATTATCAACACCGCCAACTTCAATAAGCATGGCTTTGCTTGATAAATCCTGATTATATACTCCATTTTGACCCGCTCCGCCCTGTTTCATAACCCCTCGTGAAATTCCGGGATATTTTTTTTCCAGAGCTTTATGAAGTTTATTGGCAAGCGCCGCATTTTTTTCAAAGTTCGGGTTATTCCCCCCGATCACGAATGCGATCTTGGCATAATCTTTACCATTAATGTTAATGGTCGTATGTTTTTTTCGTTTTGAATCGCGATGGATGTCGATCATATATTCTAAATCTTTGTTATTGGCCAATGCCGTTTGTACGGATTTTCGTGATTCTTGATACGATTTGGCATAATTCAATCCTTTATTATTCAGATTTCCCATGATATCCGTTTTATCGAGCGAGGAGCCAATCCCCTTATCGGCCAAATCTTCAACCATCCGTTCCCCAAGTTTCGTGATATTGATTTTAGAATGATAGGCCAGGTCCGGATTTGTCACGCCTTTTAAATATGGAAGATAGGACTCCCGGTTATGGCTATGGTAAATCTCGACCACTTTCCGTCCATTGGTCGTTTGTTTCGGCTGATTGGCCGCTCCTTTTTCCGGTTCTTCAATCTCATCCAGGTTTTGCAGGGATGCATCCCTTTCTTCATTTAGCACGTCCACCGGAGGCGAGGATTCATATGGCATATTCGTATAATTCGTCCCTTCCCCGGCAACGAGGATCTCATTATCAAAAATCGAAAAACCAGGCAATTCCCTGCCAAGTAAACTTCGCGGGTCCTCGAGTGAAATGTTTGTCGAGACTTTTATCAATTGATTCGTGATCACTGATTCCTGCTTACCTTCCGGCAGGGCATTAAAAAGATAATGGTTTTCATTGGCCAGCATCGAGAACAGCATTTTTCCCGAGAATTGGTTGGCTACAGTATGTACGGAATTGGAAGATATCCGATACTCCGGTCTTAGGGAAGTCATGACCCCACTGACTGAAAAAACAAAAAGAAGCAAGGCGAGAATACCTAGAAAAGTTTTTATTATTGTTGATCCGTGAACGGCTGTTATGATTCCTGGGGAATTTCTTCTTTTCATCCTTCCACCCTCTCTATAGCTTGTCTATTAATACCTATGACTTTGCTAGAAAGGGTAGAACACCATTTTTGGGCACTGAAAGTGATTTAACGGGTGTAATAGCCGGTATTATCCTGATTTATTGAATGATGCAAGGCTGCATTTAAACCATTGGCTATCAAATTGGCCATATCCTCAATGAAAACATCGACTTCTTTCGGTGTAACCATTAAATTTTGACCAAGCGGTGACAGCACTTCATAAATCAATTTCCGTTTCTCTTCATCAGGGAGGACACCTATCATTCCCAAGAAGGTTTGGCGCTCCTTTTCACCTGGCATATCCTCTTCTGTCAGCTTCGTGCGCTTCCCAAAACTGAATCCAGCGGGTGCCAACGATCGTGATGGCCTGTCCCCTTCATTCAGTTCCTTGCCAAAGTGCTTCAAAATATAATCGATCGTATCGCTGGCAATTGATACGGCATCCACGACGGTAGGTATTCCAATTGCAATAACAGGAACTCCGAGTGAATCCTGGCTCAATTCTTTTCGTTTATTTCCAACCCCAGACCCCGGATGGATGCCTGTATCCGTAATTTGAATCGTGGAATTCACCCGTTCGATCGACCTGGCAGCCAATGCGTCAACGACGATCAGGAAATCAGGATTACTTTTTTCGATGACTCCTTTAATGATGTCACTCGTCTCGATTCCCGTAATCCCCATCACCCCCGGTGAAATCGCACTGACCGGCCGATAGCCTTCCTTGACGGACTCCGGCTGCAATTCGAACAAATGTCTTGTGACTACAAGGTTCTCAACGACGGCTGGCCCCAGAGCATCGGGAGTAACATTCCAATTACCTAGACCGACAACCAAACAGCTGCTTTCTTTGGTGATTTTATTCCGTTTCAAGAAGTAAGCCAGTTCGTTGGCGAACACCTTCTCCACCCGTTGCTGCGTTTCCGTATCCTGCTGGCGGATGCCCTGCACTTCGATGGTCAAATAACTGCCCTGTTTCTTGCCGATTTCTTTTTCCCCCTCAGCCGTGACCTCGACCAAGGATACCTTCAGATCATCCACTTCTTTTTCCTTAATAATGACCCCTTCGATACGGGATACATCAACTTCCTCAACAACACCTTTATGTTCAAGGGCGATTTCCTTTGCTTCTATCGCCAAATCTGTACGAATTCCGTATTCACTAAGGTCCAAATTATTTTCCATAACGGCCTCCTGATGTTTGAATTGTATCTAATCTAGTATTTTCAATAGTCTCTCTTAAACATTCTGTCATTTTTGCTTTTTTATTATTCATTTTTTTGGTACAATGAGTGATGACGAGATGAATTTATTCCCGAAATTATAATTCCTTTTCGATTCTCAATCTGAAGTATTGCATATTTATGAGCAGTCTGATAGAATATCACTTGTGCTATTTGATATGGATTTGAAAAGTCGAGTTCATATAATCTCGATTTCTTTGTAGGAGGTGAACGGAATGCCAAACATTAAATCTGCTATTAAACGTGTAAAAATTAACGACAAAAAACGCGTTCATAACATTACTGTTAGATCATCTATGCGTACTACAGTGAAAAACGCTGAAGTTGCATTAGCTGGTGAAAACGTTGAAGCTGCTAAAGAAGCTCTTTTAACAGCTGCTGTGAAATTAGACAAAGCTGCATCTAAAGGATTAATCCATAAAAATGCGGCAGCCCGTAAAAAATCTCGTTTAGCGAAAAGACTTAACGCTCTTAACGCATAATGACAAAAAATAAACGATCCAACCGGATCGTTTTTTTTGTGCCGTTTTTTGCATAAAAAAAGGTGACAGGATATCCGCCACCTTTTTTTATCATCTCATTTTCATAAGAAGCAGCTCAAGCGTGATTGCCTTGTCTGCTTGGCCGGTCTTCATTTTATAATCCGCTTCTGCTAAGTCGTTCATGATGCTCAACAGCTCGCTTTCCTGGAATTTCCCCGTCTTTTCGAGTGCCAGCTTTACCCTGTAGGGGTGCACCTTCAGTTGACCCGCAATTTTTTGCTGGCTATAGCCCTGACGGGAAAGCTCCTTCACTTGATACATGAGCCTGACCTGACCTGCAATGACACTCAAGATTTTGATGGGCTCTTCATTCTGCCTGAGAAGATCGTGCAGTATCGTCATGGCACTCTCCATCTTTCGCTGTAACACATGATCAACAAGCGTGAAGATATTCTGTTCAAGGGATTTAGCGACCAGCTTTTCCACGATTTCGACTGTAATGTGTTTATCAGCTTCTGCATAAAGCACCATTTTATCCAGTTCATTGGTCAGCATCATCAGATTCGTTCCTGCAAGTTCAAGTAAAAGCTCTGTAGCCTGCTCATCTATTTGGACTGAAGAAGCTTCGACCCTCTCCTTCACCCACCCTTTTAACTCATGTTCACCAAGCTTCTTCGCTTCAACAAGAACCGCCTTACGCTTCAGTTCCTTGGTGATTTTTTTCCGTTCATCCAGTTTCTCATAAGGTGCGGTCAATACGACAATGGAATAAGGGACCGGGTCAGCCAAATACGCTTCCAGTCTTTTCACATTATGTTCAACTCTTGACTTCGTTTTTTCAGCTGTCAAAAAAAATGGGTTTTGCATGAAAACAAGGCGTCTTTCCCCGATAAACGGGAGAGTTTCGACATCTTCAAGCGCAGTTTCTACAGGCGTCTCTTCTAAATCAAATTGAGCAAAGTTAAAATCCATCTCATCTTCGTGAAGGACATTCTCGATCAATAGCTGCTTTGTTTCATTAATTAGATAGGCTTCTGTCCCATATAACAAGTATACTGGCGCGAATTGCCCTTTTTTTATACTTTTCCAAACATCTAATACCAATAGAATCCGCCTCTTTACTATGTATTCTTCTCTAATGGTATAGGTGGATGGACCATTTGACAAGCTATAAAGGGAACTAGCCCTTAAAAAGGGCCAGTTCCGGATCTATATGAACACTTTCAAGAAAGGCCCGGGTAATCTCCCTTGAAAGCGGGTAGAGTATTCATGCAGAACAAGAAATGAGCTTTTCTCTTTCGCTTGCTTTGTTTGTACTTTTATTTTGACCTCAAAATCCCAAACTATTTGTGTCAACTCTTGTCAGTAAAGGAAATGAGGGAATGAAGCCTGTAGATTTTTTTTTGGTAATGTTTTATACTATTAGCAGAAATAGGAGGGGTAAATAATGAACGAATTCGAAAAGAATGTTCAGTCAAAAACAGATGACGTCGCTGATTCCGCTATAGGATTCATCGGTTCTTTTGTGTTTTTCGCAGCCATGTTCACCATAGCTGTCGTCATTAAAGCTGTCGGATCCTGATTTCTTTAACTACATGCACTTATTTTTCCTGATGGAGGCTGCCGCTGCAGTCTCTTTCTTTTTGATTTTCTACATACTATGGTAGTGTCTTCCGAAAGGTTCCACTGCTTTTATAATACTTGTAAATAATAGAACCATCCTCGTCCGTCCTGAACACCTTTATGCCATTTCCCTCCAGATTCCCAATGACGTCCCCATGAGGGTGACCGTAGCGATTATCTTTTCCAACTGAAATGATCGCCGCTTTCGGCTGTAGCTTTTCGAGGAAGGCCGAGGTAGAAGAAGTTTTACTGCCATGGTGTCCAACCTTCAAGATATCCGCCTTCAGCTGCGGATATGTGCTCAATAGTTCCTTTTCGCCTTCTTCTCCCATATCACCAGTTAATAACCATGACAATCCCCCAAGCTCCGTGAATAGAACTATGGATGAATCATTCTTATTTTCTTCTTTCTCATATGGACTTAGCACGGCAAACGGCGCTCCGTCTGCCACCCAATGGTCCCCCCTTCTCAAGACAGTCATTTTCATTTTTTTATCTCTTGCCATGGACACAAAATCCATATCCCTATAATGCTCTTCACTCCAGCCTCCAATGATGATCTCCCCAACATTAAAATTTTGGATCAATTCATTTGCACTTCCCATATGATCTGCATCCGGATGGGTTAAAATGAGTTTGTCCAATTGGTGGATTCCCTTACTTTTCAATAATGGAATAATGATATCATCCGCGGTGTTGAACTTCTTTCGCTTTTTTGCCCATGGGTCGATTGGAAATGTAATTTGCCCGCCCGTATCAATCAAATAATTGCCGCGATTGAACGGCAGGATAATTAAAATGGAGTCACCTTGTCCAACGTCGATGATCTGCACTTCACCAAAAGGAGAGAACCTTTGTAAATTATATTGAAAAAGCAAAAGAACCATCATTATTACACACCAGATTTTACTTTTTTCAAATGATACATCCCAAGTCAGATATAACCCTAAAAGGGAAATGACAAGTAATGCCATCATGATGAAAGGTGGTTTTCCAAACGGAATGGAAGCCAGCGGCAAATCGGATGCTGCATCCGCGGCTTTATTGCAGAGTACGAATGTGAAATTCAATAATGATATGAGGGGTTGCCCCAAGGGAGGCAGCAATAAATGAATAAGGAGGGAAATCAGTGAAAGTGGCAGCAATATGATGGAATAAAGCGGAACGTACAATACGTTGAGAAACATGCCCAGAAAGGATACTTCAAAAAAGTGGAAAAGCAAAATCGGAAGGGCTGCCAATTGACAGATGGAACTGATGATGAATAGCTGCGTTGTTTTCTTAGGATATTGTATGAAAATGCTTGAAGACATAATAATGGAGAAAGTGACTGCGAATGAAAGCTGAAAACCTATATCATAGATCATATTAGGCCGAAAAAACAATAATGCCATATAGGTCGATCCGATTGCGGCACCCGCCGATACCCGCTTCTTGAATAGCAGGAGCAGGAAGAAAAGCATAGCCATTAAACAGGATCTCACCACAGAAGGACTGGCACCTGAAAGTAACATGTAAACCGGAAGGAAGATTAAGATGGCCACGATCATTCTTTCCCGAATAATCCCAACCCTGATGCCGAAATAAAATAACATCCCCGTTAAAAAACTGACATGGAGACCGGAAATCGCCAGTAAATGAACCAGACCCAACCGCTGGTAATTAGTAAGGTCGCCTTCATCTATATATGTCTGGTCGCCGAATATGAGAGCTGTGACAAAACCGCTCGATTCTTCCGGAAAGTGTTCCCTAATATACGTAATTCCCTTCAGGCGCAAATTACGAATCGAAACTGGAAGCGAGGTTCCAGTCTTTTTGCATTCTTCAAAGGAAATGGCATCCGCTTTGAATATCCAATGGATGCCTTGGCGGAAAAGGTAATGCTGGTAATCGAAACTGTTTTCATTCCTGTTTTTGTCGGGAATTTGCAATGTCCCTTTTGCCGGACATGATAAACCGATTCTCAGAAACCGACTCAGCTTTTCCTGTTCCAACTCGGTCGTGATCTTATAACGAAACACTAGCCGTTCACCTTTCTCACCGCGCACGAATCCTTTTAATGAATTTCCATCTATATTCGGTTGGTCGGTGAATGTGATGATAAATCGACTTTCCGTTCCATGATAGGCAGTTTTGTTTCGGTGATCGGAGAAGGAGGCAGCCCCTAGAAATATCCCCATGATCACCAAATGAAAACTAAGGGCCTTCACGCTTAACCCCACCGAAAAATAAAGGAAACAGAGAAAAATAAGGATAATGATCAGCAGCCTGACGTTAAAAAAAGAATGGGCCGTAACACCAAATGTAGCCGAAACGGCTAGTAAGATAAGATGTCTAGCCATGCCTGCCCCCCGTCCTATTTAATTTTCAAAAATCTGTTTGGCCTGCTTTTCCAACTCCATTAAATCTTCTTTTTTCAGGTCTGTCCGTTCAAGTTGAGCTAGCAATGAGAATACAAAATCCTTTTTTTGTTTTCCATTAACATCGATGGCCCCTTTTGCTTCAACCTTCTCGGTCTTGACACCAGCCTGTTTGAATAATTCCAGGGCATATGGATGATTTTTGTAATCCTCTGCATAATAAACAGCCTTTATGCCAGCTTGGATGAGTGATTTACAGCACTGAAGACACGGAAAATGCGTCACATATATTTCCGCCCCATCAGTAGGCACCCCAAATTTTGCACATTGTAAAAGTGCATTCATTTCTGCATGTATCGTTCTGACACAATGATTATCTATTACATAACAGCCGTCATCAATACAATGCGTCCCTCCCGCAATCGACCCATTATATCCCCCAGCGATGATTCGGTTGTCCCTGACGATGGTCGCCCCTACAGTGAGGCGTGTACATGTGCTTCTTAAAGCTAATAAATGGCTTTGCGCCATGAAATATTGATCCCAACTAATTCTGTTCATGTTTTATCCCCTTACCACTAGAATGATTTTCTTCAATTTTACCCTCTTCCAGTCCATTTGTGTAGCATATTCAATCATTCATTTCACCGAGATGGAATCCCGTAACCTTTCAAATGTTTTATCGCCGATTCCCGTTACCTTCTTCAAGTCATCGACCTCCTTGAATTTCCCTACCGTTTCCCTGTATTCCAGGATAGCATTCGCTTTGGATGGTCCAATTCCCGTCAAGGTTTCCAAATCTTCCTGTGTAGCTGTATTCAAGTTCACCAATCCTCCTGATGTCCCACCAGAAACGGCATCACCATATGACCCGACTTGTATATTCTCTAATTTCCCCTCGTCTTCCTCACCTATTTCCGGAACATAAATGACCATTTGATCTTCGACGATTTGGGCAAAATTCACTTTATCCTTATCAGCATTGTCCGTAAAACTGCCCGCTGCCGAAATCAAATCGATCACCCGGTCACCTGCCTGTGCAGTGAATAGGCCTGGGGACTTGACCGCTCCTTTAACGTCCACTTTAATGATTTCAGGTTCGGCGGGCGTTTCATCTTCATTTTGTTTACTTTCAGCCTTTTTTTCAGGAATGGAAAATATGTCTTCCGTATCAGCCGGATCCTCCCCTTGTTGCACAAATAAGTAAAGGCCCGCTGCCACAAATGCCACGGCAACGGTTATCATCATCCATTTCCGCTTAAAAATCCCTTCCATTTCTTTACCTCCTTGTTGGATTTCGCACGATACATTGTCATAGGACAGATTAAAAATACATAGTGTTTTTAGGAGTATCAATCGTTTTAAGTGAGAGGAGTTGATCGGAATTGAAAAAAATCGGTGTTATCGGAACCGGAAATATGGGTACCATTTTAATCGAGGCATGGCTGGAGGCAAAAATATTGAATCCGGCGGAACTAATCATTACAAATCGCACGCTTTCCAAAGCATTGGTGCTGAAAGAAAAACACCCTGGCATCAAGGTTGCGGAAAGCGCAGCCGAAATCGTCCAGCAAGCGGACTTTATCTTTCTCTGTGTAAAACCATTGCAAATTAACAGCCTATTACAGGACATCAAACATCATATAAAAAGGGATCAGCTGGTTATTTCCATCACAAGCCCGCTATCGGTCTCCCAGCTTGAATCCGCCGTGAACGCCCCTTGTGCCCGTTTTATCCCGAGCATAACGAACCGTGTTGGTTCAGGAGTATCGTTACTGAGTTTCAGCAAGAGCTGCAGTAAGGAGAAAGTGTCAGCTTTATTTGATTTGGCCTCCGCCATATCGGCACCGGTCATCATCGAAAATGATATCACCAGGGTAGCTTCCGATATCGTCAGCTGCGGTCCTGCCTTTTTCAGCTATTTAGCACAAGCTTTTATTGACGCGGCTTGCCAAACGACGAAGATAGATAAAGAAACGGCTACGACTTTGACTGAGAATATGCTGGTTGGCTTAGGGGAACTGCTCGGTAAAGGGGTATATACATTGCCGACACTACAGGAAAAGGTTTGTGTAAAGGGCGGTATTACAGGTGAGGGGATTAAGGTTTTAGAAGCTGAAACCGGGGAAATGTTCCATCATCTTTTTCAAGCGACACATGAAAAGTTTGCAGAGGACCTTCACGAAGTTGAAAAGCAATTCGGCCATCCTTATTAATATTCGTAATCAATATCTTTAACTCCTTCTAAAGGCAAAAAAAAGAAGAGGTCAGACCTCCACTCGTACAGTACGAACGGGGCTCCTGACCTCTTTATCATTTACTGGCTACAAATAAGATTCTTTCGGTTTCCGCTACAAGCGGTGCGTCTTCAAGGTCCGCCAAAATTTCAGAAACCGTAAAACCTGCTTGCTCCAACCACTTTTTATATTGTTCAACCGGATAGGTCCGTTGATAATGCAACTCATCAAATCGGTCATACAGACCGCTTTCATCGTCCCTTACGAAAAAACTTAAATCATGTTCCACACTGTAAGCTTCTTCTCCTGGGAAGCAGTCCCATATATAGGATACTTCTTCACCATTGACAGCAAACGTATTATCACGAAAGATTTCTTCCATTTTATAAATGGAGTGGACATCAAACAAAAATAATCCGCCATCCTTCAAATGCTCATGAACCCGACTAAACGTCCTGACTATATCTTCCTCATCGCGGAGGTAGTTCAGCGAATCACAAAAAATCGTGACACAATCAAATTGGCCAAGTCCTTCGAGTTCTGCCATATTCTGCTGGAAAAGCGGAATCGATAATCCAAGCTTAACCGCTTTTTCATTAGCAACAAGAAGCATTTCATCAGATAAATCCACACCGGTGACTTCGAATCCGTGTTGCGCCAATTCAACGGTCATTTCCCCGGTTCCACACGCTAAATCCAAGACTTTCCTTCCGCCAATTCCATACTGTTCCAGCTTCGCCGTAAGGATCATCAGCCATTTTTCATAAGGTGCGCCCTTCATCAATTCATCGTATACATAGGCAAAGCGTTCGTACGTCATGAAGTCAGTTCACTCTCTAGATCTTCAAAAGGTGCATCTCCCCATAAACGTTCAAGGTTATAGTAGTTTCTTTCATCTTTATGGAAAATGTGTGCCACTACATCGCCAAGATCCACAAGCACCCATTTCGCCTCGTCAAAACCTTCAAGACGTTTTACAACGATTCCGGATTCATCAGCTTTGCTCTTCATTTCACGAGCTATTGCTTGTACTTGTTTTTCGGAATTTCCGTGGCAGATCAAAAAGTAATCCGCTACAAGGGAAATACCTTGCATGTTCAATGCCACGATATCCTCCGCTCTTTTATCATCCGCCGCTTTTGCTGCAATTACTAGAAGTTCACGTTCAGTCATTACATCTTCTCCTTCAAATTCATGATCAAATCATTATATGTCTTAAATGTATCAGGGTAAATTGCCTGATTTCTTTTCATTAAAAAAACAACTGTATTCCTTAAAGCCTGGATGACAGCATGATCCAAATTTTGCTTTGCCGTCTGCCTGACTTCGTCGACTCCGGGAAAAGAACGTCCCGGCTCAATGTAGTCAGCAAGGTATACGACTTTATCCAATAGGCTCATGCCAACCCTGCCAGACGTGTGATAGGCAATCGCATCCAAGATTTCAGCGTCCTGAATGCCAGCTTCCCTTTTCACCAGATAAGCCCCGACAGGAGCGTGCCATAGCTCCATATTGTATTCAAGTAATGCCGGGTCCATTTTTTCAGCGATTATTATTTGCTCCATTTCCTCTTTCGGACGAAATTTTGCATAATCATGGAAAATGGCTGCCAGTTCGGCTTTTTTGACGTCGGCACCATACCTTTCAGCAAGTTCAATAGCTGACCCGACCACACCCAAGGTATGAATGTACCTGCGCTCGGTGATTTGTTCTTTGACCAGCGCCAATGCTTTCTCACGATTCATATAAACCATTCCCTTTAATATACTTCACCACTGGATCTGCTATTAAATATTTCACGGTTTTCCCCGTTCTTAACTTCCTTCGTATCATGGAAGACGAAATGAACATCTGGGGGACTTTCACCATCGTGATTGGGTATACGGTCTTTTCGTTATATCCAGGGCGCTTCACCCCAACGAAATGGACCATATGCACCAGCTCGTCGATACGGTGCCAATTTGGTAAGTACTCAATCATATCTGCGCCAATTATGAAATAGAACTCATTGGTTGGCTCAAGTTCTTTCAGCAATTTTATTGTGTCATACGTATAAGATGTGCCTTTTCTTTCTATTTCAATACCCTCAATATAAAAAGATGGGTTTCCGGCTAGCGCGTTTTCCAACATGGCCAGCCTGTCCATATCGGTTACTTCCTCCGATTTTTCCTTATGTGGAGGAACGTGATTTGGCATGAACCGGATTTCATCTAGCTCAAGGGCATCCAGCACTTCATTCGCTATAATTAAATGCCCGATATGCGGAGGATTGAATGTACCGCCAAGAATTCCAATTTTTTTCATAGACAGGTTCCTTAAGGTAATGTAAGTTGTTTGTTTTCTTTTGATTCTTTATACAGCACAATTGTGTTGCCGATAATCTGAACCAATTCCGCCCGCGCACCTTTTGACAAAGAAAGTCCCACATCATCGCGGTCCTCTTCACAGTTTTGCAGGATGCTGACCTTGATTAATTCACGTACTTCAAGCGCCTCACCAATTTGCTTGATGAGATTATCATTGACTCCGCCTTTACCAACTTGAAAAATTGGATTGAGGTGATGGGCCTTTGATCGTAAAAATCTTTTCTGTTTTCCAGTTAACATGTGTTACCTCCTAGTTTGTTCAAGACAATATCTGTCATTCTTGCTGTATCCGGCATAATGCCTGTCCATATCTCAAATGCGAGCGCGGCCTGGTTGATGAACATCCCCAAACCATTTTGCGTTTCCGCCCCTTTTTCCCCCGCTTCACGCAGCAGTTTGGTTTGCAGAGGGTTATAGATGATATCACTGACAATTGCACCGGTTTTAAGCTGGTCGACCTTTATCGGTGAATGATCCAATTCCGGACTCATTCCTGAAGAAGTCGTTTGGATGATTAAATCATATTGTGATAAGCTTTCTTCCGCTTCGATAATCGAGAGTGCCTTCGATACTTTATCATAAGGGCAATCAGAAACAAGCTGGGCCGCTCTTTCCTTTGTCCGGTTTGCAATATCAACTTGCTTTACCCCTTCTTTTACGAGGGTAAAATAAATCGCACGCGCAGCACCGCCCGCTCCGATCACTAACGTTTTTTTAGCCTTGATGTCACCTGATATTTCATCGCATAAAGATTTGAAAAATCCTTTTCCGTCTGTATTATACCCTATAAACCGACCATTTTTGTTAACAACCGTATTTACAGCCCCGATTGCAAGGGCCAGTTCATCCACTTCATCAAGGAAAGGGATGATGGAAGTCTTATGAGGAATCGTGATGTTAAACCCTTCTATACCAAGGGCTTTCATGCCTTTAACGGCATCGTTCAAACCTTCTTTCGTCACATGGAAATGATGATAAACCGCTTCTATATTTTCTTTTTCAAATGCATCATTATGAATGTCCGGTGACATCGAATGTGCAATTGGATCTCCCATTACCCCATATATCTTTTTCATAGACTAGACGACCCCTATATTTAGATTAATGATTTGCGAACGATCACATTGACGCCCTTTGGAACATGTGCAACGATTTTCGCTCCTGGCTCATTGACCGTCACCCAGCCAAGACCGGAAAACACAATATCCATTTTACCATCTTTCAAGGAGAATTCATGTGGAATCAGCTTCGGAAACTCCTCGATTTGTTCAGGCCTTGGAGGTGTAAGTAATTCCCCGGCATGGTTTTTATACAATTCATCGGCATTTTCCAGTTTCGTACGGTGAATATTCAATTCATTCGAAAGGTAGCAGGTCAATGAACGCCTTCCGCCTGACACATAGTCCAACCGGGCCAACCCTCCGAAAAATAACGTTTGCGCTTCATTCAGTTGGTACACTCTCGGCTTGATTTCCTTTTTCGGCATGATCACCTTGAAGTCCCGTTTGTCAACATAATGAGCCATTTGATGATGATTAATGATTCCTGGTGTATCGATCAAGGCCTGTTCATCATCCAAGGGAATTTCGATCATATCCAAGGTAGTCCCAGGGAAGTGGGAAGTCGTGATGATATCACTTTCTCCGCTCACTTCTTTAATAAGACGGTTGATGAAAGTCGATTTCCCTACATTCGTACAGCCCACCACATAAACATCTTTACCTTTGCGATACCGCTCAATCGCATCAGCCGCTTCAAGTATATGCTTTCCTTTTTCCGCACTGACAAGCAGGACATCAACAGGGTTAAGACCCAATTCCTTGGACGATTGCTTCATCCAATTGATCAACTTGTTCGTTTTTACGGATTTAGGCAATAAATCAACCTTATTTCCAATCAGAAGAACATCATTTCTTCCTACAAATCGATGCAGGCCAGGGAGCCAGCTTCCATTGAAATCAAAAATATCGACGATTTTGACGATTAAAGAGTCGGTTTCGCCTACTTTATTCAAGATTTTCAGGAAGTCATCGTCTGTTAAGGAAACATCCTGAACTTCGTTATAATGTTTCAATTTAAAGCAGCGCTGACAAACGATGGTCTCCTTTTCCAGAGCTGATTTAGGGGCAAAGCCCAATTCCTTCGGATCTTCAGTCTGGACCTTCACACCGCAGCCGATGCACACTAATTCTTGATGATTGTTCAATTGTGATCCTCCCATTCTAGCATTCCTTTTCGTTTAAAAAACGCCATGATCTTTCTTTCAAAATAACGATTGATCCTTGTTCTGAATTCGTCTGTTTGTGCTACAGGGAGCACTAAGATCGTATGAAACCCGCCTCTGTTCCCTCCCAATACATCCGTCAATAACTGATCGCCGATAACCACCGTTTCTTCCAATTTCAATCCCATTTCTTTACGGGCTTTATGGAAAGCTCTTGCCATCGGTTTTCTGGCCTGGAAGATAAACGGAATGTGAAGCGGGTCGGAAAAAGCCCGAACCCGATTTTCATTATTATTGGATACAATCGTCACTAAAATCCCATGATCACGCATATTGTCGAACCATTTGATTAAATCGGGGGTGGCAGTCGGCCTGTCCCATTCAACGAGAGTATTATCCAAATCGGTAATGACTCCTTTAACCCCTCTTTTTTTCAATTCTTGAGGATCTATATTAAAAATGCTTTTAACATGTTCACTCGGCAAAAATAATTTAAGCATATTGACACCTCTATATTTTCGTTAAAATTTACCGTCTCCATCATATCGAATTTTCAGCACAGTTTCAAAAAAAATTAGGAAATAAGTGCTGACGGTAAAGAAACATCATAATGTATGTTTTCTGATATGGAAAGGCATTTTTCAGTAAATAATGGGAAATTTGCAGGCTGACCAGAACCAAAGAACTAATTATTCATAAAAGATTTCGACAAAAATTTCATTTATTCAATCTGTGGATAACTTTACTAACATTTTCCATACTGATGTGCACCATTCCGCTCACCTTGTAAACAACTTAACCACAAGTTATCCACTTCCAACTGTGGATAACAGAACGATTGTTCTCCACGTTTATTTCTGATACAGTAGGGGTACATCAAGGAAGACTTATCAATATATGCAAGCAAGCACCAAATTATTCCCCGTAATCCTTACTGGAGGTGAGCAGCCGCAAATGGCGTTCTGATGCAAAAACTATCTGATGACCTGTTGCTTGAATCCTATTTTAAAGCACAGAATTTAAAGTTGAGTACCGATTTCATCCGCCTCATAGAATCGGAAATCCATCGAAGATCCCTGACACATAAAATCCGATCAATCTTTTAATATGAAATACATAGGCTGACATCAAATGTCAGCCTCTTATTTTCATTTGAAGTTAGACGGCTCTCATGAATCCGATTGTTTCACCCACACGGACATCCGCGGGAATGGAGATGTTTCCTTCAAGTTCAAAACTTCCTTTTTCAAAAAGAAGCACCACTGTGGACCCAAAGCTGAAATAAGAAAATTCCTGTCCTTTTTCCAATTCAACCGATTCATCAGTAATGACGATCGAATTGATGAACATGGCCCCGACCTTCACCATTGCCAGACTTCCCGCTTCATTTTGAAGTTCAGTTATTGTCCGGTAATTTTTTGATAAAGGCTCTTTTCCATATTTCATCCCCCATTTATTAACGGGGTACGATTTCCTTCCAAGGGTCCAACGTTTGACCACGGAACCCTTGATTGGTGCATGGATCCTATGGTAATGACTCGGGCTTAAGTATAACACGAGATATTTGCCCCCTAAGTACTTTTCCAAAAAAAGCTCATCCCCGAGCATTTCCCCCATTGAATATACCTTTCCCTTAACGACGATATTTTTATCAGCGCGTATCTCCCCTGAATCCTCAAGAACACCGTCCACAGGACAAGCTACCGCAGAAGGAACTGCCGTAATTGGCCTGGCATCCGCCTTTAACTGCCTGGTAAATAGCTCGTGCAGGTTAGTATAAGCTTTTACCTCCTTACCAAATTCCTGTTGATTAAGGTTGAATGTTTTTACATAAAGTAAAATTAAGGGCCTGCTCCAACGAGATTGGCTAAAATGCTTTAATAAACCTGATGAATACTGACCATTCGTCAGTTCAATAAGAATGCGATACAAAGACTGAAACAAATAAAACCACTCCAAATTGTAAAATTATTCTAAAAATCACTTGCATAAATTGTGTTAAATAAAATATTATTATATAATAAATGCTTATGTTTACTATATATTGTTTTAATTTGTTTCATTTGAAAGGAGGGAAAAGATGTTTTTATTACACGCCCTAGATCAAACCATTAAAAAAATGAAAGCACAAACAGCAAATATACTTACACTAATTAATTTATCCCTTGGTGGATTTGCGATAATCGCCGTAATGCACGGCCAATTGAATTTAAGCCTGCTATTAATTTTCCTGGCTGCCCTTGCAGATCGCTTCGACGGTATGGTTGCACGGAAATTCAACATTGAATCGGAATTGGGTAAGCAACTTGATTCGATGTGTGACATCATATCCTTTGGCGTAGCACCTGCCCTATTATTATACCAAGGAATATTAATAGAATTCGGGGCACCTGGCACACTCTTCACGGTTTTCTATATTGGCTGTGGCGCATTTCGTCTCGCCCGTTTCAATATAAGTGAAAGCAATGGATATTTTACAGGAGTGCCGATTACGGTTGCGGGCTGCATCGCTACTTTAAGTTATCTAGCCATCCCGTATTTCCATCCGGTCTTTTTCTTATCCCTCATGATTATATTATCATTACTTATGGTCAGTCCATTTAAACTGAAGAAAGTTTAAATAAGAAAGGCGGATGTCCTAAATCGGACATCCGCTTTTTTCGTTCCTATTCCATCCGAAAAACCCGTTTTAAGCCTTTTTGACGAGGGGATCGGTCAAACGCAGGAATTCTTCCACATCCTCCATGCAGGCATTGACCGCTTCTTCCCAAAAATCCCGGGTCTTCAAATCGACGCCTAAATGTTTCTCCGCCAAATCCTCGACCTTCATGGAACCGGTATCCTTTAATAGAGCGATATACTTTTCTTCGAATCCTGCCGGTTCTTTCAGGGCATTCGCGTATATGCCTAATGAGAATAAGTAGCCGAATGTGTACGGAAAATTATAAAATGGTACACCTGTTATATAAAAATGGAGCTTTGAAGCCCAGAACGTTGGATTATAATCACTTAAAGCATCGCCATAAGCTTCTTTTTGGGCTTCGACCATCAGTTCATTCAACCGTTCGGCACTGACATACCCTTGCTTCCTCTCATCATAAAACCTTGTTTCGAATAAGTAGCGGGCATGGATATTCATCAATAATGCCACAGAACGCTGAATTTTATCTTCTAAAAGCACCAGCTTTTCTTCCTCGCTGGCCGCTTCCTTCACAGCTGCATCCGCAACGACCATTTCAGCAAAAGTAGAGGCGGTTTCAGCTACGTTCATTGCATACGACCGATTCAATGGATGGATCTCCCTCATCGCATATGAATGGAAGGCATGTCCCAATTCATGGGCCAATGTCGATACATTGGATGGAGTGCCCGAATACGTCATGAAAATTCTTGACTGCTTATTTAATGGAAACCCGGTGCAAAAACCGCCTGGTCTCTTACCTGGTCTGTCCTCCGCTTCAATCCAGCTGTCTTCGAATGCCTTTTGGGTGAAGTCTGCTAATTGAGAGCCGAACTTAGAGAATTGCTGTATGATGAAGTCTGCACCTTCTTGATAATCCATAACTTTGGACTCCGCTGTAACAGCGAGCGGCGCATCCAAATCCGCCCAGCTTAATTGATCCAAATCCAGTAACTCCGCTTTCCTTTTTAAAAACCTCACAAGCGGCTCCTTATGATCGGCAATTACATTCCACATGCTTTCGAGGGTTTCTTTTTTCATCCTCCCTATTTCAAGAGGCTCTTTCAAAATATCATCCCAGCCCCTTTTATCATTCACACTGAGACGGAATCCGGCCAAATGGTTCAAAGTCCGGGCAAAAAGGTCACTTTTTTCCTCCCACGCCTGTTCCCATGCAGTAAATAATTCTTTCCGGTTCCTTTCATCAGGATCGGAAAATTTATTTGCCGCTTGGCCTACAGAAAGATTTTCACCCTTATAAGGGATGGTCATTGAACCGACGATCGTATCATACATTTGGCTCCAACCTTCGAAACCGTCCATGGCCAATTGGGTGATCAATGATTCTTCCTTCACGGAAAGCTTTTCCTTTGCCTTTTCCCGACGTTCATTCAATACGAATTTCAATTCATTCAATGGTTCTTTTTCAAGGATCTTTTCAAAAAAACCATCATCAAGATGTATCAACTTTTCATCCAGTTTGCTTAACACCATTTTTAGTGAAGCGACTATCTTCATTTGTTTGATCCGCAGCTGACCAGCCTTTTTATCCTGTGCATTTTGAGCTTCCAGGCAGCCGATGAATGCACTTGCCTGTGAAGATTTCATATTTGTATTTTTAAAAAGATCAAATGCCTGGATTAAACCGCTCTCATCATTTCCTTCTGGATTGATATTGCTTACAATCCGGTCTAATTCTTTTACCTCGTCGTTCATTTCATCTAAAAAAGTCAGGAACTCCTTAGAAGAGCTTCCTCCTTTAAAAAAGATATCCAAATCCCATGTCAAAGAATATCCCATCATGCATTGCCCCCTTTTTATCACTAATCCCATTATAGAGGTAAACGCAATATTTTTCTAACTAAAAGGAATTTTCAGTCTTTTTTCAGAACTTTTTTCTATATCCCGGATTAAAAGCATGTTATGATGAATATATTCTTGGGGAAAGGGGCGGTTGATTCATATGAAATTTTTCATTCACATGTCTGCCATCATCCTGCTCCTTTGGACACTGCCCGTACAGTTCCATCATCATGCACAGCAGCTGACCATTGAGGAACATACCGATGTTCACCATTGGGATAAGGCCGACAAGAAACAGCCTTTCGTGCCTTCATTAGGTTCCTGGCAAACACTTATCATCATTCTCTTTTTCGAATGTTCCATTTTGAGTTTTCTTTATTTTCACTCAAATCTTCGCCGACGATATCTCAGTCCGGTATTTTTCCAGGCGAATTACGTAGCCCCATGCTCTGACATTTTATAAAAAATAAAATGGAGGAGTGATTCATATGTGGTTTCGATTTATTATGATAGGGGTCTTATCTTTAACAGCTTCACGCATGTTCCTTTTTCAGGGAATCGAGATTTATCACGCATTTGCAGATATGCTCAGAAATAAATATTGAAAAAAGAGTGCGGGGAAATTCCCCGCACTCTCTTTGCCTTCACCATTCCTATCCTTTGGCTTTCTTTTCCTTTTCTTTTTCTGCTCTGTAAAATTCGTGGAACATCTTCATTAAGGCACGTTTTTCGATCCTCGATACATAACTGCGGGAAATGCCAAGCTCTTTAGCAATTTCCCTCTGGGTTTTTTCCTTTTTCAAATCCAGTCCGAACCTGCCTACAATGACTTCCTTTTCGCGTTCATCCAAAATATCAATATACTTTTTCACTTTTTCAATTTCCATATTGAGCTGAATCGTATCGATGACATCTTCCGATTCCGATTTCAGTACATCGATTAAACTGATTTCATTTCCTTCTTTATCTTGACCGATCGGATCATGCAGGGAAATATCTTTCTTCGTTTTCTTAGTCGCCCGTAAATGCATCAAGATCTCATTCTCAATGCATCGCGCCGCATATGTGGCCAGCTTAGTCCCCTTCCCATCCGAATAACTCTCAATGGCCTTTATCAAACCAATTGTCCCAATCGAAATCAAATCCTCTGTATCTTCGCCCGTATTCTCGAATTTCTTGACGATATGGGCAACAAGCCTGAGATTATGTTCGATCAGGATGTTACGGGCATCACCGTCTCCCTCGCTCATTAGCTTCAGATATCTCTTTTCATCCTGAGATGACAAGGGCTGGGGAAAAGCGTTGTTTTTCACATAGGAAACGAATAAGTAAAATTCTTTGATAATATAACCGACAACTGTAAGTATTCCGGGCATTGGTTTCATCCCCCGTTTCTTTGGCTTCCCTATTCATACCTATGCAACTGTGGGCTTGTTCGTGTCTGTCCCACTAAAAGAAATCATGAATCGTGTTAAATGTTCAAACCAGCCTGGATGTATTCCCAAACGAACGAAGGAAAAGGTTCATATAATGATAGGGAATTTTTAACGGAAAGGGGGTTTTTCGATGGGATATGACTATGGACCATACGGATGCAGCTATGGTTATCCGGCTCCTGCTCCTTGTTATGCAGGGTCCGGGTCCGGTTACGGCTTTGGTTATGGCCTGTTTATTGTCCTCCTGATTTTATTGCTCATTTTCGGGTTTTGGTGGTTGCCGGGATGTGGATTTGGTTTTGGAGGATCAGGTCCTTGCTGCTGATTCAGGCAAAGAAAAAACTCGGCCCGAGTGCCGAGTTTTCCATTTACATATTCTTTTCCAACGTTGCAGTTCCGAGTTAAGCAGCGCCATATACCACACCTTCGTCTCCAATGCCTTTTCCGCTTACATATATACAAACCATGACAAATACTTGGGTTGCACCGGCAGATCCGTTAGCCGGTATCCTTCTCCTGCCAATAACAACGCTTCTCTCCTTTTACGTATAACAAGTTCACCATATTAACCTCCACCTTTCTTAATTTTTTTATGAACGGAATACCAACCTCATATATATATTTTTTAGAAAAAAGGACGATGTTTCAACGCTTTATCCAGATGTTCTTCTCGAATCTTGTGGATTCTCTCCTGCTGCAAACATTCCTCTGCAGTCATTTTTTTCATTTTGATCGTGATTGTGAAAAAAAGCATATTCAGTGTCATAATATCACCTCCTTTAAGGGAGCGGCCCAACAAAAAGGCATAAAAAGGCCGCAGAAAGTTACGTCCTCCTGCGGCGGGTTTTTTAGAAAATATAAAAAGGCCGCAGGATAAAACACTTCTCCCTGCGGCCGCAATGTCTGAATGATTAATAAAGCCAAATTGCTTTAGAAATATTCCGCTTGGCACAGGTCGAATGTTATGTGATTGTCAATTGAAACGGACCGGCTAATCGTGGCGACTCCATATAGATACAATTTCATTTTCTTCGACCTCCTTTGGAATATTTTTTATTACTTGGTAAGTATATCCACAAATATGATTTTTGTAAACGGTTTTTGCCTATTTTTTTGAAATTTCCACCTTTTTCCCCATTTTCAAGGGCCATTTTCACCTAAAAAGGCAAATAGCATGATACATCTGCCCCTATACAGGCAAAAGCGTTAGAAAAACAAAAAAACCTGATTCCATTCAAGAATCAGGTTTGCTTTTATTATTGTAAAGAGTCTTGGTCATCCATTTCGGCCAAGATCTTTTTGTATTTTTTGGATAATGAGAAAAAAACTATGGACATGCCCAGGAACGTTATTGTCGCTCCCATATAGACATATGTGCCAATCAACGCTTTGTCGCCAGAGGGAAGGATGGTTCCTAAATAGAAGAACGAACCCACACATAACAAAGTGATCGCAAATTGTTTAAAATCGACCATTTTCGAACGCAGCAGTGCAACCGTTTGTTTTTTGCGGTTTTTCATGCCATTCCACCTTCTTTCAAGCTATTAAGATATCGATATCTCATTCTACCATATTTATTCCAAATGACAGGGTGTAAATAATGGCAGTCAGCTATGAAGCGGTTCCTCTCCGATTATCCTTGCAGCGCTTGTTCCAAGTCTTCCAATAAGTCTTCAACATCTTCCAGACCCACTGAAATACGAATCAACCCATCCGTTATTCCAAGCTCTGCACGTCGCTCAGCCGGAATGGAAGCATGTGTCATCAAGGCCGGAATGGAAATTAAGCTCTCCACTGCCCCCAGACTTTCCGCAAGCGTGAAGAATTTCACTTTATTCAAAACCGATTCGGCTTTTTCGGCACTGCCGACATCAAATGAAACCATACCGCCGAAACCACGCGATTGTTTTTTGGCGATATCGTGATTTGGGTGGTTTTCAAGACCTGGGTAATAGATTTTCGAAACATCTTTATGCCCGGATAGGAAACGGACGATTTCAGATGTATTTTTTTCATGCTCTTCCATCCTGATTCCCAGCGTCTTAATGCCACGCATAAGCAACCATGAATCCTGGGGCCCTAGCACGCCTCCTGTAGAGTTTTGGATGAAATGAAGGTCATTGCCAAGATTCTCATCATTCACCACGACAAGACCCGCTACAACATCGCTGTGTCCCCCCAGGTACTTCGTGGCGCTATGAAGCACGATATCAGCTCCAAGTGAAAGCGGATTTTGCCAGTATGGCGTACTGAAGGTATTATCCACAATGGTGAGGATGCCGTTTTCTTTGGCTATTTTCGATACTTCTTCCAAATCGGTGATTTTCAATAATGGATTCGTCGGTGTTTCAATGAACAATGCCTTCGTATTGTCCTTTATCTCTTTTTCGATCGACTCTATGTCACTCGTATTGATGAACGTAGCTTCGATTCCGAAACGGTTAAGCACTTTAGTGATGACCCGGAAAGACCCTCCATAAACATCATCGGTCATCAATACATGATCACCTTGGCTGAACAGCATCATGACCGCGGTCATCGCTGCCATTCCTGATCCGAAGGCGAAACCTCTTTTTCCTTCTTCGAGATCCTTGATCAATTCCTCTAGGGCATGGCGGGTTGGGTTGCCCGTACGGGAATATTCATATCCACGATGGTTCCCCGGACCATCCTGTTTATAGGTGCTCACTTGATAAATGGGCACCGAAACCGCTCCTGTTTTTTCATCGCCAAAAATGCCGCCATGGATCAATTGTGTTTTTTTTCTCATTTTATAAACCTCCCTGATAAATTTTTTTGCTTAAGTATCGCTCACTGGAATCCGGAAAAACGACGACGATATTCGTCCCCCTTGGAGCCTTTGCTGCTTCTTTCATGGCTGCTGCAAATGCCGCACCGGAAGAACTGCCGACAAGGAGGCCTTCTTTAATCGCCAATTCCTTTACCATATGGAAAGCGTCACGATCGCTTATCGTATGGATTTGGTCAAAATACGTTTCATCCATATAGGCAGGTAAAAATTCCATCCCGATCCCCTCTGTTTTATGGGGTCCTGCCTTGCCGCCGTTTAAAATCGATCCTTCTGGTTCGACTATGACCGTTTTGACAGCAGCATCCTTTTCTTTTAAAAATCGCGATGTTCCCATGAATGTCCCGCCCGTCCCGGCACCGGCTACAAACATATCCACATCGCCTTCCATCTGTTCCCATATTTCAGGTCCCAGCGTTTTATAATAGGCATCAGGATTGGATGGGTTGGCGAACTGCTGGGGACAATATGATCCCGGAATTTCAGCCAGCAGCGCCTTAGCCTTTGCGATTGCTCCTGTCATTCCTTCCTCTGTCGGGGTCTGGATCACATTCGCGCCAAGGGCACGCATCAATTCCTGTTTCTCGGCACTGAATTTCTCCGGAACGCAAAATATCACGTCCACTCCACTGTTTATCGCAGCCAACGCCAAGCCAATCCCTGTATTTCCAGCAGTCGGTTCGATGATCGTCCCGCCCTTTTTCACCTTTCCTGTCTGTAACGCTTCGGCTAACAGTTCTTGGCCAAGCCGATCCTTCACACTGCCCCCCGGATTAAAGTATTCCAGTTTGGCAAAGATACGGACCTCATCCGGAAGAGGGAAATGGGTGATTTCCATCATCGGTGTTTTTCCTATCAACTCATGAATGTTTTGAAAGACTTTCATATTAGGACATCCTTTCATAGTTATCCTACCAACTTAATAAGAATTATGCAATAAAGAATGATCAGCAGAAAAGCTTCCGCTGATCACTTACCATTTATTTCATTTTTTCAACCATTTTCAAAATCAGTGCCGCTGAATGAAGAGCCGCAGTTTCCAGGAATTTATCAAAGGAAATATTGGACTCCTTACCTGCGATATCCGAAAGAGAACGAATGATGACAAACGGTGTCTTGAATTGGAAGGCTACTTGTGCAATGGCTGCCGCTTCCATTTCCACCGCATATAAATCGGAGAATTTCCCTCTTACGAATTCAACCCTGTCAGGATCATTCATGAAAGAATCCCCCGTCACGATCAACCCTTTTGCCACTTGTATATCCTCGATTTCTTTAGCCGCTTCTTCCGCTATTGCGAAAAGCTTCTCATCCGGAGTGAAAGCTGCAGGCAGCTGAGGGACTTGACCGTACTCATATCCGAAAATCGTCACATCGACATCATGGTGGCGTACTTCCGAGGATATGACCACATCCCCTACATTAAGTGCTGGATGATAACCGCCGGCAGATCCAGTATTGATGACCGCATCCGGTTTGAATTTTTCTAACAGGATCGCAGTGGACATTGCTGCATTCACTTTACCGATTCCCGATTTAAGCAAAATGACCTCGACACCATTCAGTTTGCCTGTATTGAACTCGGAACCGGCAATGGTCACCTGCTCCAAGCCTTCCAATTTATCACGTAAAATCGTAACTTCTTCTTCCATTGCTCCGATTATGGCTACCTTCATTAGTAAAAACCTCTTCCTATAATTTTTCCGCCTCCATAATCCAGACAAATTGATTGCAGCGCTCGAAATTCACCCTATATCCATTTGCTTCAAGCACTTTTTCCAAAAAAGGAATCGTAGTATAGTATTCCGTTTGCAAATCGTTCGCCAAATTATGAAAGCCTGCCTGCCTTGCATCTTGAATCGCTTGTTCATGCGCTTCCTTTGATTGATACATCGTATCCGCAAACACTATTTTACCACCAGTATTCAGTAACTTTCCATAGTTGGCTATCGCTTTTTCTTTTTCTTCATCTGTTAAATGATGAAACGCATACGTACTCACGATCGAATCAACCTGTTCCGGCTCCGGAAAATCGATGAAATCGCCATCCACAATTTCTGTCTTTCCGTCCAGCTTGCTTACCGCTATTTCCCGCATCGCAGGTGAAGGTTCTATTCCCGATACCTTCAGGCCTTTCTTCAAAAGCCTTTCCGTCAAATTCCCGGTACCTACCCCGAACTCCAGCACATGGCCATGAACCCGATCCGTGACGCTATCCAATATGTTATCATAATGTTTAAAAACTTCCCGATACTCCATATCGTGTCCACCAACCGTATCATCATACGTTTTCGACCATTCTTCAAATAAATCTATAAATTCTCTGCCCATTTTTAATCACCTTTTATAATAAGATAATAAAACCTATAAGCATAATATGAAATAAACACAGAAACAGTTCTTGTTTTTAGGCAAATCATTGATTCGGTTCAGATTCGCCCAAAATGGTGTTAAACTAACAGTATCTAAATGTTGGAGGGGAAATGTCATGAGTTTTCAACTCGACTTGAATTTATTCGAAGATAAAATAGAATTTTTCGAGGCGGAAAGCATTAAGAATCTGGAAGAAAAAATCCAATCACAAATTGAAATCAATAAAGCGATCATGCTTCAGGTTGAATCGGTATCACACCAAATGTACGTAAGTGATGAAGGCAGACGTTTTTATAGCGCAGTCGTCCACTTTAAAGCAAAAAAGTGATGACCATGAAAAACCCCCGAAAAGTGGAATTCCTTTCGGGGGTTTTTCGTTAATACAGTTGACCATTATCTTTTATCGTTTGTCTTCAGCTCTTCGACTTTTACAGGTTTCCAACCTGATCCGTCCACCCATTCAATATAAACGCGGTAGGTTTTAGGATTATCGCCTTCAGAGACGGTACCGATTGCCGTGCTTGACGAACCGCCGTTTTGCAGCCACCATAGCTTCATGCTGCTTTCATCGATTCCAGCCCCGCTTGCAATGGCTTTACTCATTTCATTCCAATCGACCGAGCCCTTGTCAAAGCTTGTAGTGTGCTCCCCGGATTGTTCAGTTCCTACAGGTTTCCAGCTCTCACTCGTATAGGTTGCCGCAACATTGCCATCTCCGCTGCCTTCCATTTCCACAAGTTCGGCATCTCCCGCTTTTTCTGGATCTGCTCCATCTTCAGCCTTCTCTTCTGCATCTTCTTCCGTTGCTTTACTATCTTCTTCTACTGCATTTTCTTCTTCTGTTGTTGCTTCACTATCGCCTACTGCGTCTTCCTTCTCAGAATCCGTTTCTTCTTCTTTGCCAGCAGGCTTGTCCGCCACTTTCCCCGAATCTGTATCGGCGATTTGCTTTGGTTCAGTCGTGGCTTTCTTTGAATCTGTGCCATCATCACTTAAGAAAATCGAGACTGCGACAATGACGATTAAAATGGAAACGATGGTGATTGCAATATTATATATTTTATTTACTTTTCTTTTTTGATCTCTCTGATTAAAACGTGAGCCCAAGGTCCATTCCTCCCTTACCATTTCTTACTGCCTCATTTTAACATGATTTAGCCAGAGATAGAAGGGAAGGGTTTCCTACACTTTTCGTCAATTCTCGTTTTTGTCCTGGTCCTTGGAGTACAGGACTTTTACAATATCTGAAAAAAGAGGCGTCATGCTGGAACTGTTTTCCTTCGTTTCAAAACTTACGGTTACAAGAGCATATTTAGGATTTTTATATGGAAAGTAGCCCGCAAACCATTTATTCAGCTGCCCTTTTTCGATATTGGTCTGAGCTGTTCCGGACTTGCCGGCGACCTCCACAGGCAAATCCCTCAAGGAAGCGCCCGTCCCTTTCTCTTCCGTCACGACCTTCCTAAGAAGATGCTGCATCTTCATCGTTGTATATGGAGACAGTTTCTCGCCGCCAATATTTTGATTGGGAAAATCGACTACGGTCGTACCATTGTTAAATTCGACCCTGGAAACGGCTTTGACCTGTTCCTTCTGGCCGCCGCGGGCAATCGTTGCCATCATATTCGCTATCGCGAGCGGTGTCGTTTGGACATCCTGCTGGCCAATTGCTGTTTTGGCAATCATTTTAGGATCTTTTTTTAATTCGTCATCATGCCAGACCTTTCCGGCTTGTTCATGATGCAATTGAGTGACTTCAGTGTGATAGACGTCCCCTTGCCAGCCCGATTCACCAACAAGACCTAACATTTTTGCATATTTGTCCAAAAATTCCGGATCCTTTTCGGCTATTTCCTGTGACAATTCGGCAAACGTCCTGTTGCAGCTCTGGGCAAAGCTATTTTCAAAATTAAGCATGCCCAGTTCCCTCTGTTTATCCGTTTTGCCGTCTATCGTCAAATTACAATTAAAAGTCCTTGAGGGACTAACCGCTTCATAATCGATGGCCGCTGCTGCCGTGACCGTTTTAAAGACGGAACCCGGCGTTTTTTGGGTCAGCATCATGTTGACGGCCCCTTCTCCATTCGGATCTTTTACATTAAGCGCCGGACGGGATACCATTGCGACGATTTCACTTTTTTCAATATCGATCAGGACGAGACCGCCCTTTTTTATCCCGCGTTCATCGACGAGCTTCTCCGCTTGCTCCTGAATTTCTTTATCGATCGTCGTCACGACCTTCACCGGGTAAAGCGGATTTGCAGGTTCCACATATTTAACATCGACGCCGAACATTGGGCCTCCACTGGCGTCCACGTGAAAAACGAGCTTCGATTCACCAGCGGAAAGCAAGAACTCATCGAAGGTCCTTTGCAGTCCCGTATTGCCTATTTTCGTTTCAGGAGATAAATTCATGTCCGGATAACGTTTTTTCTTTTCCGCATCTGATATATTCGTCGTTCCGATCAATTGCGCTGCAGGGGTTTGATCATGATATAATTTCTCATTCACGGCAAAGACCCCGGGTATCTTCAATTCATTGATTGCCTTCGATTGGCTGGACGTCAACTCGATCGGTTTGTCTCCGCCAAATACGAATGGTTCATCCGCTTGTTCTATCGCCCGCTTTAACTCCGCTTCCGATTTGCCTATTATCGAGGCCACTTCATCTATGGGCCATGTCATTTTTTTTAAAAATGGAAATAGGACGAGCGTCGGGATTTCTTCATGTGCAAGCGGTTCTCCATTCCTGTCATAAAACTTTCCGCGTCCATCATCGATCTTTAAGATCTGTGAACGCTGATTCACGCTTGCTTCTAACAGGTTCACGTCATGCTTTGAAAAAGATTCAGTCGATACAAGTTGGATGTAGGCAAGCCTGCCTATGAGCATCAGCATGAAAGTGGTCAAAAAAAGAGCCAGCAACTTCATTCGTTTCTTTTTCATAAAATACACCTCGTAACCATTGTTGACGAGGTGCGAATTTTTAAACAATTTAGAACAAATTTAACGCTGCACTTTTTTGATAAAAAAGAGGATGCCCTATGGACACCCTCTTTTGCTTTTATTTAGTCGATGGATACAATCTTCACGCTCATTTCGCCGCCAGGTGTCATGATCGATACCTTGTCGCCGACCCTTTTCCCTATCAGGCTTTTCGCGATCGGGGAATCATTGGAGATTTTCCCTTCGAATGGATCCGCTTCAACGCTCCCTACGATGGAATATGTTTCTTCGTCACCATTTGGAAGTTCCACGAATGTAACCGATTTACCTAATGAAACTGTATCTGTATTCGAATCATCGCCTTCAATGATTTTTGCATTACGGATCATGTTTTCGATTGTTGTAATGCGTCCTTCAACGAAAGCCTGCTCTTCTTTTGCGGAATCGTACTCTGAGTTCTCGGAAAGGTCCCCAAAACTGCGGGCAATCTTGATTCTTTCCACCACTTCTTTACGTTTAACCGTTTTTAACTGTTCCAGTTCCTGTTCAAGCTTTAACTTACCTTCTTTAGTCATTGGATATTCTTTTTCAATTGCCAAAACCCTTCACTCCTTCAAATTCTTTACAGCAAGCTTTCGCTGTGACAAGTTTATGTACTATATAGTGCTTAACCCTTAAATCGAGTCAGAATATATAATGGCGCGCCTTAAAAAGTACGCGCTTCGATACTAAGAAACAATCCGTTCCTTAGTATATAAACCGACTGCGGTGTGCAGCCGGTTCGATCTGTATCAAGAATAGAGTATTGCGTTTTCCAACATTTGTCCAGTCTTTCCCAATAAATAAATGGGATTATTTAAATAAACGGAGGAAAATGGCACCTATCATTATTTATGCTATGTTATTACAAAAAAGACTTTTGTTCAAGGATTGTTTGAATTTTTGTCACCATAAGGTCAATCGCCACATGGTTCTGACCGCCTTCAGGAATGATGATGTCGGCATAACGCTTCGTCGGTTCTATGAACTGATTATGCATCGGACGGACGACACTGATGTATTGTTCGATGACGGAATCTATGGAACGGCCGCGTTCCTTAATATCACGGGTCATCCGACGAAGGATCCGCAAATCTGCGTCCGTATCAACATAAAGCTTCATATCCATCAGATCCCGGAGCCGCTCATCCTCGAGCACAAGTATCCCTTCAAGGATGATGACATCCTGGGGCTCAACTGTGATGACTTCTTCCGAACGCGTATGGATCGAATAATCATAGACGGGTTTTTCTATCGTTTCATAGCGCAGCAATGCATTGATGTGATCGATTAACAAATCATTATCAAATGCAAGCGGATGATCATAGTTCGTTTTCAAGCGCTCTTCAAAAGGAAGATGACTTTGATCTTTATAGTAATAATCTTGTTCGATCATCAAGATGGAATGTCCTTGAAAAAATTCAAAAATGGAACGGGTAACACTTGTTTTACCTGATCCCGAACCTCCGGTAACTCCGATGACCACTGGTTTCTTTCTTGTCATATCAATTCTCCTTCCGCATCATATTGTTCACATAAACTCTTTTATCTACTTGAATGCGGACAATTTGAAGCGGATGGCGGGCTGCCTCCAGCTCCTTACCTGACTCATCCCAGATCGTACCGATTTTTTGAGTGAAGTTTTCGATTTCCGGTCCAAAAAACTCGACTTCATCCCCAGGCTTGAAGAAATTACGTTGCTGCATGGTGACGATTTGAGTTTCCTCGTTGTAATCAAGCACCAATCCTGCGAAGTCGAAGCGAGTCTTTACGGTATGATTCCCGAACATTTGCTGTTTATACCCAGGAATTTCCCCTTCCATGAACGATGATGCCGTCTCACGGTTCGCACACTTATCAAGCTCTTCCAGCCATTCTTGTTTAATCTTGAAATTGTCGGGATCTGCACAATACGCATCAATCACTTTACGATAGACGCTGACAACCGTTGCAATATAATGAATCGATTTCATTCTTCCTTCGACTTTTAAGCTGTCTATGCCAATTTCAATCATGCCTGGCAGTGATTCAATCAGCTTCAAGTCTTTTGGACTCATTGCGAATGGAGCATCTTCTTTATCGAATAAAGCCTTTTCCCCGTCTTGATCCCACTCATATAAATCATAATCCCAACGGCAAGACTGACAGCAGCCGCCGCGGTTCGAATCACGAGCCGTCATATGGTTCGAAAGGGTGCAGCGACCAGAATAGGCAATGCACATGGCCCCATGAACGAAAGCCTCGATTTCGATATCGACCTTCTCCTTCATTTCACGGATTTCAGCAGCACTCGTTTCACGTGCCAAAACAACCCGCTCCAAGCCTTCTTCTTTCCAATACTGAACAGCCTTCCAGTTTGATAATGATTGCTGCGTGCTTAAATGGATCTCGACGTTCGGAGCGACCCTTTTACAGGTTTCGATGATTAATGGATCGGCGACGATGATACCATGAACCCCAGCCTCCTGAAGACCTTCCAGGTATTCATCCAGACCATCTATATTTTCATTATGTGCGAAGATATTTGTGGTTACATATACTTTAGCACCATATTTATTAGCGAATTCGACGCCTTCCTTCATTTCCTCAAACGTGAAGTTGCCGGCATTGGAACGAAGGCCATATTCCTGACCGCCGATGAACACGGCATCCGCGCCGTAATGGACGGCAATTTTTAATTTTTCAAGGTTGCCGGCAGGAGCCAGCAATTCCGGTTTTTTTACAATGACTCTCTTTCCATCAACGATCTTGGAAATTTTATCAGCAATAGCATTCAAGGCTATTCCTCCTCTTTCTCTTACCCTTTTCTTTAATAAACCGATTCTTTAAAGAAGAATCCTGTATCCAACTCACGGTTATCCGGCTGAATCGCTTTGACTTTTTCAAAAAGTTCCGCTTTCACATCATCATAGCGGTCAGGGTCTTCTGCACATACGTCAATCGCTTCCCGATATAACTTTGTCATTTCAATGATATATTCCGGTGTTTGCAATAATCCTTCGATTTTCAGTGAATCGATTTCCGCTTCAATCAATTCCTGAAGTTCATCGATCATGCACATATCATTCGGACTCATGATATGTGTACCATTTTCATCTTCATAAATCGGATATTTATTTTCACGTTCCTTATCATGCAAGAACATATTTCTATGTTCCTTCCGATTCTCCACTTCCAATGCCTTGCCTTGGTATTCAAAGTAATTACCAAGGAGCGTACGCTTCGATTGGAACATGCATGTCATGCCATGCACTTGGACTTCGATCTCCACCTCGGCATTTTCCTTCATTTCCACTATCTCGTCCAGACTTATCTCACGGGCAGCAACGGCACGGACAGCACCGCGTTTCCCCCAATAATTACATGTGTACCAGTTCGTTACCGTCATCTCTGTATTCCAGTGCAGGGGCATATCAGGTGCCGCGGCGCGAACAGCCATCAAGACTGCGGGATCACCGAATATGATCCGGTCGGCACCAGCCTCTTGAAGGAACGCGACGTACCCTTCAAGCTCGTCCACTTTTTCATTATGGAAAATGGAGTTCATGGATACGTACACTTTCTTGCCCGCGGCATGTGCAATCTCAATCGCCTTCTCTACATCTTCACGTTTGAACTCCCCTGCCAGCCTTAGCGCATAACGTTGTTCACCTATGACAAAGGCGTCAGCGCCAGCATCAATGAGTTCTGATATATGATCGACACTTGTCGGAGTCACAAGTAATTCAGGCTTTTTCATTTTTGTCACCTCTATGTTTACTGATGGCCACACCATCACCAATCGGCAAAATTACGGTATCGAAGTTGGGATGGTCATGTAACCAGATGTTAAAGTCTCTGATTTTTTTAATAAGAGCTCGCTTTCTTCTCGTCATTTCCATTTCTTCAATGTTTTCGGCAACCAAGCCTTTGAATAAAACATTATCAGTAATGATAATGCCAGCATCGGCAAGGAATGGTTCAAAGAGTTCAAAGAATCGCTTGTACTGCCCTTTAGCTGCATCAACGAAGATGATATCAAACGGACCGTGTTCCATCACTTTCGGTCCCGCTTCAAGGGCATCCCCTTCAATGAGGGTGATCCTTTCCGACAGTCCCGCTTTCTTGAAGTTAGCCCTTGCCTGCTCGATACGGGCTTCATTCCGTTCAAGTGTGACGATTCGGGCTTCCGGAAGGGTCTCAGCCATCCTGATGGCCGAATAGCCTATTGCCGAACCAACTTCCAATATCGCCTTTGGCTGATGAAGCCTTAAAATCTGAAGCAGCACCTCAATGCCCTCAGGCTCCATGATCGGCACATTATTTTCCATCGCAAAATCTTCCAACTCCTTAAGCAAACCCGTACGCTCCGGAATTAAGGAATGAAGATATTGTTCTATTTTTCCGTTCAAAACGTTTCCTCCATTTATAAGGAAAACAAAAGCGCTTGGTCAGTAACATGAAAAAATTGATTGGACCATTTCTTCACAAGGAGCTGAAACAAGTATGCTTGACGATCTACATTTCCTTATCTTTCAAAATAAAACCCGGCATTCGCCGAGTTACGTCACCGATTTAGAATCGGATCAAAAATTCACTTGTACTATTCTACCATAAAAACAAGGGGAAAGTAATATCTCTCCCCCTACAGTCTCCTTGCTATTTTTATTTATTTATTGGAAATATGCTCTGCCTTTTTGTTATTGTGGTCATCCAAGGTCTTAGAGTAAAGGACTTCCCCTTCAGGTGTTGCCAAAAAGTACAGATAATCCGTTTTCTCAGGTTTCAGTACCGCATCGATCGATGTCGTTCCGGCATTGGCAATCGGGCCTGGCGGCAGCCCCTTGTTCTTATACGTATTATAAGGGGATTTCACCTCAAGGTCTTTATAATACACCCTGCTCTTATGTGAACCCTTCGCATACAAAACGGTCGGATCCGTTTGAAGCGGCATGCCTTCCTCCATGCGATTGTAAAAGACGGAAGCTATTTTTCCGCGATCGACTTGAGCCGTCGCCTCTTCTTCAACAAGCGAAGCGAAAGTCAGCATCTGGTGTACCGAATAATCGTTCTTGTCCATTTGGCTCTCGTAAGCCTGCAATGTTTCTTCGGTTTTCTTCAGCATCTCGATGACGATCGATTCCAGGGTAGGTTTTTCCTCATAAAAATCATAAGTAGCCGGGAAAAGGTATCCTTCAAGCGGATATAAAACCTTTTCATTTTCAATTTCCGAGGTCAAAAGCTGCGGAAACTTCTCTTGCATGGAATTTACGAACTTCTTATCATTCAATTTCTTAAAGACCTTTTTCGGATCTTCACCCGTCTTTACAGCGATGATATCGGCAATTTGGATAAGCTGCTTCCCTTCAGGAATCGTGATCTTCATTGCAGCTTCCTTCATGAGTTTCCCGGTTTTGATGCTAGTGACGATATCTTCAATTGGCATGGAAGGTGATAATTTATATTCACCTGCCTGGAAACCGGATTCATTGCGGAATTTAATATAATATTTGAATACGCGTGCGTCCTTGATTATCCCCTGCTCTTCAAGCAGTGTTGAAATTCCGTTTACCGAAGAACCGATTGGAATTTTCACTTTTTTGATGGTGTCATCATCCGGATCGACTGGCTTCATGGCTGAGTTGATATATAAAAAGCCTACAAGACCAACTACCCCAATTAGTAAAATAAGCGAAGCAATCGTAATCATGATGATTTTACGAACCAGCTTGGCTTCTCCTTGCTGTTCTAACAATTTCATTCGGATATGTTCCTTTTTAGATAGATTTTTATCTTTTTCATCCATTTTCATTCCCCCTGCAAACACACACCAACCACAGAATGGTTTCTAGATGATGCTTTCTCTAATTAATCTTCGCTTCGAACATTATACTAAAATCAACAAATAATTACATGTTTTTTGCAAAACTCCATTCATCAATACTCTATTTATGGCAAAAACGCACTAGTTTTGTCAATATACTGGTGTGATTTAATAGGAAAATAGTGATATCTTATTTCTTCCGCTTAAAACAATACGCGCTAATTGTTTATAGGCATTTCGGGCAATGACACACATATTCATGTAGGAATGCCATAATCATTTGAGAAAAAGAAAGGTGTGAAGGAGTTGGATAATTCTTATTTTGTAGGTTGGGGGACATTGGCACTCATAAACGCCGGACTTGCCCAAGGTAAAAATAGAACGCGTTGAATTGGTTCTTGCTATCATTATTTTTGGGTCCGCTCGCTACTTTTATGCTTTTATTCGCAAAGAAAAGATAAGGAGTCTTTGGAACACAAATGAAAAAAACGACCTTTTTAACGGCTTGGACAATTTGAACTTGAATTCCTTTCCAGGCATCCGCTCTTCCTTTTGTCTAAAAAAAGAACCGGCCTTTAGAGGCCGGTTTTTTTAAATCTTATTCTTCTTCCGCTTCTTCTTGGTCAAGGAATGTATTCAACATTTCTTCGACAAGATCCCATTCTTCTTCTGTTTCGATCGGTGTAAGTTCACCATCTTTATTATCTTCGCTTGGTACGAATGATGAAGCGTGGATTTCAATTTCTTCCTCTTCATCGTCTGCAGACATCGGATAGTAAAGTACATAAGATTTGTTGAATTTATCTGAATCGAATGTGAAAAGGATTTCGCAAAGCTGCTCGTTTCCGTTTTCATCTACTACTGTAATGTTGTTTTCACCGTGTTCCATTAGTATTCACCTCATATTGAATTTGTTTGTCTGTCCAAGAATCCTTGCAGGATCATGACAGCTGCCATTTTATCAATGACTTTCTTGCGTTTGCTTCGGCTCACGTCCGCCTCAAGAAGGACACGTTCAGCCGCCATAGTTGTCAACCGTTCATCCCAGAGAAACACCGGCAGCTTGAATTTGTTTTCTAATCGTTTAGCGAAATCTTGGCTGATCTCGCCTCGCGGTCCAACAGTCCCATTCATGTTTTTAGGTAAACCGAGGACAATTTTAGAAACATCATGCTCTTTTATGATTTCATTGAGGCGTTTAAAGCCAAAGTCATTTCCAGCTTCGTTAATTTTGATCGTTTCCAATCCTTGTGCGGTCCAACCCATCGCGTCACTCAAGGCGACGCCGATGGTTTTTGAACCCAAATCAAGTCCCATTGTGCGCATTAGTATTCCTCTCGATGGTTCTTAAGATACGACTTAACCAATTCTTCGATGATTTCATCGCGTTCAAGTTTACGAATAATGTTCCGAGCATCCATATGGCGCGGGATGTAGGCCGGGTCACCAGATAATAGATAACCGACAATCTGGTTTATCGGGTTATAACCTTTTTCCTGAAGTGCAACATATACTTGAGACAATACTTCTTGTACATCTCTTTCGAATGGTTCTTCGGGAAAATTAAATTTCATCGTTTTATCAAAGGAACTCATTAACATGCACCTCTCCTCAGCGTCCAGAATCCACTATTACCTACATTGTACAACACTTTCCATTGATTATGAAATCGATAAGACCCATTCTTCAACAAAATTAAGTGCTGCATCCAATTTTTCAGGGTCTTTACCGCCGGCTTGGGCCATATCAGGACGTCCGCCACCGCCGCCGCCGCAACGGGAAGCAACTTCTTTGACCAATTTCCCGGCATGGAAACCGCGATCGATGTAATCCTTGGTCACCCCGGCAATCAAATTGACTTTATCACCTTGGGCCGAACCTAATACGATGATGACAGAATCGAGCTTTTGTTTCAAATCATCCGCCATGGCACGCAGATTATTCATGTCGGTAGCTTGAACTTTTGCCACCAATACTTGAACACCATTTATCTCTTTTACGTTAGAAACTAGGCTGCTTGCTTCGATATTGCTTAATTTTGCAGTAAGGCTTTCATTCTCACGATGAAGATCCTTCACTTCAGCCAGTACCGTTTCAATTCTTGATGGTACGTCTTTCAAGTTCGTTTTCAATTTAGCAGCCGCGTCTTTCAAGACACCGATTTGCTCAGTCATCAATTTGTATGCCCCGGCACCCGTTACCGCTTCTATACGGCGAGTCCCTGCACCGATTCCGCTTTCGGAAACGATTTTGAACAAGCCGATTACCGCTGTATTCGGGACATGGACACCGCCACAAAGTTCTAGACTGTAATCGCCTATTTGAACGACACGGACAATCTTCCCGTATTTTTCGCCGAACAAGGCCATTGCGCCCATAGCCTTGGCTTCATCGATGTTTTTATAGTCCGTATTCACTTGTAAGCTTTGCCAAATCTTTTCATTTACAATCGTTTCGATTCTTTCAATCTCTTCCGCCGTTATCTGGCCAAAATGAGAGAAGTCGAAGCGAAGGCGCTCAGCCTGTACGAGTGAACCAGCTTGGTTGACATGTGTACCTAGCACATCCTTCAACGCCTGGTGCAGAAGGTGTGTCGCAGTATGGTTTTTCGTGATATGGATGCGGTTTTCTTGATTTACCGCAGCAACGATATCGGAATCTGCTGTTAATGTGCCGGCAGTAACTGTTACACGGTGCAGGTTTTGGCCATTAGGAGCTTTTTGGACATCATGGACATCAACCTTTGCGGATTCACTGGCCATCGTTCCTGTATCGGCTATTTGTCCGCCGCTTTCCGCGTAGAAAGGAGTCTTGTTCAGGATCACTTGAACTTCTTCGCCTTCTTGTGCCTCCGTTACAAGCTCGCCATTTTTTACGATGGCAGCAACTTTGGCTTCGACAGCTACTTGATCATAGCCGACAAATTCACTTTCAACTTTTATATCGCCCAATACCCCGCCTTGGATTTGCATCGAATCCACATCTTGACGCGCTGAACGGGCACGTTCACGCTGTGCATCCATCTCTTTTTCAAATCCGGCTTGATCGACCGTCATGCCTTCTTCTTCTGCATATTCTTCCGTTAACTCAATCGGGAAACCGTATGTGTCATATAAACGGAATGCATCACTGCCCGGAATGGTTGTACCGCCTTTTTCCTTTTCCTTTTTAATGACTTCAGAAAGGATGGACAGTCCGTCATTCAGAGTTTCATGGAAGCGTTCCTCTTCATTTTTGATTACTTTTGCAATGAACTCTTTATTTTTAAGGACTTCAGGGTAGAAGTCTTTCATGATTTCGCCCACGACCGTCACAAGCTCGAACATGAATGGACGATGGATGTTGATTTGCTTAGCATATCGAACCGCCCTGCGGAGTAAACGGCGCAATACATAACCGCGGCCTTCGTTGGATGGAAGAGCCCCGTCACCTACTGCAAATGCTACCGTACGAATATGGTCGGCAATGACCTTGAATGCAACATCTTTTTCTGTATCAACACCATACTTCACATCGGAAATCTCTTCGACTGCCCGGATGATCGGCATGAATAAATCTGTATCATAGTTCGTCGCCACATCTTGCACGACGGAAGCCATACGTTCAAGCCCCATGCCAGTATCGATATTCTTCTTTGGAAGCGGTGTGTAAGAACCATCAGGATTATGGTTGAATTGAGAGAACACAAGGTTCCAGACTTCTAGATGACGTTCATTTTCCCCGCCTGGATATAGTTCCGGGTCATTCGGATCATCGCCATATGCCGGCCCGCGGTCATAGAAAATCTCAGTATTCGGGCCGCTTGGACCTTCCCCGATATCCCAGAAGTTTTCTTCCAGGCGAATGATCCTTTCAGCAGGAACGCCGATTTTCTTATTCCATAGTTCGAATGCTTCATCATCTTCAGGATGGATCGTGACAGCCAATTTCTCTTTGTCGAAGCCAATCCATTTTTCATCCGTCAAAAACTCCCAAGCCCATGTGATGGCTTCTTCTTTGAAGTATTCACCAATGGAGAAGTTTCCGAGCATTTCGAAAAACGTATGATGACGTGCCGTTTTCCCCACGTTTTCAATATCGTTCGTACGGATGGCCTTTTGGGCATTTGTAATCCTTGGATTTTCAGGAATCACCCGTCCATCAAAATATTTCTTTAACGTCGCCACCCCGGAATTGATCCAAAGCAATGATGGATCTTCATGGGGAACCAATGACGCACTTGGTTCGATGGTATGGCCTTTTTCACTAAAAAAATCTAAATACATTTGGCGGATTTGAGCACCAGTTAAATACTTCATATATATATCCTCCTTTTAAAATTATGTAATTTTGAGCACACAAAAAACCCCCATCCCAAAAACAGGGACGAGAGTTGACTCGCGGTACCACCCTGATTATGGACGCAGGAATTCACCCAGGCCCATCACCTTCATAAAAGCCTTAACGCGGCATGACGGCAGGTATTAGCTGCTCTCAGGACTAGCTTTCTGCTGCTCTTCACCTGGCAGTCCCTTTCAGCCTGGGGGACCCCTCTCTTTTAGATGGTTTTCAGCATACTTCATCCTTCAACGAATTATCTTATGTAATGGATTATATTCACAAGACTTTTATTTGTCAATAAGCGGCGGCTTCTTTCTAAAGTGAACGCGGGCATGAAGTACAAAAACTTTCAGCACAGCCAAGATGGGAATCGAAATAACCATGCCCACGATACCGCCTATTTCACCTCCGGCCAATAACGCAAGCATGATGAACAGCGGGTGCATATGGAGGCTTTTACCGACTATTAACGGCGACAGGATATTTCCCTCAAGAAATTGAAGTACGAGCACGATCGCCGCGATGATCAACACCATTTTAACCGACATGGTCGCGGCGATGACCACTGCAGGAATGGCCCCGATAATCGGCCCGAAATACGGGATGACATTCGTTATCCCGATTATCGCCCCCAATAGAAGCGGATATTCCATTCCGACGATCCAGAAGAGCAGCGAGGAAATCAAACCGATCACGACACAAACGATGATTTGTCCGCGGATATAGCCGCCAAGCGACGCATCCACATCACGAACGAATGCCCGTCCCTGCTTGCGCCATTTTTTCGGGGTCATATACCATGCCATCTTTTTTAGCACGGTGAAATCTTTCAGGATATAAAAAGCAATGAATGGAATCAACGCAATCAGGACGATGAAATCAATCATCTTCATTGCATACTCCATTGCCTTTTCAGGAATGCGCTTCAGCCAGCCTTCGAATAAGGTGACGCCTTCTTCGAATCTCTCATGAATGCCGAACGGCCATGCCGCCGTTTGATGATTGAGCTTATCAATCCTGCCCTGGTACTGTTCAACCAGTTCCGGCACGCTTTCCGACAGCTCGCGAACCTGGCTGACGATCACGGGAATCCCTTTATAAACAGCAAAGCCGATCCCTCCGAAAAACAACAAATAGATGATCGTAATCGAAAGCCAGCGACTCATCCCTTTCTCATTTAAATATTCCACTACAGGGTGCAGCAAGTAACTGATGAACGCACCGATCAAAAAAGGCAGCAGTACTGTCACGCATACAGTTACGGCAGGTCCCCACATGGGCTTAAGTTTCATAAAAATATAGATAACGAAAAATAAGAGCAATAAAAAACCCAGGCGATAAAACCACTTTAAACGAATACTCACAATAAACACCTCCCGCTCATTTATTCTTCGAAAGGCGGAAGGTTTTCATACATAAAAAAGAGTGCCCTCATTAATTCAGGACACCCATTCCTGCTATAATAATGATTTTAATCTTTTGCGTATTTTCTTCATGTTCCGTTTGACCATCTTCGAGTTCATCAAGTCCGAACCCATATTCATTAGCGTATTGCGTGAACGTCTAGCCATTGCAAACACCTCTTCCGTTAATTACATACTGAAGCGGCGGTCGTTTTCCTCAAACAAATCGTCCAATGAGCTTAAACTTCCATCTTCCTCGACCTGATGCGTATTAATGAGCCCTTCGGATAGAGTCATTTCAATAAAGCAATTCCAACAATAATATTGATTTACGCCAATCTTCCCAACATCTTTACTGCGGCAATTCGGACATTTAATTTCCAAAATGGACACCTCACTGTTCATAAACTGAAACAATGATGGTATCCTTCCCTAATGCAGGCGGCTGTTTTGATTGTATCACTGTCGACTCAGAGAAAAACCCATCCGTTGTTTCATACGCTATAATCGTGCCCATTTTCTCCTTGAAATATACATCCTGCAGTAAACCGAGTTCTTCGCCCATTTCCGAAAAAAGCATGCGTCCCAATAACTCGTCCTTCGATAGGCAAATGGAATCCGCAGGCACTTTATTTAAGGTGGAATCTTGTTGCCTGATCACGATCCCGTCTGGACCGAATGAAGAAATATCGTCAAGTTTCAAATGAAAAGCCCTTTTGAACAATGCTTGTTGATGAACGACCAGCCCTGTTACCTGTCCCCTTTCAGAAATTGATAAATCGTGGACCGTGCCGATTCTGTCTCCTTTGATTGTAAAAACCGGCATTCCTTTCAATAAAGAAAACGTCCGCAAGGTCATCCCGCCTTTCCGAACATTTTTATTATCTCTTTCCTAAAGAAAATAGATGTGCTGAAAGGTTTTCCATTGTTGGTCCAACTTCCGGAAATACAGGGAATGCATAAAAAAAAGACCGGTTTCCCGGTCAGACCCACTGCTTTACCATCCCCTGCTGGCACCTCCGCCACCGGAACTTCCTCCTCCGCCGCCCCGTGGACCGCCGCTTCCGCCTCCACGGCCTCCGCCGCCACCGCGACTGATGAATATCAAAAGGATATTGATTAGCGTTTGTAGGAAGAATCCTTTAAAGAACTTGGCATCGAGGATGAATACGATGATGACAACGATGATGATCAGGAAAATCTGTAAACCTGATGGCTGAAAGGTTTCCGACTCGGGCTGAACGGAGAGATCTTGATAAAACTCGTCACCCAGGTTGTATTCTTTCGTGACATCGTTATATACGGCCTTATAGGTCTCCGTCAGGGCAACATCATATCTACCCTCTTTCAGCTCAGGGATGGCCACATTGTCCAAAATCTGTCCAGATTTGATATCGGTAATGGCACCTTCCAATCCGTACCCCACTTCAATACGGATTTTCTGTTCTTCCATGGCCAGCACTATGAGGACTCCATTGTTCAGCTCGGCATCCCCAAGCTTGAATGCTCTCAATGCCTCGACCGAGTACTCCTCGATTTCAGATCCTTCCATCGAATCAACCGTCAAAACGGAAATTTGTGCTTTTGTGGCATCATCCAATCGTTTCCCAAGTTCGATGAGCTCGGATTTTTCCTTTTCACTCAGGACTCCGGCAAAGTCCTGAACATATATATCCCCAACTGGTTCAGGAATGTTAGGTTGTGCTGCGGCCACGTTTGCTAAACTGAACGTGAGAATGAAGAATAGCGCAAACACAGCGAGTTTTTTCATTATTTATCGCTCCCGAAATCAACCTTTGGCGTTTCTTTTTCTTGATCGGTCACTTCGAAATATGGTTTGGCATCGAATCCGAACGCTCCTGCCATCATATTCTTCGGAAAGCGTTTAATCATTTTATTATAGTTGGTCACTTCATCATTATAGTCTTTCCGGGCTACCGTCAGCCGATTTTCCGTTCCTTCCAAACTATCCATGAGACCCTTGAAGTTCTCATTGGCCTTTAAATCCGGATAGTTCTCCACAACCACCAAAAGGCGGCTCAAGGCCCCGCTCAATTCTTGATCGGCTGCAATCGCATCTTCGGTCGAATTGGCACCAGCCAGCTTCGAGCGTGCATCGCTCACCGCTTTAATGGCTTCCGTTTCATGCGAAGCATACCCCTTCACCGTTTCGACAAGATTCGGAATCAAATCGGCTCTCCGTTTTAATTGATTATCCACCTGTGACCATTTATTGTCGACGTCTTCACTGGCACTTACAAGGCCGTTGTACGAAGATGCCCCATAAATGACCAGTAAAACGACAATGACTATCCCTATAATCCAACCTTTTTTCATCAAATCCCCCCTGCTCTTCCACATATAAGTTATATTCTATAGTTCCACCAAAACCATGAACTTTAAACAAAATTCATCAAATAGAACCAGCTACATAAAATCATATGGCGTAACATTCTCCATCCCGATCATCGGATCGGCATGCATGAGAATATCAAGATAACTTGATGGTTGATGTACTTCACCCTTTTCCACAGGCATTTCTTCTTCACTCAATATCTCTTGCAGCTTTTCACGCAAAGTCGTTTTCCGGCGCATCTCATCATTACGCTCGATCCCTATACGGAATGCATCTTCTTCACCGCAAAGGATCAAGAAATTTTTACTGCGGGTTATCGCCGTATACAATAAATTACGGCGTAGCATCCGATAATAACTTTTCACTACCGGTAAAATGACAATGGGGAATTCGCTTCCCTGCGACTTATGGATGGAGCAGCAATAGGCATGTGTAATCTGGTTCAAGTCCTGTTTCGTGTAAGTCACTTCGATGCCCTCGAACGATATGATTACTTTATCGACATGATCGGTATTTTCTTTAGCGAACAAGATGGACACGATTTCACCCATATCGCCATTAAAGACACCCTCCTCTGGCTGGTTCACCAGTTGAAGCACCTTATCCCCCGTTCTATATATCACATCTCCGAATTTTATTTCCCGCCGCTTTTCGTTCGCATTGCTATTGAACACTTCCTGAAGCATTTTATTCAGGGCATCAATCCCCGCAGGCCCTCTATACATGGGAGCCAGCACCTGTATATCCTTGGCCGTGAAGCCTTTCGTCCTCGCATTGGCAACCACTTTCTCGATCACTTGGGGGATTTGGCCTGTTTGGCAGCGAATGAACGAGCGATCTTCCTGCTGTTTCGCAACATCATCCGGAAGCCTGCCTTTTTTGATTTCATGGGCCAATTCAATGATCGATGAGCCATCAGCTTGACGATAAATATGTTCCAGGCTGACTGTCGGTACACAGTTCGATGCAAGCAAATCCTTTAAAACCTGCCCAGGGCCAACAGATGGCAGCTGGTCTTCATCACCAACCAATATCACTTGGACATTTTCCGGCAGAGCTTTAAATAATTGATGGGCCAGCCACGTATCCACCATGGAAACCTCATCGATGATCACGATGCGGCCATCCAGCTGATTATCCTCATCATAGGAAAAGCCTTCACTCCCGTTCCACCCGAGCAAACGGTGGATCGTGACAGCAGGGAGCCCAGTCGACTCGGCCATTCGTTTCGCTGCACGGCCAGTAGGGGCAGCAAGTACGAATGGAAATGGATCGCTTCCTTCTTTTTTATAATCGTTAATGTCCATGGATACGCCATGCAGCTCTGCATATAGCTCAACGATGCCTTTGATGACTGTCGTCTTACCGGTACCAGGTCCGCCCGTCAAGATCAACATGGGTGATTGCAGGGCTGTCTGGATCGCTTCCTTTTGGGCCGGTGCATAGGAAACACCCAGCCGCTCTTCCAGCTCCCCAAGTGCCAGCAAGAACTCCGATTCCGGGAACTGGTCCTCATACTCGGTTTGGGCAAGCAGTCTCTTGATGTTCATCACGATTCCCTTTTCCGAATAGAATAGCGAAGGCGGATAAATTCGTTGATCCTCGACAACTATTTTCCCCTCTTGCGTCAATTCGATTATTTCCGAGGAAATGTCCGTGAACTCAATGCGGTCCCGTTTATTTTCTTCCAGCAGACGTTTGACGGCCTCCAATAGCTGCTCGGCTTCTATGTAGATATTTCCGTCCTGAAGGCATTGTGATTCAAGCGTATACAAGCACGCAGCCTTGATCCGATCGGGATGGCTGCCGGAAATGCCCAGCTGGTGCCCAAGCTCATCCGCCCGTCCAAAACCAATCCCTTCAATATCCTCAACGAGCTTATACGGATTTCCCTGAACCATCGTGATCGTATCCTGCTTATACATTTGATAGATCTTCATCGACAGCTGGGGACCGAAGCCATATTGATTCAAGGCAATCATCACCTGCTCCAGACCTTGATGCTCGACCAATGTATCATAGAGCCCCTTTGCCTTTTCTCCGGATAGCTTCGGGATATCATCAAGTAGCGAAGGCTGAGCCAGAATTTTTGATATTGCCTTTTCACCCAGTGTCTCAACAATGCTTTCAGCCGTTTTTTTCCCAATGCCCTTGAAAAGGTCACCGGATAAATAACTGACGATTCCTTCCTTGGATTGAGGCAGATCCTTGCGGAAATGCTCGACATGGTATTGAAGGCCAAAACGAGGATGTTCCTTCATGGCCCCATAAAAAATATAAATCTCATCCTCATGCATCCTTGGAAAATAACCTGTCACGACCGCTTCCTTCTCTTCATAATTCAGATTCGTTTCATGCACGCGAATTCTAACAACCGAGTACATGTTTTCTTCATTATGAAAGATCGTCACTAAATGACTTCCTTTCATGAACTTTTTCTCTTCTGAAAACAAATCCAACGAATCTTGCTGGCTCAACGCTTCTCCCCACCTTTCCATGCATATGCCGTTTATTTACTCGGCATTCATTTCTTCCAACAGTTTCTTTCCATGCGCAGCAAGCATATGGTCTGGCTGTGCTTCCAAAGCCTTATCAAAATAATCCATCGCCGCTTGCGCATCCTCACGGTACCCTGCAAACGCAACGCCCAAATTATAATAAGCATCCGCATGGCCCGGATCCTGTTCCACTACTAAATTCAGTTGATTGATCAATTCATCATACAATTCCGCATTGGCAAGACAAAGCGCATATTGGAATCTCGCATCAACGTCCTCAGGGCTCAGCTCCACCGTTCTCTGTAAATAAGGCATCGCCAACTTCGGTTGATCTAACGCCATCAATGTCAATCCAAGCATGAAGTAAGCATCGCTGTTATCCAGTCCTAAACGGATTGCCTTTTCAAACATATCCTTCGCTTCGACTAGTTTAGAATCGGATTCATAATATAAGTTTCCTAATGAATAGTAAGCGGCCGCTGCATTTTCATCCAGCTCAATCGCCTTTTTGTAAAATTTGACCGCTTTTTCCGTTTCTCCCACGGCAGTCAATACATTCCCAAAGTTTATGTACGCAACAGGCTCATTCGGATTTTCCTCGATCGCCTCATTAAAAACTTTCGCCGCTTCTTCGTATTTCCCTTGCTGCATAAATTCAATTCCTTGTTGATTCTTATCCATATCCATTCACACTCCATTTTTATATTAAAAAGTATAGCATAAGCCAATGGTCGAATTCAGGCGGTACACCCGCAATCCAAAAGAAGTCCCCAACCGCAAACACAGCTGGGGACATGCTTATTTTACCCTACGTAAGTCAGTTTTTCACCTTTTTTAAATACTTCATCAATCGTACCGCCGCCAAGGCACACTTCACCATCATAGAATACGACTGCTTGTCCAGGCGTGATCGCGCGGACTGGCTCGTCAAAGATGACTTCGACATCACCGTTCTCCAATACCTTCACCTTCACACCGCTATCCTCTTGACGGTACCGGAACTTTGCCGTACATGTAAATTCACCGGCCGGTATATGTTCCGCTACCCAGCTGACGTTCACTGCACGAAGGGAATTGGAATACAGCACATCATTATCAAAACCTTGACACACATATAAAACATTGCGTTTCAAGTCTTTTCCCGCAACAAACCAAGGTTCGCCGCTGCCGCCGATCCCTAGACCGTGACGCTGACCGATGGTGTAATACATCAAACCGTCATGCTTGCCCATGACCTTGCCATCCATCGTGACCATATCACCGGGCTGAGCTGGGAGGTAATTGCTTAAAAACTCTTTGAAATTGCGTTCACCGATAAAACAGATCCCTGTAGAATCCTTCTTCGTTGCCGTGGCAAGGCCCGCTTCCTTCGCCATTTCACGGACTTCCTTCTTATCAATATGTCCAAGCGGAAACATGACTTTTTCCAACTGTTCCTGAGTAAGCTGGTTCAAGAAGTACGTTTGATCTTTATTATTATCGACACCGCGAAGCATTTTGTATTCGCCATCACGGTATTCAACCTGTGCGTAATGTCCTGTAGCCACATAATCGGCACCTAGGCTTACGGCATGTTCAAGAAAGGCCTTGAACTTGATTTCCTTATTGCACATTACATCCGGATTCGGGGTACGGCCCGCTTTATACTCATCCAGGAAATAAGTGAAAACTTTATCCCAATACTGCTTTTCGAAATTGACCGCATAATAAGGGATGCCGATTTGATTACATACGGCAATTACATCATTGTAATCTTCCGTTGCCGTACAAACTCCGTTTTCATCTGTATCATCCCAGTTCTTCATGAAAATCCCGACCACATCATAGCCTTGATTCTTCAATAGCAGGGCTGACACAGAAGAATCCACGCCTCCTGACATTCCCACGACGACGCGGGTGTCCTGTGGTGCTTTTTTCATTCTGTCACCTCATTTATTTAAAGCGGGAATTATCTTCCCACTAATCTATTAACGATTTTCACGGTGGTTTCAGCCGCCTGCCTTACTTCCTCTTCCGTATTGTTCAGACCGAAGCTGAAACGAATCGAATTCTTCGTCCGCTCCGAATCTTTCCCGAACATCGCCACAAGCACATGCGACGGATCGATTGATCCGGCAGTACAAGCAGATCCGCTCGATACAGCAACACCTGCCAAGTCCATATTGACGAGCATCGATTCCACATTCGTACCCGGAAAACTGACATTCAGCAAATGCGGCAGTGACTGTTCCATAGATCCGTTAATTTCATATTTTACATCCGCCTCATCAAAGACGGCAAGCAATACGTCTTTAAATCGCTTGTATTGCTCCTTTTTCTTTTCCATCGTGCTTTGTGCAATGGACACGGCTTCTGAAAAACCGGCAATGGCCGGAACACTCTCCGTACCAGCACGGCGCTTGCGTTCTTGTTCCCCGCCATATAATTGCGGATTCAGCTTCAAGCCTTCACGCACATAAAGAAAGCCGATTCCTTTGGGACCGTTGATTTTATGCGCGGATACACTCAGCAAATCCACACCCAGCTCACGAACGTCAATAGAGATCAAACCATATGCCTGAACCGCATCCGTATGAAAAATGGCCTGATGCCCCTTGAGCAGCTGTCCAATTTCAGCAATCGGCTGGATCGTTCCAACCTCATTATTGCCGAACATGACCGAAACCAAAATCGTGTCGTCCCGCAATGCGGCCTTTAAATCGGCAATTGAAATAAGCCCCGCTTCATTCACAGGTAAATATGTGACCTCAAAGCCAGACTTCTCAAGGTATTGGCATGTATGCAAAACCGCATGATGCTCAATCTCCGTCGTGATGATGTGCTTTCCATTTTCTTTATAAGCATTCGCAACACCAACGATCGCCGTATTATCAGCCTCGGTTCCACCGCTCGTGAAAATGATTTCATTACGCCCAGCTCCGATGCTCGTCGCAATACTCGAACGCGCTTCATCCAAAACATGGCGCGCCTCCCGCCCGAAAGCATGAATGCTCGACGGATTTCCGAAGTCATGGCTCATGACTGTCATCATCCTATCGATCACCTTCGGATGCATCGGTGATGTCGCAGCATGATCTAAATATATTCTGTCCACTTTTTTGTCGCCTCCATTAAAAAACGCAAGCGCCTACATAATAGGCGCATTGCTAATCACTTAAATATAGTACATATAAGAATCGATTTCACCCGTATCCTTATAGCTCGCCAAATCCATAAGCGTCGTATTATCCAATACATCCTTCACAGCATCGCGAATCCGGATCCAAAGCTGGCGCTTAACCGGCTCCTCATCCTCAATTCCTTCAACAGGGGTAATCGGCCCTTCCAATACACGAATGACATCACCCGAAGTAATTTCCTGAGGATCTTTAGACAGGATATACCCGCCATACGCACCGCGGACACTCTTCACCAACCCCGCATTACGAAGCGGCGCAATCAACTGCTCCAAATAATGCTCCGACAGATTATGCGTCTGGGCAATCGATTTCAAACTCTTCGGGCCTTCCCCGTAATGTTTAGCAAGCTCGATCATGATCGTCAAACCATAACGGCCTTTAGTAGATATCTTCATACATATACACCTCAAATTATTTATCCGTTTCTAAATTCTTATGAAATTATAGCATATTCCCGCCGGAAATGCATTCACCCGCCCTCCATTTGTCAAATTATCCTAATTGGAGAGGTAGGAAAAATGAGAAAGTGCATGTACCCCCTGAGCGGCGATCAAGAAAGCGGATTTGCCGTACCTATTTGGATATTTCCCTGGATGCTCACATTTCGGCCAGATTAAAGGCAGAGTCTATTTAATTCCCTCATAAGAAGGATAGGTCGATTTATCAACCTTACAGCATAAATTATATCCCCAAAGGAACTTCCATAATCGAATTCGACTTCTTTTACAGCATAATCAGCGCATTTCCCCCATCAGTTGTGATATTTTATATACAAAGGAGAGGTGCGCAATGAATATAAAACCGCTTGCTTTCCGGATGCGGCCTCGGTCGATTGATGAGATCATCGGGCAGGAGCATCTGGTCGGTGAAGGAAAAATTATCGCAAGGATGGTGAAAGCCAAACAGCTTTCTTCCATGATCCTGTATGGTCCGCCGGGAATTGGCAAGACATCGATTGCAAGTGCGATTGCCGGAAGCACGAAGTTTGCTTTCCGGACGCTGAATGCGGTGACCAATAATAAAAAGGATATGGAAATCGTCGCAGCGGAGGCCAAGATGTCCGGGAAAGTGATCCTGCTGCTTGATGAGGTTCATCGACTTGATAAGGCGAAACAGGACTTCCTATTGCCTTATCTTGAAAACGGGATGATCACTTTGATCGGTGCAACGACCAGCAATCCCTATCATGCCATCAATCCGGCCATCAGAAGCCGGTGCCAGATTTTCGAGCTCAAATCATTGGAAACCAATGATATAACCAAAGCCCTGGAACGGGCACTTCATGATGAAGAACGGGGGCTTGGTGCGCATAAAACCGATGTCGGACTTGATGCACTTACCCATTTCGCGACCGCTTCGAACGGAGATGTCCGCAGTGCCCTTAACGCTCTTGAGCTCGCCGTCATTTCCACCGAACCCGATGGATCCGGAACCATTCATATAGATCGGCAAATTGCCGAGGAATGCATGCAGAAAAAAAGCTTCTCACATGACAAGGATGGAGATGCCCATTATGATGTTCTGTCGGCTTTCCAAAAATCTATTCGCGGCAGTGATGTGAATGCAGCCCTTCATTATTTGGGGCGCTTGGTCGAAGCCGGTGATCTTGTCAGCATTGCCCGCCGCTTGGTAGTCATCGCTTACGAAGACATAGCCCTTGCCAATCCGCAGGCTGGTCCCAGGGCCCTCGCTGCAGTCGAAGCCGCTGAACGACTCGGTTTCCCCGAAGCCCGGATTCCACTTGCCAACTCAGTGATCGAGCTATGCCTATCACCCAAATCAAACACGGCCATTGCCGCCATTGATGCAGCACTATCCGACATTCGCAGCGGCCATAGCGGAGATGTACCGGATCATCTTAAGGATGCCCATTACAAAGGGGCCGCAGATCTCGGACGAGGCATCGGCTACCTTTATCCGCATGACTACGAGAATGGCTGGGTGAAGCAACAATACTTACCGGACAAACTGCGCAGCAAAAAATATTACAAACCGAAAAAGAGCGGGAAATTTGAACAAGCCCTTGCCTCGGTCTATGAAAATATCGAGAAGAAAAAATAACTCCGGATCACTTCAGATCCGGAGTTTTTTTATAGAAAATGAAAACTTTTAACATGCCCCTATTGAGAAAAAACGCCTCCCCTTCAGCATCCACCATCACCATTGCCAACTTTCATCGAAAAGTGTACAGCTACATTCCATTTCGGCACATTCAAGATTCCTAATTTCGAAACTTACTTCTATTAAAATCCCAACTAGATGAATAAACCCAGGGAGTTCTAGTTTTATTGACCATTTAGATATCATTTGGTGACCGTAAAAACAACTTATATCGCTAAAATCATTCACAGGCAGTATGTACAACTGTCAGTCCAACGCTCCGGCAAGTTCTTTTTAGAAACCGGAACGCTTAGGCTGCATTCCCTTTGAATCCTGGCTTGGCCAATCTGTCCCGGTCGAAATCTTTTCAGCATTTTCATTCAGGTTAATGTATGCACGTACTTAGTAAGACGATATGTCAATCACCGCTGCTAGCGGCATGTCCCTTTTCATAAGAAGGCACAACAACATTTTAGTTGCTGTACCTGTGTGGTCACTCTTCTTCTTTATAGATACCCTTCGAAGCTTTGATCATATTTTCCAGCCACATTTTTTTAAATACATTCACACGACGAGGACTGCCAGTCTCTTCAGCCTCAGTAGAATTTTCCGTTTCATCTGCGGCATCGGTAAGGATTTCAGTTGAACTCCCTTCATCTGCTGAACTTTCCGTTGAGCTGCTTTCATCTGATGAGCTTTCCGTTGATTCACTCTCGTACGATGAGCTTTCGGTTGATTCACTCTCATACGATGAGCTTTCCGTTGATTCACTCTCGTACGACGAGCTCTCCGTTGATTCACTCTCGTACGATGAGCTCTCCGTTAATTCACCCTCGTATGTTGTGCTTTCCGTTGTATCACTCTCGTATGTTGAGCTTTCCGTTGTATCACTTTCGTACGCTGAACTTTCCGTTGAATTTTCCATTTATTCTTTAGCCTCCAATATATATTATCCTTAGGGATATCCGTACTGCATATCTAAAAGGGACTTTGCTTATCACCCAATTTTAAAGGAATCTTCTAAATTAAATATTTGTTAAACCAGATTAGCCTTCCGCTGAATCACTCTCGTCCGCAGAACTTTCCGTTAATTCATCCTCGTCTGCTAAAATTTCCGCTGATTCATCCTCGTACGATGAGCTTTCCGTTGATTCATCCTCCTCTGCTAAGCTTTCCGCTGATTCATCCTCGTCTGCTAAAATTTCCGCTGATTCATCCTCGTCCGCTAAGCTTTCCGTTGATTCATCCTCCTCTGCTAAGCTTTCCGTTGATTCATCCTCGTACGATGAGCTTTCGGTTGATTCACTTTCGACTGATTCACTTTCGTACGATGAGCTTTCGACTGATTCACTCTCGTTTGTTGGGCTTTCGGTTACATCACTTTCGTATGCTGAACTTTCCGTTGAATATTCCATTTATTCTTTAGCCTCCCATATTCATTTATTCTTTAGGGATATCCGTACTGCATATATATGCGCCTTCTTTCTAATAGGGACTTTCCTTATCACCCATTTTAAAGGAACACTCCATCCATTTTTAAAAATTAAGCAAATCCATTTTGACTGGTCATATTCATTAGATTGAAACACTTTTCTCCTTGTAAAAAAATGACCTCGGAATCTTTATGACGAACCGCTAAAAGCAGGTACTGTTTTTGATATTTGTATGGCCAACCCAATTTTTCAACTTCCTATAAAATAAAGTGACACAATCAGTCGCTGAATCCTTTCGAGATCATCATAAACACACATAAACATGGTAATGACAAAACTTACCGTCGGCACAATATTTCTGGATGTAAACAAAAAAGTAAACCCTAGGCCAAATTACATAACCAACAACGAAAAAAGTGCAATTTTCTCAATCAGTAACTAAATTAAAATTTTAATCGATCAAACGTCCTATCCCCTCATTTTGTTTAACTTATTAACAAATGACACACCAAAATATGTAAAAGGTATTATAAAATAGTAAAATATACTATTCTTTTACTATGAAATTAAATATAATAGATGAAGTGGTTAGAAAAAGAGGAAGGAAGTAAAATATGAGACATGAAAAAAAGAAGAAAAAGAAACGGACATGGCTGAAGGTAGTTGGGATAATTGTCCTACTTTTCATTCTAGCTGGGGGAGCCTTTGCCTACTCCGTATGGAATTCACTGACAAAAACCGTTGACACGATGCATACACCAATAGACCGTACCACGGATAAACGAACGAAAGACCTTGCACTATCAGACCAGGAGCCATTCTCGATGCTCATGCTTGGCGTCGATGAACGTGATGGCGACAAAGGCCGTTCAGATACAATGATCGTCTTGACAGTCAATCCACAAAAGAAATCGGTCAAAATGCTAAGCATTCCGCGTGATACACGGACCGAGATCGTCGGCCATGGTACACAGGATAAAATCAACCATGCATTTGCCTTCGGCGGCGCGAAAATGTCCATGGATACCGTTGAAAACTTCCTTGATATCCCAATCGACTATTATATGAAGATCAATATGGAAGGCTTTAAGGATATCGTTGACGCAGTCGGCGGCGTGACCGTTCAAAACGATCTGGACTTCACTTATGAAGGCGTCCATTTTGCAAAGGGAAGCATTAATCTAAATGGAGAAGATGCGCTTAAATATTCGCGAATGAGATATGAAGATCCGAATGGTGATTATGGCCGTCAATCCAGACAACGCGCCATCATAGAGGCTGTCATCAAGGAAGGTGCAAGCCTTTCATCCCTGACGAAATACGATGATGTATTCGATGCATTAAGTAAAAATATCCAGACGAATTTGACGTTTGATGACATGATGGACATCCAAAAGAACTATAGGGAAGCAAGCAAAAGCATTACCCAAGCAACTATTCCAGGAAATGGAACGAAAATCGACGGAGTCTACTATAATATCGTGTCGGATGAAGAAAAAGAAAAGGTTCAATCCGAATTAAAAGAACAATTATCCATTAAATAAGAAAAATGTAAGAGCTGTCCGGACCCGCATCCTGACAGCTTTTTCATTTTCCCCGTCCAATATTCTGACAAAAAACGAACACCAAATGTAGAGATTTGTTGGAATTTTTGTTGTTTATTAGGCATTAAAAGACGGTATAATCTAATATGAGCAGAATATTCCATCTCCCCTTGCCCCTTCATCACTAGACTCAATTATTCTTTGGACCCGGAATTCCACAACCAACATTCATCAACAATCATAAATCAACCTAAACAAAAGGAGTGTATTTAAATGAAAATCAAAGCAGGCAGCTGGGCTATGCTAAGCACACAGGACAAAATGTTTATTCTGAAAGCCATCAGTGATCGTTCAAGAATGAAATATGTTTCATGAGAAGTAAATCCATTCGGCATTATACGAGAGCAGCGCCTCTCCCTTTTCAATAAAATAAACTTGAACATGAAAAAGGAGAGGAATCTATTTAAACTTATATCACATAACAAACAGCATTCGCCTTTTTCTCTTACGACATGGCAATCTTGTTTCAAAGTAAACGCCCTATAGCGATAATTGAAGACCTGTGTAACTCTGGTATTTCATAGGCCGATTTATGCTGCCTTCCAACCTTATCCAGACTCCAGTTCTTCACCTTATTTAGAATCGGCCTACATCATTCGGAAAAGTCTTAACATTCATATTCAATAAAATTATAAGGCGACGATGTTGCACTTAATCTTCCAGAATCGGAAATTGCAGCTTCGAAAGCTTTTTAAACCACTCGTCCATGAAAAATAATACAAGCTTCTATACCAGAAGAATACCCGCCAAAAGACGCCTATAAGAATCTTAGTTTTTCACAGGTTATCATTCTTATATATTAAGAAAACGAAAAAAAGCATGTAATAAACATGCTCATAAATTATATGTATCGAATTGAATGCCACCTTCTTTAACGAAACAAGAAAAGAGAAAAGAAGATTCTTAGCAAACCGCTAACGTGTCCAGCATGTCGTCTTGCTAAGGGTACGGCCAAGGACTAGAGTCCCTGCCCCCTCCATACAAGAATGAAATAGCTTATCATTCCAATATGGAGTATTGAACTGTGCTATAAAAGGGGTTATGCTTTGCTCCTCATACGTCTGCGAGGAAAAAAGGAAGATGACCATCGCCCATGAAACGATCAGAATATGGATGAAGTATCTTACGAATCATATACTATCAGGTTGTTCAATGATCCCGCTTAATTTCTCCTTAATCTCCTCCACAAGTTCATTTACAGTAACATCTTGTCCAAACTCACCTTTTGCAAAAGTGTCTTTTAAAATATCAAAAAAATCCATTTGAAATTCCCACTCCACCATTTCATAAGTTGTCCCAAATCTTTTTTCAAAATAAGGAATATAGCTCTTTTATTATAGTAGGGATTGGCAAGCGGAATCTACTATATAAACGAAAAGTTACTGAAAATTAACATTTTCGAAATATTCAGTAGGAGTGAATACTACTAGTCAATATGAGTGGATAAAAAATAAAAAAGGACCGATTCCTCAGCCCCTTCGATACCACAAATTATGATTGCCCCATAAAAAAAGTCATTAATGAAATTAAAATTAAAATAATAGTAAAATAAGTCCCAACAAAAATTTTCTTGCTTCTTTGTTTCTTTTCATAAACTTCCTCGAACGTAATGAATTTGTTTTTTGTCATCAAATAATCTCCTTCTATTTTGATGGCAGCTATCTGACATCGCCCTTTGCGAAGTCCCTTTGCTTGATCTCTATAATGTATCGGCACATAACCAATAATATTTAAGTATTATTAACTATTTTTTTATAGGCTATATTTCTTAAACGTATAGAAGGTTATGACTAACGCATTATGTATATTAACTAAATTCTATGATTATCATGTTATATCCTGCCTAGGTAAAATTTTAATTAAGCGCTTACTTTATAAAATTCATGATTATTTTTATCCAACCGAAAAATGACAACCATAACGGTACACTTAATAAAGTGCCCCATAATAACCCCTTCATAAAAGCATTTAGTACATCCATAATAAAAATCCCTCTCAATTAGGTTGTATTTTTATTATTGTCCCCATGTTCTTTATTATAGATACCTTTACGGCAATTTTTCCGATAATAAAAATAAAAAAGAAGACTGTTTAACAGCCTTCCCTAACGTAATTTTTATCCCCTGATTTGCTTTTTCCAGTTCATTTTCCCTTGATGAACTCTCGCACATCTTCAATAGATAATCCTAGATTTTTAGCCTCTAACATAAGGTAAACCCATTCTTCCCATTCTTTTTTAGCTTCCATGACAAATCCCACCCAACTTGTGGTAACACAGCCGTCTTAGCATTTAGCAAGCCTTAGACCTGTAATTTTGCGTCCCTACTTTTCAATAGGTTTGCCTTTCTCAAGAATATTTCACATTAGTTTTTATTATTCTTCCAAGATTAATAAATTAATAAATCTCTTGAAAAAGTCTTTCGATTCCCTAGTTACATGGTACTAAATAAACCATCATGCCCTTAAAAAATTTCTCCTTAATTAAAACTATATTTATGTTAATTATACTTAAAAACGTAATAATAGCTCATAATATTATTCGTTTTTTTATGTCATTTTTCAACATCGTTCATCAAAAAGCGACATTAGATTGGGAAAACACTGGTATAATGCGTTTTATTTAAAGTACTTTAATTAAAAACAGAGAGATAACCGCTATACTAATCTCGCAATTGTTATTCCAGAAAAATATAATATTTTCAATCAGTACGCTCATTGATTCAGATTTAAAATATTTCCCCTAAGAAAAAAAGCCAGCATTACAAACCATAATATGGCTGTAACCTGACTGGTTCGAGAACTTCAATAAAAATTTACACACTTGATTCCATTTGGATACCTAGTAAATTGCTAAACATCCCTCTTTTTTCATTCGCTAGCTGGTTATATTCACCGACCTGAATGATTTCTCCCTGATCCATGACCAAAACTTGATCGGCATTGCGAATCGTCGATAATCGGTGAGCTATGACGATGATGGTCATTTTTCCTTTTAATCTTTCAATAGCCGATTGAATCTTCGCTTCGTTCTCGGTATCCAATGCACTTGTCGCTTCATCCAAAACCAGGATGGCCGGTTTACGTAAAATCGCTCTGGCTAATACTAGACGCTGCCTTTCCCCCCCTGACAGTCGGACACCCCGATCACCGATGAGTGTATCCAGACCTTGTGGAAGCTTACTGACAAAATCAGCGGCTGCTGCGAACTCCAAAGACTCCCATATGGATTCCTCACTTGCATCTGGGTCAATGATCAGCAGGTTTTCCCTTATTGTTGCATTAAAGAGAAAAGGATCCTGCGGGATATAACTTATGGACCTGCGCAGCGATAATAGTCGGTCATTAGTAAGGGGGATATCATCTATTCTGACTTCGCCCCTATCAGGATGATTCAATCCCATTAATATATCGATTAAGGTGCTTTTACCGGCCCCAGATCTCCCTACAATAGCGGTCATGCGGTTGGATGGTAAGTGTATGTGTATATTTTTAAGTGCATAGGTGTCCTTATTTTGATCATAACTAAAATAAACATTACGGCAATCCAACCCTTGTTCAATTTCAATAGGCTTGATATTTTTATAATCGCATTCATATAACTCTCTTGCATCTCTGCATTGGTTTTGTAAATCCGACAGCGCTTTAAAAGATGGTAGCGTAGATCCTATTTGCTCTAAATTAGATTGAATGCTAGTAAACCTTGGCCATAATCTCGAAAAAATAACCGTAATCAGCATTAATTGTGCTGGCTGGGCCATGAACATCTTTATCGAAAAAAATACAAAAATGGCAATTAAGACTGAAGATACAATTTTGAAGATCATTTGGGAGGTAGTATTTAAAGTCGTTAACTTGATTCTGTTTTTTTCCATTCTCTCACTTAAAGACAGAAACCAATTCAAATGAGATTCCTCTAGTGAATTACTTTTTATATCTTTCATTCCGTTAAGGTGATCTGTCATGCCCGCTAAATAGGTTTGTGTTAATTGATAGGTTTCCTTCCCAATAGACTGAGACTTTTTCACAAATTTCCGTGACGATAAAATGAGAATGAACCCAAAGGCTATTATAAAACTCGTCATTGGAACAGATAAATAAAAAGCTATGCCGATTTGAATGAAAGTAAAAATAAGGGAGGAAATGAACTGTAAAAACAAATTTATCCCTGCACTTACATTGAAGGTTTCATTTGTCATGATGTTGATAATATCGGATTTCCTCTTTTTCAAGTAAAATCCCCAATTGACTTGCAGAAGACTTCCATACGCCTCGTCCCTTAACTTTCTAACAAAACCTTGTTGGATTTTCACTCCCAAGATTGTTTGATTCCGCTTAAAAATACTTTGCCCCACCATTAATAACACATAAGCGCCAAGTATTATTAAAAGGCTGAGCGTTTCCGGCATTCCGATGAATAATTCATTAACCCAGCTTAAGAAAGGCACTTCATCCGTTTTTATATCCATTACACCGGTCAATCCAATCAATGGAACCAATAAGAAAATCCCTACACTTTCCAAAAAACCTATTAGTATCATACAAACAAGATTGATATATAATATTTTTCCCGAATAGTCATGTATTCGTTTTGTAAAAAGTAACAGATGCTTCATCACCATATCCTCCATTCACAGTCCATATTTAGTCGTTTTCCTCCATGTTACCGGTGGTAAAGCGCGAAAATGGAAGGAAAGGTATTGGGTATTCACTTTTCTAAGAGTATTATTCACAATGAAGAAAGTATGGGTGAGGTAATGAGGCGTGGACTCCTGGACCTTGGAGGGTTTATTGGGTTAAAATTGAATGTGTTAAGACCGTTAACTAGACTCTTGTTCTTTAAGACCCTTAATTACATTCTCTTTAGAGAACATAGAAACAACAGTGAACCTATCCATCACTTCAGCTCCCGTTATATAAAAAGGTCCACTGCGCAGCCATGCATGTGCAATGAGCCCTCCATTCTCATCTTTTGCTGTACCTAAGTAAAGAGTGCTATCAATCTTTCGTTTTTCGAGCATCTTCATAGCCGCCATTGCCTTTACTAGACACTGGCTTTCCCAAATGGTATAGCGGCTCATAATTTTTATAGCCCGCGATACATTTGCTAAACTCTCTTTATCCGCTGCATTCAATTCATATGATGACTCTTTCATCTGTTCACCAAGTGTTGGGGCAACTTTTGCAAAGGAAATGCTTTTAAGATAGCGGGCTCGGCCTAAATGTAAAAAGGCTTCGATATACAGCAGCTTTGTCTTGAGATTTAATTTTAAAAAAGTCTGAGCTTTCTTAACGATATTCATTGTTTTAGCCTCCTAGACTAAAGATTCATGATACTAGGAATGGATGCTGACTAAGCCTTGTTCCAGCAATTGACTTAAAAAGTCCGTGACATGCTCTTTACAATCGGTTTGATCGACATTGTATTGGGACTGTAAGGTTGTAACTAACGCTTGAATCGTAATGGGTTCCTTCATCAGCTCCCAGATTTCCCCGCCCAGTTCACCTAAATTATAGTATTTACCGTTAGAAACGCTTAACATGACTTTTTCCCCATCCATGTCACTTACTATGTTTCCTGGACTTTGACTATATAGATTTTTTGTATCAAGTTTATTGATATTCATGAACACTTTCCTCCCTTTTTAATGCATGTAAAATTATTTCGGATAAGTCCGGAGCCGTGAAACGATTCGTTGGTCTACGTAATTGGAAAAACTCAATTTTCTTAATCATTTTGGCAGAAGTGTTGAAATGCCAGTCCATCAAACCAGATCTTTGAATAAAAAAATTGCGGTATGTATGATGATACAGTTTATAAAATCTTTGAAGAAATGGTATTGGCTTAATTTCAATCTCGGCATTTTCACCCTTGATCAATTCAAATACACCAGCAAGCGGGAGTTGTTCGGTAATAAATTGATCTTGAACAGGAACAGCGAATTTATCTTCTCTAACAATGAGTGGCTGATAGTTATTTGAATCCATTTCAAAATGATTTAAGCTCTCCAACCATAATTTTTGTTGTGGATACGAAGGTGTTACAATGGGTATATTTTCATTATTCAATGTTACTGGTATGACATCATCACTCATGAGCTTATAGCCCCTTTTTAAAAAAGCTGAAGCAAGAGTGGATTTACCAGCACCAGAATCACCAACAATCGCATATGCCTTTCCATCTATGGCTACCGCACTTCCATGTATAGGAAGGATATTTCTTTGAATCAAAATGGCACCCATGCAAGTTCCGAGGATATAAAGCCGAATCTCATCTTCTTGTGCCGCATCAATTGGACAAAATTCTATTCTATTACCGCCTTGGATCAAGAAAATGGCCGTATTGGAAACATGGAACATAATCCAGTCTTTCTTAATGACAAAATCATCATCAGGAACTGAATGCTCTGACCATAATGTATGAAGATCAGCTTTTTCGATAGCGATATCCGTTTTATCATCCATTATATTAATAGGAAGCAATTCAGGCAAAGCTATATCACTTGAGACGGTTAAACCATACGCTTCATAAACAGTCCTTGTTTTGATACCGATCATATAAAAACCCCCGTACATAAATAACGTCTCTTAATAGGTCTAATGTTTAATACTTCTTGAAGTCATACCCCTATTAACTGGATAAATAGGGGCTTAGGGGAAACCTAACAGACTTTGTTGCGTACAAAGTTTAACTAAAAGTTATGTCACCTTTAGGCGTGCCTGCTGGAAATGCAGCATCTGTGTAATCACCATCTGTTCCAAGCATTGTTTGATTAACATCAAGAACTTCTAATTCAGGCTTTTTCCATTCCTTTTTCATACTAATCACCTCCTTTTAATGAAATTTTTTTAAAAATCGATATACGATTAAGCTACGCATTAAAAGCTTATAATCAGGATCAGGGGCGTACTCTGGCCTAGCCCCTTCTTTAATCTTTATTAGTGCTTTGTTAATTGCTTGAATATCTAGATATTCTAATGCTTTTTTATCTGCTCTCATCTGCTCCAACTCATCTGTGAATGCTTCCCATTTGGGCAGCATTCTGTGAACCCAATCAGCACCTTGCACACCCCTGTATCGTTGGTTTAACCTTACTTTATCGGGTAAGAAATTCACTGTAGCATTTCGAATCAGGGTACGATCCATCCCATTCTGTACATATTGACTTTCCGGGAGAGATAAGCAAAAGCGAATAACACGGATATCATTCGTCGGATCTCGCTTCCACAACTTATATCTTAATGAGAGTTTGGTGGAAAGCGTGTTCCCAGCATTCCATTGAAAGATATCTTCAAAATGCTTTTTTCTTTCATTAAAAATATCCGAATTCGAATACCAGCCTGTTTCATCCATGCCATATTCTTTAAATTTGTCATATACGCCAATTCCTTCTGCAAATCTTGGATTGATTAAGGAAGGAATTTTATATGGAGTGCCTTCAGGGAAGATCCGATCAATGATTGGAAAGCCGATTCTCGCAATTGTTTTCACCTTTCGCAATCTAGATCCGCCAACATTATTTCTATATTGTTCCAACTCTTGATATAGTCGAACCCACTTTAGCCTTTTTAATAGAAGGGAGTAATATTCCAACGGGAATCCCCAGGAAATTGAAAAGTTTCCTCTATCTCCATTAAGCAAAACACCTATGTCATCCTCATTCGCTTTTTCAAACATCCCTTTCAACCAGAAAGAATTTTCAAAAAACTTATAAGGCATCTCCATGATGTCGAGAAATTCTTCCATTTCAGAATAGGAATCTTTCCCCTTAAAGTCACAATAATGATCAATAATGCCGCCAACATATCCTACCGTCGATTTGATGAAAGGCCGCTCATCAGCCAATAAGTATTTAGGAGTAAAATCTTTAAAATCTTCGGGAGGAATATAACTATATGTATGAAGTGCCATGTTTTCCCGCTGCAATTGATTCACAGCAAAGCCAACAACAGCCCCGGAATCCAACCCACCGCTCAACTGGGCGCCAACTTTCCGATGCGTTCTTAATCTAGATGTAACAGATTCCTTGAAGACATCTTGAAATGCTTCTATGTAATCTTCAGTAGATTTAAGTTTTAACTTAGCCCGTTGAGTTAAATAGGAATATCGTTTTAAATTTACCCTATTGTTCTCTATTGATAAGCTATGAGATGGCGGGATCTGATTTATGGTTGTATACGGCGTTAATGAAGAATCCACTGCATCAATCATTCCCGATACAGCCAAATACTCAGCAAGCCACTGCTCATTCAACTTTTTTTCAATAAAAGGTAATGACAAGAGCGGTTCCATGGTAGTGCAAAAGGTAAATTTCTGATGATTTTGGTGGTAATAAAGGGTTCTGCTTCCTGAGAAATCCCTTGCCCCAAACAACTTCTGTTTCTTTTCGTCCCAAATGACAAAAGCAAAATCCCCTACTAAGAATTTGGGAGCATCTTCCCCCCACTTATAATAGGAGAGGAGAATCAGTTCACTATCCGTCATGCCCTTTTGATCGGATGGCTTCACTTGTAACCTCTGGAATAACTCATCACGATTATCAATAATGGCATCAGCAGTAATCGTACATTGTCTTTCAAAATCATATAGCGGGAGCTGCTCCCCAACAGATTCAGGCGTGATCCATTGAGCATGACAACCGAGAAAAACCTTTTCTGAATGCCACATTTGGACTGAATCAGAAGGGTACTTTTGTAAAGCCGTCATCAAATTATGGCAATATTGAAGATTCATAGGCTCTTCATTAAAATGATAAATACCGGCTATAGCACTCATGTTTTCCTCCTGATCGTTTCTTTATGTATGGTTGGTGTTAAATCCACCACCAATAAATTCACATTTTCAAGATAAAAATACAGTATAATTACTATTATTACTTGATCTTTCTCCTCCGTTGGTTCATTACCTTGATGAAAATACTACTATCATCTGACTTAAAAAATTTCACACCAACTAATTTTAAAGGTGTCCATACTTCTTTCATTAGAAATAGAGGCATTTATATTCATCCTTTCTTCATGAATTCATCAACAAATATCTTTGATCTGGATATACAATTTTTTATATAAATAAATTCACTTTGAATAATATTCTATTTTAAATGTACTACTGTTTATCTTCTGATGATTTTTACAATCGGTATAATATTGACAACCATTATATCTCATTTGAGAACGCCCTGTTCTTTATAACGAATTACATAAGCTAAAATTACCACCTATTTATGACTATGTCAACAAGTTTTTAAAGCAAAAAATGGTTCTTCATGTGAGAACATTTTGTTTAGAAATATAAAACGTAAATGAAGAAAGATCCAATAATTTTGGGTTTATTCTACATTTCCAATTATATCCTTTAAGTAAGCTTATTATTAAAAACCATTAATATGATTCGATTTAACTAGGATAGTCAATTAATTAAAGAAAAGCTTTTTCCACTGAAGGGCTAGATTAATTTTTTTCTTAAGAAAACACCAAATGGGTATGAATATGCATACCCATTTGGTGTTTTGTCTAAATTATTTCACTACCTCAACATTTCACTTTTAAGACTTAAAATGTAAATTCATATAGTATTCCCCATCCCGTTTTTACCTCATAACCCTAATTAACATTTTTACTAATCTTTCTCCAAATCAGCAAAAATGGACGTAAAGGATAATACAAAAAAAATAGGGGTTTAGGCAGCCTTATTGTATCTATATCTTTAGAACTAGGAGTTAATAATGTAAGAATAAAAATTACCTTCTGTATTTTTGACTTTATTGAAAATTTATAAAGGTTAAAAGAGAGAGATTTTCGAATTTTTGAACAAAAATGATTTCCTTGGGCATTATTCATATTCTCTTTTATATAATCAAATTCTGTATTCCCTATTTCTACTATATTAGTTATAGCTAAATTTGCTAACTTTCTAGATTTTTTCCCTGTTGTATATGTATGTTTATCTTTACTAATTGGGGTTTTTAACAATAGAGAGGCTAGTATTAGTGCTTGTCCTATTAAAAGATCGTTTTGTTTTCCCAAATGGTAATATTGAAACTTTTTTATAATTATTTTATCTTGGTTTGTACTTTCATCTTTTCTTACCATTTGGTCGATATCCGCCAACCATCGAAGTCGAAACCATCCATGCCTGGAACCATGAGCAACTAAATATAAAAATAAATCCTCCTTTCCTAGATAATAGACTGGATGACCAGTCAATTTACTCTCTCTTTTTCGTTTCCACATTTCATTAAAACTCGGTTCTTTAGTGGGTGCAGGATGAAGTCGCCAATGAATTTCAATCTGAATTTTCTTTTCTGGATGAAAGAATGCCTCATGGTGTTTCCTCCATTTCCAATCAATAAATGTTTTTGAATGTTCTTCCTTCTCGTATCCAAGATTTAAAAGTAGTTTTTCAACTCTATTATAATTTTTCTTTTCAACAAGAATATCTAAATCCTTAGAAGTTCTAAGAGAAATGTCACCGTATATTTCATTAGCAATTACTGGACCTTTTAAATAAAGGAGATTTATAGAATTCTCAGAAAAATATTTGCTTATTTCCCCCATTTCCCCACTTAGTTGAAGCATTTTTATAGTATTTATTTTATAATCTTGATATAGAGTTTGAACTACATGAGAAGGAATAAATTCGTTATTTATCTTATTTATCTTTGAATAAATTAATGGGAAAACTCGATGATGCCTTGCCAGCTGTAGAAATTTGTTCCAGTCTATATTTAAAAGTAATTCTTCTTCAATCGTTACTGTATCATTTCCATTAGTTAATTCCAGTAATAATATTAATTCATTATGTAAAATAGACAAATCGACCTCGTAATTATTATTCATCATCTTCTCCTTTTTATAAAAACAGATCTATTTCTTAAAATTAAAATTAAAACTAGAGATTTCAAGGTATTCAAATATACTATAATACCTAGTGAAAAATGAGTATAAGTGATTGCTAGATTAAGTTTAATAAGTCAATATTACTAAATTCAGTTATCTATTTTGTCCCCTTAAACTACCCCATTATAACTCTGTTTGTAATCATAGCATGAGTTTAAATTATGTCTCAATATATTTTTCAAGCTTTCGGATTAAGGAATATTGGATTATAATCTAAAATCCTTCATCATAAACCTTAAGCTATAATATATTAATTAGGAAAAATAAATAATTCAATATTAGAACTTTTAACTTTTTATCATTCATTTAACAAAAAAACTAAAACTAAGTGTTTAATAGAAGAAGGTATATCATTAGATTAAATTGAATTTTTTTTATTTAGCTATCCTCAAATCTACATAGTTAATAAAACAAAATAAAAGGGAGAGAAAGAGCTTGAAACGAAGAAATTTTCTATGGACTAGTTTACTTTTAATTTTTGGTTTCTTTTTTGGCTATACAGTCAAAAAGGAGGGGGATAACTTGATATTCCAACGATTAGATATATTAAAAGATATTAACGAGAAATCAAAAGAAAATAATTACCCAAATTCAGTAAAGGTAATACAACCCACTGGCACTAGTAATGATAGTACGAATATCAATAACTTATTATTTAACGGAAATGGAAAGTTTATCTTTAAAACTGGAAAATATCACATTGAAGAGGATATTATTGTCAAAAGTAATTCAATATTAGAATTTGAAGAAGGTGCTATTTTTATTAAAAATCCATCTAGGTTAAAAGAATATAATATATTATTCATTAAAGATGTTTCTAATGTTACATTATTAAACCTTTCTATAATAGGTGATAAATATAGTCATATAGGAACTTCAGGAGAGTGGGGGCACGGAATTACATTACAAGGTACTACTAACGTAAAAATACAAAACGCGAAAGTAATCGAGTGTTGGGGAGATGGAATATATATCGGTGCTGTTCCTATGCAAGGTACTAGATTCTCGGGAAACACATGGATTAATAATGTAATCTGTGATGACAATAGAAGAAATGGACTAACAGTGAGTAGTGTTAAAGGGTTATATGTGCAGAACAGTCAATTCAATAACTCAACAGGTGCAGACCCACAAGCAGGTATAGATTTTGAACCTGACAATGATACCATGTTTTTAGAAGGTATAGTCTTTGATAATATTATTTTAAAGAGTAACGGTAAACGGGGAGTATTCTTTTGTTTATGGCTTTTATTTGGTGATAAGGATGAATCACCAATAAAAAACGTTTCAATAACAATGAATAATGTCATAACCGAAGGTGGATTATATGGATTTGAAACATTAATGAGTAATTTCACAGGAAATCAGGGTGGAAACTATTTTAATCGGGTTGCCATAAAAAACCTAAAAGGAGAAATAATCTTAAATAATTGTCAAACAAAAAATAATCTCAAAAACGGTATACGCCTATATAGATGGTATGATGTTGGATTAAAAATAACTTTTAATAATTTTAAATTATTATATCCTAATGTTGAAAAGGGGCAATACTTAGAAAGTAATGCTGCTATATCTTTATTTGACCCAAATAATTCATCAACACCAAACACTTATCATTTAGGTGGAGTAGAATTTAATGATTTAATCTTATTTCATTCAAGGAAGGATCCATTAAAGAAGGCAATCATAGTAAATGACATTACAAACAAAAACCCAGCAAAAAATTTCATTTTATGTAATACAAAAAAAATAAATGGCACTATCAAGTTCGCTCAGATGTTAGATGAAAGTTGCATGGTTATTGATCAAAATAAAGTTCATAAATTAGTAGATACAGAATCAGGTCCCGTTATGTTCGATGACGATTTTTATACTATTTTTTCAAACAAAGGAGCACAAACTCCGGTTACAAAAATATTAGATGCAACTAAAATGCACAATGAAGAAATCACATTTATCAACGAAGAAAATTTTTCTTATATTATAAAGTGTAAAGATGGCCAATCATTCTTTCCATTTGATTCAACAACTTTGACACTATCCAGTATGGGTAGTAAAGTAACAGTTAAAAAAGCTAACGATACTTCTTGGTTTGTAACTAATATATATGGAAAGTGGATTAAGAGTTAATACTTGAGTGAATAAAATAAAACTTTACTAAATAAAAAAAGGTTTATTTTTTTAATAGTATTTCTAAAATCTCCTTGATGCCTAATCTTAGTCTGAAAAACCTGATTTGGTCATCTCAATAACTAGAATATAAGATGCTATAACTAAAAAATCTCAAGACAATTTTCTGTACAAGTTGGATCCCAATCAGAAAATTGTCCTGTAATGCTAATGAAATATCAAGTTTTTAGTATAGAATATCTAATATAGACAAGCTTTTTAATTTTAACACCATTAAGTAGCTATCTTACTAAAACAACAATAGTATAATTAGACATTATACTATATTGCGAAAGAGTACAATTATCCTCCATACTCCCAACGGAAAAAATTATTTGATACAAATCAAATAAGGAATGGAACTATTTATCAAGAAAACATTAAAATACGAGTTCCTCCCTCAATCAGTTTATAACTAGGTCTATTTGATTTCGACCTATCTTATTATGCAAATTTCATGATGAAGTATTACACTTACACTTTATAGAATTGATCATAAGTATATTAAAGTTGAATAAAGTTAACAATAACTACATTATATTATTTTTTAATATAGATTTATAACAACTTATAATTTCTTTTTGTACAGATGATTCCAATTATTATTATAGGATTAATAAATAAGGAATTATGCCAATAAGTGTAAAATGCCCCCACTAGACAAACAAATAAAACAACATAAAAGTAATCTGAATATAAAATCTTGGTTAGAATGTAAAATAATAAAAATAATAGAGATATTGTAACTATGATTCCCATTTGTAGTAGATATTGAATTACAAAGTTATGAATTTCCATAGTAATCCCATACTTATGTAAATCGGGCCAGCTTGAACCTATACCTAAAATTAAATTATCATATATTACTTCCTTAGAGTTAAATATTAAATCAAATCTTCCATTATCATCAAGTAAAGCTGTAGATGTTCTACTTTCTAAAAGCAATTGAGAAGCTCCAAAAAAACTTATTATTAATATAAATATTAATAGGAAAGATTTATAATTTTTATAAATATATTTAGTATTCATAATTACATATAAAGTAAAAACTAGTATTAATACAACTAAGCCAGTTCGAGAAGTGTTTATAATATTTGCGAATAATAATAAACTAAAAACTATAAAACTTCGCAATTCGAAATTTTTATATAATCTTATTAACATTATAATAGCGCCGCTACAAACGAATGCAGAAAGTGTACTTTTTGGAATAAAATATAGATTGAAAATCGTTCTTTCGGAATAAGTAAAAATTTCCCCCAATTTTATATTGAATATACCAAAAGACAAATATTGAAAAACCAAACCAATTGCCAAAGAAATACAAACTGATAAATACATGTTTGTATAACTATGTACCTCTTCTTTTTTAATCGTAGGATTATTATCAACATATAGAAATGTAACTAGTATAACTAAAATAAAAAGAATTAAATTTAATGTATTCTTAAAACTCTCTATAGGATCTAGTGATAAAATAACACCTATTAAAATAAATACGATAGAGGATAAAGCAAGTAAGAAAACTAATATATTTACTTTATAGTTTTTACATAAAGTATTTATAAATATAATTAAAATATATATAATCAAACACAATTCCATCAATGAAAAATTAGATACTAGATTAATATTATAAAATGCCGATGTGAATATTATTATTGGCAAAAATGCCCTCAATGTTCCCCCTTTATATCTTCTATATAAGATAATTATTGAAATAAATGAAAAAATCACTGCTGTCTTTCCAATTATTAAATATAAAAGTACGTTGAGTAAACTTAATAGAAAAAACATTGTACCATTCCTTTTTAGAATCCTAATTTATCATCTTGTTTCGTACTTAATAAATTTTATATAAGAAGCTATCCACCAAAAATCTAAATACAATACTCAAAATTAATCACGTTCCACAGAACCACTTATATTATAGTTCCTTGTTGTGTTTATACCCCATAGAGTTTTAGCAAACAAATATCGTCTTTTCACAAAAGAAATCTGAAAACTTACGACGAACTTCAAACATTATTATTTAGGACTTAATATCCGGCTAATATTACCGGATATTAAGTCCGCTTTAATGCGTATATATACTTTATATCTTTAATATATAGAAAAACTAAAAAAATAATGCAAATAGCTCCAAAAACCAAATTAAATAAAAACCTATCATTAAAAGTTGCAAGACTACTAACTATAGTAACAATTACAATTGAGGTATATAACTTCCCTAGTCCATAATTCACTTTATAATATTTTAGAGAAATATGTGTTCTTAACATAAAAAACACAAGAAAAGAGAAAGCTGTAGAAAGTGCAGCTCCTAACCCTCCAAATTGTGGAACCAATACCCAATTCCCTATTATATTACATATACAAGAAACACCCGCTATTACAATATGCCATTTAGGCTTTTTATAAAAATTTATACCTAATACAGTTGTTTCAGAAATTGTATACATCAATGGCATAAAAACTAGAAAAGGAAGAATTTTACTAGCCTCTTGATATTCGGGCCCAAGTAAAACTACAATTAAATCTTTAGCCATGATCGTTACTATTGCTACAATAGACATTAAGAAAGTAACTATTTTTGATACGTTACTATAAATCATCGTGTTTTTGGGGTTATTTTCAAAAGATTCATATGCTACTGGGGTCCAAAAAGTTGCGAAGACCTTCTGGAAAATTGTAAGTAGAGCTACAATTTTGAAAGCGGAAGAATATAACCCTAATTCTTGAAAATCCGCCCATTGTCTTAAAGCAATTTTATCAAACGCTTCAAAAAGCCATGTAATTAGAGTTGTTAAGACTAGTGGATAACTATATTTAAGTATATCTTTATTATTATGCTTTAAAGAATTCTCTGAAAAGTACTTAAAACTCCAGATATTCTTTTGATTATATATTAGATAAATAGTAAGTAATAAAAAGGTAAACACTGTTGAATATACAACTATTTCAAAAGTAGGGCCCATTATTAAGTAAAACATTATAATTAAAATGAATGTAAATATACGATTTAATAACTCAATTAAAGAAAATAAATGCCCCTTTTGTTGCATTCTAATTACCAAGGAAGCATACCTGTATAGAATCTGTACTACAATCCCCAACGCCAACATTACTGCAACTATACTATTGTACTCCCCAAATAACATTAGAGATAATTTTTTTTGGAAGAATAAAAATGTCAGAAGTAAAAATAAAGTTAAATAGAAGACTGGTTTCAAACAATTATATAGTAAACCGCCTCTTTTAGATTTTTCCTCTTCATAAAAAAACCTGACAAATGCTTGATCCGTGCCAAAAATAGCAAATATCATTGATATATTAATTGCTAAAGTAAACATCGAAACTTTACCGAATTCCTCTGGCTGCAATATTCTTGTTGTTATCATCGTTGTAATAAATCCAATAATAAGACCTAAAAAACTACCATATGAAAAAGAAAGAAATTTTTTAATTAAATTGTTATTCATGTGTTTTATCTCCTACCCGAAAAACAGTCGTGACCATTTGCACCGTTAGTAACTTTTATTTCTCATTTCTTCTTAATTAAATTAGATCACTTAAATATTAAACAGTATATTCTGCCTTAGTGAAATTGAAAATTTAACTTATCTAACCTATTGATATATATTTCTTTAGAAAAGATGTTAATTATAATTAATTTTTTAATCTCTTCCTAGACATCAATAACCTTAGCAGAGAAAAAATATCATTTGAACACACAAGTTAATATCAAAATCAACAATAATGAGGGTATCTCACTATTGTTGATTTTCATGAAAACTCAATCAAAAGGTACATTATACTTATTTAATACTGACTTAAGTTGCTCATCATTCTTGTTTCCAGCAACATTAATCTCTCCTAGAGATTCCTTTTGGCTAGACTCAATTGTAAAAAGATCATAGGAAAAGTTGGATGATTTAATTACACTAGTATTATTTTTCAATGACATTATTTTTAGCCAAAGATCGTCTGCATAGAAACATAGACTCCTAATACTATCTTTATTAAAGACTTCTAAATCAATTGAATTTGGGGGATAAAGTACACCACTGACACCTGTAGGGCATAATAATTTTGAAGGGCCTATAAAACCAGTAGGATTATGAGTCCATTTTTTATAACTTTCTATCGTTTTATCTTTTTTCATTTTTATTAAATGAGCTCGATTACAACAGATATTGTTGGGATAAATTTTATTTAGCTCTATTAAGACCTCCAGCGTATTTTTTGGATAAATAACATCATCATCTACTGTTATAATGATGTCTTTTGGATATTCCTTAAAAGCATAGTAATACTTTTTATGTGACCTTAAATCTTCATCACAAAAACGAATGCTCAATCCCCTTTTTTGTTGTTCAATTAATTTTTTAGGTAAGTTATCTAACCCATTAAATTGATCTTTTGCTAACCATAATATTATTTCATCTGGTCTATATGTCTGTCTTAGAAGTGATTCTATAGCTATCCAGATAACGTCAATTCTAGCTGGAAATGTTGTAAGGGAAACGATAACTTTATTTTGTCTTTTAACATTATTATTAATACCTATCGTTTTATACTTAAATGGTAATCTATAGAGAAGGTTTACCCAAAGATTTGCAATCTTTCTTAGTATAATATATTTAATTTTCTTAATAGACCTATTACCATTATTTTTGTTTAAAAAATTGAAATTTATAAAGTATAGAAAACGCAACATATAATCCTCCATCGCAAAACAGCTAAATCATAATTTTTGTTTATAATTCATTTTTTATTTTCCAGCCCACATAATTAAATCCTTTAAGCAATTTGCAAAATTTACGCTTTGAGTATATTTTTTTGAGATTTTCTTCCATAAATAAAAAAATCCAATTAAGATAACCTGTATAAAATGCTGGTGCTTTTTTTCTGTATATTAACCTAGGTTAATATACACTCAAAGATCAGATAAGTAAAACTTCTCTAAGAACTTTATAGTACTTTTAACATCGAACCCTGCTCTAACTATTTCTTCATACATATTATTGCGCTTGTAACCTTTTGAATATTGTAATATATTATCAGCCCATTTTTCAGGACCAATGGACAATGGTAAATGTTCAATTAAATCAGTAACATCAACTGAAAAAGGTACTCCATCGGATACTATACACCTTAAACCAGCAGTTTGTGCTTCTATAGCAACTGTACCAAAACCTTCAAATTGAGATGGAAATAAAAACACATCCATAGCTTGCAAATATTTTTCAACGTCCGTTTGCCTACCCAAAAACAGTACCTTATCAACCAAGTTTAATTCTTTAACCTTTGCCTTGATATTTTCTTCAGTTGGCCCGTCACCTAAAAGCATTAATATAGAATTCTTATTTACTTTGCATATCTCATTAAAAATATCAATCATAAAGGAATGATTTTTAACAGTTGAAAATCTCCCAACATTTCCAATTACAAAGTTATTATTTAGTTTTAATTTCTCTCGAAGTTTCATTCTAGTATTATTATTAAAAATAAAATTTTCTGCCTCTATTCCATTATCTATGATTTTAACTTTCTTATCTAGTATAGCTTTCTCACCAAATAACCAAGTACCAGCTTCTTTTGAACAGGCAAAATAGTCTGTTGCATAAATAGTCGATAATTTTTTCAAATAATTTCTAATAGGTATGAAAGAACTATCACTATTAAATTGAGTTGTTCTTGAATGCAGAATTCTTATAGGAATGCCACTTTTCATAGCTCTTTGGAGAACAAAGTGTCCTGTTATTGGTGAATGACAGTGTACTGCATTATAATCATGTTCATTAAAGAACTTTTTTAACTCTTTCTGGTATTTGAAGTATGTCTTAGGTGAAAATTTTGGTAGAGTATATACCTTACCTCCTAATTCTTTAAATTTTACTATAAGGGGATTTTCTGTATCTGGCGTTAATTTGATTAAATCGAATTGTATTTTATCCCTATCTATGTTTTTATACCAATCAATCAATCGTGATTCTATCCCACCATGATCAAACCCAGGGACATAATGTAGTATTTTAACTTTTTTGTACATTGAATTTCTCCTTATTTTTCTTTTTACTCATCTCTTAACCTGTCATTTAAAGTATTATATAGAAATGCAACCATTCTTTTTAGCCATTCAAAAATATAATTTAATTTGTAGTGTCATACCTTTAAATATAAATTCATATAACCTTCTACCATTTTTTCAATACTATAATTACTAGCTCTTTTTAAACACTTATCTGAAACCTTGTTATATTCTTCCCCATTGATAATTAGATTATTAATATTTTCAGCTAGATCTAAACTATCACCTTTCTTAAACAAAATCCCCGCTCCTTCTACCACTTCCTTTAAACCTGTAACGTCACTTGCTATTACTGGCTTTCCAGTAGCCATTCCCTCAACTGCAGCTAATCCAAAACCTTCCCACTTTGAAGAGAGTACAACTATATCTGAAGTCTTATAAATTCTGGCAACATCATTTCTAAATCCCAAAAAGTGTATTCTATGTTCTATTCCTAATTCTTTTGCCAAATATTCATTTTGAGCTTTTAAAGATCCTTCTCCTATTAACAATAAATGTACATCTTCTGATAAACCTTTCATTGCCTTAATTAACGTAATTTGATCTTTTTGTTTTGAAAAGCTCCCTACCATGCATATTAATATTTTTTCTTCATTGAATTTTTCATTGATTTGTGATTTAAGATAAGGTTTTGATTTGTGAAATTTTTCGAAATTAATTCCATTTTCAATCACGAGATATTTCTCGAAACTTTTTTGTTTAGAGTCCAACCAGGATGTTAAATTTTCCTGAGTTTTCTGACTAATAGAAATTACTCTAGAATAATTTGAATATATAATTCTATCTAAATATCTAAAATAGAATTTTTCTCGTCTTCTGTTATGTGTATTATGTTCTGTAGTAATAAACGAAGGTTTATTTTTAAATATTAATTTTGAAGCAATCGATGTCCAATAATTTGTTGGAAATAAATGAGTATGAACAATATTATATTTCCCCTTAATAATAAAATTTCTTATATAAAATATATTTAATGGACTATATACTTTTTTTAAAGGTAATACATTTACATTAAATTCATTTAAGTTATTCTGAAAAACATTATTATCGTCTGTAAGTAGTAAAACATCTACTTTTACTCCTTCAATCTTATTAAATAATGGCAAAGATTCTTCTATTAGTTTTTCTGCACCACCAGAACCTAGATTATTAATAATATGGAGTACTTTCATATAAACTCTCCTTTTTTCAAACTTTTCCTTTTGATTTTCATAAAAAATAATTTAAAACCCAATATTGACTATTTAAATCAATAGTCAAATTAAGATAGGGCCATATTACAATGGCCCCTAAAAAAAGATAATTGTAGTATAAGTTAATACTTTAAAACCAATTTTAATATAATTCACCAAAAGATCGTTAAACAAATAATTAGTTAGAGTCTCCAGTATAAAAAGTTTTCACTCTCCACTTCTTTTCTATTAAACATTCCTTTAACATCAACTAAAACCGGTTTATGATTCCAATACATTTTCCTAATATCTTTAATATTCAAAGATTTGAATTCTTCATGAGGTACTGCAAAAATCAAAGCATCCATTTCTTTTATTTCATTAATATCACAAGGATTAATTCTATATTCATGCCATAAATCTTCTTTATCTGCTAATGGGTCTACTACTTTTACATCAATACCATATTCCTCTAATTCCAATTTTATATCTATCACTTTTGTATTTCTTACATCAGGACAGTTTTCTTTGAAAGTAATGCCAAAAATAGCTACTTTTGCACCTTTAATTTGCTTATCAGCTTTAATCAAATTTTTCACTGTATTTTCAGCAACATACTTGCCCATATCATCATTAATTTTTCTACCAGAAAGAACAATTTGAGAGTGGTATCCCATTTCTTCTGCTTTATAGGTCAGGTAATATGGGTCAACACCAATACAGTGTCCACCTACAAGACCCGGAGAAAAATTCAAGAAGTTCCACTTTGTACCAGCTGCTTCCAAAACTGATTTCGTATCTATCCCCATCTTATTAAAAATAATAGATAGCTCATTCATAAAGGCAATGTTAATATCTCTCTGAGAATTTTCAATAACCTTAGCTGCTTCTGCTACTTTAATACTTTCAGCTCTATACACCCCAGCTTCAATTATCATTTCGTAAACATTAGCAATTTCACCTAGTGACTCTTCATCCATCCCAGCAACAACTTTTACAATAGTTTCAAGTCTATGTACTTTATCACCTGGATTAATTCTTTCTGGAGAGTAACCAACCTTAAAGTCCACACCATATTTTAATCCTGATTCTTCTTCTAATATAGGCACACATATATCTTCTGTTACACCAGGATATACAGTCGATTCAAATACAACTATTGATCCTTTAGTAAGGTTTCTTCCAACTGTCTTACTAGCTCCAATTACAGGCTTTAAATCAGGTGTTTTGTCTGAATTTATTGGAGTTGGGACAGCAACTATATGAAACTTGCAATCTCTTAAATTCTTTTCTTCCCATGTAAGTAATGCTTTAGTTTCTTCTATCGCTTTGTTTCCAACTTCTTTAGTAACATCAATTCCATTTAAATAATTTTGTACCTTTTCTTTTGAAATATCAAAACCGATAACATCTGTAACTTTCGCAAATGATATCGCTAGTGGCATACCTACATAACCAAGTCCAATAACTGATATTTTTTCTTTTCTTTGTTTTATTTCCTCATATAAACTCATTGATTACCTTCCCTTTTAGAAATATTTTATTTTATAAATCCATAGTTTTTAATATCACTTCATTAACTTTGTTTACGTCAAATTTTTCTTTACAGATTCTGAGACTTTCTTGTCCCATTCTTTCAACTTCTTTTTTATGCTCGATCATCCAAATCATTTTTTCAGCAAGCTTATTGGCGTTTTTTACTGGAACTAAGAAACCATTAGTATTATTAACTACTGTTTCTCTACAACCAGGAGCATCTGTTGTTATTATAGGGCGACCCGTAGCCATCGCTTCAAGTACACTTTTAGGTGTTCCTTCATGATAAGAAGGCAAAACATATACTGAGCATTTTTCAAGAAACGGCCTTACATCATCAGAAGATCCTAAATACTCAATTACTCCTTTATTTACGTATTCATAAATCTCTTCTTCTTTAATTGCAGTTGGATTTGTATCAAAATAGCCTAATATCTGAATTCTTGCTTCAGGATATTTTTCTTTCACTATTTTTGCAGCTTCAGTGTATTCAATTATTCCTTTATCCCTTATGATTCTTCCTACGAATAAAAATACTGGATTATCAGGAATGTTTTTTTCTGTAAACTTATCTAAATTAACACCTGAGCCATTAATCATAATTATTTTATTCTTTTTTAATAAGTCCGCCTTAATTATCTCATTACAATCATCTTTGTTTTGAAAAAAGACTTTATCGCAGACATTAAAAGCATATTTATACTCTATTTTAAGAATATCTCTTGCAAAACTTTTTTGGCCATTATTACGAAATACAGAACCAAGCCCGCCCATTAGGGCATAAATCCCTTTTACTCCTGCGAGTTTAGCTGCTAAACAACCGTAAATAATAGTTTTTGCTTGATAAGCAAAAACTTTATCTGGCTTTTCCTTTTTTATTTGTTTAAGAATTGAAAAAAAACCACTAATATCTTTTACTGGATTCGTCCCAGTACGCTCTATTCCTTGAATAGAAACATATTTTATATTACGCTCTTTGAATTTATGCCCCCATTCTTCCACTGGTTCAGGAGCAGCTGCTATCACTTCATGGCCATTATTAATCATTGCTTTCATCATATCTTCTCTAAAATAGAACAAAGTAGGAGCGTAACTTGATAAAATCATAACTTTCATAAAAGAGGCCAACTTTCATTTTTAGTGTTATTTATTCTCTTAATTATTAAACTCATTTATTTCCATTTCTATTCCTTTTTCAAAATCCATTGGAGTATAGTTAAAGTCTTTTGTGGCTAACTCATGACTATAAGCCCGATTCTCTCCCATCCGTAGGACTTTTTCAACTATATCTATTTTACCAAGAGATAGAATTTTGATTACGCTTGCAGTATAAGAACTTAACTTTAATGAAACAGGAATAAATAATGTTTTTTTATTTAATTTATTGCTTATCATAGAAAGTGCTACTTTTATGCTAATTGGCTTATCCCCAGACAGATTGTATTGCTTATTACTTGTTAATTCAGGGTTCATTAAAACATTATAATATGCTTGTCCTAAGTCTCTAGCATTTACAGGCTGAATTAACCCTTTCCCACTATCGATTAATGGATATATTTTCATTTTATTTATCATTTTTATAAACTTACTCATATTATGATCACACATGTCACCATAAATCATTGTAGGTCTCAATATAGTTAAATTCAATCTACTTTGTTTGGCTAATTCTATTACTTCTTTCTCTATCTTTATATATTCAATTGAAGCATCTTTAAATTTAGAATAAATACCCGTGGTATGGACTAAGATTGCTCTTTTTATTTTATTAGCAATACCCGCTTGTATTATACTAGGAGAATGATGAATATTATAGATATGCATTACTGTGTGAATATCTTTCATAATTTCATTTGTGAAATTTTCATCGTTCAAGTCACCGACCACTATTTCAATATCAAGACCACTTCTTTTTAATAACTCAACATTACTATTTTTTCTTACAATACACCTTATTGGGTCTTTGTAGTTATTTTTCACTAGTTCTTGTAGAAAATACCTACCTGTATGCCCTGTAATACCTGTAACTAATAGCATAATTCCCCCCTACAATACTTTAACTATTAATTTTTTTCTTAAGTTCAGTTTTTACTTCACTACTCCCCTCTTTAACTCCCTCACTTCTAAGCACACTAAATACTGTCTTAATAAAGACCTTTATATCAAATGAAAGACTCATTTTTTCAACATATTCTCCATCAAATGACGCTTTAACTTCTATAGGTAGCTCGTCCCTACCGTTTACTTGAGCCCAACCTGTCAGGCCAGGATATATGTCATTAGAGCCATACTTATCTCTTTCGATAATTAAATCATACTGATTCCATAGAGCAGGTCTAGGGCCTATAATGCTCATATCTCCTTTTAGAATATTAATAATCTGAGGTAGTTCATCAAGACTTGTTTTCCTTAAAAACTTTCCACTTTTAGTTATAAATGCATCTGGGTTCTGTAACAAATGAGTAGGCATATCCTTTGGTGTATCTGACCTCATTGTTCTAAATTTAAGTATATGAAAATGCTCTTTGTTTTTTCCTACACGTTTTTGCTTGAAGAATATCGGTCCCTTAGAGTCTATTTTTATTATTACTGCTAAAATTATAAAGATTGGCCAGAGAAAAAACATTGCAGTAAATGAAAGTATAAAGTCTAAGGACCTCTTGATTATTGGATAAACTTTCACGTAAACACCCTTTCGAAAATCAAATAAATCATTGTTTGTTAATCTTGTAATACTCTAGATACCAATCTATAAAATTACTAATACCATTTTCAATAGAAGTTTTTGGACGGAAGTTTATATCCCTAAACAAATCCTCTACATCTGCATATGTTTCAGGAACATCCCCTGCTTGTAAAGGCAAGAAATCCTTCTTAGCTTCAATACCTAGTTTACTTTCGATTGCCTCAATGAAATCCATTAATTTCACTGGGTTATTATTACCAATGTTATAAACCTTATATGGTGCATAACTTGTTCCGGGGTCTGGTTTTTTTCCGTTCCATTCAAGGTTCGGCTCCGGTGTTTTTAATGTTAAACGATAAATACTTTCAACAATATCGTCAACATATGTAAAGTCTCTCATCATATTACCGTTATTAAATACCTTGATTGGTTCGCCAGTGATAATGGCTTTAGTAAATAAGAATAACGCCATATCTGGTCGGCCCCATGGACCATATACAGTAAAGAATCTTAAACCGGTAGTTGGAATACCATAAAGGTGACTATAGGTATGAGCCATCAATTCATTAGCTTTTTTAGTAGCAGCATATAAACTAATTGGATGGTCTACATTATCATGTACTGAAAATGGTAAACTTGTATTTGCGCCATATACAGAGCTTGATGATGCATAAATCAAATGATCCACTTTGTGGTGACGGCTACCTTCAAGAATATTAGTGAACCCTACTATATTAGATTCAATATATGCTTGGGGATTTTCCAAACTATACCGTACCCCAGCCTGCGCAGCTAAGTTAACTACAATTTCAGGTTTGTAATTAGAAAATACCGAATCTACTGCTTCTTTGTCTTCTAATGCAGCCTTTTCAAAAGTAAAGTTTTCATGTCCTTGGAGTAATCCAAGCCGAGAGTATTTTAAGTTCACTTCGTAATAATCATTTAAATTATCAATGCCAATTACCTTAAAACCCTCTTTTAATAAGCGATTTGAAAGATGAAAACCTATGAATCCAGCTGCACCTGTTACTAAAACTTTTTTCATTATATTACTCCTTCTTTTTATTCATTTGAAATTCACGGATTAAATATAAATATTTTAATTTTCAACTAATGTACCTTCACCAATTTGGACTACTTCTTTTAAATAAGCAATGATTTCATCTCTAATGTTTTCATTTTGAAGAGCAAACTCAATCGTAGTTTTCACAAATCCAGCTTTTTCTCCAACATCATACCTTTTACCTTCAAAATCATATGCAAAAACTTGCTGTATTTGGTTCAACTGTTGAATCGCATCCGTTAATTGAATTTCCCCTCCTGCACCAGCTTCCTGTTGATCAAGCATACTGAAGATTTCAGGAGTGAGAATATACCTTCCCATTATTGCCAAATTGGAGGGAGCAGTTCCTAAGACTGGTTTTTCAACGAAGTTTTCAACTTGATAAAGTCGTCCATCTTGAAAAGCTGGATCTATTATCCCATAGCGGTTTGTTTCTTCTTTAGATACGGTTTGAACTCCGATAATTGAATTGTTTGTTTCCTCAAACTGATTAATCAACTGCTTTAAGCAAGGCGTTTCACTTTGAACAATATCATCACCTAAAAGTACGGCAAATGGCTCATCCCCAATGAATTTACGTGCACACCATACAGCGTGACCTAATCCTTTTGGTTCTTTCTGTCTAATGTAATGGATATTAGCAAGGTTAGTGGAATATTGTACTTTATTGAGCAACTCTACTTTTCCTTTTGCCATTAGATTTTGTTCGAGTTCAGGAGCGAAATCAAAATGATCTTCAATTGCACGTTTTCCTTTTCCAGTTACTATTATAATATCTTCGATTCCTGATGCAACAGCTTCCTCCACTATGTACTGAATCGTTGGTTTATCAACAATTGGTAGCATCTCCTTTGGCATTGCCTTTGTAGCAGGCAAAAAACGCGTACCCAATCCGGCTGCCGGAATGATTGCTTTTGTGATTTTTTTCACTTGTTAGTCCTCCTTATGGCTATTTTACTGCTGCTGAGAAAGTTTTGTTCTTTCTTCGATTTGCTAAATTTATAACAAATTCTTTAAGTTCTGTTATGGAAAAATCGTCAAATGAGTTTAATAGATAATGAATTTCCTCTTCCTGTTCCAGTACTGCTTTTCCTATAAAGATTTTAGGAAACACAGCTTCACTATGAACCTCTTTCTCCCCTAATAGCTCTTCATACATTTTCTCACCAGGACGTATTCCTGAGAATTCAATCCCAATATCCTCTATGGAATAACCTGATAACTGGATAAGGTTTGTTGCTAATTCAACAATCTTAACAGGTTCACCCATATCAAGAACGAAAATCTCTCCACCTCGAGCCAAAGAACTTGCCTGAATGACCAATCTGGACGCTTCAGGTATAGTCATAAAATACCTTGTCATATCTGGATGGGTGACCGTTACTGGCCCACCGGCTTGAATTTGTTTTTTAAATAAAGGAATGACACTCCCTCTGCTGCCTAAAACATTTCCGAAACGAACCGCAACAAATTTTGTTGAACTATTTTTAGCTAACTGCTGTATGATCATTTCAGCAATGCGCTTGGTTGATCCCATAACATTTGTTGGGTTTACAGCCTTATCAGATGAAATCATCACAAAAGCACCTACACCAAAAGTATCTGCCGCTTCTGCAACATTCTTTGTACCAAAAACATTATTCTTAACTGCTTCACGAGGATTGTATTCCATAAGTGGAACATGTTTGTGTGCAGCAGCATGGTAAACAACATCAGGTCTGTAGGTTTCCATCACTTCAAAAATCCTATCTCGGTCTTGAATATCTGCGATAACAGGTATGATTTCAATTTGATCGGCATATAACTTTTTCAGTTCCATATCAATCTGATAAATACTATTTTCCCCATGTCCTAAAAGAATAAGTTTGCCCGGTGAGAATCTGCATATTTGACGGCAAATCTCCGAACCGATTGAGCCCCCAGACCCAGTAACCAGGATTGTCTTGCCTGTTACATATTCAGATATACTGGTTATATCCAATTCAACGGGTTCTCTTCCTAAAAGATCTTCTACTTCCACTTCTTTAAACTGATTAACGGCTACTTTCCCTAACATAATATCTTCGATCATCGGCATGATTTGCGTTTTTGCATTCGTTTTTACACATTCATCAAAGATGACCTTCAATTCTTTCTTACTTAAAGAGGGAATCGCAATGACAATATTATCAATATTGAATTTCCCCACCATTTCAGGAATATGTTTAGAATTACCCACAACCGGGATTCCTAAGATGTCTAGCTTATCTTTTTTCGGATCATCATCAATGAACGCGACTGGTTTAAGTTCCGTATCATGATTATTAAGAAGTTGACGTACAACCATGGTTCCAGCAGATCCCGCCCCAATAACCAATGTGTTCCTGGTTTCTTTTTGATTATTTATCAAGCGGTCACGCAGCATTCTCCATGAAAAACGGGATCCGCCAATTAGGATGACATGCATCATCCACGTCAATGCCATTGCTCTTACATAAACATCTTGAAAAACCATTAACTGGATGGAGATAACAGTAATTACCGATAGGCTTACGGCTTTGACAATGGACAGTAACTCCCTAATACTTGCATATTCCCAGGCCTTCTTATACAGTTTATAAATAGAAGCAAAGAAATGATGGCTAAGTAATAGAGAAACTGATGTGACTAAGAGCGTTGGTAATTTAAATATTTCCAAATACGGATATAAGAATAAATAACTTACATAAATGGCCGATAATACTATTAATGAGTCTAATAGGGCCAGAAGTGTTAATCGTTTTCGGTAGGCCAACCACATTTCCCCCTTTTAATATTGTTTGATTTACTCTCTATTACATTCTGTTTTCATGTATTGTATTCTATTTCACATGCTTATCATTGTTAATATAAGAATGAAATATGCTGTTTATGTTTTTTTCTATTTTTATAAATACTCTTATAATCTAAGGGCTTTTTGTAGTCGAACTATTGGTCGTTCAGTAACAATAAACCCTAAAACTTTACACGAAGGCAAATTTTTTTTATAATAATGAAAGCGTTTCCTGACAATCAATCTAAAAGATTCCTAAAATTTTCTTTTTGAATGGCACTGGTTTTTCAACAGTAAGATTTTGGTTCTTTAATAGCTGTTCAGCATTTTCCTTAAAATAAAATGTACGTTGTATTCCATATGCCTTTGTGATTGTTTCATAGGCATGTTGTAACGTGAACCCTCTAGAGCCTATATTATGGGCATCTGTTGCAATAAAATGAGCCAAATTATGTTCAATTATCTTTTTTGAAAATGATTGAATACCTTTACCGAAGTTTCCGATGATACTGCCAGAGGTAAGTTGAGTTAACGCTCCTTCCTGGACCAATTCAAATAATAGTTTATGATTCGTTATCAATTCCTTATTTCTCTCTGGATGTACGATAATCGGCGAGATTCCTTTCAGCTGCAACTCATAAATCACTTCTTGTGTGTATGTAGGAACCCTCCCAGTCGGGAGCTCTAGCAGTAAATACGTGTCATTATCGTCCAGCGTTAGGATTTCTTCCTTTTCAAGTGAAGTAAATATGTCCCGGTGTATTCTAACTTCTTGTCCGAGATGAATGGTTAGGGGAATGTTTTCTTGTTGTAAACTCTCATTTAGTCGCACTGTACGGTCAATGATGTTACTTTTAACATTTACATATTTCTCATTTAAGTGATGTGGCGTGGCAAAAATATGGGTGATTCCTGCTTCTACCGCTTTCTTTGCCATGCTCAAGCTTTCCTTCATGTCAGCGGATCCATCATCAACTCCTGGGAGAATGTGACAATGTATGTCAATCAATTTTCACACACTTCCTTCATGGGATAATAGGCTTAATCACTAAGAATTCAGATAGGAATTAATACCCTGACTAATAGTAGCATATAAAACTGCCATTAAACAGGGTGTTATTTTGTCGAAAATTGTTTTATTTTATTAAGATTGATAGTAATAATAATTGCTGTTATCCGTTTCAACACCATTCAAAACAACTCCAAGCAAGGATGTATTAGCTTTCACTAAAAGCTCCTTTGCTTTAACTGCACTTTGTTTGTTTGTCTTGCCACTCGCCACTACCATGATCACGCCATCACATTTATTGGCTACGATCTGAGAATCCGGCACCACAAGAACCGGCGGTGTATCAAAAATGATATAATCATACATTCCTTTTAATACATCAATCGTTGTTTCTATCGCTTTGGAATTCAATAATTCCGAAGGGTTGGGCGGTATCGGTCCACTCGTTAAAATTTCCAGGTTAGGCACATTCGTTTTCATGAGTGCTTTTTCTATGCTCATTTTCTTAGTTAACACACTCGTAAGCCCCTCTATATTACTAAGGCTAAAGGCATAATGAACCGATGGTTTCCTTAAGTCTGCATCCACAAGCACAACTTTTTTATCCTCCTGTGCCAATACGATAGCGAGGTTGGCAGCTGTGGTCGATTTACCATCATTAGGCTCTGATGAAGTCACCACAATAGTTTGTATGTCTTTATCAACTGAGGAAAATTGAATGTTCGTTCTAATTAATCGATATTGTTCAGTAATAGGTGACTTAGGATTTGTCTGTGCAATCAAGTTCACCTGTTTTTTATCTTTACTTCTCAAAAATCCCGCTTCCTTTCATACTGCATCTTATCCGGATTATCCTTTATTATGTACCTGTGTAATCTTTTGAATCGATCCAAGTATAGGTAATTCTAGGAGTCTCTCAATATCATCCTCGTCCTTAATCGTATTGTCCATAAACTCTAGTATGAATGCTAAGCCCATTCCAGCCATCAATCCTACCACAACCGCAATTGCGATATTCAATAATGGATTAGGTTTTACAGGAGTTGGATCATCCTTTATTTCTGCCTTGGCTAGTACGCTAACATTGTCGACGTTCATGATATCCTTGATTTCCTTTTGGAAAGTTTCAGAAACTGTGTTTGCAATTTCTACTGCCTCTGAGGGATTACTATCTTGAACCGCTAAGGAGAAAACTTGTGAATTTTCTTGACTATTAATCGTGATTTTTTCACTAAGTTGATCTACGCTTTGCTCTAGTTCAAGCTTATCAATGACTTTCTCCAAAATGGCAGGGCTTTTAATGATCACACTGTATGTATTGATCATATCAATATTTGATCGGATTTGGTTAGAGTCCAATTGGTTTTCCGATTGTTTCTGATTAACCAGGATTTGGGTTGAAGATTGATAAACAGGTGTTAATAAGAAATAAGAAATCGTGCCACTAATCAACGCGGCAATTAATGTCAGCAGCATGATTAACTTCCAACGTTTCTTTAAAGTTTTAAAAATATCTTTAATACTAATAGTTTCTTCCATTTCATCCTCCTGATATGTTAAAAATGACCTATTGCATTATACCATAATATTACCTATTTATATGTATTTTCAAGGAAATTTACATGAAACTTACAATGAAAGAATACTTTACAAATGCAAAAGTAATTTTACAAAAAAGAAAACGGCAATACAAAGGAAAAAAATTCTAAATATCAAATAATGGATTAATGGCATGTAAATAACTCATTTTCCAGAATATTTTTCCCTGAAATTTTATTTAACCTAAGTATACACCCACTACCATATTTTGTTAGGTGTTTGTGTATTTTAACAAAATTTACCACAAACCCACCTAACTAAATGCCTACCAAAAAAGGAAAATCCGATTATATATATTATTCTATCAAGTATTTTAGTGCCTAGTTATCATTAAAAATAAAAGAAAAATGTGTAAACTGTAAGAAATAGTTTTTAAATCATTTATATTTTTCATTTTAATGGTTAGGTGTGGTCAAATGATAGGTTACCGAGTTAAGTCGCTTAGGGAAGAAAGGAAAATGTCAATTAGTGAACTCTCCACAAAATCTGGCGTTGCCAAATCCTATATAAGCTCCCTGGAAAGAAACCTTCAAACAAACCCTACTATTTTAGTTTTGGAAAAAATCGCCAGAATCCTTTGTATAAAGGTTGATGCTTTGCTGTATGATCAAGTAGACATGGATGATGAGTGGATGGATATTTTGCAGGATCTTATGAGGGCTGGTATTTCAAAAGAGGAAATACGTGAATTTATTCAAGTTAAAAAATGTTCTTCTGTATGATACTACTTCATTTTGATCTTTAATTGACACCCTTAACCTAAAGGAGGAAAAGAGAATTTACCCCCTTTTCCTTTTTTATTAATAGATAAATGTAATCTAGTACCATTAACCAGATTCTTTATGTCTCCTATATACTACTTTCAATATTTCCAACTCAACTTAAATGTAAATTTAGCTTAGCTAATCCCCTCTTTATTACTCAAATACTTCCATTTTTTTGTCCTACATAATCCACTTAATTCAATATTCTGGTTTTATTTTTTTTTGCAGCATTTACAAAAAAATTTCTACATCACCCAGCAACACTTTTTGTGGCGTTGATATGATGTTTACTAAAAAAATATATCAGATTTTGTATAAAAAATATTTTAGTGTTCATGAATATCGCTTCTTAACTATCCTTATTTTCACAATTCGAACTTTGTACTATCGCTTCTCTCTCTTGTTATTTCTTCCTATCTCCTATCTCCTTTCCCTGTTTTCTCAAGCTATTTTCATATGTAATTACTAGTTATAACTTCCAAACTGAATTTTCTTTGACTTTAGTAATGGTTGAATTAAATCGAGGAATTTAAAAATCAGTCATTTATAATTTAAGGTTTGAAATCATAAGAAAGTACAAGCAAATGAAGAGTATTTTTAATATTGTATATTAAATCAAATAATTATTAGAAAAAGGAATGGTTTTATGTTTACAAAAAAAAAGAGCAGAGTTTCTTATTTACTTATAAATGAGGATATGTTGTGATTGATGTCAAAACGTTTGGTGCTATTGGTAATGGAGTTTCTGACGATAGTTTAGCTATATTACAAGCGATTTCTCAAAACAATATCCTTTACTTTCCAAAAGGGCATTACATTATAAATAAGCTTCCTCAAAACATAAAAATAAAAGGAATAGTCGGTGAGAGTATAAAGGATACAACGATAGAATTTGCAAAAGACGTATCAATTATAATGGAGGATGGATTTGTATTATCAAAAGCAACAATAAAATCAAATTCTTCTGTTACTAATACTACTAATACTAGAGCCCTATTTCGTAGTGATGTATTTATAAGTAATTGTTCATTTGATAATATTAAATATTTTACTGATGCTAGCCCTTCAGGAGATACCCGAGGTTCAACTTTAATTTATGGATATATTAAAGACTCATATTTTAATAATATCAATATAAGTGGTGCTAGGACGAGTTTTACTTTACGTGGTTTTGGTCCCATAAATAATTATTTCAATTCAATACACTTCAATAATGTTCAAACTGGATTTTATATAACAAGCACAGGTAATATGCTAGAACAAATAACTTCTGAAAATAGCCATTCAAATTTATATTTCAATAATATTTCTTTAATTAATACTCCAGAACAAAAAGAACAATATTCTCAAGCTAATGGTTCAAATTTATTTATGTTCGAACAAGTTAAAGACGCGATCATTTCCAGTGTATACTGTGAAAGAGCATGTGAAAGAACTGCTTATTTCAACTGCTGTGAGAACATAGCAGTTTCAAACTTTACTAACAAAGATTGTGAAGGTTACCACTTTGCAGGATATCTAAATCTCGCTAATAACGTTCAGAACATCGGAAAGGGATTTAGATTATCGAACGGAAATATGATTCGAGGGGTTAATAAAGAGAGAGATCATGGCGTAATGCTGTATGATTGCGAAAACGTGGTAATCGAAAATATTACCGCAAGAGGTTCGGATTCACCAAGTGTTATTTCATCTAATTGTTTTTTAACTGCACATTCTTATTTGAAAAGTGTAACCATAAAAAATATTTTAGCATCTAACTACAATCGTAATTTCATACAATTCGTAAACGAAAAAATAGAAGCAACTACGGGCAATGGTACTTCTTGGATTGTGAAACCTGTAATGTATGATATATTAATTGAAAATTGTAAAACCTTAAATACAAATTTAGGTCCATACCAATACCCTGCAATTAGGTTCGCTACCAATAAATCAGTTATTGAAAACATAGGTGTTGGGAACTATGTATTTAATAATGTCACAATTATAAACAATGAATTTAAACAAACAGTAACGAATCCAACAGAAATTGGATATCAAAGTAGTGAAAGATTGAAGGCAATTTTTACTATCGATTCAATAAACGGATTGAATTTATCAAATAACATTATTTCTGGACATTCATCAAAAGATGCCATTGAGATAGGTATAGCATCAAAAAATGTAGTTGTTGATGTTAAAACTGTTCAACAAAACGATAATTTATCTCCCCCATCGAAGGTATACGTTTCACAGAACTCTAAAATCACAAGGGAATATATAACAAATAATATTAATTTTCTCTATGAAGCAGTCCCCTTGCAAAAAACTTCTATAAATAAAGATGCTACCAAACTAATTGATCAACAATGCTTAATAAAAGTTAACGGCGACATTTTATTAAATCCATCAGAACCATTTCATCTATTCGATGTTGATGGCTATTATAAGTATTCTGAATTAACTGCAATAAAGCACAGTCACGGTGACAGGTGTAGTTTTATTCACAAACATGTACTAGGGGAAATCATAATGAATGGTGATAACATATTCTCTAAAACCGACGCTTTAGGAAAAGTTTGTTTTTATAGAGATAGTAGAGGACTAACTATTAAAAATAATACTAATAATCCAATTAGTCTTGTGATTTCGGGTCTTGTAATTTATGACGATACCCCAAGATACTATTAATGCATAAAAACTCACTAATTTAATTCTTAGTGGGTTTTATTATGGACAACAGTTTAATCAAAAGAAAAAAACAAGCACACTTCTATAGTTTTCGACTTTTAGTATACATATAGTATGTGAAAGAAAGAGCGTAGTAATAATAATACTAATAGCTTAGTACACTACAAATCAAGAAGAAAGCAATAATCCCTCATATTGCATTTTCGAAACTTGGCAAAAGTTTATCCATATCAATAAATTATCAACAGTTTTATCTTTTTGTGGTTATAATTAAAATAACTCAATAATAAGGGGATGTCTATTTTGATAACAAAATCACTAAAAAATTTTCGAAATAATAGTACGTTTAATAAATTAGCATCAAGAATATATAATTGTTACGGAGTTAAACTAAAAAATAAAGGAATTAACAATAAGGTATCTTTTCAAGGGGCTTATTTATTAAAAACAAAAATAGAAATTGTGGGGAACAATAACTCTATAAAAATTGGAAATCTATCAGATTTAAGAAATTGTTCTATATTAATTATTGGTAATGATCACGATTTATCAATTGGTAAAAAATGCCAAGTTAATAATACTAATATATCATTTACACAAACATCAGGAAAGATTAAGATTGGGGACAAAACGACCATAGGAGGAGCAAAAATATATTCCGGGGAGGGAAAATATATTGAATTAGGTGAAGATTGCATGCTTTCAAGCAATATAGAAATAAGAACTACTGATTCACATAGTATAATTTCTTTAGAAAATAATAAAAGAACAAATAAAGCATCTAATATATATATTGGTAACCACGTATGGTTGGGGAACAGTTGTAGAATTTGGAAAGGTGCTTACATTGGTAATAACAGCGTAATAGGGTTTGGTGCCACGGTTAGCAAGAGCATTGAACCGAATAGTTTAGCTGTTGGAACGCCTGCAAGTATTAAGAAAAAAAGTATAACTTGGACTAGAGAGTTAATTAATGACTAAACTTTTATTCTCGACTCTATCACCCCCCATTGTCCATTCCATGATATCTAATAGCTATTAAAGGTTAAGCTCCTGTTCTGGAATCAGGGGCTTTTTATATTACTTCTCTCTGCGTGTCTTAATAACTTACTTAATAACTTGGTACATCTATTAAAAATTTTCCGCACCTAGTTTCTACGTTTTTTGTCCTTCATTATGAAAAAATGAAATGATCTTATAGAACAGTTATCGTATTCTCAAAAAGCACAAGGTCTATTTTTAAAAGTTCCCAACAAAAAAAACAATACACCTATCACGCATTTTTTAACCCCATGTAAACTATGTTGTGGTTTTATTTGTTTTAAGTAAGGTAATTGTATTCCCTGTTTCCTTCTCTTTTTTTCGTTGTATGATAGAAAAAAAGGAGTTTTGGGAATGATTATTCTGCAGCATATAGGAAAAGTTTTTTCATTCATGCAAAAGGATATACCGGAAACCCATGTTAAATGCCGTGTTTGTGCAGGTACAGATGCCTACGATATTTATTCCGATTGTCTTACCTGCAATGCAAGGCATTAATAAGTAAAATTAAGTATAATAAGAGACTTGAAGAGGCTGAGATTTAAAGAATTTCATGAGGTCGATATGTAATCTATAAGCAGTATTGGCTATTGCTTCTTTTTTTTGTCCAAAACGGTGCCCGTTTGTCCCTCACCTTGAAAGGGTATTTTATTATCAGAGAGGATACATATGACAGCAATTACTTATATTGGATCGGCAGTGTGATTTGGATGCTACGATTAAATGGTCTGAGAATGTGTTGGGTTTCACGTTATTGACGGGTTCCTTCGTTTGATGCAAGTATGGAGAATGAACATTATATGAAGATTTATCTTCTTGGTGATACTGTTAAAATAATGCGTAATGCTCATTTGATGGTGGATAATCAAGTGTGGATTGAGGTTTTTGAGTTTCTGGAGTAAAAGCCACGATTATTCCGCTTTGCCATTTACTATTGTCGTTTGTACTGCTTCAAAATTTACTGTCGGTTGCACAGATGCTGTTTTATCTTCTACATCATTCGACTTTGATCGCACTAAATTTCATTAAGATTTTTTATTTCAAAAAAATCCAGCATTTCTACTGGATACTCAAAACAGCAATCACTTAACCAAATTCAATACTTCCAGAAGTCTGCCCTCTGAATTATAGTTAAAAGTGACCGTCTTATCATCTTGAATGTGATAGCTTAAACCAAAAAACTCTCCGTCATCAGGGAATTTTCGTATAAATTCATCAAGTTGTTCGGAATTTAATTTAACAACCATAGGTTTCTTCCTATTATGTAGAGAATCTTCTACCCTCTCCATTACAGCCTCTGTAAATCTACCCATAATTAACTCCTTTAATCTCTCATTTCCCAAATAATATACCTTATATATGGTAAATAAAAGGTCCTTAATTAAAATTTCATAATAATGACACGATTTCTTAACAACTCTCCCAAATATCCGACAGTTTTACCATAATCCTCTTGTTAATTAATTTCCATTAGAACTGCATGGTTGTTTTTTACTCTAAGTTATTTCCGCTCTACATAAGGTTCTGTTTAGGCAGGAACATGTTTTAATGGAAAATCCGCTATAAAACCATGAGTGTTGTGTTTCCTGAATATAAAGTGAACTCCATCCCGATTTTTTGTTTCTACTAAATTTTTTACGGGCTAACTATTAGTCAATATTACTTAGATTTAAGATGATCACTTAATTTTTATAGATTGTTCTCCATAACTTTAGTAAAATGAGAATGATAATTACTATCAATTAAGGAGGATGGCTGTTATGGGTGTACCTTTGTTAAAAGAAGAGCTTCCGGTTGTTAATAAAATCTGGTCGCGTGATTTTATTATGATTTTCTTGGCTAACTTTTTTGTTTTTTTATCCTTTCAGATTACTTCCCCGACCCTTCCGCTTTTTGTAAAGGAGCTTGGCGGGAATGAACGGTATATTGGGTTGGTTGCTGGGATGTTTTTATTTTCTGCCCTGATTGTCCGCCCTTTTGCTGGACAGGCCTTGGAAATAAAAGGCAGGCGTTTTGTTTTCTTGTTCGGTCTAGCCCTTTTGGCTGTATCGATTGGTTCGTTTGGATTTATGATGAGTATTTTCCTTCTATGCGCCATAAGGATCGTACAAGGGATTGGCTGGGGATATGCGACCACGGCATCAGGTACGATTGCCTCCGACCTTATCCCGGCAAAGCGTCGGGGTGAGGGAATGGGATACTTCACTTTATCGGGTAATTTGGCGATGGCTTTTGGTCCTTCATTCGGTCTTTTCTTAGCGGATGTTTTAACCTTTCAACATTTGTTTTTATTTTGCGGAGTATTAATTCTTGCAGCTTGGATCATGGCTTCAACCATTACGTATAAAAAAGTGGATCATGTTCCTGCCCCAGTTAGTACTAATAGGAATGACATTTATGAAAAAAGCGCTGTCGCCCCGTCCGTTCTTGTTTTTTTCATTACGGTAACTTTTGGCGGGACTGCTACCTTCTTACCGCTTTATACAATCGAAAAAGGTCTGACAGGTATTCAAGGATACTTTTTTCTTTACGCTTTAGCGCTTATTTTCACACGTATGTTTGCTGGAAAGATCTATGATCAAAAAGGACATCAAGCTGTCTTCATTCCGTCCACTGTTTTTATCGCAGTGGCGATGCTGTTGCTAGCCTGGCTGCCAAGTAACATGATTCTGTATTTGGCAGCAATACTTTATGGCATTGGATTCGGTGCTGTCCAACCGGCTCTTCAAGCGTGGTCTCTTGAACACGCTGCCCGAAATAGAAAAGGCATGGCCAATGCCACTTTCTATTCCTTCTTTGATCTTGGAATCGGTTTCGGTGCCATCCTCTTCGGACAAATCGGCTATCTTTTCGGGTATATAAGCATTTACATAATGGCAGCAGTCTCTGTGGGGATTTCAATAGTGGCTTACGTATGGATTTTAAGAAAAATGAAGTAATGACATATTAAAGGACATCTTTATGGATGTTCTTTTTTTGTCAGCCCATTTTTTAACCCCATGTAAACTATGTTATGGTTTTATTTGTTTTAAGTAATGTTATTGTATTCCCTGTTTCCTTCGCTCTTTTTAGTTGTATGATAGAAAAAAAAGGAGTTTTGGGAATGATTATTCTTCAGTATATTGGAAAAGTTTTTTCATTCATGCATAAGGATATACCGGAAACTCATGTTAAATGCCATGTTTGTGCAGGTACAGGTGCTTACGATATTTATACAGATTGCCTTACTTGTAATGCCAAGGGATTAATTAGTAAAGTTGAGTATAATAGGAGGCTTGAAGAGGGTGAGATTTAAAGAATTTCATGAAGTCGATATATGTAAACCAGAAGCAATATTGGCTATTGCTTCTTTTTTTTGTCCAAAAAGATGCCGTTTGCCCCTAACATTACTAGGGTATTTTATTATCAGGGGGGATACATATGACGTCAATTACTCATATAGGCTTGGCTGTATCTGATTTTGATGCTGCGATCAAGTGGTATGAGCAGGTGTTGGGATTCAGGTTATTGGCGGGTCCCTATTCGTTTAATGCAGGTGCGGAGAATAAACATAATATGACGAATGATCTTCTTGGTGATGATGTTAAAAAAGATGCGTAATGCCCATTTGATGGCGGATAATGGAGTGGGGATTGAGCTTTTGAGTTTGTGGAGCCGAGGATGCCTAAAGGTGAGAGTCGCAGTTATGAGGGCTTTTTCCATATTTGCTTAATAGCGGATGATATCGAAAAGCTGGCTGATGATATTGCTGCTTCTGGCGGAAGAAAGCGAAGCGATATATGGAATACTTGGGAGAACAAGCCCTATTATTTACTATATGGTGAAGATCCTTTCGGCAATATCATTGAACTTTACAGCCGTAGCACGGAATTGATGTACGGAAATAGAGATTGATATAAGAGCAGCCCCCAATTTGAGTATGGGAGCTGTTCTTGTTTTTCTATCACTTTTTGACGGTTACTTTTCTTGATTCGCTTACGTTTTTCGCTTTGTCTTTGGCATGGATATATAGGTTCTGCCCGGCTTTTTGCTTCGGGATTTTAACCGAGAATGTGCCTTTTGCCGTTGCTGTGGCAGAGCCGATCACTTTTTTTGATGCTTTGATGAATACCGTGGAGTTGGCTTCTGCTTTGCCTGTTACTTTTGTCGTTTTTGTCGTTACCGTGTTGACTGTCGGTTTACTTGGTGCTGTTTTGTCTGCGACGGTCACGGTTTTGATTGAGCTGACATTTCCTGCTTTATCGGTTGCTGTAACGGATAGGACTTTTCCGGCTTTTTGTTTTTTTGACATCGTTACGGTGAAATTCCCTGCGCTGTTGGAATTTGCTTTGCCTAGAATCGTACTGCCGGCTTTTACTGTGACGGATGATCCCGCTTCCGCTTTGCCGGTTACTTTAACGGTATTGTCACCTACCGTATTTACGGACGGCCTTGCAGGAGCCGTTTTATCTGCCACTTTAAATGAAACGGGTATACTTTTATTTCCCGATTTATCGATTAGCCTAGTAGAGATGATCGTGCCGGCCGTTTGTTTTGCAATTGTCGCCGTAAACGTTTTTTCGCCGTTGATGTTCACTGTGGCGAGTTGTTTGTTAGCTGTATAAATGGAGACGGTCCCCGTTTTAAAATCAGTTGGGATTTTCCCATTGATTTTGGTGTCCTTATCGGATATCGCGGTCACGGCCGGTTTGGTCAGCGTCTTCATCTCGAGTGCTTTTTTGGCATTGACCCGCCCGTTTCCATAGTATATATCTTTCCCTTTTGCACCTAGGTCCACCGCTGAATCATAGAGGCGGTATTCGACCTCCGTTTTGTTGAGTTTGGGTTCATTGGACCAAATCAGTGCCGCTACACCCGCCACCATCGGCGTGGCCATCGATGTTCCGCTCATCCAGCCGTATCTACCATATGGCAAGGTTGAAAGGATATCATCCCCTGGGGCCGCGATATCGACTGTTGAATGGTAGTTGGAATAACTGGGACGCCTGTCCCTTGAGTCAGTGGCAGCAACGGAAATGACGTGGCTGAATGCGGCTGGGTACACACGCTGTACTTTTTTCCCCATATCCCCTTCATTCCCGGCAGCGGCGACGATCAGTACGCCTTTTTTATAGGCTTCCTGGACGGCCTTATTCAAGGCCTCCGAATAACTGGTGTCTCCTAAACTCATGTTGATGATGTTTGCCTTTTGCTGAACGGCATAATGTATCGCTTCAATGATATCTGCCGTATCGGCATACTCTCCATCAAAGACATTGATCGGCATTAATTTAACATTCGGGGCAACGCCCGTTCCGCCTATGCCGTTGTTCGCAGAACCGGCAATGATGCCTGCGATATGCGTTCCATGCGCCCCTTTTGGTACGATATGCTTCCGATTTTTTATCGTATCATAGGCATTGACGATCTTCCCCTTTAAATCTTCGTGGTTGCGGTCGATGCCGTCGTCAATGATTGCCACGATCAATTCCTTCGATCCCATTGTTTTTGTCCACGCTGCACTCGTACCAAGCCTTTTATGATGCCATTGGTCTATGTAAGCTGGATCGTTCGGGCTTTCCATCTTCTTGAAAAGATAGTTTGGTTCTGCATATTCGACATTCTTCTGTTCTTCGAGTTCCTCGATCACGTTGTCGGTCGTTTCCCCTTTAGGAACCTCCACCTTCTCTATCAACTCATTGATCGGCTCATCGTCCGTCTCTTTATATTTGACGATGACACCATCAGATTGCGGGGTCTCTTCTGCAGATGCAGCATTTGGCTGATAGATTGGCAGAATCATAAACAGCAGTAATACCGGCAATAAAACCTGAATAAGTTTGTGCATACAATCACTCCAAAAATATGATTAAGAATAGCTATCGATGAGGTTATATCATGAACCAATTCTACTATTATTCCTAACTAGATTGTATACCGTCTGATTTGGATTTACTAACCTTTTTATCTAGTAAAGATAACTTATTTAAAATACAAAAAACTTTGATTTCCGCTCCAGGCACTAGCTTTCCGCGGGCGGTCCGGGAGCCTCCTCGACGCTTCGCGTATGTGGCTGTGGGGTCTCCCTTTGACTCGCTTTTCCCGCAGGAGTCTCGTACCTTCCGTTCCAATCAACTTATTCAGATAAAAACACTTTTGTCCAAAAAAGGGTGCCGAAGTATCTCCCCCCGAATTCATGCATTTTACTTTTTATAAGGATGAAACACTAGATTGAGTAAATTTGCGACACTCCTGCCGAATTACTGGGTTGCCGAGACACCACAGCCGCTTGCTTTGATGTGGCTCGGCAGACAGTCAGCGGAAAGGGAGGGGATTTCTGAAATCAACAATTCCTCAAAAAAAACTGCAGGCAAACCCGATTTCCTCGGGTTTGCCTGCAGTCCATTTCTATAAAACGGTTTAATGTCCACCTAAATAGGCATTCTTGATTTCTTCGCTTGCGGTCAGTTCCTCTGATTTTCCTGATAGGACGATTCGGCCGGTTTCGACAACATAGGCTCTGTCCGCGATGGATAGGGCTAAGTTGGCATTTTGTTCGACAAGCAGGATCGTCGTACCTGTTTTGTTGATTTCTTCGATGATGTTAAAGATTTGCTTCACCAATAATGGAGCGAGTCCCATCGATGGCTCGTCCAATAACAGGAGCCGGGGCTTGGCCATGAGGGCCCTGCCCATTGCGAGCATTTGCTGTTCCCCGCCGGAAAGGGTTCCGGATTGCTGTTTCAGGCGCTCTAGCAAACGCGGGAATAATTCATAGACTTTCTCCATATCCTGCTTGATGCCGGCCTTATCTTTGCGTAAATAAGCACCAAGCTGAAGGTTTTCTTCAACCGTCATGTTAGCAAAGACACGCCGGCCTTCAGGGACATGGGAGATGCCCATTTTCACGATGGATTGTGCTGCTTTTCCGCCGATGGATTGCCCTTCATAGATGATCTTCCCTTGTTTTGGTTTTAATAGGCCGGAAATGCTTTTCAGCATCGTGCTTTTCCCGGCTCCGTTCGCCCCGATAAGGGTCACGATTTCGCCTTGATTAATAGAAAGCGAGACCCCTTTCAAGGCTTGAATGTTTCCATAATAGACGTTGATGTCCTCGATTTTTAACATTATGAAACCTCCTCGCCCAGATAGGCCTCGATGACTTTTGGATTGTTACGGATTTCCTCTGGCTTTCCTTGAGCGATCAGTTGTCCGTGATCGAGTACATATATGCGTTCGCAAACACCCATGACGAGCGGCATATCATGTTCTATCAATAAAACGGTCAAATCGAATTTCTCACGGATGAGGGCAATCAGGTTCATGAGTTCGTGCGTTTCCTGGGGATTCATCCCTGCAGCCGGTTCATCCAGCAAAAGCAGTTTCGGGTTGGCTGCAAGTGCGCGGGCGATTTCCAGACGCCTTTGTTTACCATATGGCAGGTTCTTCGCCTTTTCATCCTTATATTGATCAAGGTTGAAGATCTTCAGGAATTCAATCGCCTTTTCATCCATTTCCTTTTCGCCTTTAAAATGGATCGGCATGCGGAAGATCGAACTTAAAATGCCATGCTTCGAAAGCGAATGATAGGCCACTTTAACATTATCGATTACGGATAGTTCACTGAATAAGCGAATGTTCTGGAATGTCCGGCTGATTCCTTTTTGCGTGATTTTATATGGAGGCAGTTTTCTTAAGTTCTCACCTTCCAAGGAAATGGTGCCCTCCGTCGGGACGTAAACTCCTGTCAGCAAATTAAAGAAAGTTGTTTTTCCAGCGCCGTTCGGCCCGATCAAGCCAATCAGTTCTCCTGGATATAACTCGACGTTAACATCAGAAACGGCTTTAAGCCCCCCGAACTGGATGCCGACTGAATCGACTTTAAGCAGCGGTGTTTTTATTTTTTTCATGGCTGCTTCCTCCTTTACGTTTGAACATGGATGTTAATTCTTTTGTCCCCATTAAACCTTGCGGACGATAGAGCATCATCACGATAAGCACAAGGCTGTAGATGATCATACGCGTTTCCGGATAATCCTGCAGGAATGTCGTGACTACCGTCAGTAATATCGCGGCCAATACGGCACCGGAAAGACTTCCAAGGCCGCCAAGTACCACTAGGATCAAAATATCGAATGATTTCAGGAATCCGAAGTTCGATGGCTGGATGATATAGAAGTTATGAGCGTAAAGCCCTCCGGCAATACCGGCAAAAAAAGCACCGATGGCAAACGCGACAACTTTGTAATACGTCGTGTTGATTCCCATCGAATCGGCAGCCGTCTCGTCCTCGCGGATCGATATGCAGGCCCTGCCATGGGTCGAGCTAGTGAAGTTCCGGATGACGATGAGCGTAACGATGACGGAAGCGAATACCCACGGCCAAGTGGTCAAATGGGAAACCTGCATGCCGCTCGCCCCGCCGACATAATCGATATTCAAAAGCATGATCCGGACGATTTCCCCAAAACCGAGGGTCGCAATCGCCAGGTAGTCACCTTTTAAGCGTAAGCTTGGAATTCCGATGATCAATCCGGCCAATGCTGACGCCAAACCGCCGACTATCAATGCCGCATAAAATGGCATTTCCAGCTTCATCGTCATAACGGCTGAAGCATAGGCACCGACTGCCAGGAATCCGGCATGCCCGATGGAGAACTGCCCGGTTATCCCGATGATCAAGTGCAGGCTCGCTGCCAGAATGATATTGATTCCGATGAACATGAGCGTATTTTGATAAAAAGGATTTAGCGATCCGCCGCCGATTAACACTTGAACTACGGCGAAAAAGATCAATGATAGTGAAATCGAGAGCCAAAAACCTTTTGCTCGCTTAATTGTAGTCATTGCTTTGTCTCCCCTATACTTTTTCTTTTTTGTTTTTACCGAATAAGCCTTGTGGCATGAAAATCAAGATAAGAATCAGTACGACGAAGGCTACAGCATCACGCCATAATGAGTAACCGGCGGCGCTGACCAAAGCTTCGATGACACCTAGCAATAAGCCACCGACCATCGCGCCCGGTATAATCCCGATCCCTCCAAGTACGGCGGCAACGAATGCCTTCAATCCCGGAAGCACACCCATGAGCGGTTCGATCTTAATATAGTAAATACCGAAAATGACGCCTGCTGCCCCAGCCAATGCGGAACCGATTGCAAAGGTGGCAGAAATCGTGTTATCGACATTAATACCCATCAGCTTAGCTGCATCCGCATCGAAGGAAACGGCACGCATCGCTTTTCCTATTTTTGATTTATGAACGATGATTTGTAGGATGATCATTAGAACGACTGCCACTCCAAAAATCAAAACGGATTGACTATTGATGGAAACTCCAAAAATATCGAACTTTTCTGTCGGCAATACATCATTCGGATAAGCTTCCGGCTGTGCACCGCGGACGTAGATGAATCCGTATTCGATCAAAAGGGAAACACCGATCGCAGTGATAAGTGCCGCAATACGTGTTGCATTACGCAATGGCTTGTACGCGATACGCTCGATCAAAACCCCAAACAGCGCACAGACCGTCATCGAGATTAATAGGGCGGGAATGAATGACAGATCAAGAACCGTTATCGAGTAAAACCCAACGAAGGAGCCGACCATGAATACATCGCCATGTGCGAAGTTTATCAATTTAACAATCCCGTAAACCATCGTATATCCGAGAGCGATAAGGGCATAAATACTTCCTAGTGAAACCCCGTTTATTAACTGTTGTATCAATTCCATGTTCGACTCTCCTTGAAAATCTAATTTTATGAGTGATTAGTCCAGACTCTTTTCATTCCATAATGGGGAAGTTCAGCGACCTGGTATGCTTTGAAAATGAGAATTCGCCAGCACCTTCATATTGACGAAGGGCCGGCGAAATGTTGGAGTTTTTCTCCGAAATTAAGGATTGATTTTTGTGTTGAATACTTGTTTTCCCTCTTTAAATTCAAGGATGGTAGCCGATTTGATTGGATTATGTTTTTCATCCAATGTGAATGTACCTGTTACAAGCTCAAGGTCCTTCGTTTTTTCCAGCGCTTCTTTGATTTTTTCTGAATCCGCTGAACCAGCACGTTTAATCGCGTCTGCAAGGAAGTATCCTGTGTCATATCCTAGAGCGTTAAATGCATCCGGGGATTTATCTTTGTACTTCGCTTTAAACGCTGACACAAAATTCTGAATTTTCTCATCAGGGTCACCTGAAGAATAATGGTTCGTGATGAACGTGTTATTTAGAGCTTTTGCACCGGCAATTTCAACTAGCTTAGGAGAATCCCAGCCGTCGCCGCCCATGAATGGAACGTCAAGACCAGTTTCGCGTGCCTGCTTCACGATCAGACCAGCTTCCTCATAGTAACCAGGAAGGAAAATGAAATCAGGTTTTGCCGATTTCAAACGAGTCAATGTGGAACGGAAATCAGTATCCTTCGCAATGTAAGCTTCCTCAGCCACGATCTTACCGCCATTTTTTTCGAATTGTTCTTTAAAGGCTGCGGCTAACCCTTTTGAATAATCACTTGCGCTGTCAATATAGATGGCTGCACTTTTCGCTTTGATTTCTTTAGTGGCGAAATTCGCAGCTACCGTCCCTTGGAACGGATCGATGAAGCTTGTCCGGAAAATGTAATCGTTCAATTTATCCTTGCTGAAAGTGATTTCAGGGCTTGTACCAGATGGTGAGATGACCGGCACTTTATTATCTTGGGCAATCTGCACTTGTGCAATCGAGTTCGTGCTTGTCGCTGCACCGACGATCGCCGCAACTTGATCTTGTGATGTCAGCTTGATCGCTCCGCTTGTCGCTTCAGATGCTTCAGATTTATTATCGACTTTTATTAGTTTGATTTTTTTACCATCAATGCCTTCTTTATTGATTTCTGCAGTAGCAAGCTCCAGGCCTTCTGCAATCGATTGTCCATATGAGGCTACTCCGCCAGATAATTCAAGGTTGACACCGATCTTGATCGTATCTCCATCCCCGCTTGATTTTTCTGATGAACCCGAGCCGGAACAACCAGCCAGCACTCCTGCAGCAAGTGTTAGAGAAAGAAATGCACCTGCTAACTTTTTCTTTTTCATAAATAATCCCCCCATTTTGTAATCAAGCTCTGATGCATGCATATTTATTCAAGATGCCTCAGAAAAATTTGATTAGATGAAATGTTTCAAATTAAATTAATATTTCGAAAAATAGTTTACCGCATAATTTTCATTCCGTCTATACAATAATTGTGAGAAGATTTCGGTAAATAGGATATTTTTCACAGGGAGTACTATATCATTTTTATCTTTATATATTTTAAATATTGAGAAAACAGCAGATATAATCAGAAAAAACTGATAATTTAATTATATTGATATTGTAAATTCTTTAATTATTGCTGAAAAAAATTTATTCATTTTCTTATTTTCCTCATCCTATTAATTACATTTTTACCAAAATACAAGTATATTGATAGGGAATTAAACCCAGTTTTTTTGTTGTTTTTTAGTCTTAATTCCTATATCAAAATTGAATAATACTATACTGGATGTATAAAATCATGCATGAATATCCCCTGCTTTTATCTCCCTGCATATTATGCATATCAATCAAAAAGCCGCCAAATGGCGTTTGTTTTAGATAGTTGTTCTTTCTTAGTTAACACAACGTATGATAAACTGATATTATCAGAATTTTCCAAATGCAAATTGAACAAGGAATTGGCATGACACTTTAATTAGTGAGCTATCTGCCATGCGCAAATGAATTTTGACCAAAGGAAATTAAATGAGGGGGATAGAAAATGGATGTAAAAACACTTTTGTTACAGCAATGGGCAAGCTGCTTAGATGAAGAGGACTGGTTTCCACCACTTGAAAAAGTGCTAGAGGATATCACTTTTGAACAGGCAATTTGGAAACCGGCTGACGGGGCAATGAATTCCATTTGGGAATTAGTTTGTCATTTACTTTTCTATGAAAAAAGATTCCTAGTGCGATTTCTTGGTGAAACAGCGAATGAACCACAGGCAGATAATAATGATTCTACATTTCGATTACCAACTGAGACGTTAGAAAATTGGAAGGAAACAAAACAAGAATACTTTTATGTTCATCGTGAACTTGGAAAAATACTAGCAAAATCAGAACATGAAGATTTGTATAGACAGGTCCCAGGAGAAGATCATTCATTAGTGCTTGAATTGAAGAGTTTAGCCATGCACGACGCATATCATATTGGGCAAATTGTATTCCTAAGTAAAATGCAAGGAGCTTGGGCAGCGAAACGCAGCTTTTAATGGAATAAGAAGGGGAACGTCCAAATATCGGACGTTCCCCTATTTAATGCCTGAAAAACAACAATGCTACTTAACAACATAATACTCCTTTTGTCTACACACTCAAACTGCCAAACGGCGGTTCAATGGCCTCCTAAATAGGCCATTTTTATTTCTTCACTTGAAGTGAGCTCATCGGCATTGCCCGAGAGGACGATTCGGCCCGTTTCAACGACATAAGCCCGATCTGCAATGGATAGAGCAAGGTTGGCGTTTTGCTCGACCAAAAGGATCGTCGTGCCGGACTCACTGATTTCCTGGATGATGTTGAATATTTGCTTTACCAAAAGCGGTGCAAGGCCCATCGACGGTTCATCGAGCAATAATAAACGCGGTTTTGCCATTAAAGCCCGGCCCATTGCAAGCATCTGCTGTTCTCCGCCTGAAAGCGTGCCAGCCTGCTGTTTGATTCTCTCCAGCAGTCTCGGAAATAACTCATAGACGTTTTTCATGTCTTTATTAATGTTCTCTTTGTCTTTTCGCAAATAGGCCCCAAGCTCCAGGTTTTCGGCAACCGTCATGTTAGCAAAGACACGGCGCCCTTCAGGTACATGGGATATGCCCATTTTCACGATGGACTGGGCAGCTTTCCCTCCGATCGGATTGCCTTCGAACAGAACTTTTCCTTGCTTTGGTTTCAACAGGCCGGATATCGTTTTGAGCAACGTGCTTTTTCCCGCTCCGTTCGCCCCGATCAAAGTCACGATCTCCCCCTCGTTTATCTCCATGGAAACCCCTTTTAACGCTTGGATATTTCCATAATAAACATTGATGTCCTCTATTTTCAGCATCAGGAAACCTCCTCCCCTAAATATGCCTCGATAACTTTTGGATCGTTGCGGATTTCTTCCGGTTTTCCATGAGCGATAAGCTGTCCATGATCAAGGACATAAATTCGTTCGCATACCCCCATGACCAATGACATATCATGTTCGATGAGCAAAACGGTAAGATTGAATTCCCTCCGGATAAAAGCGATGAGGTTCATCAATTCTTTCGTTTCATGCGGGTTCATCCCGGCTGCCGGTTCATCCAGTAAAAGAAGTTTCGGATTGGCGGCAAGAGCACGGGCAATTTCCAGCCGCCTTTGCTGTCCGTATGGAAGGTTCTTCGCTTTTTCATCCTTAAAGTGGTCAAGGTTGAATATCTTCAAAAATTCCAGTGCCTTTTCATTCATTTCCTTTTCCCCAAAAAAGTGTCCCGGCACCCGGAATATGGAGCTTGCAATTCCATGCTTGGCAAGCGAGTGGTAAGCAACCTTCACGTTATCGATCACGGATAGCTCACTGAAGAGGCGAATATTTTGAAAGGTCCTCGAAATCCCTTTCCGGGTAATTTTATATGGCGGCTGCTTATTAAGATTTTCCCCGTTCAAGGCAATCGTTCCTTCTGTCGGGACATACACACCCGTCAATAAATTGAAGAAGGTCGTTTTCCCAGCTCCATTCGGTCCGATCAAGCCTACTAGTTCCCCTGGAAATAATTCGACGTTCACATCGGATACCGCCTTCAATCCGCCAAAACGGATACCTACCGAATCTACTTTAAGCAACGGTATTGTGGCTTCCATCCTTTTTGCCCCCTTTCGTTTTGTTATGTTTGAACAATGATGTGATTTCTCTTGTTCCCATTAAACCCTGCGGGCGGAAAATCATCATCAGGATCAGGACAAGACTGTAGATGATCATCCTCGTTTCCGGATAATCCTGAAGGAATGTCGTCACGATCGTCAGGAGGATTGCGGCCAAAACCGAGCCTGAAAGACTGCCAAGACCGCCAAGTACGACGAAAATCAGTATATCGAAGGATTTCAGGAAACCGAAATTCGATGGCTGGATAATATAAAAATTATGGGCATAAAGCGATCCGGCAATTCCGGCAAAAAAAGCTCCGATGACGAAAGCCGCCACTTTATAATAGGTCGTATTGATTCCCATCGCATCCGCCGCCGTTTCATCTTCCCTTACGGATATGCATGCACGCCCGTGAGTCGAATTGGTGAAATTCCTTATGACTAAGATGGTGATCATGACACAGGCAAAGACCCATGGCCAAGTGGTCAGATGGGATACCTGCATCCCGCTTGCCCCGCCTACATAGTCAATATTCAAAAGGACGATCCGGACAATTTCCCCAAATCCAAGCGTAGCGATCGCCAAATAATCCCCCTTCAGACGCAAGCTGGGAATTCCGATCACCATACCCGCAACTGCGGCGATGACGCCCCCTGCCACAATAGCCAGGATGAAAGGAAGTTCCAGCTTCATGGTGATGACTGCGGAAGCATAGGCCCCCACCGCTAAAAAACCTGCATGTCCGATCGAGAACTGTCCTGTTATTCCAATGATTAAATGAAGGCTTGTCGCCAGCATGATATTGATGCCGATGAACATGAGCGTGTTGATATAAAATGGATTAAGGATACCGTTTGTAATGGTGTACTGCATGATTCCGAAAAAAATAAGTGCGAGCACGATCGAGAGCCAAAAACCCTTTGAATTCTTTAAAGTAGTCATCGCCATGTCTCCCCTATACTTTTTCTCTTTTATTTTTACCGAACAGTCCTTGCGGCAAGAAAATCAAAATCAAGATAAGTACGACGAAAGCCACACCATCGCGCCATAATGAGTAACCGGCTGCACTGACCAAAGCTTCGATCACTCCAAGCAGCAGACCGCCGACCATCGCTCCCGGAATGATGCCGATGCCGCCCAGGACGGCTGCAACAAATGCTTTAAGGCCAGGAAGGACACCCATCAATGGTTCGATTTTAATATAGTAGATTCCAAAAATGACACCAGCCGCCCCTGCCAGTGCAGAACCTATGGCGAACGTGGCTGAAATCGTATTATTCACATTGATTCCCATCAGCTTTGCCGCTTCGGAATCGAATGAAACGGCGCGCATCGCTTTGCCGATTTTGGTTTTATGGACAACGAATTGTAGGATGATCATCAATATGATGGAAACAGATAAGATCAATATCGATTGACTGCTGATGGAAACTCCCAATATATCGAGTTTATCCATCGGAAGGACATTATTTGGATAGGCTTCCGGCTGGGCGCCCCGGATGTAAATCAGCCCATTTTCTATGAGAAGGGAAACACCGATGGCCGTTATCAAGGCCGCAATCCGTGTTGCATTACGAAGGGGTTTATAAGCAATGCGTTCAATTAAAACGCCAAAGACGGCACATGTGACCATCGAAAGCAATAAAGCCGGGATGAAGGATAAGTCCATTACGGTAATGGCGTAAAACCCTACAAATGAACCGACCATGAATACGTCTCCATGGGCGAAGTTTATGAGCTTGACGATTCCATATACCATCGTATAACCAAGCGCGATCAAAGCATAAATGCTTCCGAGTGAAATCCCATTTACCAATTGCTGAATCAGTTCCATATTGCACTCTCCCCGTTAAGGTGTTTTTTAAGTGAATATAGAATAGGGGGAACTTGCCCCCTATCCACGTAAGGTATTATGGATTGATTTTTGTCTTGAACGTTTGTTTGCCATCTACATATTCCAGGATGGTCGCCGATTTGATCGGATCATGGTTTTCATCAAGGTTCAGTGTTCCGGAAACTAATTGAAGATCTTTGACATCTTCCAATGCTTGTCTGATTTTTTCAGGGGAAGCATCTCCAGATCTCTTGATGGCATCGGCCAGGTAGTACCCAGTGTCATAGCCAAGTGCGGCAAAGGCATCCGGTGTTTTACCGTATTCCTTTTCGAAGGCTGCAACGAAATCCTGGATTTTGGCCTCTTCATCTTCCGGGGAATAGTGATTCGTGATATAGGTATTTTTTAAAGCATCCGCTCCGGCGATTTCAACGACCTTCGGGGAATCCCAGCCGTCCCCGCCCATGAATGGAAGGTCTATGCCGTCTTCACGTGCCTGTTTCAAGATCAATCCGACTTCTTCATAATAACCAGGAAGGAAAACGAACTCCGGTTTTGCTGATTTGATACGTGTCAATGTAGAGCGGAAATCAGTATCTTTCGTTACATAAGCTTCTTCTGCCACGATTTTACCGCCCTTGGCAGTGAACGCTTTTTTAAAAGCCGCGGCCAGTCCTTTAGAATAATCACTTGCGCTATCCACATAGATCGCAGCCGTCTTTGCCCCTATTTCGTCAGATGCGAAATTGGCTGCCACCGTACCTTGGAATGGATCGATGAAGCAAGTTCTGAACACATAATCATTTAATTTTCCAGCTTTGTTTGTAATGTCGGGATTTGTTGCAGTTGGTGTGAGTAGAGGAACTTGATTATCTTGAGCGACTTGAACCTGTGCCAATGTATTCGTGCTTGTTGCAGATCCGACTACAGCCACAACCTTGTCCTGGCTGACTAACTTGATCGAACCGCTTGTAGCTTCCGCTGCATCTGATTTATTATCAACCTTAACGATTTCCAGTTTTTTACCGTCGATGCCTTCTTTATTAATCTCATCGATGGCCAGTTTCAAACCATCTGCGGCCGATTGGCCGAATGATGCCGTACCTCCGGACAATTCAAGGTTGGCCCCAATTTTAATCGTGTCACCCGATTTGGATGAACCTCCGCCTGAACTGCTAGTTTTCGAGTCGCCGCTACAACCTGCCAGCGCCCCTGCAACCAATGAAAGTGATAGAAACACTCCTGCTAGCTTTTTCTTCTTCATTTGAAACCCCCTTGTTTTGTGTGTTCTTTTTAAACGAATAGAATATCTGAATAAAAATAATATTCTGAAAATAGTTTATCTCATTCTTTCGACCCCGTCTATATGATATGGATAAAAAAGTTATTAAAAGGAATATCTACTATTCGACAAAAAAAAACTGACCCATTATAGAGTCAGTTGCTTTTTATCAATCGTTTACACGGCGAACTTCAATGTCTTTCAATATATCATTGACCACCCAGCTTGCTGCAATCAAGCCCGCAACGGATGGGACGAAAGCATTCGAGGACGGAGGCATTTGCGCTTTACGGATTTTTGCCTCATCATTGCCGACCTCTTTCCGGACATCCTCACGAATGACAATAGGGCTCTCGTCGGAGAAAACAACGGGAATTCCCTTTGTTATGCCCTCTTTACGCAACCTAGTACGAATGACCTTGGCAAGCGGATCGGTATGCGTTTTGGAAATATCGGCAATTTGAAAACGCGTCGGGTCCATCTTATTAGCGGCCCCCATGCTTGAAATCACCTTGATATTCCGTTTCAGGCATTCCTTCATCACATGGATCTTATAAATGACCGTATCCGATGCATCAATGACATAGTCCAGGCCATAACTGAAGAATTCTTCAAACGTCTCTTCCGTGTAGAACATTTTAAGCGCGATCACTTCGCAGTCGGGGTTAATGTCTTGAATGCGGTTTTTCATCAATTCGGCTTTCGGTTGACCGACTGTTGATAATAGGGCATGGATCTGCCTATTTACATTTGTGATGTCGACATCATCTTTATCCACAAGAATAATACGTCCTACCCCTGTACGTGCCAATGCTTCGGCTGAAAATGAACCAACGCCTCCAACACCTAGGACAGCAACGGTCGTGTTTTTCAGTATATCGATTCCTTCCTTGCCTATTGCCAATTCATTTCGTGAAAACTGATGCAGCATATATATTCAACTCCAATAAATTCTGTTCTTATTTAGCTTCCCAATTAACAATATATCATAAACATCATTAATGACAAGCGAAATATGAGCAGTCTAATCGGAATTGGTGCACTAGGTCATTTTTGATAATTTTTGAATGACGGTTGCCAATAGAAGGGTCCTTTCCGTCAGGCTTGGAATTTCCAAATACTCCTCTTCACTATGTGCATTGCCTCCAATTGGCCCGAGTCCATCCACTGTCGCGATTCCCAAATCTGACGTAATGGAAGCATCCGAACCTCCACCCGTGGCCGTATCCGTGATTTCGATGCCGATTTCCTTCCCAGCCTGACGGATCGTCTCTAAAAGCAAGTTCGTTTTCTCATTCTTTTCCATGGGAGACCGGTCCATTTTCCCGCTTAATGTCGTTTTCGTTCCTGAAATATAGGTTTCGGCACAGATTTTTTTCAGTTGCTTGAGAATGATGCCTTCCTGCCTTTTTTCCGAAATCCGCACATCCACAAAAGCAGCCGCATGGGAAGCGATCGTATTGACAGCGGACCCTCCTTCAATCATGCCGACATTGACGCTGATTCCTTTCTGTTGATCATTCAATCGGTGTAAGGCGATGATTTTATGGGCCAATTCTTCAATTGCACTTCGTCCCTTTTCCGGTTCGATTCCTGAATGGGCGGCCACCCCGACGATATCCACTTTAAACTGACCGCAGCCCCTTCTTGCCGTGACAAGCGATCCATCCGTCCTAGCCGGTTCAAGAATTAACGCGAACTTCTTATTGGCCGCTTTTTCCGATATGAGCGAAGCGGACGAAGGAGATCCGATTTCCTCATCACTATTAAGAACGATTTGGATATGCTTATAGCCTGTCTGCCCCGTCTGTTTCAAGCAAAGGATCGCATAAAAAAGCTCAACCAAACTGGACTTCATATCCGCTACGCCAGGACCGTATGCCCGACTTCCTTTCACATTAAAAGGACGTTTTTGCGCTGTGCCTTCCGGAAAGACCGTATCCATATGGGCGACGACCAGAATATGCGGTTGTTGCGCATCACGATGCTGGATGACCAGCTGATTGCCATAATTCTGTTGCTCAACGGTATTCACAATAAAATCCAGACTTTCAAATTTCGTTTTTAAAATCGATCCAATTTCATCAATACCCTTTTTCGTATGAGAACCACTATCTATATTCACTAGCCGCTCCACCAATTGAAGCATTTCCATCCTCTTTGCATACAATAAATCTTTCAAAGCCCTCACTACTTTCTATCCTTGGCTGACTATTGCTCAACCTTACTATAATTTACGAATCTATATTGCGGAATGTTACTTAATTGAGAATATTTGAAGTTTATTCGATGGTTTTTTAGTTTTTTCGTGAGTTTGGGGTATTTACTCGTGGATTCACTTTTTTGACGCACAAAAAAACCCATGTTGTTTAACATGAGTTGCTTTGTAAAGTGTAAAAGTCCCAATTGTGCCGTTTACGCCTTTGTTTTGAACCCGCTCTCCGCAGGTGGGTGCTCGGTTCCTCGCGTTTGTAAGTCCTCTTCGAAGGAGGCTTTTACGCGGCCAGGAAACTAGTGCTCCCGGTAACTATAAGTGTTCGGTCAAAACTTATAGGTTAAAGAACGAACACATCAGGACTCTTACTTATTGAAGACATCATATCATAATGCTTAACTCTGTTTCAAGAAAAAACACCTAGGTATTTTTTCATATTTTTGCCAAATGAATTACTTTTTAAGTGCAGCTAGTCTTAGGTTAAGTTCAGCCAATTGCTTGTCACTTACAGTGCTTGGTGCGTCAACGAGCAGGTCGCTTGCGCTTGCTGTTTTCGGGAACGCGATGGTGTCGCGAAGGTTCGTGCGGCCCGCGAGCAGCATGACCATGCGGTCCAGTCCAAGGGCGATCCCGCCGTGTGGAGGTGTTCCGTATTCGAATGCATCCATCAGGAAGCCGAATTGTGCGTTTGCTTCTTCTTCGGTGAATCCAAGTACTTTGAACATTTTTTCCTGAACGTCGCGTTCGAATATCCGCAGTGATCCACCGCCAAGTTCGTAGCCGTTCAAGACAAGGTCATATGCTTGTGCACGGACGCTTGCTGGGTCTGATTCCAATTTGTCCATGTCTTCACGGAATGGCATTGTGAATGGATGGTGTGCTGCATAGTAGCGTCCTTCATCTTCGTCATATTCAAATAATGGCCAGTCCGTCACCCATAGGAAGTTGAATTTGCTTTGATCGATCAAGCCTCTTTCTTTACCAAGCTTGTTGCGAAGTGCTCCAAGTGCATCGGCGACTATGCCTTTCTTATCCGCGACGAATAAGATTAGATCGCCCACTTCTGCTTCGACTGCGGATACTAATTGCTCTTGATCTTCTGCGAAGAATTTCGCGATCGGCCCTTTTACGCCGTCTTCTTCCACTTTCAGCCATGCAAGGCCTTTTGCACCGTAAATCGCTGCAAATTCAGCCAATCCATCAATATCTTTACGGGAATAATCCGCATTTCCGTCTTTAACGACGATCGCCTTCACTTGTCCGCCGCTTTCGACAGCGCCTGTGAACACTTTGAAATCACTGTCCTTGACGATTTCGGAAACATCTTTCAGTTCCATTCCGAAGCGTGTATCCGGTTTGTCGGAACCGTAACGGCCCATCGCTTCATTGTATGTCATTCTAGGGAATGGCAGTGTTACATCCAATCCTTTTACGTCTTTCATCACTTTAGCCATCATGTTTTCAGCGGTGTTAATGATATCCTCTTGGCTCATGAAGCTTGTTTCAATATCGATTTGCGTGAATTCGGGCTGTCTGTCAGCACGTAAGTCTTCATCACGGAAACAGCGGGCAATTTGATAATAACGTTCGAAACCGGATACCATCAATAGCTGCTTGAAGATTTGCGGTGACTGCGGAAGTGCATAGAACTCACCTTCGTGTACACGGCTAGGCACTAAATAATCACGTGCTCCTTCAGGTGTACTTTTCGTTAAGATAGGTGTTTCGATATCAAGGAAGCCTTCTCCGTCCAGGTAATCACGGATCGCTTTTGTTGTTTGGTTACGCATTTTCAACGTTTCGAACATCGCTGGACGACGCAGGTCCAAATAACGATATTTCAAGCGGATGTCTTCTGATACATCCGTTCTTTCATCAATGATGAATGGAGGGGTCTTTGCTTCGTTTAAAATTGTAACGTTTTCAGCTTGAACTTCGACCGTCCCTGTTGTTACGTTCGGATTGAAGTTCGCTTCATCACGTTTGATGACCGTTCCTTGGATATCAAGGACGTATTCATTACGGATTTTTTCGGCTGTGGCCAGCGCGTCTGCCGAGATGTCAGGATTGAAAACGACTTGGACGACTCCGCTTCTGTCACGAAGGTCGATAAAGATGACCCCGCCCAAATCCCGGCGTTTTTGTACCCATCCTTTTAATGTTACTTTTTCACCAATAGCTGCTTCTGTCACTTCACCATTGAAGTATGTTCTGCCAAACATGGTATTTCCCCCTTAAGCCTGTAGCTTTTTGAATTGTTCAACGAATGTAGCAAGATCCATTTGGACTTGTTCACCGGTTTCCATGAACTTCACATTGATTTTATTATTTGCCAATTCATCATCCCCGAGTGTCGCCACATATCTTGCTTCGAGGCGGTCGGCTGATTTGAATTGTGCTTTCACTTTACGGTCTTGATAGTCTTTTTCGACAGTGAAACCGGCATTCCGCAATTGATGGGCAAGTTTGACGGTATAATCCTTGGCCGTTTCACCTAATGAGACAAGATAGCAGTCAATTCCCTTTTTGATCGGAAGCTCGATGTTTTCTGCTTGTAGGGCAGCAATCAGGCGTTCAATGCTAAGTGCAAAGCCGATTCCCGGTGTTTCCGGTCCGCCAAGTTCTTCAGCCAGCCCGTTATAACGGCCGCCTCCGCAAAGGGTAGTGATGGCGCCAAAGCCTTCTGCATCACTCATGATTTCAAATGCGGTATGATTATAGTAATCCAAGCCCCGCACTAGTGTCGGATCTTCGACGAAATCGATTTCCAAATCGGTTAAGTGCTGTTTCACCTTTTCAAAATAAATACGGGATTCATCATTTAAATATTCAATGATGGAAGGAGCCGTGTTCATCAATTCGTGATCATGATCCTTTTTGCAATCCAGGATACGCAAAGGATTTTTTTCGAGGCGGTTTTGGCAATCGCCGCAAAACTCGCCGATGCGTGGTTCGAAATGTTTGATTAACGCATTGCGATGCGCTGTCCGGCTTTCCTTATCACCAAGGCTGTTGATCACAAGTTTCAGCTTTTTCAAACCAAGTTCCTTGTAAAGGTTCATCGCAAGTGACAGGACCTCTGCATCGATTCCGGGATCCTTGCTACCTAAAGCTTCGATGCCGAATTGAACGAACTGGCGGAACCGGCCTGCTTGCGGACGTTCGTAACGGAACATCGGCCCGATATAATAAAGCTTGACCGGTTGATTGGCCCACCCGAACATTTTGTTCTCGATATATGACCGTACAACCGATGCGGTGCCTTCCGGACGAAGGGTCAGGTTCCTTTCACCGCGATCTTGAAATGAGTACATTTCTTTTTGTACGATATCGGTTGTATCCCCTACACCACGTAGAAATAATTCCGTATGCTCAAAAATCGGTGTGCGGATTTCTTTATATTGGTAACGGTGACAAATCTCACGCGCTGTGTTCTCGATATACTGCCAAATTTCCGTTTGGCCAGGCAATAAATCCTGGGTACCTCTAGGAATCTGAATAGACATGTGTGTTTCCTCCTTTAAAGCAAGACGCCATTTCTATTACGGCGCTATACTGATTTTTTCCAAACAAAAAACTCCCGCCCCTTGTAACTAATCCGTTACAAGGGACGAGAGTTTGGATATCCCGTGGTGCCACCCTAGTTGAAGCACAAAAAAAGTGCCCCCGCTCAAGAACAGTTAACGCCTGTTTTACGTCCATCTCCTATTAAGTAAATCCGTTCGGAGTGAAGCCTACGGAGGGTTCTTTCATTAAGTCATCATGTGGAATGCTTTCAGCCTCGGCATTTCCTCTCTTTTCATGTGTTTCTTAATTACTCTTCTCCATCATTGGTTATTGCAGTAATAAGTCTGATATTTTATAATCATACGGACGTTAACATCAAATGTCAAGGCAGACTGAGGATTTTGTCGCATTTTATTGGTTCAAACGTTTTTTCAAATTTTTCACTGTCCGGACATTGACCCCGAATTCGGATGCCAATTCAACAAGGTTTGCGCTTTGTTCCTTTTGAATGAAATCGTGAAAATCGACACCCAGTACTTGATTGCCCCCGCTTAAGCTCGTTTGATCTTTTTCGCTGAATTTCATGTGGTTCCCTCCTAGAGTTATATACGCTCTATTCTTTCCTAAAAAAAATGTTTTTTGCACAAGGAAAGAGGGAAATTTTCATTGAACGAGAATACATACATATAGACATTAAAAGGGAGAGACAACTTATGAAGAAAAAATCGGGTTTATTCGGCCTGACACTGATGCTGATATTCTCAGCGATTTTCCCCATGCATCACGCTTTTGGAAAAGATGAAGGAGAAAATATCGTGACGACCCAAGTCGTCAATGTCCGTGAAGGTGCAGGCCTCAGTTTCCCTATCGTAAAAAAACTGGAAAAAGGGGAATCGTATCCCATTCTGAATGAGGATGGAGACTGGATCGAAATCCGGATCGGCGTCGGCAAAACGGGATGGGTTGCCAATTGGCTGGTGGAGAAACAAACGGGGTCTGATTCCACTCAGGTCAAGAAAGAAGCAGGACAAGGCGTGATAACAGGCAGCTCCGTCCGCGTCCGTACAGGTCCCGGCACTACCTTTCAAACGGTTGGGTCCTTGAGTAAAGGAACGGCAGTTGACATCATTGAAAAGAATGAAAATTGGATAAAAGCCAAAACGGCGGATATCGAAGGCTGGGTCTCATCTGACTACTTGAAGCTTCCCGCCACATCAGGAAATGCAGCGAAGAAAGATTCAACGAAGGAAAAAACAACGAATCGATCCGTAAAAACCGGGGTTACATTGGTGGACCGGCTCAATGTCCGTTCGGAACCATCGACAAGTAGTGCCTCGCTCGGAAAGCTGAATAAAAATACGGCAGTGACCGTTTATAGGGTTGAAAATGAATGGGCTGAAATTGATTTCCAAGGAGCCCGCGGTTGGGTAGCTGAACCTTACATACAAGTAAGCGAAGATAATGATGTCCTAAAAAATGAGACGGCAGGCGCCACTGCAAGGGTGACCGCTACGGGTTTAAATGTCAGGAAAGAAGCCTCCCTCTCAAGTAAGGTCATCGGTTCGGTGAACAAGGATGAGACTTACGCCGTCCTGCAAACAAAGGGAAATATGACACAGATAAAGCTCTCCGGTTCAAAAAAGGGCTGGGTCGTGAGTTGGTACCTGGAAAAAGAGAATGTTGAACAAACGGCGAAGGAAAAGAAAGTTGATGTAAAAGGAAACAAGATTACCATCCTTCATGATGGTACAATCCTTAGAAGCGAGCCTGATGGCAACTCAAAGATTGTAAAGCAGGTCAATTCAGGTGAAACGTTCTCCGCATCAGGAATGGAAGGCGACTGGTATTCCATTAAACTTAAGGGCGGAAAAACAGCTTATGTGGCTGGATGGATCGTGACGATTGAAGGGAATCCCGAGCAGATCCAACGGCCTGGCGTTGAGAAATACTTAAAGGATAAAACCATTGTGATCGATCCCGGCCATGGCGGCAGGGATAGCGGTACAATCGGCGTCGGTGGAACACTTGAGAAAAACCTGACGACTCGAACGGCAGAATTGCTGCGGGACAAGCTTCAGGCGGCAGGAGCTAAGGTGATCCTGACCAGAAGCGGAAATACCTATGTTCCACTCCCTTCCCGGGTCAGCACTTCACATATACATAACGCGGATGCTTTCATCAGCCTCCATTATGATAGCACCAAGGACCAGATCACCAGCGGGATAACAACATACTACTATCATGACTATCAGCATGCATTGGCGGCTACACTGGCCAATTCGCTCGGTTCTACCATGCAGGTGCCCAATCGGGGTTCACGTTACGGGAATTTTCATGTTATCCGTGAAAATAAACGGGTGGCCACACTCATTGAACTAGGTTATTTAAGCAATCCAGTGGAAGAACTGACGTTAACATCGAATGAATATCAAGAAAAAATCACATCGGCCATCTATAACGGATTGGCGCGTTATTTTAAATAAAGTTCAGAAAAGCCAGCTTCACATCGAAGCTGGCTTTTCTCACTTACCCCAACAAAAAAACCTGCCGCAGCAGGTTATTTTTTGCTTTCAAGTATTAATGTAACGGGACCGTCATTAGTTAGCTGGACATCCATCATGGCACCGAATTGACCTGTTTCCGTATGGACGCCTTTCTTGCGGAGTTCCTCGTTAAATGCTTCATATAATTCATTCGCCTCTTCAGGACGGGCGGCGTCCATGAAGTTAGGTCGACGGCCTTTACGGCAATCGCCATATAAGGTGAATTGTGAAACTGATAAAATCGAACCTCCCACATCCAATAGTGAATGGTTCATCTTTTCATTTTCATCTTCAAATATTCTTAGATTGACTATCTTATCCGCCAAATAGGCGGCGTCATCGTTGGTATCCCCATGGGTGACACCAACCAACAGGACGAGCCCGCTGTCGATTTGCCCGATTACTTGGCCTGCGACAACGACTTTTGCCGCTTTGGAACGTTGTAATACTACTCGCATGGCAATAAAAACTCCTTAGTTCATTATCCTTCTGACGGAATAAACATCTGAAATTTGTTTTATGCGGTCGACGACTTTTTGTAAATGGGCAATGTTATGGATATAAATCGACATGTGAATGGTCGCCACCTTATTCCTGTCAGATTTACCCGAGACCGCTGAAATGTTGGTCTTGGTTTCATTGACGGCTTGCAGCACTTCATTTAATAAGCCGCGACGGTCATAGCCGCTGATTTCAATTTCAACGATGTATTCCTTGCGTTCATTAATCGTACTTTCCCATTCAACCGGTACAAGGCGATGATCGGCATCCCCGCTATCCAGGTTCGGGCAATCTTGTCTATGAACTGAAACTCCACGGCCTTTGGTTATATAACCAACGATCTCGTCCCCTGGAACTGGGTTGCAACAGCGTGATAAACGGATTAGCAGGTTATCGATCCCCGGAACCTGTACGCCTGAGTCACGTTTTTTAGATGTATTGGAGAAGGTTTTCAGATCGGCTACAGCTTCAGAAATATCCGCTTCTTGCTCGACCATTTTCTGCTTACGCCATTTTTCGGTAAGGCGGTTAGCTACCTGAAGGGCTGTTATTCCGTTATATCCGACTGCTGCATACATATCCTCTTCATTCAGGAAGTTGAATTTATCCGCAACACGCCTGATATTCTCGGCAGTCAGGATTTCCTTCAGGTCGAACTCCATATCCTTGATTTCCTTTTCAACAAGCTCTTTGCCTTTTTCGATATTTTCTTCGCGGCGCTGCTTCTTGAAAAATTGGCGGATCTTATTTTTCGCTTGGGATGTTTGCGTTAGTTTAAGCCAATCCTGACTAGGACCATATGAATGCTTCGATGTCAATATTTCTATGATGTCGCCAGTCTTCAGTTTATAATCCAACGGTACCATTTTCCCGTTCACCTTGGCACCAATCGTTTTATTACCGATTTCCGAGTGGATCCGGTAAGCGAAATCAATCGGGTTGGAACCTGATGGCAGTTCGATGACATCGCCTTTTGGAGTGAAAATGAATACCATATCTGAAAAAAGATCTATTTTAAGGGATTCCATGAATTCCTCGGCATTAGTCGCATCATCCTGGAATTCAAGAATTTCCCGGAACCATGTCAATTTTTCTTCCAGTGAAGGCTGTTCCCCGACATCTTTTCCCTCTTTATAAGCCCAGTGCGCGGCAACCCCGAACTCGGCAATGCGATGCATATCGGAAGTACGGATCTGCACTTCCAGCGGATCGCCTTTCGGTCCGATCACCGTTGTATGGAGCGATTGATACATATTCGGCTTCGGCATCGCGATATAGTCTTTGAATCGGCCAGGCATCGGCTTCCAGCATGTATGGATGATCCCTAAAACGGCATAGCAATCTTTAATGCTATTGACGACGATCCGAACTGCAAGCAAATCGTAAATTTCGCTGAACTGCTTATTCTGCAAAGCCATTTTTCGATAAATGCTGTATATATGTTTCGGTCTGCCTGAAAGGTCAGCCTTAATGTTGACTTCCTCAACGTTTTTACGCACTTCATCAATGACTTCTTCCAGATACTTTTCACGTTCTGCACGCTTTTTCTTCATCAGGTTGACGATCCGGTAATACTGCTGAGGATTCAAATACCTTAGTGCAGTATCTTCCAGTTCCCATTTAATCGTGCTGATTCCAAGACGATGGGCAAGCGGTGCGAAGATTTCCAACGTCTCATTCGATATCCTTCTCTGCTTTTCCTGCGGAAGATGCTTCAATGTCCGCATATTATGCAGTCTGTCAGCAAGCTTGATCAAGATGACCCGTATATCCTGGGCCATCGCCACGAACATTTTCCGATGGTTTTCCGCCTGTTGCTCCTGCTGTGATTTGTATTTGATTTTACCTAATTTGGTCACGCCATCCACAAGCATGGCGACTTCAGGACTGAAATTTTCTTCAATATCCTTCAAAGTGATCTCCGTGTCTTCAACAACATCATGTAAAAAACCTGCCGCAATGGTTGCAGGGTCCATTTCAAGATCAGCCAGAATGCCCGCCACTTGAATCGGATGAATAATATACGGCTCTCCCGATTTACGGAATTGTTCTCGGTGAGCATACTCTGCATACTTAAACGCTCTATGGATAAATTCAGCTTCTTCCGGCTGAAGATATAAGCTGGCCCGTTCCACAACCTGCTCGGCAGTCAATATTTGATCATTAGCCATTTAATCACCTTAACCCCACTTTAACTGCCACCGGATATGATCCGGATTGAGTATGATTGGTAGCACTTCCCTTTATTCTGCAAAACGTGACAATTTTTGCGAAAAAAAATAAATCCGCTTAAACGGATAAAAGTGCAAATAAACTTATTAGCAGAAAAACTCTTTATTATTACTATTATCGAAAAAAAAGGCAAGGATGTAAAGAGTTAAACGTGTATTTTATTAAGAATAGTGCATTTTTTCACTGGAAATTCGACAAAATCCAGCTAAAATGAGTGAAAACAGAAAAAGAGCACCCTCGTAGGAGTGCTCTCGTTTATTAAAAGCTCATTAATGTCAAAACATCATAGCCGTCCAGTTTATCTTTACCATCCAAGTCGGTCAATTCAATAAGGAATGCAATCCCTGCTACAATTCCGCCAAGCTGTTCAACCAATTTGATCGTCGCTTCGATTGTTCCCCCGGTAGCAAGCAAATCATCCGTGATCAGGACACGCTGTCCCGGTTTGATGGCATCTTTATGGATTGTCAATACATCCTTGCCATATTCCAAGCCATATTCGACTTTTATCGTTTCACGTGGAAGTTTTCCTTCTTTTCTCACTGGCGCAAAGCCCACTTCCAATGAGTATGCGACTGGACATCCGATAATGAATCCGCGTGCTTCAGGCCCTACCACCAAGTCGATATTCTTATCGCGTGCGTACTCGACGATTTGGTCTGTTGCGTATTTATAAGCTGCGCCGTTATCCATTAATGTTGTAATATCTTTGAAGACAATACCCGGTTTTGGCCAGTCTTGCACAATTGTTACATATTGCTTTAAATCCATTGCTTTGTTTCCTCCTCAAGGTCTGTTGCCTCATGAACTAAATAATGATTGAACCAATCGAATAATTGCTGATAGGAAGAATAAACAAGCTCTTGTTCAAGCTCAAATTGCTCTTTCTTTCTTGTATACGATTCAGATTCACTGAGATCGCGTTTTTTCGCATTGGTTGTGAGCATAATTAACCCATTATCTATTGTAACAAAATCAAGCTCAAAAAACACCTTAGAAATGAAATCCACTGTATCTCTTGACCAGCCGCGGTATTTGGCCAGGTCATCACCGTATCTTTTCACGTCCAGCGGACCCTTTTTGGCAAGGAAGGCATAGAACCATTTAAAATGATCCCTTGTTGGCATCGTACTTAAGAAATGATCCTGTTCATGGAAAAAGTGAGCGTAGATACGCGAAGGGATCTTATTGGCAATCACCCGTTTCAAATATTCCCTGGACGGCGGCATGTCCATAAACGCCAAATGACCTTCGAAGCAGTCGAGCTGCTCAGCATCCAGTTCATTCTTGATATGAACAAGATCTGGATGGTTTTGCAAAAATGGGTATCTGCGATAAATATCTTCCGAGAAAATGACGATTTTCCGGTTTTGTACAGGGATGTCGGCAAGCCACTTCTCTGCCTGTCCCTTGCCGCGGTAATCGAATAACTGCCAATGGTTTACCGAGACATCCTGGACAAAGATCTGGGGCTTTTTCATATTATTCCACTCATTGATGGAAAGCTCGCCAATAATCGAGACTTGAGCGTGCGGAGCTATTTCATCGACAAAATGGCCGAGACCGAAGCCCACTCCGTCAAGTTTGTGATTTTCACCATCTTCCAGCTGGACCTTCAAGTGATTTTGGTTGGCACCAATTTTGCGGACACTTGAAAGCTGGACGGAATCTATCAAAATCTTCGGCTTCGGATTCGTAACCCCAAATGGAGCCAGCAAGCTCATTTCCTGAATCGTTTGAATGGATACTTCAGCTAATGTCGTTGCCCCGTCCAAGTTTGTAATGGGTGTGAAGTCCTCTTCGTTCAGTTGTTCCTTCGCAATCAAGTTCATGCGGTCCCTGAGCTCCTGAACATCTTCAATTTTCAAGGTCATTCCAGCCGCCATCGGATGGCCACCGAAATGCGGCAGCAATTCACGGCAGGCGGAAAGACTTTGAAAAAGATCGAAACCGGCGATGCTCCGAGCAGAACCTTTAGCTAATCCCTTTTCACTGTCATAGCTCAATACAATCGTGGGACGGTAAAAGCGTTCAACAAGTTTAGAGGCCACAATCCCGACAACTCCGGCATTCCAGCCTTCCCTGCCGATAATGAGCACACCATTGGACTCAGGCGGGAAGTTCTCCTCGACTTCAGCAATCGCCTCTTTGGCCATTGCCGCAACCATTTCCTGTCGTTCTTTATTGATATCATTGATTTCATTGGCAAGTTCAATCGCTTCTTCCAGACTTTGTGACATCAATAAATCGACGGCGGGATCGGCATCTCCAAGGCGCCCGACAGCATTGATCCGCGGTGCCATCGCAAAGCCGATCGATTCTTCATTCAATGCTTCCTGCTGAACATTCGCCACTTTCATTAAGGCAACAAGTCCCGGGCGGCGCGTCAAACGTAACTGCTCGATGCCTTTGGCGGCAATGACGCGGTTTTCCCCTTGTAAAGGCACTAAATCCGCTATCGTGCCGATTGCCGCTATCTCAAGCAAATCCTCAGGCAATTCCCCAAGCAAGGCGTGTGCCAGCTTAAATGCGACCCCTACTCCGGCAAGCTCTTTAAATGGATAGGCACTGTCCTCAAGTTTAGGATGGATGATTGCCAATGCCTCAGGCAGTTCCGGTCCCGGTTCATGGTGGTCGGTCAAAATATAATCCATGCCAAGCTCGCCGGCAAGTTTCGCTTCATCGACTGCAGATATTCCGGTATCGACGGTTATCAGCACCTTCACCCCTTGCTCGGCTGCAAGGCGGAACGCCATCGGATTCGGACCATATCCTTCTGTAAACCGATTCGGGATATAAAAGTCAACATCGGCCCCCAATCTCGTCAGCGCCGTCATCATCACTGTGGTCGATGTCACGCCATCCGCATCATAATCACCGAAAATACGTATTTTTTCTCCATTTTGAATGGCTTCTCTTATTCTATATACTGCTTTATCCATATCCTTCAATAAAAATGGATCATGAAAAGTTTGATTTTTTACAAATAAAAATGATCGGGCACTTTCAATCGTTTCCAGGCCTCGATTCACAAGCAGGGCTGCAACCAAAGGTGTGATATGAAGCTCTTCAGCTAGTACAGCAACTTTGTTTTCATCGGCAGTCCGTAAGTTCCACCGGGTTTTTGGCTTTAACATTTATTCACCCCTCAACTTACTCATTATACAAAACGAATATACCAGTTTCAATTTTATTTTAAACTCATAATTGGCTGTAATTCCCTGTTTGACCCAACAAAAAGAAGGCTGGCACCATGCCAGCCCCCTCTCACCTATTAAACTTGTCCTTCAAGACTTTGTTTCTTTTCTTTCGCGGTATTCAGCGGACCTTTCTTCTTCAATTCCCTGATTTTCAAATCAAGCCAGAATTGGGAAGCGATCAATAGCGATGAATACACGCCGCAAATTAAACCGATAAACAGGGCAATCGAGAAGTTACGGATAGCTTCACTGCCGAAGATCATCAACGCGATGACCGTGATGAGAACGGTCAGGACCGTGTTAATGGATCTCGTCAAAGTTTGCCTGATACTGATGTTCACAATGTTCTCAAGTTCTTCAGCGGTTTTGATTTTACGGCTGTAGCGCAAGTTTTCACGAATACGGTCAAAGGTTACGATCGTATCATTTATCGAATAACCGACGATCGTCAGAACCGCAGCAATGAAGGTGATATCCACTTCGAGCCGGAGCAAGCTGAAAATCGTGATGATGAAGAAGGCATCATGTATGAGCGCGACCACGGCAGGTACGGCCATTCGCCATTCAAATCGTATCGATACGTACAATATGATTCCGATTGAGGCGATGGCTAACGCATACATGGCATTTTTAGCAAGCTCTTTTCCTACAGTCGGTGATACGGTGCTGACATTCGGTTCCGCTCCGTAATCCTTCTTGAAATGGTCCTTCAATTCAGCGATTTCCTGCTTATCGAGGACACCGACTGTCCGAACGACAGCATTTTTATTGTCTTGGCCGGCGAGCCTGACATCCTTGATATCATCCGCGTCGATACCGACCTTTTCCATTTCGGTTTTGACTTGCTGAGTCGTCAAGACGTCTTTGGACGCAACCTCGATTCGGGTACCGCTCGTGAAATCAATCCCAAGATTCAATCTGAAGACGAGCAGGAAAATGATCCCGATGATGGTGACACCGATTGAAAGGCCATAAAAAACTTTCCGGTGTTTGACGAAATCGATTTTATCAAAGCGTGTTGGCAATGACATTAAATCCATTTTCTCGGATAAATCGTGAATGTACTTCTTCTTCACTCCAAACCACGATGCACGTTTGTCCAGGAACCCGCTATTCACCCACAGGCTCATGAAGAGGCGTGTACCATAGACGGCTGTAATGAAACTCATTAAAATCGAAATGATCAAAGTGGTGGCAAACCCTTTAACCGAGCTTGTTCCATAATAGAACAGAACAGCCGCAGCCAGCAAAGTCGTTAAGTTGGCATCCGTGATGGTGGCAAGTGAATTCTTGGTACCTTCTTTATAAGCCGCTTTAACCGATCTGCCAAGTTTCAATTCATCCCTGATCCGTTCATAGGTTATGATATTGGCGTCGACGGCCATCCCGACCCCGAGTACCAATGCCGCAATACCAGGCAGTGTAAGGACCGCATTCATCCAATCAAACACTAATAGCGTCAAGAAAAGGTATATGCTTAAAGTGACGACCGCAATGAATCCCGGGAAGCGGTAATACACAAGCATGAAGATAAAAACAAGTGCAATTCCGATGATGCCTGCAAAAATGGTATCATTCAGTGCACCTGCACCGAACTGGGCACCTACAGAAGTGGAATACTTTTCTTTTAAATCTACAGGCAAAGCACCTGCATTCAGAAGGGCTGCGAGCTCTTTCGCTTCTTCCACCGTGAATTGACCGGTAATGTACACCTTCTTCGTATTGAACACTTCACTGACAGCCGGAGCGGATATCATATTGTCCTGTGAGGCTGTATCCTTAATGGAATCTTTTCCTTCCTCGAAATCCAACCAGATTGCAAGTACATTCGTCGGACTTTGCATAGAGGATATTTTTTGAGTGATGCCCTTAAATTTATTTACGTCTTTCAATGTGACTTCGACAACCGGTTTATTATCCTGGAACGTTTGTTTCGCGCCGCCTTCTTTAAGGTCGGCACCGGTCATCATTTCCTTATCGTTGTAGTCACGGAAAGATAATTTAGCTTGTGTCGAGAGGATTTCGCGAGCGTTGTTTTGGTCTTTGACCCCAGCCAATTGAACGCGGATCCGGTCTTTCCCTTCGATTTGAATGTTAGGTTCGCTAACGCCCAAAACATTGACACGCCGCTCAAGTGAGCTTACTGTAGCCCGTAAGACATCAGGGGTGATCTTTTCCCCAGACAGCGGTTTTACTTCATATAACACTTCAAAACCGCCTTGAAGGTCAAGACCCAGCTTGATATCCTTTAGGATTCCTTTTGAAGTCGTCCCCATCGCTGCGAAAATCAATAATGCGATTAGAAAAAACGCAACGATCCTGCTTCTTTTTACCATTATGTAGTAGGCCCCTTTCTATAATACGCCTGTTCCTGAAGTTAAAAAAACTTTCATTTTTAGTTTAAATGATAACTGCATACCCATTGCTTCTTGAGAAAAAGGACAAAGCTTCCCTGCTTTTTCCAAAAAAAGCATGACCATATCTATTATGAGTCATATACAAACTGCTGTCAATTTAAGTATATCTTTGCGTTATTCTTTAAAAAGTTCCTTCAGTTCCTCTTCGGAAAGCGGCTCAATTAGGTTTGGAGATTTATATGCTTCAACCATTTGGAAGGTCATGAACTGGTTGCTCGAAAATGTCGCGATATCTGCGACAAGTTCATGTATGTGGATGTTTTCCTGAGGCCGCTTCCATTTATTTTTGGTTAAGGTTCCCCAAATGTCTTCCTCCGTTACGGCATTCAATCCGACCATTTGGAATTCCTCACGCTTGCTCTTCAAAAATGGACGTACCTTTAGATAATACCTTTGATAGGGATGATTCTTTTTTGCCATCACTTTGCCTCCAGTAAAAATGATTCTCAAATAAATGCGCATTTTCTTAGAAGGGTTTCGATCATTTGTTAGAACGCAAACAAACACTTTTGTCATGCTTTGTCCAAGTACAAGCATATAGATAATTGTATAGCATAACCGCTTTTTTGAGAAGGCAGGGAGGGAGTTCAATGTCCAAATTTTTAAAAGGGACGCTGATTTTATTAATAGCAAGCCTGATTACAAGGGTTCTTGGTTTCATTAACCGCATTGTCATCGCCCGCTTCATCGGCGAAGAAGGCGTTGGTTTATATATGATGGCTTTACCGACCCTCTTTCTCGTCGTGAATATAACCCAGTTAGGCCTGCCAATCGCCATTTCGAAATACGTGGCTGAGGCCAATGCCAGAGGTGATGAGCGGAAAATCAAGAAAATCCTTGTCGTCTCTTTGGCCTGCACCATCACTCTATCGATGATTTTCACTCCTGCGATGCTGCTTTTCGCGCCGGTTCTCTCAGATTACCTATTCACTGACGAGCGGACGGTATGGCCGCTCATGGCGATTGCCCCTATCGTACCGATCATCGCCGTCTCATCCGTACTGCGAGGTTATTTCCAAGGCAAGCAAAATATGAAGCCCTTCGCTTTCTCACAAGTTATCGAACAGGTGGCCAGAATCACTTTCATAGCCGTCCTGACGAAGGCCTTTTTGCCATATGGAATTGAATATGCAGCAGCCGGTGCGATGTTCGCATCGATTATCGGTGAACTTGTATCTCTCTTCTACTTATTGACCAGCTTTAAAATAAAGAAACATTTTAAGTTCAGAAAGGGTTTCTTCAAGAATGTCAAATCCGGAAAAGGAACGTTCACGGAATTGATGGGGATTGCCCTTCCTTCCACCGGAAGCAGGATGATCGGATCGGTTTCGTGGTTTTTCGAACCGATAGTGGTCGCCCAAAGTTTGGCAATAGCCGGAGTCACCGCAGCCGCAGCCACCAGTCAATACGGGGAGCTGACGGGGTACGCACTGCCTTTACTCATGCTTCCGTCTTTCGTTACATCATCATTGGCGACGGCACTTGTCCCGGCAGTGAGTGAAGCCCGTACGACCGGAAACTTTTCACTCGTTGAACACAGGCTTCAGCAGGCCCTGAAAATCACCTTTATCACAGGCTGTTTAGCTATCGTCATTCTGTTCATCTTTGCCGATCCGATTTTACAAGTCATGTATGGCTCTTCGCATGCCGCTGTTTTCATTAAATTCCTGGCACCTTTTTTCATCCTTTATTACTTTCAATATCCGCTGCAATCCATGCTGCAAGCACTGGATCTTGCAAAGGCCGCAATGTTCAACAGCCTGGCTGGGAACATCCTTAAAATCGGTGTGATCTGGCTGCTTGCGTCAAAGGAAAGTTTCGGGATCATGGGTGCCGCCATCGGGATAGCTGTCGGTACGATGCTCGTTACCTTCCTGCATTTTTCAACCGTGCTGAAGGTCGTTCCTTTCACACTTCATTTCCGCAGCTATATATCAGCTTTGGTCCTTGCTTTAATCTCAGGATGGGGCGGTTATTATCTTTATCAATTCCCGCTCTCCCCACTGCCGCTTGGCCCACGGCTTTTGTTTTCCGTGACGGTCGTTATCCTGCTGTTCACATTTTTCCTGCTCATGACCGGCAGTATAAAAAAGGCGGATTTGATCAGGATTCCTGTAGTGGGCGGCTTTTTATCAAAATTCGCTTGGAAATAAAATGAACCGAAGCATTAAAAGGCTTCGGTCATTTCTTCGTTTCATTTTTATCGATATAAAATTGGCCATCTATGTACCCACAAATCGAAATCTCTTTAATCTTCGTTACTCCCAGCTTTTTCAACTGGTGCCGGAGCCAAAAATGATTTTTGCCAATTCTATCGAGATTCCTCTCCTGTATCTCCCCGTCAATTATAAGGGGATAAGGTGTTTCCTTGGTTTTAGACCTTTTGCCTTTAGTATTCTTGATGATCGAAAGCTTCCCGGTAGATTCGAGGATTGCGAATTGCACCTCATTTAAATCATTAATTCCCTGTTCTCGCAGCTGGGTCAATAAATCATCGAAAGTATATCGTTGCTTACGCATCGCTTTTTCATCTATTTTTCCTTGATTGATGATGATCTGCGGCGTACCGTCCACGATGTTTCGAAATCTAATGCTTTTCAATGAAATGAAAGCCAATATTATTTGGATGAAAGCAAGAACGAACATCGGAATGATTTGCCTGAAGAATGGTCTATCCAAATCTTCAAAGGATAGAACAGCAATGTCCCCGATCATGATGGATACCACTAAATCAAGAATGCTCAATTCCCCAACTTCCCGTTTACCCATCATTCGAAAAAGGATTAAGATGACTAGATAGATCACTGTTGTTCTAAAAATAATAGCCAGGATATCCACTTCAATACCACATCCTTCATCCATAGCATGGCTTGGGAACTGAAAAATTACTCTATATTCTTTTCTAATTTTGCGGGAAGCTCCTTAAACGTGGTCTAAAGGTTCGATATCGGGAATATGCTTGTACAAACACATAAACAGGCTATACGTATCAGCCTTTCAAAAAGGAGGAATACCCATCGAAACTAAAAAAATGAGTGTCGCCGTAATTTATGGCGTAGGCTCCATCTTTGCCATAGCGATGATTGCTAGTTTAATCGTTTCCATCCTTCTTCGTTTTACATCACTGACGGAATCATCCCTGACATACGTGATCATGATCGTGTCCTTTTTATCGCTGTTCATTGGTGGATTCATTTCAGGAGGCAAAGGGAAAAAGCAAGGACTATTCCTTGGCGGGAGCACTGGGATGCTTTATCTGTTGGTCGTGTTCCTTTTTCAATATTTAGGCCACGATGCCCTTTTCACCATCAAGCAATGGATATACTACGGCTGTTTTGTGATTACGGCCATGATGGGCGGCGTACTTGGGGTCAACATGAGTTCCGATTCCCGCACCGATTAAAAAACACAGCAAAAAAACCGGGCACATGGCCCGGTTTTCGTTTGTTTTATACGGATACTTCTTTATTCGGTGCGCTTTCCGTAATTTCACGGATTGCTGCACGGTCAAAAGTCAGTTTTGTGCCGTCTGGTGATTTAATGACGATTTTCAAGTCATCGATTGCATCGATTGTTCCGTGCATGCCGCCGATAGTAGCAACTTTATCACCTTTTTTCAAACTGCTTTGCATGTTTTGCGTAGCCTTTTGGCGTTTTTGCTGCGGGCGGATCAATAAGAAATAGAACAATACGAACATTAAAATCAACGGAAGTATTTGTGTTAAAGAACCCATTTTGTATATTCACTCCTTTCGTTCATTAAAATATTTATGGAATTAGAAGTTTCTCGCATTTGGTTCATTGAAACCATACTGCTCAAAAAACTCTTCCCTAAAGTCTCCAAGACGATCTTCTCGAATAGCTTGTCTGACCTGTTCCATCAAGTTTAACAGAAAATGAAGATTATGGTAAGTAGTAAGGCGAATCCCAAAGGTTTCTTCACATTTAATCAAATGGCGGATATATGCCCGGCTATAATTCTTGCAAACATGGCAATCGCAATTTTCATCGATTGGACCGAAATCGCGTGCATACTTCGCATTTTTCACAACCAGCCGCCCATTGCTCGTCATGAGCGTGCCATTACGCGCAATTCGCGTCGGCAGTACACAGTCAAACATATCGATACCGCGGAGTGCACCGTCGATCAATGAGTCCGGTGAACCGACCCCCATAAGGTAACGCGGTTTGTCAGTTGGCAAAAGCGGACTTGTAAACTCAAGGACGCGGTTCATGATATCCTTCGGTTCCCCTACGGATAGTCCTCCAATAGCATAACCCGGGAAGTCAAGGGAGACAAGGTCTTTTGCACTTTGTTTGCGAAGATTTTCAAACTCCCCGCCTTGAACGATTCCGAACAGCCCTTGGTCATGCGGGCGCTCATGTGCCTTCAAACAGCGTTCTGCCCAGCGCGAAGTCCGTTCTACCGACTTCTTCATATACTCTTCAGTCGCCGGAAATGGCGGACATTCATCAAATGCCATCATAATATCGGAGCCAAGCGCATTTTGTATTTCCATCGCTTTTTCCGGAGATAAAAATAATTTATCGCCATTCAGGTGGTTCCTGAAATGCACGCCCTCTTCTTCAATTTTGCGGAACTCGCTCAAACTGAAAACTTGAAAGCCGCCTGAGTCGGTCAAAATCGCCCGATCCCAGTTCATGAACTTATGCAATCCGCCGGCTTCCTTGATTATTTCATGCCCCGGACGCAGCCATAGGTGATACGTATTGCTCAGGATGATGCCTGCCCCCATTTGTTTCAAATCTTCCGGGGACATCGTTTTGACAGTAGCCATCGTTCCAACCGGCATAAATGCCGGCGTTTCAAAAGAACCATGCGGCGTATGGACCCGGCCTAGCCTTGCCCCTGTCTGTTTACATGTTTTGATTAACTCATATCGTATTGCAGTCAACGCAATAACTCCCTTCAAGAGCTTCACACTCTTATATTACTTAATTAACATTGCATCTCCAAAACTAAAGAACCTGTATTTTTCTTCCACTGCCGTTTCATAGGCATGAAGGACATGCTCCCTGCCTGCAAGTGCAGAAATAAGCATGATTAAAGTCGATTTGGGTAAATGGAAGTTCGTTATCATCGCATCGATCCCTTTGAACTCATAACCAGGATAAATGAAGATGCTCGTCCAGCCATTCTCTTCCTTGAAAACCCCATCATTGCGGGACGCAATCGTTTCCAATGTCCTTGTGGACGTTGTGCCGACCGTAATGATTTTCCCGCCTTTACCTTTCACGTCATTCAGCAATCTGGCTGTGCCTTCCGTCATTTGATAAAATTCCGAATGCATTTCGTGGCTGTCAATATCGTCGACACTTACCGGACGGAATGTACCAAGCCCAACATGCAGCGTGATGAAGGCGATGTGCACACCCATCCCTTTAAGTTTCTCGAGTAAATCCTCCGTAAAATGCAGGCCAGCGGTAGGTGCCGCTGCAGATCCCCGTTCACGTGCATATACCGTTTGATAGCGATCCTGGTCGTCCAGCTGTTCCTTGATGTATGGAGGTAACGGCATTTCGCCAAGCTTCTCCAGTATTTCATAAAATATGCCGTCATATTTAAATTCAAGGATTCGGCCGCCATGCTCGAGCACGCCTGTACAGACGGCACTCAGCTTACCATCGCCAAAAACGATTGTCGAGCCTTCTTTAATCCGTTTGGCCGGCTTCACAAGCGTTTCCCATACATCATCATGCTCTTGCTTAAGCAGCAATACTTCAATTTTTGCACCGGTTCCTTCTTTACTGCCGTATAGCCGGGCCGGAAGCACCTTCGTATCATTCAATACCAGGCAATCTCCCGGTTTGATATATTCCGTGATATGGCTGAATACATCATGCTGTAGCTTACCGGTTTCTTTGTCCAGCACCATCAATCTGCTGGCTTCCCTATCTTCCAAAGGAACTTGGGCAATCAGTTCCTCAGGTAAATGAAAATCAAACATATCCAATTTCATCTGTTCCACTTCCTTACGTGTCTATCAAGCTGTAATCATTATTTAAAACGGCCGATCAAATAAAAAATGGCGGACAACACAACACTGACGATGATTGATGTAACGATAGGAAAGTAAAACGTCGTATTCCCCTTTTTCAGAAAAATATCCCCCGGCAGCCTGCCGAGATGAATATATTTCATCGCAAAACCAATCACGAATATAATCACACCCAGTATCATAACCATCTTTGGTATATTCATCATTCAGGCATCTCCATGCCGAAATGCTCATAAACTAGCTGTGTTGCCATCCGGCCTCTTGGGGTACGCTGAAGAAAACCGACTTGTAACAGATATGGTTCATACACATCTTCGATCGTATGTGCTTCTTCGCCAATCGTGGCCGCAATCGTTTCCAGGCCCACTGGTCCGCCACGGAATTTTTCAATGATCCCTTTAAGTAATTTATGGTCAATATGATCGAGTCCTAAACGGTCGACCTGCATTAATTCAAGCGCATAATCGGCAAGCTCGGCCGTTATCGTACCATCACCGCGCACCTGGGCGAAATCCCGGACCCTCCGTAAAAGCCGATTGGCAATTCTCGGGGTGCCCCTTGACCTTCTTGCAAGCTCGGCCGCTGCTTGACCATCCATTTCCGTATCCATGATTCTTGCTGTACGGATGATGATATCAGTCAAATGGTTTTCCGTATAATATTCAAGGCGGCTCAAAACGCCAAAACGGTCCCTGAGGGGTGCAGACAATGAGCCTGCACGTGTTGTGGCCCCTACGAGGGTGAACGGCGGCAAGTCGATCCTGATCGAACGGGCTTCAGGTCCCTTACCTACCACAATATCCAGACAGAAGTCCTCCATTGCCGGATATAGCACTTCTTCAACGACCCGCGGAAGACGGTGAATCTCATCGATGAACAAGACATCACCTGGTTCAAGGGCACTCAAAATGGCCGCCAGATCTCCCGGCCGCTCAATGGCGGGACCGGAAGTCGTGCGGATATTTACACCCATTTCATTGGCGATGATGACGGCAAGCGTCGTTTTCCCAAGACCAGGCGGTCCATATAAAAGTACATGATCGAGCGTTTCTTCACGCATCCTTGCCGCTTCGATGTATACACTTAAATTCGCTTTCACTTTATCCTGTCCGATATATTGCTTTAAGTTTTGCGGCCGCAGGCTTTGTTCAAAGGACAGTTCGTTCAGATCGGCTTCCTGATTGAATATTCTCTCCTCCATTGCGCCACTCCTTATCTTAACATCATTTGCAATGCTTTCTTAATATATTGCTCGGTCGTCATATCTTCAGCCTGCAATTTCTTGGCGACCTTTTGGATTTCCTTTTCAGAATAACCAAGGGCCTTCAATGCAAGAATGGCTTCATCCAATTCCTCCGTATAGCCATTTGGACTGAGTGCAGCCGTGACGCCTTCGTTAAACAAGTTTGGAAACGCATCCGGAATAATGTTCTCAAGTTTCCCTTTTAAATCGAGAATCATCTGCCTTGCCGTTTTCTTTCCGACTCCCGGGAATTTCACCAAAAATGATTCATCTTCATTTTCGATTGCCTGTACCACCTGATCAACTTTGCCTGAAGCCAATATGGCTAGAGCGCCCTTCGGCCCGATTCCGGTTACATTCAATAATTTTGTGAATAATGCCTTTTCTTGACGAGTCTGAAACCCGTATAATGCAGCCATATCCTCACGAACATAATGATACAAGAAAACTTGAATTTCTTTCTGGTTTTGAGCGGAAAAAATAAAAGGATTCGGTGTCATCACTTGATATCCGATCCCCCCATTTTCCACAACTATGTATTCAGGCCCAATATAATCGACCTTGCCTTTTATATAATCATACAAATGAATTCTCTCCCTGATTTTGCTGTACCTCTCATTTTATCATAAAAAGGGGGTGTTGTTCATTAAAAGTTATTTAGCAGGCCCAAAGCCTATTACATTGAAGGATATCCCGTTTTATTACAGTCAAAGGGGGTTCTATCTGAATTTTAACAAGGTGATTGGAACCGCAGAGGGGGAAAGCGGGTGCCTGGAGGCAACGTCCAAATTGTCAAACCAAAAAAAATGTAGACAAACCGATTTTCATCTAGTTTATCTACAGTCTGGAGGATTGGTGCCATCCCATCCTAGTTTACCGAATATGGCTCATATTCTTTTATGAGCTGTTTATATTGGTCTTTATTCATGATCGGAATCCCTTTTTGGAGTTCCTCCTGCTTGTATGCTTCAAGTTTACCTATGTCTATTTGGTAGAAAGTATGAATGATTTTGGCGTGTTCGGGCCTTCCGATAAAAATGGATAACGTACCATCTTCCCTCATCCCAAGGTAACCGTTCGCTTTTAAAAGAGGAGATATGTCATTTTCAATTTTCTTCATGACAATCTGCTCTTCATTTTGATCGACCACTTTCCATCCTTCATATTTTGACCAAAAGTCCTCCATCGACCAAATTGTTTCTGTCAATTTCTCTTCACTTAATTCGCCATCCAGATACATACGCTGAAGAATGACCTTCCTTTCAATAGGATCATATTCCTTTTGAACGGTTTCTTCGGCAAAAACGGTTAAGCAAATCGGCAATATGAAAAGCGACATGAAAAATTGGATTCTAAGTTGATTAATCAATATATTCACCTCTTAAGGCGTTTACTTTTTATGTAGTTTGACCCCAAATAAGGATTATTAACCAGAAAAAAATCAAAAAGAGCTGACTCCAAATCGGGTCAGCCCATTCATTATTTCAAGTGATCTTCGTGAATGTTAAGGTTATCGAACATGTCATTGGCATCCAAAATGATCATTTCCCTCGTATCGCCATCCCGAAGATTGTTATCAAGTGTCATCGTCCTGAAATAGACACCTTCATCGGTGGTTACATAAAGGGTACGGCCATTGGTAAGGGGCCCGATTTCCTTCTTGATTCTTTCTTTAACACCATTTGCTTGGCTGTAGTCATCAAGACGCAAGGCTACCAGCATTTCATCTTTCATGATGATCGTCCTGGCATCGATGACATGATTCACTTTCTTGGCGATACCATTTACTTCATCGGCAAAAGCGCCTTCATAAGAATTATAATAAGAAGATTTTGCCTTAAGCGGTTTACTTTCATGTCCATGGTAGTTACGGTCACTCTTACTGTATGCATCATCTTTATCGTATAAACCTTGCACCATATTCTCATAATTGATGTTGCGTACCAATGCATCTTTTTCATGGTACCCTGTATCATTCGTGATATTTTCATTTTCCGCTGTATCATTATTAGCACATCCAACCAAACTGACGGCGGCCAATACCGTACAAAGCGGATGTGCCCATTTTATTTTCTGCACCAATAACCCTCCCATTGCAATAGAATGAGCTATATTCCGCTCATAATTAGCATGGGTGTCGAGTGGGAAATGTACTCTGTAAGATACGGCCAAAAACCCGTTTTAATTCCTATTAAGGGAAGTTATCCTTTCCGCCAGTTTTTCATTCATCTCCATCCGCTTCGAAAAACCTTCCACGGTCATTTTCCAGACCGAATGAAGCTGGGATGAACTTTTATTAAGACGATTCCATTCACGGAAAATATCGGTAGGATAAGTTAAAGCATATAAAAAGGCCAGGTCTGACTGATACCTTTGCAATTGCGGAACTTCCCACAGTTCGGTGGCCGCATCATCCAAATGAGGCAAAATACGATTTGCATACTGTAAATAATCAATGCACCTCGGGGCATTCGCCATTAAGTCAAAATCGATTAACGTCAAAGTGCCGTCCGCTCTCCGCAAGAAATTATGGTGTGCACAATCTCCATGAATGATGACTTTCTTTTCCTTATTCCATAAAGACTGGTTTTTATCAAACCCCTCTAGCGACCATTCCCCCCACCTAATCCATTCCTTGATAATATCTTCGGAAACATATTGGCGGACATAAGAAAAGTTCTTTTTAAATAATGATAAGCGTTCTTTCCACTTTTTTGATTGATTGAACACAGGGGCGTTAATGGAGATATGTTCCGACACATCATGGAATCTTTCCAGTAGCTGAATGCCCTCTAAGCGGTTCTTATGATTGGAGTATCTGAATTTTTTCTTACTCGGGGGAAAATAGTCCATACTGCCATACCATTTCCCTTTAAATTGAAAGGGCATTAAATTCTGATGAATATAATACGTTTGATGGAATCCCTTTTGTTTTAACAAAGAAGTCAATTCCCTTTGCCGATCCCATTTTTCAAAACTGTCGAATCCTTTAAGGATCATAGGATGACCCTTTTCAAAAGTTAATAAATAGACACTGCTTTGAATATGGTGGACATGCTTTGGCTTACGATTTAAATAAGAGAGGAGACGAGTGTTAAAAACACTGTCTCCTTGATAATTAGTAGTCATCGCTTTCATCTACATATGTCGGAATCCCAAATGTATCAGGTGCACGAACGCCCCCGAATTGGCCTGGCTGGCCTCCCATTTGTCCAGGTAACATAGCTTCCGGCTGACCACCGAGCCGACCGCGCATCATGTCCGGCTGACCGCCAAATTGTCCCGGCATCATACCTGGCTGGCCTCCATTTTGGCCGCCCATCATCATGTCCGGCTGACCGCCGAATTGTCCCGGCATCATACCTGGCTGGCCTCCATTTTGGCCGCCCATCATCATGTCCGGCTGACCGCCAAATTGTCCCGGCATCATACCTGGCTGGCCTCCGTTTTGGCCGCCCATCATCATGTCCGGCTGACCTCCGTTCTGGCCGCCCATCATACCTGGCTGACCTCCGTTTTGACCGCCCATCATCATGCCTGGCTGACCTCCGTTTTGACCGCCCATCATACCTGGCTGGCCTCCGTTCTGGCCGCCCATCATACCTGGCTGACCTCCATTTTGACCGCCCATCATCATGCCTGGCTGACCTCCGTTTTGACCGAACATCATACCTGGCTGGCCTCCGTTCTGGCCGCCCATCATACCTGGCTGACCTCCGTTTTGACCGCCCATCATCATGCCTGGCTGGCCTCCGTTCTGGCCGCCCATCATACCTGGCTGACCTCCGTTTTGACCGCCCATCATACCTGGCTGACCTCCGTTCTGGCCGCCCATCATCATGCCTGGCTGGCCTCCATTTTGGCCGCCCATCATCATGCCTGGCTGGCCTCCGTTCTGGCCGCCCATCATCATACCTGGCTGGCCTCCGTTCTGGCCGCCCATCATCATGCCTGGCTGGCCTCCGCCTCCGTTCTGGCCGCCCATCATCATGCCTGGCTGGCCTCCGTTCTGGCCGCCCATCATCATGCCTGGCTGGCCTCCGTTCTGGCCGCCCATCATCATACCTGGCTGGCCTCCGTTCTGGCCGCCCATCATCATACCTGGCTGGCCTCCGTTCTGGCCGCCCATCATCATGCCTGCCTGACCTGGGTTTTGGCCGCCCATCATCATGAATCCGCCAAATGATTCTTCTGACTCATCATCATATTGGAATGGCATCTCCATTCCCATCTGAGACTCTTTCGGTGACACCCCTTGGTACGGGGCCTGCTGCTGGGATTGGACGGATTGATATTGGTGATAATCTGGATGGTGATGTGCATTGGCATCCATTTTATTGTTCCCTTGATATTGCCCCTTCACATTCGGCCCATACGTTCCAAGTAACCCCTTATTGCAGCCGCAATCCTCCTCATCCTCACCGGCAGGCTGGGAATAATGCTGAGGGAAGTTTTGATTGTATGAAGTAGGCGATTCTGGTGACTCATAATCTTGTTGCATATATGAACCTGCTACTTGAGCTTGTTGATTCATCCCTCCATAGTAATGGTGCGGAACCGGTGCGGAGGCTTGATATGGATAATGTTGCTGGCTTGTTGCATTCATGCTCGCCCCTTGGACGAATCCTTGATCCATCATTGGCATGTCAGGAGATTCTCCCCAAAAGTCAGAGCTCTCTTCCATCATTTGATATCCTTGTATGTCCGGAGCCGCCTGATACCCTTGTGCGCCTTGATATGGTGCTTGCATGCCTTGCATTTGTGCCCAAGGTGGCGGCTGAATACAATAACCGCTTCCAGGCAAGATTGGCGTTACTGGAATACAATCATCCACCGGCTCACTATATTCCTGGGCTGGCTGAACAGCTGGCTTTTTCTTCTTCTTCTTGGTTACTGCAGGCTCTTCTTTTTTCTTTGGTAATGGTGGTGGTGCTGGTGGCTTTTGCACACTCATATTAGTCATGTTGACCATATAATAATTATTGATGTCGATCTCCGGAATCACTGGCATGGGCACCGGCACTTCTTTTGGAACGATTACTTGCTTTTCTTTAATGATCGGCTTTGGCTGAACGATCTGCTGCTCTTTCTTAACTGGCTGTGGAACGATTTGCTGCTCTTTTACTGGTTTTTGAATGATTGGTTGCTCTTTTACCGGCTGTTGAAATTTTGGCTGCTCTTTTATCGGTTGTTGAAATTTCGGCTGTTCTTTAACGGGTGGTTTTTGCATAATTTGCTGCTCTTTCATAGGTGCTGATTGAGGCGGGTATTGGATTTGGGATTCTTTCATTCCAGGCTGAATATTCACATTTGGTTTACCCGTTTCTTTTATTACAGCTCCGGATGTCCCTGGTATTTTAATTTTCATTCCGGGCATCATCATGTCCGGGTTGCTCAATTGCGTGTTCACTTTTTTAAGTTCTTCAAAACTGACGCCGTATTTTTTGGCGAGTTTCCAAAGGGTATCGCCTTTTTGGACTATATGAATTTTCACGCTGTTAACCCCTCCTGTGCATATGTCCATATATTCTATGAAGCAGTGGGTGAATTGCTATTATTTTTATCATGAAAACTTATGCGTGAAAAATGACTTTTATGATTAAATCAATGATTTAGGGACATAGAAGCTACTTTTATTTAAGAGGAAATATACTCTATAAAAAGGAAATTCACCCCTTTGAATTCCATTCCTGGGACGCTTCTTTGAGGCTTCTGTCTAAACTCAGGGAAATCCGGGTATAAGAAAGTAAATGACCTAAGGCTTTGTCTTCAGGTACTTATCTTACATCCCTGGGGGGAATAATAATGAAATGGAAAGGTAGACAGGGCAGTACGAACGTCGAGGACAAAAGAGGAATGAGCGGAAAAGGCATGGCCGGAATCGGCGGAGGGGTCGGATTGGTGATTGTCTTGATCATGACGCTCCTTGGCGGGAATCCAAGCGAATTGCTAGGCAGCTTGAATTCCACTGAATCGAACAATGGCGGCACTTATGTCGAAACTGATGAAGAGAAGGAACTTGCGCAGTTCGTATCAGTCGTCCTTGCAGAAACGGAGCAGGTCTGGACAGAAGAATTCCGTAAAAATGGACTGGAATATAAGGAACCGAACCTTGTCCTGTATTCGGGCAGTGTCGAATCGGCATGCGGGACGGCAGCTTCTTCTGTAGGGCCATTTTATTGTCCGGGTGACATGAAACTATATATTGACCTCAGCTTTTATCAAGAGTTGAAGCAAGAATTCCAGGCACCCGGGGATTTCGCAATGGCCTATGTCATTGCCCACGAAGTCGGACATCACGTTCAGACACTTTTAGGGACAACGGAAAAGGAAATGCCCGATCGTTCAAAGGTCAGTGAGACCGTATATAATAGGTTTTCTGTCCGACTTGAATTACAGGCCGATTATTTGGCTGGAGTTTGGGCACATCATGTCCAAGGAGAGAATTTACTTGAAGAAGGCGATCTTGAGGAGGCCTTGAATGCAGCAAGTGGTGTGGGGGATGACCGTATCCAAGAAAGGGCACAAGGGTACGTGGTGCCAGACAGCTTCACGCATGGTACTTCCGAACAGAGAAAACGGTGGTTCAATAAAGGATTTAAATCGGGTGATATGAATGAAGGCAATACTTTTAAAGCGAATAACCTTTAAATTTCTAAGCTGTTTCGATTACATAAGAAAAAGGGGGTCCAATCCCCCTTTTTCTTATGCTACAAAATTTTTTAGAAAGCACTGACTCAAACGCGCTCCAGCATTCTGTTCAATGCTAGGATGGCATTATCCGCAATGTTCTTTTCCACTTTAATCGGATTGATGATGATCCCTTCTTCAATGGATTCAAGCGCCCATAGCAAGTGAGGCAGATCAATCCGGTTCATTGTAAGACATGGACACATATTCGGATTTAACGAGATGATGTTCTTGTCAGGATTATTGGCGATAAGTCGCTTGACAAGGTTCATTTCCGTGCCGATTGCCCAAGAGCTGCCTGGTTCGGCTTTTTCGATCATATTTATGATGTACGATGTCGATCCCGCATAATCTGACAGGGCGACTACTTCACGGCGACATTCGGGATGAACGATGATATTCATTTCAGGCTGTTCCGCTCTAAGCGTTTCAATATTCGCCGTAGTGAAATTTTCATGGACTGAACAATGTCCTTTCCAAAGAAGTACCTTAAGATCTTCCAGTTCCCCTTCATAGACCAATTCACCTTTATGCGGATCCCAGACAGCCATTTCATTCAAAGGAATTCCAAGGTCAAAGGCGGTATTCCTCCCAAGATGCTGATCGGGAAGGAAAAGGATTCTTTCTTTTTGAGAGAGGGCCCACGAGACCATCCCTTGTGCATTGGAAGACGTCACCGTCGCCCCGCCATTTTTCCCTACAAAAGCTTTGATGGCCGCGGTGGAATTCACATAAGTTAGCGGGAGGATCGTATCGCCAAATAAATCCTGAAGCTTTCTCCATGCCCGTTCCGTTTGTTCAATATCCGCCATATCCGCCATGGAGCAGCCTGCACGCATGTCAGGAAGGATTACCGTCTGCCCTTCTTCCGTCAAAATATCGGCCGTTTCAGCCATGAAATGCACGCCACAGAACACGATATAATCCGCTTCGCGATTTTGCGCGGAAAGCTGGGCCAATTGAAGTGAATCCCCCGTTGAATCCGAAAATTGAATGACTTCCTCCCGTTGATAATGATGACCTGGGATATAAAGACGGTTCCCCAATCGTTTCTTAATGTCAAGGACCCGATTCTCCATCTCTTCCTTAGTCATCGTTTTATACTTTTCAGGCAGGGCATTTCCTGCTGTTTTAGCCATCTCCAATATGTTCATTTCAATATCCCCTCACGCTCTTTGACTTTTGCGCTTATATCAAGTGCCCTGACACTGTGCGTCAAGCTGCCTAACGAAATATAATCTACCCCTGTTTCCCGATATGAGGCTAGATTGTCTAAATGGATCCCTCCAGAAGCTTCAGTTATGATGTGGGCGGGAACCAATTTAATCAGTTGCTTGATTTCTTCGGGGCTCCGGTTATCGAACATGATGATATCTGCACCGGCTTCAACTGCTTCAAGCACCTGTTGTGGTGATTCCGTTTCCACTTCCACTTTAGTCGTATGTCCCAGTTTAGATTTTACCGTTTGAACCGCTTTCGTTATGGATCCAGCGAACGAAATATGGTTGTCCTTTATCATGACTGCATCATACAGACCATATCTGTGATTGAATGCCCCGCCGGAACGGACCGCATATTTTTCAAGCATCCGCAGGCCTGGTGTAGTTTTCCTCGTATCACAAGCTCTCGTCTTCGTCCCCGCTAAAATCATGGCAGCTTTATGCGCCTGTGTCGCAATGCCGGACATACGCTGCACTAAATTCAAAACGACCCGTTCCCCTTTTAAAAGGGAGGCCATATCGCCGGTCATTTTCGCAAGCTGCTGTCCTTCTTCGAAAACTTCGCCATCTTGAACAAAAAGGAAAACCTCGATTTGCTCATCCAACAACGTAAATCCCGTCTTGATGACGTCCCCCCCACTAAAAACCCCGCCTTCTTTCGCGATGAATGTCAATGTTCCTTGTTCACCTTTATCAAAAATCGTATCACTCGTTACGTCGCATTCCCCGATATCTTCCATTAAAAATTGTTGCAGCATCAGCTTAAGCTTCAATATATTCATATATTCGTCTCCCTTTCACTCGGTTTTTTACATCCGTGCAAGCAAGGATAACCGAATTTTCAAGCCATTTGGCGTCATCTTCGTTAGGATAGTCACTGCGGAAATGACCGCCCCTGCTTTCCGTTCTGGTCAATGCGGATTCGGCAATCAGCCATGCCACGATTATGGCATTGATTTTCGTTATTTCTTGTAACGATAATGCCGTCACTTCCATATGCAGCAATTTTTCGATATTAAATGTTTCAAGATAACCCTTCAATCGAGTTAAACCCGTTGCATTTCGAACAATACCCGCTTCGTTCATTAATTTTTCCTGCAATGTCGTGAGATCAGGTAGAGAGGAAATTTGACTGAAACTCATGGACCGTTCTTTTTCTTCCGGTATCGCTCTTGCAGGGACTTTAGCAAGGTAACGGCCTAGTGTATTCCCAAAAACCAATCCTTCGAGAAGGGAGTTGCTTGCCAACCTGTTTGCGCCATGTACACCTGTGCATGCCACTTCACCAACTGCATACAAAGATGGTACAGAGGTTTGCCCCGATTCATCCACTTCTATCCCTCCCATGAGAAAATGGTTTCCTGGTGCAACCGGGATTTTCCCCACTTGAAGGTCCAGCCCGCTTTTTTCACATAATGAGCTCACAGTCGGAAAACGATTTTTAAAATCCTTAATCATCGAAATATCCAAAAAAACCTTTTCACCGCGCTGCAAATAAGAAAAAATCGTCTGGGCAACAATATGCCTCGGTGCTAGATCTTTCAAGCTGTGGACATCTTCCATGATCGGCCTTCCCATTTCCGTCACTAATCTCGCTCCATCCCCGCGAACCGCTTCTGAAACCAGCCCTTTTGCTTTGCCATTCACAAAAAGCAGGGTCGGATGGAATTGTATGAATTCCATGTCACGAACTTTTGCACCGGCCTTGAATGCAAGTGCGATCCCATCACCTGAAACCGTTTGTGAATTTGAAGTGAAATGGTATAGGGAACCACAGCCGCCTGTTGCCAAAACAGTCTGTTCCGCATGATAGGCACCAAGCTCCCCTGCCTTATCAAGTGTTTTGACGCCTATGCAAGAATCATCTTTCCCGATGATCAGCTCCACTGCAGCAACATTCTCCATCACAGTAACCGATGATTTTTTCAAGCACCCTATAAGATGTTCCATCATGTACTTTCCTGTAGCATCCCCGTGACTATGGAGGATTCTTCGTTCGCTGTGGGCGCCCTCCATGCCAAGCAAAAGAGTTCCGTCATCATCATGGTCAAATCGCATACCAGAATCAATAAGTTCAGCTATAACCGAAGGTGCCTCTTCGACGAGTTTTTCCACTGCCTTCACCTTGTTATATCGCTGACCTGCCGCCAGCGTATCTTTTTTATGAAAGGATACTCGGTCACGATCAGACATTGCAGCAGCAATTCCGCCCTGGGCCAAATAAGAATTGCCATGACGGATATTTGATTTTGTGATGAGTATCACATGCTTATGTTCACTTGCTTCCAATGCCGTTTTCAAGGCAGCAATCCCACTGCCTATCACGATGATTTCCGCTTTTACCATTATTTCATTCCTCCTGTTTACGACAGGTGTCTTGACAACTATATTTACACATTATTAAACTATTATCAAGAGTTTTTTAAGATTAAAGGATGGAAGTGATTTCTTGATTTATTTGGATTATGCCGCTACAACTCCGATTGATGAGGAGGCTCTCGACGTATTCAGCCAAGCATCCCGTAAGTTTTTCGCGAATGCGAGCAGTTTGCATGATGTTGGCTCTGAAGCGGCACGTTTATTGGATATGGCACGGCAGCAACTCGCAGACATGCTGAATATAAAAAAGGAAGGAATCATCTTTACGAGCGGCGGATCGGAAAGCAACATGCTTGCCATCGAAACATTCATCGCTTCGAAACCTTCCTGGCAGAACCAATTGATCGTAAGCCGAACTGAACATGCATCGCTTGCCAATTTCGTGGCAAAACTTGAACAAGAAGGATTCGAGGTTACTTATTTACAGCATTTGGAAGATGGCCGGGTTGATATGGGACATCTGCAGGAATGTATGTCGGAGAAAACATGCTTGGTCATTGTCCAGCATGTGAATTCGGAAATCGGGGTCATTCAACCCATCGAGCAAATAAGTGAAATCGTTCGAAAACACCAGGCTTTTTTTCATGTGGATTGTGTCCAATCATTTGCTAAATTACCGCTTGGGAAGATAGCTGCATCATGTGATGGACTATCCGTTTCCAGTCATAAAGTTTATGGTCCAAAAGGGACTGGTGCCGTCATTTTCCCGGCCATCCATCGGTTGAAGCCTTCGGTACCGAATATCACTCATGAATATGGTTTCAGACCAGGAACGGTGGACGTTCCCGGAATCGCTTCCTTTATAACCGCTGCCAAGAAATTGGGGGATATCATGGAAGATGAACGAAAACGGATTTCCACACTTAGGATGCAATTGATCCAACGGCTTACGGAAAGAAAAATCGATTTTCAAATCATCGAAGCAAAAAATGAGCAATTGCCTCACATTCTGGCGCTGACCTTCGCTGGATTGCAAGGACAGTACATCATGCTGGAATTAAACCGGAAGGGATTCGCTGTTTCGACGGGAAGCGCCTGTCAAATCGGTAAACAGGATCCTTCAAAAACGATGATGGCCATTGGGAAAAGCGAAGAGGAAGCCCATCAATTCGTCCGCCTTTCCTTTGGTAAAAACACGACCGCCGACGACATTGACAAGTTGGCGGAATGCATCGAAGGAATAGCTGCCATTCGATAAAACCCTACAATCTGTGTTAGAATGTTTGTAATTAAAGAGGTGAATGTTTATGGAAAGAAAGAAATTACTCGGGGAAGAAAGACGGACGAAACTCTTACATTTATTGCAAACAAGCGCGGAGCCTGTAACGGGCAGCGAGCTTTCGCAGATAACGAATGTAAGCCGGCAGGTTATCGTTGGTGACATAACCCTCCTGAAAGCGCGGAATGAACCTATCATTGCCACGAGCCAAGGCTATTTGTACTTACAAACGGGAAGCACGCAAAAGCCGGAAAGGATTATCGCTTGCCAACATGATCCTTCGCGGACCCAAGAAGAGCTATATTTACTCGTGGATATCGGCATCACGGTTAAAGATGTCAAAATCGAGCACCCCGTATACGGCGACCTAACCGCTTCCATCATGGTCAGCAGCCGGAAGGAAGTCCAGCAGTTCCTTTCAAGGGTGACGGCAACGAACGCATCTTTTTTATCGGAACTGACGAGCGGCATCCATCTCCATACACTGAGCGCAGCATCTGAAGAGCTGCTCGACGAAGCGGAGCGTGCTTTAAGGGATGCCGGCATTTTAGTCGATTGAATAAACTCAAAATCCTCAAAAGCCATATCTTTTGAGGATTTTTTTATTGGCCATTCTCACTCATCATCGGAATTGCCTTCATTTGAGCTGCCTTCCCCAGAGTTTTCTACCTGGTTACTTCTCAACTGCCCGATAAGACTAATGACGGAACCGACCGCCTGAACCCAGCCTCCCGTCGCTTGGATTAATTCAGCATCAGATGGCTTTTCTTCCAAATCAGGATATTGATATTTTTGTTTTTCCTGCTTCTTATCTTCCTCCTTATCTTGCGCTTCTTCCTTTTGATCCTTTTCTTGGTCTTTTTCTAAAACACTATTTTTAAGTTCCTCAATTCCGCCTATCGCTTGCATCGAATTCCCAATCGCCTGTAACAAATTTCCCGTAGCATTGAAAGCCTGCTCCGGTTCATCCGGATTTTCGTATGCCCCCGCCAAAGCGGTACCTCCGCCCAGCGCTTGGATCAAATTACCTTTGATGATCAATTCCTGTTTGGTTACTTCATCGAATTCAATGACTAATCCTAAGATGACCGTCGAATTTCCGATTGCCTGTAATTGATTCCCGAGTTTATCCAGTGACCAGGTTTCTTCTGCATCCGCCAATAAGGCATTTCCTGTTGCTTGAAGTTCATTTCCAATCAAATCCAAGTTCGTACGAAATTCTTCGTCCAAGATATCGGATGGTGTACCCGCTATAGCAGAAATGACAGTTCCTATCGCCTGAATCCAAGAACCGAAAGTTTCTTTGAATTGATTATCCATCTCTGCCGTCCACCACCCTCTCTCCCCATTTTCGATAAAAAAGGTGCTTCCCTGATTTAGTCATCAACGTATGTATGACTGTTCCTATTTCCACAGGCGCCTAACGGGATTTACTTATTGTATTTGCGTTCATCACAATCTGTGTTTGTTTTACTTCCAGAATCATAGGCTCTTTTTATCATGAAAAACTTCAGCCCATCTTCCTCTAAGTCAAAAAAATATCATTCATCAAATGGCAGCCAATCATTTTAGGCACTTGATACACATGCGAAATCCAAACCTTAACGAACACAAAGAATACCCCGGAAATACTCCCGGGGCACCCTTCTTATTCATTGTATACAACTTCAGCTGACGTTGTACCATTTAGCATTCATCGTTGCGGTACACCTGTTTGGACTTTAAAGCATGAATAGCTTCCCATGATCGAAACCGTACATCCTAATGCCTCGAGCTCAGAGATCGCTCCTGGTATGAGGACATCATCAAGGGACATTTCAATGTCGATGATGAAGAAGTAATTGCCCAATCCTGTTTTCAATGGTCTAGATTCAATCTTGGAAAGGTTGAGTTTCCTCCAGGAAAAAGCGGAAAGGACTTGGTGCAGCTGCCCTGAGTGGTCGGCAGGAAGCTGAATCATCAAGGTCGTTTTCTTGTCCCCTTCAACGGTCAAATGCCCTTCATAGTCGACTTCACTGTTGGATACGACGATAAACTTGGTGTGATTATGTTCGTAATCATGAATATTTTGTTTTACAATCGTCAAACCGTACTCTTCCGCAGCCATATCATTTGCAATCGCAGCAATATTGATATCGGGATTCTCCATCACCATCTTCGCCGCGGCTGCAGTGGATGTGACATACTCATATGGAATGCCCCTTAGCTCATTATGTAGAAATTTGCGGCATTGAGCAATGGCATGGGAATGCGAATAAACCATATCAGGTTTGAAACCAGGATATGCATGATCCGGATGCACCATATAATGCTGTTGGATTGGAATCGTCACTTCGCCTTTCATCGGTAATGTGACTTCATGGACTAAGTAATCCATCGTTATATTTACCGAACCCTCCAAAGCATTCTCGATCGGCACGAGCGCGTGATTCACTTCCCCGTCCCGAACAGCATCAAGGCAGTCCGGAATCGTGTTCATCGGTATTTTTATATCATTAGGAAATAGTCGCGATACCGCTAAATCCGTGAATGTTGCCTTTGGTCCAAGAAATGCAATTTTTGATGTCATATTATAAACTCCTTCTCACGGAAAATCTACTGTTTATGTTATGCCATTTTCTGATTTTTTACAATACTTAATCGTTAATTTCCTCTTACAAATGAAAACAGCCTGTACATCTGAAATGTACAGGCTGTTTTCATGCGCCATTACCAATGATTTCGACTTTTTCGACGAACTCCATTTTACGCAGTTTAGTAAGCAGATCATCAATATCCATCGTCATCCCGCCCGTATTAAGGGATAAGGTGACATTTGCACGTCCCTGCAAAGGAATCGTTTGGTGGATGGTCATGATGTTGCAACCGGATGAGGCGACGAGCCGTAAGAGCTCCGATAGAGTACCAGAACGATCTTCGAGATAGAAGAACAGTGTAATCAGCTTTTCCTTAACAACTGTATGAAATGGAAAAACCGTGTCACGGTATTTGTAAAATGCACTCCTGCTTAGGTCCACTCGCTTTACCGCTTCCCAAACTGATTCTGCTTTTCCCCGTTCAATCATTTCTTTTGCATCCAGCGTTTTTTTCATCGCTTCGGGAAGGACATCCTCTCGAACGAGGAAAAATTTCTGATCGGCCTTATTCAAACTCCGCACGCCCCCTTTTGCCTGCCATCAGGTTTACAATCAATCAACAAATTCAAATTCATATTCAAGGATACGGACGATATCGCCATTTGTCGCACCTTTTTGGCGAAGGCCTTCGTCGACTCCGAATGAACGAAGCTGTCTCGCGAAACGACGTACGGACTCTTCACGGGTGAAGTCAGTCATTTTGAATAGACGCTCGACCTTGAATCCTGATACGGCAAAGCTGCCATCGGATTCGCGTTCAATGTTAAATTCTTCAGACTGTGATGTATGTTTATATAGAACCCGATGGATTCCAGTATTCTCTTCTTCATGATCAAGAGGGAACTCAGGCGTTTCTTCGATTTTATCCGCAATGGCATAAAGAAGCTCACGGAGCCCTTCACGGGTCACTGCAGAAATCGGGAAGACAGGATAATCCTCTTCCAGCCTTTCTTTGAAAGCCGCTAGATTATCTGCCGAGTCCGGCATATCCATTTTGCTTGCAACAATGATTTGCGGACGTTCAGTCAGACGCAGGTTATACTCTTCCAACTCTTTATTGATTGTTTGGTAGTCTTCATATGGATCACGGCCTTCAAGACCCGACATATCGATTACATGAATGATTACCCTCGTTCTTTCAATATGGCGCAGGAATTGATGTCCAAGACCCACTCCTTCAGAAGCACCTTCGATCAGACCAGGTAAATCGGCCATGACAAAGCTACGGTGATCTTCCGTTTCCACCATTCCGAGGTTCGGTACGATCGTCGTAAAATGGTATTCGGCAATTTTAGGCCTTGCTGCGGATACGACGGAAAGCAAAGTGGATTTCCCTACACTCGGGAAACCAACCAAACCGACATCAGCCAACAGCTTCAATTCCATGATGATATCGCGTTCCTGGCCCGGTTCGCCGTTCTCAGCGATTTCAGGTGCAGGATTGGCAGGTGTGGCAAAGCGGGAATTTCCCCGGCCTCCGCGGCCACCCTTGGCGATGACGGCGCGTTGCCCGTGCTCAACTAAATCAGCAATGACTTCCTTCGTTTTATCATCAATGACAACCGTGCCTGGTGGAACCTTGATGACCATATCCTTTGCAGCCGCACCATGCATGTTTTTGGACATGCCATGTTCTCCGCGAGGTGCCTTAAAGTGACGTTGATAACGGAAATCCATTAATGTGCGCAAGCCCTCTTCCACTTCAAATACAACATTGGCCCCATTGCCGCCATCTCCGCCAGCAGGTCCGCCTTTAGGTATGAACTTCTCACGACGATAAGCAACTATCCCGTTACCACCGTCTCCGCCTTTTACATAGACTTTCGTTTGATCGACAAACATGCTATCACTTCCTTGTTTTCTGCAAGTCATTTCTTGCTGTATACTTCTCTAAAAGTTAATATCCATCTTAAAATATATTTCATCCTCATTACAATCGAGAATTTCAATTGATTGCTCGGCCGTCAATGAACTTTCCAAAAACTCGATCACTGGGGATTGATCAACGAACCTGCCTTGCATGTGAAATGAACAGTGCATATCGCTCACTTCTTTTTTACACATGGAAACTGCCAGTATATTTTCAAAGAACGGATCCAGATTCTTATCAAGAATTTTAAAGAAATCGTTTGTCCAGCGATGCATCAGCCCGTCCATCTCAGTCGAGCCTTCAAAAACATCAATGATTTCATATTCGCAATAAAAGGATCCATTATTCCAATTCGACGTCAACAACATCTCGGTGAATTTAGGTAAATTCAAACTGGAAAGGCGTGCTTCATTCTGGGTTTCAACAATGATTTCATCAATGATGCCCTTGACCCGGTCGATTCTGTTCAACTCCAGATTCCCTTTGATGATTTGAATTTTATTCAGCCAGTCATGCCTGGTTTGACGCAGAGTTTCAATAGTCGTCCAATTTTTATCCATTATTAACACCTTCAATTATGATAAAGAAACTTTTTTCGGCTCTATCATGTTGAATACTTCCATTTGTACAGTATATCAAAAAAACAACAAACAGGAAATGAAGCTTGATTCACATGCCTTCACATGAAAGCCCCCGTCCAAAAAATACAGCCGCACACCCTGAGTTCTTTGGACGATGGTAGAGCCATTTGAACTAAAAAAGAGAATGGGCCTTATTTATGCACCAATTGGAGATATTATAGTTGAATAGGAGTGTCTATTTGGTTTAACCAAATCGGATGGATGAGTATTCTTGAATTTCCCCCTGAAAGTTTAAGAAAGCCCGCCTATTGGCGAGCCATTTGTAAGTCAGAGGTTGTTTTCCTTATACTAATGACTAAAGTCTCCTGCAAAATGCTGGTTCGTTCCTATAGTATAAATAAAGGGCCGGACCCCTTCATCACTATATCACATACCATTATTAAAAATGACGCGGTATATAGTGTCTTGTAGAAGGAATCAGACCCTTTTGAGTCAGCCTCTGTTCAAAGATGCCAATTATGCTTCTTGTGCAACTGGATATACGCTTACTTTTTTACGGTCACGTCCGAAACGTTCGAATTTAACAACACCGTCTACTTTAGCGTATAGAGTATCGTCTCCACCACGGCCTACGTTCTCACCAGGATAGATTTTCGTTCCGCGTTGACGGTAAAGGATAGAACCACCAGATACGAATTGACCATCTGCACGTTTAGCGCCAAGACGCTTGGAGATTGAGTCACGTCCGTTCTTTGTAGAACCTACTCCTTTTTTCGAAGCGAAGAACTGAAGATTTAATCTTAACATTTGTTCCACCTCCTATTGGTTGAGGATAATTTTCATGTATTTACCATAATCACGTTCGATGGTTTGCAGCGATACGAGCATGCCGTTCAAAAGCAGCTGGACCTTCCCTTCCGATTCCGGCGAAAGATTCCCCGGAATGACGCAGCGAAGATAGCCGCCTTCTCTCCCTTGCTCAATCTCAGGCTCTACGTCCGTTAAGGACATGATCGCATTGACTGCCCCGAAGGAAACAGCCGATACACCTGCACAAACGATATCAGAACCTTTTTTAGCAAAATTAGCATGTCCGCTTAAGGTGAACGAAGCAATCCGTTCCTGCGGAGCATCAAATACAACTTTAATCACCTAGAATCAGCCCTTACGCGTTGATTGCTTCGATAACAACTTTTGTGTATGGTTGACGATGACCTTGTTTTTTACGATTGTTCTTCTTCGCTTTGTATTTGAAAACAGTGATTTTCTTTTGCTTACCTTGTTTTTCGACAGTACCTGTTACAGTAGCGCCTTCAACTAGTGGAGCACCGACTTTCACGTCTTCGCCACCTACGAATAAAACTTTGTCAAATGTAACAGTTTCGCCTGCTTCTGCGTTTAATTTTTCAATGTAAACCGCTTCGCCAGCTGCTACTTTAATTTGTTTACCGCCAGTTTCGATAATTGCGTACATACTTGCACCTCCTTAAATGTCTCAGACTCGCCAATCACAGGCGTTTTACCGGAAAGGCAAAAGCTTGAAACCTGTTGTTGAGCGGTTGTAGCACGGGTGCTACAAACATAACATTAAAATCCTAACATGAAACAGGAAAGGCTGTCAATATATTTATTAGAATTCCCGCTCTTCACTCGAAAGCCCGGCCGATTTCCTGTATGCTTCCGAAGCGCTTGATGGAATAGGCATTCCTCGAACCTGGGATAAAAGATAGGAATATCTTTTTAGCGATCAATTCCTCCAATGTCGGCCGATATGATTCTTTTTCGCCAAGCAGCACGTCCGCCACCGCTTTACTGACCTCCACCCAGACCGCTTCATCATCCGTCTTCCTGTGTTCCAGCAGTTCCCGTTCCAACCGGAAGGCCACCGTTTCCGGGCTCTCGATTTTACCGCTTCCACTGCATACGGGGCATGGTACCGACATCATTTCACTTAAAGAGGGGGAGGTTCTCTTTCTCGTCATTTGTAAAATGCCTAATTCCGTAAAGCCGATGACCTGGATTCGCTTCTCATCCCTCACCGCTTCCTTTTTGACGATATCGATGATTTCCTTCTCATGCCGCGAATCGTCCATATTGATGAAATCTATCAAGATGATCCCGCTGATATTCCTCAATCTCAGTTGACGGGCGACTTCTTTCGCCGCAGCCTGATTTACCGCAAACAATGTAGCTTCCTTCGCCACCTTGCCGGTGAACTTACCTGAATTGACATCGATTACGGTGAAAGCTTCCGTTTCTTCAAAAATTAAATATCCGCCATTTTCAAGCCAAACGATTTTCTTGGCCATCTTCTCAACTTGGGCTTCGACATTCCATTCGGAAAAAATATTCCTCGGACCCGATATATGGGATATTGCCCACTCCTTACGGTTTTCCTGTATCCACTTTTTCAGCTCCCGATAAGCCTCGGAATCATCGATGGCAAGTTCCCCTGCCGCCGTTCCCGACATTTCAGAAATGATCATGTCAAGGTATGGGTCCCTCTCATAGAGTATGGACGGGGCCTTGAGGGAAGCAGCCTTAACTTCAAGCCCTTTATAGAGCTCCCGCAATCCAGTTAACCTGTCAAGGAATGCCGATTCACTTTCGTTCTCCATCGAGGTGCGGACAATCAATCCCTCATTTGGATTTTTATACTGCAAGGCCGTTTCCCGCCACTGCTTTTGAAGATCATCGTTTTTTAATTTCTTTGAAACACCAACATAATCTATTCCATGTATGTATACGAGGGATTCTGTTGAAAACTCGATCAGCCCTGTCAATTTAGCTCCTTTGGTGCCCGTTTCATCCCGTGTCACCTGAACTAGCAGCTTTTCTCCCTGATGGACAAATTGACCGACGGACGCTTGCCCATCCCTTTTTTTTGTCAGCTGGAAAGAGGGAATTTCATCACGGTGTAAAAAACCATTCTTCTCTGCACCATAATCAATGAAGACGGCGTCCATTCCAGGTAAAACCTTAGTCACTTTCCCAAGATAAATATTGCCGACCGTACTGCGCTTTTGAGGCGGCATGATTTCAAGTTTACGTAAAACGTCATTCTCCAGTACGGCCACTCTTTTTTCGCGTGAAGCTAGGTTCGCGATCATTTTTTTCATCAAAAAAAATCCTCTCCTCAATTTGAAGAAAGGATAACATATTTAATAAGAATATAATAGGTCGCCGATTTTCCCGTTTGTCATTTTCTCGGAAAAATAGGCGTGAAGGATTTCCGTTTCATCCAGCGAGCCGCTCTCTTTCCCGTTTTTCATGATGATGACGGGGTGTTTACAACCGCGCTGAAACAGTTCCAGCACTTTATAAATCGGTTCTTGCGAATCCACCGAGATCGGCTTCAGTTTCGCCAAATCATTCGTATGCCCGTAATGGCGCTGCAAAAGAAAGCGGATGAACGCATAATACCTCTGCCGCCATTCCATGACGAGTGAGAGACTTATGAAAAAGATGATGAGCCAGATGTTCAAATTGAGCGGATCCAGAATGATCCAGGTCAAAAAGGCCAGGAAAGCGAATACTGCAGAAAAGTGAAGTGTATGTTTCTGCGCCTCCAGAAAGGTGCAGTATAGGGATACACCGATGAATAGCAGCCGCCCCCCGTCCAAGGGCCAAATTGGCAGCAGATTAAAAACCAGCAGCATGAGATTCATATACAAAAAGGGCTGATACAGCTCATATGGGATGATAGAAAAGAAATAGAGCAAAAAAGCTGCACCAATGAGCCAAACATGTTGAAGCGGACCGGCAAGCACCACCGCCAAATCCTCCTTCAGACTCTTATTTCCGTACTCCTCGGTCTCGACAGCCCCACCGAAAGGCAGCAGCTGGATTGACTTTATCCGCCATTTGAAATGCTGGGCACAGACAGCATGCCCCATCTCATGAATGAAGACGATGAGCAACAGCATCATCACTTCAACGAAATGGGCAGTGAGGATGGCAATTCCAATGACAAGCCACAATGTCGGGTGCACCCTGATTTTAAACAGTAATTTCCCATATTCACTCAAAAGAAATCACCTTTTTAGGATCGACAAAAGCATCATTTTCTTTTATCGCCAAATAAAATCTGCCCATGGATCCGTCTTCACTTAGTGTAACCTGTCCGACTTCATTGCCCTTTTTAACGAACTCATACAATTTCACATCAATTCCTTCCAGCTGCCCATACCATGATTCACTTTTATTGGCATGCTGAATGACGACCGTCTTTCCAATCCCCTCCTTTTCACCGGCAAATATGACGACCCCTTCATTGACTGCCTCGACCTTTGAACCTTTGCTCGTTTCCAATATGATCCCCTCACCGTTCGTCTCGAAGTTTTGGGTAATCTTCGCAGAGGCTGGCATTGCATATTCTTCATTCGAATCAACAGTTGCCTTATCGGCTTCATTCGGTAAAAAAGCGATCGGTTTACCAAACGCACTTTCATACCAGTTGGAAATTGAAGCGAACTGAAATTCCTTGTTCATGTTCTCCGTGACAAAACTTCTGGCAGGGTCCAGCCGCACAGAAGGATGTTTAAACATCACGGCGATAATCAGGAACAGGCATACACTGGCAAGGATTTTAAAGAAAAAATATTCTTTCTTGAAGAGCGGATGATCTTTCTCGGAATACCCGTTATATGAATCAATCCCATATGGTTCCTCATTGTTGATCTCCGTCCAACTTCTGCCAACTGCCGGTTTATCATTGAACTTGCGTCTCTTGGCGATACGATTTCGGATATCTTTCCTGCGATCATCCATTCCAGATTTCCCCCCTGCTCTTGTCAAAGCGCTATATTACAACGTATGAGCAACTTGTCCAGACTATGACGGAGAAAAGATTTTCTTTCTGCACATCCCTGAAAAAAATTTCCCCAATGAAAAATCATCCGGAAACTCATGAATTTCCAAGGGGATTCAGGTATCGATTCAGCAAATCGAATAATTGAGATTGATATTGTTCCCCGAAATTTGTTATAATAAAGTGGTTTTAACATTACTGAGGGGGAACATTTTTTTATGTCAATCGAAATAGGCAGCAAAGTACAAGGTAAAGTAACAGGTATCACTAATTTTGGAGCATTTGTAGAATTACCAGGAGGCTCAACAGGTCTTGTGCATATCAGTGAGGTAGCAGATAGCTATGTAAAAGACGTAAATGACCATCTTAAAGTAGGCGACCAAATTGAAGTAAAAGTGATTAGTGAGAAAGACGGAAAAACTGCCTTGTCCATCAAAAAGGCTATAGATAGACCCGAAGGGCAAACCTCTTCTTATACCAAACGCCCACCACGCCAAGGGGATAGCCGTTCTAAAGATTTTCGTTCAAAAAGTAATTTTCAACCAAAGGAAAATTTCGAAGATAAAATGGTTCGCTTTTTAAAGACTAGTGAAGAAAATTTATCGACTCTTAAACGCAGCACTGAATCAAAACGCGGCGGCAGAGGCGGAAGACGCGGATAACCCGCACTGCATTTTTAGCATATAAATCAGGCAGGCCAGCATACGGCTTGCCTTTTTTATCTTTCAAAAAGCATAAAAAAAAGCGAGGGCATCAAATGCTCCCCGCTTCCTGACAAAAGAATATAGATTTACCGCACGCTAAAGAATTTTTTCAATTTGGACATGAAGCCCTTTGGTTCGCTGCCAATTGGAGTCAAGGGCACAGATTCACCAAGGATCCTTCTCGCAATGTTCCGATAGGCAAGCGAAACTCTATTGTCCGGATTATAGGCAATGGGCTCCTTTTTATTCGCTGCCACAATGACTTGGTCATCATCAGGAATGACGCCGATCAAATCAATCTTAAGAAAATCGGCAACACCATCGATATCCATTTCTTCATCCTCATGCAGCAAATGGCCGCGTATCCGGTTGATGATCAATTGAGGCGGTTCAATATGCTCTTCTTTTTCAAGCAAGCCAATAATACGGTCCGCATCCCTGACAGCCGGTCTCTCTGCAGTCGTAACGATGATTGCCTTATCCGCCCCAGCTATGGCATTCCTGAAGCCCTGTTCTATGCCTGCAGGGCAATCAATGATGACATAATCATAGTCAGGCTTCATATCGCTTATGAGTTTCCTCATCTGCTCTTCATTCACCACTGTTTTATCACTATTTTGTGGAGCAGGAAGCAAATAAAGCAAATCCTCGAAATGTTTATCCTTAATGAGCGCCTGGTGTATCTTGCAGCGCCCTTCGACCACATCGACCAAATCATAGATGATGCGATTTTCCAATCCCATGATCACATCCAAATTCCGAAGACCAATATCCGTATCAATCAAGCAAACCTTCTTGCCTAGAAGAGCTAAAGATGTTCCTAAATTGGCGGAGGTGGTCGTTTTCCCGACACCACCCTTTCCGGATGTTATAACTATTGCCTCTCCCACGATTAGAGACCCCCTTCTAATCTATTTAAATTAGGTCTATATTTCTTTAAGACTTGCAGTTTTTCTATAATGATATTTTCTTCTTCATCCATGAAGGCACATTCCAAGTCATGTCCCCATTTCGTATATTGGTCAGGAGATAAATTCACTTGCCCGGCAATGCGCAGCTGGGCAGGTTTCATGACGGAGGCTGCTATTATGGCCTCATTATTCCCTTTATAACCGGCATGGGCTATTCCCTTTAGCTGTCCCATGATATATATGTTGCCACCCGCACGAACCGTTCCGTCGGGATTGACATCCCCAATCAATAGTAAGTCTCCGGGAACTTCAAAAACCTGTCCCGACCTTATGACCTTGGTCACGGTCGTCACTTGGTTTTCATCTTTCCATCGTTTCGCTTCATCCTTCGTCAGGACGTTCGAAATCATCTCATCGACGAAAAGCTTCTTCTTTTTATGGATGACCTCTTTAATCTTTTCTTCTTGTTGTTCATCAAGATAGCGGTTCCCTGTATGTACTTTTACGGAAATGGACGGGTCATTTTCTTGAAACTGATAGTTTGCCGAAAGCTTCACTTCTAACTCTTTCAACAATTCGGAAAATGAGCAAGAATCATCGAGATGAAGCATAAACCCGTCTTTTGTTCCCTTAATCATCACATTTTGCTGAATTCTTTTATTCATGACGTTTGTTTCACCTCAATGAAATATAATTCGACATAGGAAAACAAATTTCCTTTTTCTACGTACACGGAAAAGAGAAAATACATTTCCCACCTGCTTCTCAAGACACAGGAATGTTATTCCGTTTCTCTTTGCAAATCAAGCTTTTCAATCATTCTCTTTAAAGGATAGCAGCTGATGATAATGAACGCTAGATTCAATAATAACGTCGGAATCAATCTCCGTTCCGCAAATTCACCAAATCCCATATCTGCAAAAGATAGGATGATATTCATCTGAAAGATGACAACCTCTAAAATTGCCGTGAATACAAGTGCAGTAAGGCAGGCAACCAATATATTATTTTGCAGGATTTTCATGCTTTTCGATATCAAGTAGGCAAGAAAAGGCAGCAGGAACATGTAAATCCCAAGGATTTCCGTATATACAACATCATAAGTTAACCCTAGAATAGCCCCATAAAGCATACCCATTTTCCTGGACCCGTACATGGTCAGGAAAAAAACGAATATCATCATGAAATGGGGCACGACAATTTTATCGGCCCCGAATGCATCTCCAGCGAACATCTGGGCGAAGATGCTTTCAAAAACAAAAAAAACCAAGGCTATAAAAGAAAGGATGAAATATCTCACTCAGCTTCATCCTCCCCTTCACTTTCTTTCGGTGCACCGTCCACTTCGCGCTGAACGACCATAACATTATTAATATCATAAAAATCCGTCGAAGGTTCAATATATGCGGTCTGGTTCAATCCATATTGATCCACTTTGACATCGACAACTTTCCCGATCAGCAGGCCTTTCGGAAAAATCCCTCCATAACCGGATGTGATGACCAATGAATTTTTCTTGATCTTTTTATCATATGGAATCCGTTTCATCAGCAAAAGGTTCTTTTTATCATCGAATCCTTCAATCAAGCCATATGCTTTATCATCGCCTTGAACGATGGCTGAGACACGGTTGGCTTTATCGATCGAACTTAAAAGTTGAACCGAGGCCGTGAAATCCGTCGCTGATTTCACCTTACCGACTAACCCATTGGACGTGATGACTGCCATGTTTTTTTCTACCCCATTACGCTGCCCTTTATTGATCGTCAGCATTTCATGCCAGCGGTCGGGATTACGTCCAATGACCGTCGCCTGAGTTGGCGAATACTTCCGCAGGTCATCTTCTTTTTTGAGGTTATCGCGAAGTTCTTCATTTTCTTCCTTTAAATCTTGGACTTGCGTTTTCAATAATACATATTCATCCAAGCGGGCTTTCAATTTTTTGTTTTCATCGTATGTATGTTGAAGGTCTTTTAAGCCCCCTACAAAACCTGTTATACCCGATACTGGCTTATTAAACACATTTCCTACCCAGCCTGTCGTATCTTTCAGGAATTGCTCCGGCCAAGTCAACTCTTCTCTCTCCCTTAATGAAAAACCGATCAATGCCACGAGAACGATAATACTAACGAGCAAGAGAAGGAGTTTTTTATTAAAAAACTGTGGCATGGTGATACACCTCTATCTAAAATTTACTCTATGGTTTTAAAATTACACTATGGATTTAATTAAACAGCAAAGCATAAGAAAACCGGCTCAAAATTGCACCTTTTGTTGAGCCGGCCCTATTTGAGAAGTAATGCTTATCGCGAATCTCTTGATTTAGTCTTGAATAAATGAATGTGGTCCAGCGCTTTCCCCGTTCCAATTGCAACACAATCCAGTGGATTTTCAGCAATGATCACCGGCATTTGCGTTTCTTCACTGATGACTTTATCCAAATTGCGCAGCAAAGCACCCCCGCCTGTCAATACAATGCCTCTGTCCATGATGTCAGCGGCCAATTCAGGTGGTGTTTTCTCTAAAGTGTTTTTCACGGAATCCACAATAGCAGAAACTGTGTCGCTTAATGCTTTGGATATTTCCTCAGCTGTGATTTCGATCGTTTTCGGTAATCCAGTCAATAGGTCACGGCCGCGAATTTCCATGTTTTCTACGCCTTCCGTATCTCCAGCAGAACCAATTTCCATTTTGATCGCTTCAGCAGTACGCTCACCGATCATCAAATTGTAGTTCTTACGGATGTAAACGATGATGGCATCATCCATTTCGTCACCGGCAATGCGGATCGATTGGCTTGTAACGATTCCGCCAAGGGAAATGATTGCCACCTCCGTCGTTCCTCCGCCGATATCAACGACCATGCTTCCTGTAGGCTCCCAAACCGGAAGGTCCGCACCGATCGCTGCTGCAAACGGTTCTTCGATAGGATATGCGTCACGGGCTCCAGCTTGTCTGGCTGCATCGATGACTGCACGCTGCTCAACTGCCGTAATTCCAGAAGGCACACAAATCATGACATATGGCTTGTTGCCGAATACGCCCTTCTTTTGAGCTTCCTTCATATAGTACTTCATCATGGTAGCCGTCGTTTCATAATCGGCAATGACTCCATCCTTCATCGGGCGAAGGGCAACCACGTTACCAGGTGTACGGCCGATCATGTTTTTCGCATCGTTTCCGACTGCAACGATTTGCTTTGTATCTGTTTGCACAGCCACAACCGATGGTTCACGTACCGCGATACCTTTTCCTTTCACATAAACAAGCGTATTCGCCGTTCCTAAATCAATCCCTATATCTCTAGCGCCAATTCCAAACATTATGGTATCTCCCTTTCGTAAACAAAAATGCCTTTTTATAAGTTCAAATAATAATTTGTCGTTTTTTGACAATAAGACCCTTTGAAAAAGTTTCCTCTTTTAAAAATCATAAACAATATTATATCGTATCGTCAAAAATTTTGATAGTGTCATAAATAACCTTTTTCCTTCAAACTAACATATTTATGTTCCCCGATGATGATGTGGTCCAATACTTCAATCCCGATTATTTTACCACATTCGACTAACCTTTTCGTCACTTCGATATCTTCTCTGCTGGGAGAGGGGTCTCCGGAGGGGTGGTTATGAAGACAGATGATAGAGGCGGCGGACCTTTTGAAAGCCTCTTTAAAGACCTCGCGCGGATGCACGATCGAGGCATTGAGGCTGCCGATGAATACCGTGGTTTTTTGAAGCACTTGATTTTTCGTATTTAAATAGAGACAGACGAAATGTTCCTGTGATAGAAACCGCATTTCTTCCATGCAATAATTGGCTCCATCCTCGGGAGATCGAATCACATAACGGTCTTGATCATTCAAATTGTTAATTCTCCTGCCAAGTTCGACAGAGGCCAGGATTTGAATCGCTTTTGCTTCACCAATCCCTTTGATCACGGTCAGTTCTTCCACAGAGGCTTCCTTTAGCAAGCGCAGGCCCTTGAAGGAATTGATGAGCCTGCCGGATAGTTGCAGGACTGACTCCTCCCTTGACCCCGTCCTGAGTAACAAAGCAAGCAATTCCTGATTGGAGAGACTTTGCGGCCCGTCCTGGAGAAACCTTTCGCGGGGCCGCTCTTCTTTCGGGTAATCCCGTATTAACATTTTTTCGCTCAAAAGACCAACCCTTCCTTGGAAAAGGGAAGATGCCAGACGAAATCTTCTTATCTTATCCTAACTCTTCCTGCATCGCTTTAAGTTCCCGGGCCAGTCTTGAGACCGGAAGCCCGACGACTGAGAAATAGTCCCCTTTGATTTGTTCGACAAGAAGAGATCCGTATCCTTGAATCCCATAGCCGCCAGCTTTGTCAAAGGGTTCCCCGCTATCCAGATAACGTTCGATTTCAGCTTCTGGCAGCTCCCAAAATGTCACTTCCGTTTTTTCTGCGAATACTCTGCGATTCTTGCCGAATAGGATGGCAACACCTGTGTATACTTCATGTGTCCGTCCAGATAACATTTTCAGCATCCTTTTTCCATCCGCCCGGCTTGTCGGCTTACCCAATATCTCACCATCAAGGACAACAACGGTATCCGAGCCGATCACCCAGCTTTCCTGAAACTTTGCTGCGATGGCTTCCGCCTTACGGGAGGCAAGTTCTTTCACCGCTGCATCAGGACACATGTTTTCATCAATACTTTCATCGACATTGGAATTCATGCTTTCAAAGGGGATTTGAAGAAATTGTAGAAGTTCTTTACGACGTGGTGATGAAGAAGCTAAAATCAATGGCTGCATAATATAAAAGTCACCTTTCTTTACATAGGGAGATACAATATCTATCCTATCAAATAATGTTGCAATCCACAATTATTGTTTACTAGGAATCGACAAATGCCTGTAAGTATTTCCCGGAAAATAAAAAAGGTGTCATAGATGGTTTCATATTGGGGAGCTTGTCCTATTAGGCAGCCCCCCTTTTTTCTTTCCTTAACTCGATAAGTTTTGGAAATTCAATAAAAAATCAAGCAGACTTTCTTGAGCCTGGAAAAGCTTTTCTTCATTTTTGGAAGTCTCATATTCGTCAATCGACTTAGCGGCAGCAGTCAGGTCATCGTTCATTTTCGAGAACTCCGGCGATAATTTAACCGCCTTCAGTTCATCCATGTTTTTTTTCAAGGTTTCTTCGTTTACGGTCCCTTCCTTTCCACGAAGCTTTGTTGCTGATGTTTCTGCCAACGAAGCATAAACTGCTTTCATCTTTTCGAGGGTTTTCTCATCTTCCTGGCTTGTCCCAGCCGCTTCTAAATTGATTTCCTTCCAAAATACGTCCACATCATAGGACTTTAAAAACAAGGCCAGCTCTTTACTTGCAGCTAGACTCTCTGCCGATCCCAAGAATAGATAATAGCTGTCTTCCAATTTGAAAATTTCAGCGGGAACCTGCTTTTCAATGATTTTCTTTTGTATTTGCCTTGCTGCATCCTCGCTACTGAATACTCCCCCCTGTACAAGGAATGTCTTCAGCTGGTTTCCTGGTTCAGTCACTGCCGCTTTCTTATCCTCCACAGTGGCTTCCGTTGGAATCGGGGTCTCGACCGAAGATACTTCGGCTTTTTCCTTTGTGATCGTTTTAACGGCGATCAAGCCGAGAATCGACCCAAAAAAAACGGCACAAATGACAGCGATCATGAATGTCTTGAACGGTCTTTTATCCGAGCTTTTCAGCGAACTGGTGCCAAACCCGATGAACTTCGGCAGTTTCTTCTTCGGCGGTGACGGAACCAATACGATTTTGTTTTCGATTGAATCTTCAGGGAGTATCCATTCGAAACTCTCATCTGTGTGTTCCTGTTCGTTCTCCTTGCCCGCCGCCTCTTGACTTTCAATCTTTTTATCTGGAAATACTTTTTCTTCCCCATTTATTTTAATCGTTACACCCTTGCTTTGTTCCGGCTTGCCCAATTTTTTTCCTCCCCTCCAAATCATTTTGTTCATCCTAACATAGAGGTAAAAAAAAATAACAAGACTTTTGTCGTCTTGTCATTAATAGGTTTCGTCAAATTTCCCTATTCATATATGGGTAACCAAACAGGAATTCCAGATACCGGTACTTCTGGTTCATGAACCACTCACTATCGTCTCTCACCAATTACATACATTCCTCTTTCATGTCATCTTCACTTGCAGCCATTTGGGGATAGTTCCCTACTTCGCTATTGTCCAGGTGATTTTTGACAAATTCCTCTTGCATCAGGATGGCCCTTTAAGCTCATCTTAAAAAAGTTACATACCAATGTAAAAGGGAATCCCCCCAAAAATAAGCAGTCAATGTCCCAAAAACGATATACGGTCCGAAAGGAATAAGTGTTTTCTTTTTTAGGATTCCGGTCAGCAATCCGATGATGCCAAGGAATGCCCCATAAAAACAAGCAAAAAGAAACGATAATAGCACCATCTTCATTCCCAATACAAAGCCAATCACTGCAAATAGTTTTATATCACCGCCGCCCATGCCACCCTTGCTCACGACAGCGATCAATAACAGCAGGCTAAAGCCAACCGCTGCCCCGACAATTGAATCCCACCAGGGCGACAGCGGAAATGGGACTCTTAGAACGATAAAAATCACCGTAAAGAAAAGCAGGATTTTATCAGGTATGAGCATATAGACGACATCCGTCACGAAGATGATCATAAATAATGAAATCAATGTCCAGCCAATCAAGAGTTCATACGACCAGCCAAGGAATATGGGGGCAAAGGTAAATAAAACACCGGTCAGCATTTCCACTGCCGGATAAAGGGGTGAAATCCTTGTTTTACAGCCACGGCATTTCCCTTCTTGCAACATATAAGAAATAACCGGCATCAACTCGAGGAATGTCAATGTACGCCCGCAAGAAGGACAGGCGGAGCGACGATTCGCAAATGAATGACCAGCCGGAACACTTAAACCGACAACGTTGAAGAAGGAGCCTAAAATTAAGCCCAAAACAAAGAGATAGATATGGATAACCATCATTTATACATAGTGTATGAGGATTCGATTGCCTTTCTTTGCAACCCTGATATAAAAGTCCCTTCCGCTATGTAATAATCACTTCGGTTCTTCATGACTATCATTCCCCCCGTTATTTTATTAAGTAGATCCTACTATTCATCAGTCATATAGAATCAATATATAAACATATTTTAACAAATATACTTGGTGATTTGTTATCAATCCCTCTATTAGAGTTTTTTCTTTTCAAGGGACTCTGTTTACATGGAAAAGGAACGCAGGCCCCTTTCCTAAATTTTAGGCGTTTGTGCAATTTGAACGTTGCATTCGATAAAATTAATTAGTCCGCCGATAAAGGCACATCCCTTTAGGCATCTTCTCTGATTAGGAACTCCCTCACAAGTGAAAGGAAATGAAGGGAACCTGTGATGACAAGAATCTCTTTTCCTCCTGTTTTCCTTCTTCCCTCCGTTATTGCCGCCTGCCAATCCGTGTTTATACTTTTATTTGGATGACTGCACTTTGCATAAAGTGTTTTCGCATCCGCCGCCCGTTCATGGTCGAATTCGGTAATGATGATTTCCAACGCTTCCGTTTCCAGTCCATGAAGCATCTCGGAATAGTTTTTATCCTTAAATGAACTGAATACAAATCGGTACTTATAGTCGGGGTAATGCACTTTAAGCGTTTCCTTCAGTACCTCGATGCCGGCAGGATTATGAGCACCATCTATGATCACCAATGGCTCATCCGATATTTTTTCAAAGCGGCCATCCCATTTCGCTTCCCCTATTCCTTTAAGTATGCTTTTTTCATCGATATTTTCCATTCCTAATGTGACAGCAGCGATGGCCAGTGCCGCATTCTCCATTTGATGGCGGCCTAACATCCGCATTTCCACATTTTCGATGGACCTGTCTGAAAGCGAAAAGGAGAAACTTTGCCCTCGTTCACTTTGCTTTATTTTGCCTACATGAAAGTCTTTGCCTAATTGGTAATACGGCACGCCTAATGACGACGCTTTTTCTTCAATTACTTTTGCTGGTTCCCCGGCTGTGACTCCGCTGATGACAGGTGCCCCGCTTTTAATGATGCCCGCCTTCTCAAAAGCAATTTCCCCAAGTGTGTTTCCCAGGATGTTCGTATGTTCCAAAGAAATCGAGGTAATGATCGAAAGAAACGGCTGGATGACATTCGTTGTATCGAGCCTGCCTCCCAAACCGGTTTCCATCAAAACCAAATCCACTTCCTTTTTGCTAAAATAAGAGAATGCCATCGCAGTCAAAATTTCGAACTGGGTGGGACCATTCCCCTTAGTGTCCATCTCTTGAATGATCGGCCAAAGCTCCCGGAAGACAGCAATAAAATCCTTATCATCGATTTCATCCTCATTTATCTTCAGCTGCTCATTCATCCGTATTAAATAAGGCGAAGTGAAGGAAGCGACCCGAATGCCTTGGGCAAGCAAGATTTCTTTAATATATTGCAGTGTTGATCCTTTCCCGTTGGATCCTGCAATGTGAATATATTTCAGCAGCTTGTGCGGGTCACCTAATTCAGTTAACAATGCTTCCATCCTTGATAGGCCGAAATTCATGCCCAATTGAACTTGGCGCCTTTCAAAAAAATGATTGATTTCTTTCATGGTTGTAACCATTATCGTTGAGCCTCCTCTTTCTTTATACCGCTCTTATGCGTTAAGATTATTTTATCAATATATGAACGATTAACCTAGATGAAAGGTAGTGTTTTACCATGAAACCTTCAGATTTCCACTGTTGGATTGTCGTTAATGGCTATTTACAGCATGATAAGTTTTCGAGTTTGGCTTTGTTCATTAAAGAGGCTGCTGAAAGGAAAGGTATCATGGCAACCCTTATCCGCAATTCAGATCTCATTCCCTTAATCGAAAAAGGAGTGCCACTGCTAAAAGGTGCCTTTGATAAGCTGCCTGATTTTGTCCTGTTCATGGATAAAGACATTCATTTGGCGCGCCATTTGGAATTGCTGGGCATTCCAGTATATAACAGCAGTACAGCAATCGATATTTGCGACAGCAAAGCCAAAACACATCAAGCATTGACCGGTTATGGCATACCGATGCCGAAAACCATATTTCCCCCTTTTACGTATGAAGGGATTGAAAGGGTCCATATGGATGCTTTCATGCAAATCGGCAATGAACTTGGGTATCCCCTTATCGTTAAGGAAGCATACGGATCTTTTGGGGAGCAAGTATATTTAATCCAAACAGAGGATGAGTTACTGAAGACGATCCGCAATCTTGGCCACAAACCATTTATACTCCAGGAATTCATCGAGCACAGCAAAGGTCGTGATATTCGTGTGAATGTCGTGGGCGATCAAGTCATAGCAGCGATGCAACGCCATTCCGAGCAAGACTTCCGAGCTAATATGACGGCCGGGGGGCAGGCTGCACCATATACGCCCACTAGTGAAGAAGCACATCTTGCCATCCGATGTGCGCAGATTCTCGGTGCCGACTTCGCTGGCGTCGATTTGTTGTTCGGTGAAGAAGGTCCGCTTTTGTGCGAAGTGAATTCGAATTCGCATTTATTGAATATTTATGAATGTACAGGCATCAACATCGCTGATAGCATGTTCGATTATATCTTGAAAGAATTAGGAAAAGGAAGTGCATCTGATGAAAAACCAAACAGGCTGGTTGATTTATAACCGTGAGGATGCCTTGAAAAATAAGGGATACATAGATTGGATGCTTGACGAAGCAAGTAAGCTTGACCTTGATTTACACTTTCACTTTCGGGAAGACCTTAGAATCGGCCATCGTTTCAACGAGTTGTATGTGGAACATGGGACAAAGCCCATTTCATTGCCGGACTTTGCCATCGTCCGGACCATCGACCCTTTTTTTACAAAGCAACTTGAGCAACTGGGGATTGCTTGCTTCAACTCCTCCTTCGTATCGGAAATCGCGAACGACAAAGCAAAGACGCATCAATATTTGTCCTCACTGGGGATTCCAATGGCAGATACCGTATATTGTAACGGAAGGCCGAGTGCCGATGACATGGAGTTCCCTTTCATTGCTAAAGAAACACATGGCCGCGGCGGGAAACAAGTATATTTAATCGAGCATGCCGATGATCTTGCCGAACTGAATGATGGAAACTGGATCGTTCAAAAACCAGGCTTATTCGGAAGGGATATCCGCGTCTTCGTGATTGGGAAACAAGTGAAGGCTGCTGTACTTAGGGAATCCGCATCCAGTTTCAAGGCAAACTATACACTGGGAGGATCTGCTTCTCTATATGAGCTGACTGCTTCTGAATTAGCCCTTGTTGAAAGAGTAGTGGAGTCGTTTGATTTTGGCCTGGCCGGTATCGATTTCATATATGCGGAAGATGGCAGCCCCATGCTCAACGAAATCGAGGATGTCGTCGGCAGCCGGACATTAAGTGCACTAAGTGATATGAATATCGTACGGGAGTACCTTACATTCATAAAAGGAAGAATATCGTCCTAACTGAGTATTTTTCTTGAATAGCGATTACACACAAAAAGGATGAACCGGCTTCAAGCTGGTTCATCCTTTTGTTTTACAGTTGTTTCAGTTCGCTGATCCTGTGGATTACGGAGTCACGTTTTTCGCTATAGTCTTTTTCCTTGGCACGCTCTTCTTCGATGACGCTTGCAGGCGCCTTTTTAACGAAGCCCTCGTTGCCCAATTTTTTCTGTACGCGCTCAACTTCTTTATTAAGTTTGTCGAGTTCTTTTTCAAGACGTTTCACTTCTTCGTCAATATTGATCAGTCCTGTAAGCGGAAGGATTAGCTCTACACCAGTTACGACAGCTGTCATGGCTTGAGCAGGTTCTTCGACTTCGATTCCGATCGTCAATTGTTCAGGATTACAGAAACGCTCGATATAGCTGCTGTTTTTCTTTAATGTCCCTAGGATGGACTCATCTTTCGCTTTTAAGATCAAATTGATTTTTTTGCTTAGCGGTGTGTTCACCTCAGCACGGATATTACGGACGGCGCGGATGATTTCAACAAGCAGCTTCATTTCCTCGGCTGCAGCTGTATCCGTCAACCCTTCATACACTTCCGGCCAAGCGGCAACAGTGATGGACTCACCTTGATGCGGTAGGTTCTGCCAGATTTCTTCGGTGATGAAAGGCATGAACGGATGTAACAATCTCATCGTGTTATCCAGTACATAAGCCAAGATCGAGCGCGTCGTTTTCTTAGCTGCTTCGTCTTCGCCATATAGCGGAAGCTTCGCCATTTCAATATACCAGTCACAGAAATCATCCCAAATGAAGTTGTAAAGCACACGGCCCACTTCACCGAACTCATAACGGTCCGCAAGTCTGGTTACGTTTGAAATCGTTTCATTCAAACGCGTCAAGATCCATTTATCGGCTACAGACTTCTCACCGCTTAAATCGATTTCGTCATAAGTCATGCCATTCATGTTCATCAAAGCAAAACGGGATGCGTTCCAAATCTTATTGGAGAAGTTCCAAACCGCTTCCACTTTTTCCGTGCTATAACGAAGGTCCTGGCCTGGCGAGCTGCCCGTGGATAAGAAGTAGCGCAGGGAATCGGCACCGTATTGATCGATGACATCCATCGGATCGACACCATTTCCAAGCGATTTACTCATCTTGCGCCCTTGTTCGTCACGAACCAGTCCGTGGATCAGCACGTCTTCAAATGGACGTTCGCCCGTGAACTCAAGTGCTTGGAAAATCATCCTCGATACCCAGAAGAAAATGATATCATAGCCTGTCACAAGCGCGCCGGTTGGATAGTAGCGTTGGAAATCGACACTGTCCTTGTCAGGCCAGCCCATAGTCGAGAACGGCCATAATGCCGAGCTGAACCATGTATCCAGAACATCTGTATCTTGTTCCCAGTTTTCAGCGTCCGCAGGCTCTTCGTGACCTACATACACTTCACCCGTTTCTTTATGGTACCATGCAGGAATGCGGTGACCCCACCAAAGCTGACGGGAAATGCACCAGTCACGGATATTTTCCATCCAATGCAGGTACGTTTTTTCGAAACGGTCCGGTACGAAATGAACTTTTTCCTCATCGGTTCCCTTTTGAAGCTCAACAGATGCATCAGCCAACGGCTGCATTTTAACGAACCATTGGGTCGAAAGATATGGTTCAACAACAGCACCGCTTCTCTCTGAATGCCCTACTGAGTGAAGGTGATCTTCGATTTTGAAAAGTACTCCTTCTTCCTGAAGGTCCTTAACGATTTGTTTCCGGCATTCAAAGCGGTCCATGCCTTCATATTTTCCAGCCTTTTCATTCATCGAGCCATCTTCATGCATGACAAGGATGCGCTCCAAATCGTGACGGTTCCCGATTTCAAAGTCATTCGGATCATGAGCCGGAGTGATTTTGACCGCGCCTGAACCGAATTCCATATCGACATAATCATCACCGACAATCGGGATTTCACGGCCTGTGATTGGCAAGCGGACCATTTTTCCGATCAAGTGTTTATAACGATCATCTTCAGGGTGTACAGCAACGGCCGTATCGCCAAGCATTGTTTCTGGACGGGTGGTGGCAATTTCAATTTCACCTGATCCGTCAACCAACGGATATTTCATATGGTAAAATGCGCCCTGCACATCTTTGTAAATAACCTCAATATCGGATAACGCCGTTTTCGTGGATGGATCCCAGTTGATGATATATTCGCCGCGATAAATCAAGCCCTTGTTATAAAGCGAAACGAATACTTCGCGCACAGCTTTTGAAAGCCCTTCATCAAGAGTGAAGCGTTCACGTGTATAATCAAGTCCAAGACCGAGCTTTGACCATTGTTCACGGATATGGCTCGCATATTCCTCTTTCCATTTCCATGTCTCTTCGACGAATTTTTCACGTCCAAGGTCATAACGGCTCACGCCTTCCGCACGAAGCTTCTGTTCCACTTTCGCTTGAGTGGCGATACCGGCATGGTCCATGCCAGGCAACCATAAAACGTCATAGCCTTGCATCCTCTTCATCCGCGTCAATATATCTTGAAGCGTCGTATCCCAAGCGTGGCCAAGATGAAGCTTACCTGTCACGTTAGGCGGCGGGATGACAATCGTATATGGTTCTTTTTTATCGTCACCAGTCGTTTCGAAAAACTTTCCGTCAATCCACCATTTGTAGCGGCCTTTCTCTATCGTCTGCGGATCATATTTAGTCGGCATAGAAATTTGGTTCTCTTCCATATCATTTCCTCCTTTTAGGGCATAAAAAAAACTTCCATCATCACAAAAGGACGAAGGAAGTTGTTCGCGGTGCCACCTTTTTTCCGAAAAAGATAACAATCTCTTTCGGCTCTCAAATCGGATAACGGCTCTTCACCGGCCTTCGCTACTAAGAGGTTCACGAAGACTGCTCGCGGACGACTTCGGATGCTGCTGCCTGGAAACCTCGCACCAATTTGGTTTCCTCTCTGAAAAGTGCATTTCATCTTACTATTTCCGGTCTTTGCATTGATTTATATTCATATGTAAAATCATTGAATGCATATAGTATATAGTACAAAAAACATGGGGCCCCAGTCAATCATCTTTTCGCTTACTTTCTCAGGAATCATCCCATTTGATGCCATTCAAGTTCATTTTCTTTATTTTATCCTCAAGGAACAGTGAATGTGACGGCTGTTTCACCTTTTCCGCTGCCCACCCATAGAATATAAGAAGTCCTAAAAAGGAAGGTAATAATATGAAGCGAAGATATTCTCCCTACACTTTACCGCCTTGGGTGAAGAAAATCCGCGGTGTCTGCCAGCAGTTCATCGTCCCCTTTATCGTGTTCCAAGGATTACGTACGCTGATTTTCCCGACTTTCTTCGATATGCTCCTGCTAATCGCCTTTATTTTCCTAGCCATGTCTTTGTATTTCGACTGGATTTAAGTATTCCCTTACAGCAAAAAAATATACATGACTGGAGATGATCCAATCATGTATATTTAGCTTGGGGGTGATTGTTCTGCTTTGGCAGCCTCGGCAGCAGCCTTTTTCTGCTGTTCGATTTCTTCGATTTTCATCACCATGTATTCAATATTTTTCAAAAGCCAATATTGCCGCTGCAGTTGTGTAACATTATCAAGCTCTGAACGATGGCCCCTGCCATCGGAGTAACCCTTCACCAATTCCAAAGCTGACCCAGGGAATGCCAGATAACTTTGCATGAGCAGCAATTCTTCTTCTTTCAACGGAAAATAACGAAAATAGTTATATAGCCAGTCAACGCAGTCATCGCATTTGACAGGATAGGTCCTGGCCGATTTAACGAGAAATGGCAGTAAATCGAAATGCGGCGGAGCCGTATTCGAATTCTCAAAATTGATGAAGTAGCCATAACCTCGCTCATCATAAACGAAATGCTTCATGGAAACCTTTCCGTGCGTGACCACGGTTCGAACCTTTTCACTATCCTTCGTTTTTTCATACCAGGTTTCAAACTTCTTGATCGAGTATTTCAGTGCCTGTGAAATATCCGTGTAGAAAGAACAAACCGTCAGTTCGAATGGAGACATATACCACTTCTTTTCACAGCTGACAATATACTCATCGATAAAGTCCTTCTCGTTATTCCAGGTATCAAGCGTCCGCTCATAATGGGCTTCTCGTTCCTCGATATCCACTTGTATTTCCTTAACGGAAAGTGTATGCATCCGAGCGAGCTCCCTGAACATTTGCTTATGTTTCTCATCGCGCTCCCCGTCCCTTTCATTATTGAGCCAGGGCATCAGGTAATACAAACGTCCATTATGGAGAACGGCGTACCGCTGATCCATCGTTTGATAAATGGGAACGATCCGGTTATAGCCGCGATGGTACAATTTTTGAACATTCTTGATAAAATCAATGCCGTTCTGCGGTAACATGGATTTCAAGGCAAATGTACCGCGATCACTGTATACTTTTTTTACACGCCCGAAGTCCTCAATATATTGTACATACATGGCATATTCCTTCAATACGGTCTCCGTGTCCAGATCCCGAATGGCAGGCTGCTGATTCTCGTTTTCCCTCACGAGACTCACTCACTTTCTCTAAAAAAACTAAACGATCCGATTCCTCTGGCACCTAAAAAACAGGAGCAGACCATATGCTCTGCTCTCTGTCCTGGTCAATTCTTATATGCAACCGCCTTCGGTATATAGATGACTTGCCCTTCATGGACGTTCTGATTCGACTCCAATTCATTGCTGAAAAGTATCGATTGAACCGTAACATCATATCGTTGAGCCAAATCATCAAGCGTTTCCCCTTGCTGAACAATGCAAACCTTCATCCTTACCAGTTCTTCTTCTTGTTTCCGTCCGAATAAATCCATGATGGATGGCTGCTTTTCATCATGATCGGCCGTTTCTTTATCATCACGTTCCGCGGCTTGTTTCCTGCCTTTGAAATTCTTACCCTCCTTAGCCGGAGGTGCTGGTCTTTCCCTCTTTTTGAATAGATCGCTAATGGACGAATTGGATTCTTCTTCCTGCTCCACCTTCACATTCTCATTAAGGATCGGACCCGCTGCAACGTCATCTTCTCCCTGCCTGATGACATCCTCGGTTTCTAAATTTGAAACCGGGCCATTTTGATGCTTGGTTGCATGATTTGGCTCTTCTACTACTTCTTCTCTCAATGTCACCTTAGGAATCTCCATGGAATCCTGCTTGCTTGGTACTTCCTCCAGTTTCGCCTCACCCATTGAAGGTACCTTTTCCGTGGAGTCAGGCGGATCGCCAATTACCTCTTCCTCTACAGCTTCTTCCTCTCTATGCACTTCCGTTTCCCACTCCTCCTCTTCAGGATATGGTGAAACGGGCATTTCAAAAACCGGGGCATTATGCTGGTCGCTTAAATAAATCGGTTCCTCTTCTTCCTCTTCGTTTGCTTCAGAAACTCGTTTGGATTCTGCAGAAAAAGGCGCGTATAACTCTTCTTCCTCCTCATCACGGAAAACAGGCTGAAAATCCGGGATTGGCGGCACTGCAGCGGCATATGGGATATAGGATTCATTTTCCCCATCCGTTTCTTCCTGTTCCTCTGTTTCCCCAACTTCCTGCTCGGTATCGAAACGTTCTTCCACATATGAATCATTATAGATTCCGGTTATCAAAAGGTCCGCCTGCAATTTCAAACAGTTATGCTCTGGCATGGCATAATCAAAGCTTTGAATCGAGACATCGACCTCATCCAATGAGGCAATCCGATTATTCGGAATCGTTATATCAACCGGAAAACGGTGTGTGAACTCATTAAGTCCATCGAGGTGCCTCTCTACCTTTTGAACCGCTTTTGGCAAAAAGGTCTGCGAGAACTCCTCTTCTTCACCATTTTGCGAGCCTTTGTATTCACCGCTTAAATCCAACGAGCCTCGTATAAAAACATATTGATCACTTTCTTGAATCGCCACATTTGGATCAAGGGAAATGGAATATAGCTCAGCCACTTCCTGTCCCTTCTGGAACCAAACGGATTCCTCTAAAGAAAATCGTAAATACGATTCATTTTCTTGCGACAAGACAACTCCTCCTTTCAGCTTCAGGAAACGGTACCTATACCAATATCAATCTATGAAGGAAAGAAGCTGATTATTCCAATATTTCATTTGCCATACACCTTATATTTCCTAAGCCTTTTAAAAAAGGAGATTCAATTTCAGGCTGAAATTAAGCTGGGTAGTATCAATCGACCTGAAAAATCCGGGATGCTTCGGGCTATCTTCATTCGGGACTTCTATCAATTATTTCTACCTTCCTCCGTATTAATCCGATCTTCTACCAATTCATTCTGCCTTCAACATTTGATTCGTCTCTTCCATTTACTGATTGAATTCAAAAAAACTGGCTACCTTTCTCCAAAAGTCTTTGGAAAAATGGTAGCCAGTTCAAATTTATTATTATCTAATCTAGCGGTAGTTCATGAAGCCTTGCATCATTTTTTTAATTTGGCAAAAGCCTTTTCTGCCGCTGCAATGGTCTTTTCGATATCTTCATCACTATGTGCAGTGGAAAGGAATAAACCTTCAAACTGTGACGGCGGCAAGTAGATGCCTTGATTCGCCATTTCCCTATAGTAAGAAGCAAAGAACTCTAAGTCGGATGTTTTAGCTGTATCATAGTTTATGACTTCTTCATTAGTAAAGAAAAGTCCAATCATGGAACCTGCACGGTTGAATGTATGTGGCACTCCGTACTTTTCCGCTGCTTCCCCAATTCCTTTTTCGAGCATATCCCCTTTTCGGGTGAACTCATCATAGGATTCCGGAGTCAATTGGCTCAGCGTTTCAAGGCCGGCCGTCATTGCAAGAGGGTTACCAGACAATGTCCCAGCTTGATAGATTGTCCCACTCGGGGCAATTTGTTCCATGAATTCGCGCTTGCCTCCGAATGCTCCGACAGGCAAGCCGCCGCCAATTACTTTACCAAGGCACGTCAGGTCAGGTACGATGCCAAAATAACCTTGTGCACAATTATAGCCGACACGGAACCCTGTCATAACTTCGTCAAAGATCAATAGCGCCCCGTACTGGGTCGTCACTTCTCGTAAGCCTTCGAGGAAACCAGGTTGTGGCGGAACCACGCCCATGTTCCCTGCAACAGGTTCTACGATGATGCAAGCGATGTCTTCGCCAAATTGTTCAAACGCATATTTGGTTGCAGCAAGATCATTATATGCTACGGTAATCGTATTTTTTGCAATGCCTTCCGGTACTCCCGGGCTATCCGGCAGACCTAATGTTGCAACGCCTGAACCCGCTTTGATTAGCAATGAATCGCCATGGCCATGATAGGACCCTTCGAATTTCAGGATTTTATCACGGCCTGTAATGCCTCGTGCCAGCCTTAGTGCACTCATCGTCGCTTCGGTTCCTGAAGAAACCATCCGGATCATTTCAATCGAAGGCACCCGTTCAATGACCAACTTGGCCAGTTCATTCTCAATCAGCGTAGAAGTTCCAAAGCTTGTACCTGATTCCGCTACCTTTTTCAATGATTCCACGACACGGTCATTCGTGTGACCCAGGATAAGCGGTCCCCATGAAAGAACATAGTCGATATATTCATTTCCATCGATATCATACATTTTTGAGCCTTTCCCACGCTCCATGAAAATGGGATCCATATCCACAGATTTGAAGGCACGTACCGGGCTGTTCACGCCGCCTGGCATCAAATTTTTTGCTTCGGCAAACGCTTTTTTCGATTTTTCATATGACCGCATGATTCAATCCCCTTTTTCCATTACAGGTTATATTTTTTATATCATTGATTATCTTCGTTTATCCAGCGTGCAACCTCTTTTGAAAAATACGTAATGATCAAGTCGGAACCTGCACGTTTCAAACCTGTCAGCATTTCCATCACTATCGCTTTTTCATCAATCCAGCCATTTTGGGCAGCAGCCTTAACCATTGAATATTCACCGCTGACATTATAGGAAACAACCGGAAGATTAAAGTTATTCTTAACGTCCCTGATGATGTCCATGTAGGAAAGGGCTGGCTTCACGATTAGGAAATCCGCACCTTCAGCAACATCGGATTCAGCCTCACGGAAGGCTTCAAGGCGATTGGCGGGATCCATTTGGTAAGTTTTCCTGTCGCCGAATTGTGGCGCACCATTCGCAGCATCCCGGAATGGGCCGTAAAAAGCCGAAGCATATTTCACCGCATAGGACATGATCGGAATATCTTCATAACCCGCTTCATCCAGACCTGTACGGATGGCCGCAACGAAACCGTCCATCATATTGGAAGGCGCAATGATATCGGCTCCGGCCTCAGCCTGGCTGATTGCCGTTTTCGCAAGAAGGTCGAGAGAAGCGTCATTGAGGATGTTTTCCCCTTCAACGACTCCGCAATGGCCATGGCTTGTATACTCGCAAAGGCAGGTATCCGCAATGACAATAACTTCAGGATATTGCTTTTTAATAAAGCGGGTTGCCTCTTGCACAAGTCCGTTGTGATGAAAAGCCCCTGTGCCCTGTTCGTCCTTATCATGATCAAAAGGGACACCGAATAAAATGACTGATTTAATTCCCAGACTCACGACTTCATCCATTTCGGCCCCCAAATTATCCATGGATAGCTGATAGATGCCTGGCATGGAGTTGATTTCATTTTTCACATTTTCCCCGTCGATGACGAAGATCGGATAGATCAAATCCTCTTTATGCAGTTGTGTTTCACGGACTAACGCCCTCATGCCAGCACTTGCACGCAAGCGGCGATGGCGATTGAATGGAATGTTATTCATTTTAAAGTTCCTCCCTTTTTATTTCTAATCGAGATGAAGCGTATTAACGCCGCAACCATGGCATCCGTCGTATAAACATCTGGACAGACATCGACGGACAGCCCATGTTTTTCAGCCGTTTTAGCGGCAATCGGCCCGATGCAGGCGATGATGATCCGGTCTATGTATGTATCCAATTCATGGCGTTTCATGATTTGTAAAAAATGATTGACCGTCGATGAACTCGTAAAGGTTATGATGTCGACTTCATGGTTCTTTATAAGATGCACCAGTTTTTTTTCACTGCTTCGGGGAAGCACTGTATGATAAATAATCACTTCATCACAGGATGCACCAGCATCATTGATCGCCTCCGCAATGACTGCCCTTGCGAGATTTCCTTTTGCCAGCAGCACGCGAGCCCCCGGAACAAGCCGTGTATTGAACTCCGCCACGAACCCTTCGGCAACAAACTGAGCCGGAACGAAATCCGCCTCATATCCATGTCGTTTCAGGGCCGCTTCTGTTTTGGAGCCGATCACGGCTATTTTCGGAAGCTTTAAAGGCTTGTTTCCAAGAAGCTTAAAGAAGAAATCCACCCCATTTTGACTGGTCAGGATGATCCAGTCATATGAAAGCAAATCTTCCAACCGCTGTCTTACATCATCCATATGATCAGGAAGAGTGAACTCAAGCAATGGTACAAGGAGCGGCGTTCCGCCCTTTTTCTCGATCGACTCTTTTAAACCATCTGCCTGTCCTTTCCCTCTGGTGATTAATACCTGATAATCCTTAAGGGGTTGAACGGGATTCATTACTGATCAAGCTCTTCTTTTACGCGATCGATCAATTCTTTACCGCCCATTTCGCTAATCTGTTTGGCAGCAGCATGCCCAACCGCCTCGGGATCGGCACCCTCAACCATTTCTTTATAAATCACCTTTCCATCCGGTGCAGCGACCAAAGCCGTCAATGAAACGGAACCATCATCTTTTGCCACCGCAAATCCGGCAATCGGCACCTGGCATCCGCCTTCCATTTTATCCAAAAAGGCACGTTCCGCTTCAACCGTTCTTTTCGTTTTTTCACAGGTCAATTTCGCAAGTTCCGCCAACAGATCTTTGTCGTCTTCGCGGCATTCAATGGAAAGTGCTCCTTGCCCAACTGCCGGAATGCAAATATCCTCATCTAAAAATTCCGTAACGATGTCCTGCTCCCATCCCATTCTGGATAGTCCGGCCGCTGCTAAAATGATGGCATCATAATCTTCCGTTTTCAGCTTATTCAGACGGGTATCGATATTACCGCGTATCCATTTAATTTCAAGGTCCGGCCTTCTAGCCAAAATTTGTGCGCCGCGGCGCAAGCTGCTTGTACCAATGATGGAACCGGGCTTCAGTTCGGAAAGGGTTTCATGATTCTTTGAAATCAACGCATCCCGATGGTCCTCCCTCGGCGGTATGCAGCCAATCGTCAAGCCTTGCGGCAGCACGGCAGGCATATCTTTCATACTATGTACGGCCATATCAATTTCTTTATCAAGCATCGCTTGTTCGATTTCTTTAACGAATAAGCCCTTTCCGCCTACCTTGGAAAGTGTTACATCAAGGATTTGGTCACCTTTTGTGACAATTTCCTTCACCTCGAACTCGTAAGGAACCCCAAGCTCTTTAAGTTGAGCGATAACCCAATTCGTTTGGGTAATCGCTAATTTACTACGTCTAGAACCGACAATTATTTTTCTCATAGTTTCCTCCTATGTATTCCAAAAGTGGAATGTTGAAAGGCTTCCGAAAAGGAAAAAGTTAATTAACACAATCATGAAAGATCCAATATTCAGAAAGGCTAGCGTCCTTCCATACATTTGTTTCCGAATTTTCAAGTATAAAAACACGCTGTAAGCGATAAGCAAAATGAAAGAGCCGATGATCTTCATGTCCAGCCAGGATACACCAGGCACTTTTATATAAGCCCATTGAATCCCCAGTATAAGGGAGACCACTAATAATGGAACACCTATTACCGCGAGGACATAAGACATTTGCTCGAGCTTTGTTAAATCGCCGAGTCGAAGAAGGCGTTTCCCCCATTTCTTCCTTTTCAGTAAATCATATTGAATTAAGTATAAAAGTGAAAAAACGAAAGAAAGCGTGAATGCCCCATATGATAGGATGGCAAAAGTGATATGTATGAGCAATAGCTCCGAAATCAGGCGCTGTGCAAGCACTTGAGATTCTATCTGAACAGGTGCGAAGGTATGGATGGCCATGACCATGAAACCTAGTACATTCGTAAAAAAGACCGTAAAATCGACTCTTAGCAATCGGTTAATGATTAAAGATAGCGATATGAGGACCCATGCATAAAAATATAAGCCTTCAAAAATCGTCAATACCGGGAACCTTCCCGTTTTCAAAACATAAAGAAACAAAAAAATTGTTTGCAGTACCCAAACAATAGAAAGCAACCAGAAGGCGACCCTATTCGCCTTCTGGTTATTATTAAGGAAATCGATAAAATATAAAAGCATACTGACGGCATACAACAAAACAGTGGCTTCATGCAATCTTGTCATTAGTAATTCCATATCTACCTCATTACTGGACAGGAACTGGATTCAATAGGGATGGCTTGGTGCTGTTCCGTTCTTTTCCATCCGCGACCAGCTGGTCTTCAATCAATTCCTCTAAATGGAAGATTTTCACGAAATTATTCAATTGCTCTTTTGCATTCGGCTCATCTGCCAGCTCTTTTGCATAAAGAATCGGATCTTTCAGCATTTGGTTAATGATGCTTTTCGTATGCTTATTCAGAACTTTTTTGTCACGTTCGCTTAAATGCGGAAGCTTTCTTTCGATGCTTTCCATCGTTTCCTTCTGTATCGAAAGGGATTTTTCCCGTAAAGAAGAAATGACGGGAACCACACCAAGCAAATTAATCCATTGGTTGAAGTCCACAATTTCTGATTCGATCATCAATTCTATTTTCTCGGCAGCTATTTTACGTTCCTCGATATTGGCTTGCACGATCCCTTCAAGATCGTCAATGTCATACAAGAAGACATTTTCCAGCTCACCCAATGTTGGATCGAGGTCACGCGGCACTGCGATATCGACCATGAAAATAGGACGGCCTTTACGAAGCTTATTGATGAATGACATCATTTCTCTTGTTACTAGAAGATCTTTTGATCCAGTTGAAGTAATCAGGATATCGGCATCCACTAAAGCGCATTGCAGCTCTTGGAGCTGTTTCGCCGTACCATTGAATCTCTCGGCCAGGTCGACCGCTTTCTGGAAGGTACGATTAATGACTGTAATGCTGTCCGCGCCATTGCTATGAAGATTTTGAATGGCCAGCTCGCCCATCTTACCGGCCCCAAGAATCAAGACATTCTTGCCGCTCAGGCCTCCAAAGATTTTCTTCGCAAGCTCGACTGCCGCATAGCTGACGGAAACGGCATTTGTATTGATTTCGGTTTCCGAATGAGCTTTTTTAGCTAATGTAAGGGCTTGCTTGAAGAGATGGTTAAAAACGGTGCCGATCGTATCTTCCTTCTGCCCTAACAGATAGCTTGAACGTACTTGTCCCAAAATCTGAGTTTCTCCCAGTATCATGGAATTCAAGCCGCAGGTAACTGAAAATAAATGCTCGACTGCCCCATCGCCTTCATAAATGAACAGATATTTAGAAAATTCCTCTTTATCGATATTAAACCATTCCGAAAGAAATTCCTTTATATAATACCTGCTTGTATGAAGCTGGTCACCGACCGCATATATTTCCGTCCTGTTGCATGTTGAAATAATAATGTTTTCCAAGATGCTTTTTTTATTTTTAAGAGCTTTCATTGCCTCGGCAAGTTCGGCTTCGTTAAACGATAGTTTTTCCCGAATTTCTACAGGGGCAGTTTTGTAATTTATACCAACCGCTAGAATATGCATCCTTTTGTTTTGCACCCCCAAAATTTTTCATGTAAATTTATTATACCATGTACTAAAATGGTTTCACGCAAATAATATGAACAGTTTATGAAAACGTATGCTACCATGGAAAAGACAGCCAAAACGCCTGAGTTGCTACAAAAGGTGTCTAAGCGGGTTTTGTAAGTTACATACATATTTCGACATTGTGTACAAAAGTACCATATCAAAAATGGCAAAAAACTTCAAGTAATCGAACTGCATAGGAGGATAAAATGAAAACGCAGCGTATTTTCCCAGGAATCGTTTTAATCGGTTTCGGGCTCTATTTTTTTCTTGAACATTCCCAGATCGAAATCTTTCCAGGCTTTTTCAGCTGGCCCACTTTATTATGTATAGTTGGTGCCGCCTTCCTGATTCAGGCTTATAGCGGTAATGAATATGAGTCCATCCTGCCAGGCGTAATCTTACTGGGGTTCGGGGCTCACTTCCACATCGTAGAGAACCTGGATATTTGGCCGGATAATATAGGTATTTTTATTTTAATCATCTCGCTGGGATTTATTCTCCGGGCACGCAAAACAAATTCTGGAATGTTTCACGGCATGGTAATCTTCATCATCTCGATCGCTTTATTATTCTATGATAAAATCAAAACGTCTTTCGGGTTTGTTGATACAACCACTGCAAACATCGAAAGGTTTTGGCCATTTGCCCTGATGGCAATCGGCATTTATTTTTTGGTTCGAAAAAAGTGAAATTTTTTGTTGGCAATTTTCACGAATTCCAAATGAAAAAGGGTATTCCAGATGCGGAATACCCTTTTCTTTTACATATATTTCTTAAGGACGCCCCATGCTTGTTCCTTACCTTCGCCTGTTTCACCAGAGAATAGAAGCAATTCATCTTCTTTTTCCATATTTAACGTTTGGCGGGTGACTTTCAAGTGCTTCTGCCATTTGCCTTTTGGAATTTTATCCGCTTTGGTGGCAATAACGATCCGGGGCAGGTCATAATGCTTCAGGAATTCATACATTGCGATATCATCCTTTGTCGGCGGATGACGCAAATCGACGATCAGAAGCGCAGCGCGGAGCTGGTCACGGGAAGTGAAGTACGTTTCGATCATCTTTCCCCAAGCATCACGCTCCGTCTTGGATACTTTTGCATAACCATAACCCGGTACATCCACAAAATGGAGTGCTTCATTTATGATATAAAAATTCAAGGTCTGCGTCTTACCCGGTTTAGAGGATGTTCGCGCCAAGTTTTTTCGATTGATCATTTTGTTGATGAAACTGGATTTCCCAACGTTGGAACGTCCTGCCAAGGCAAATTCCGGTATTGGGGTATTTGGATATTGTTCAGGCTTCACAGCACTGATGACAATATCTGAACTCGTCACTTTCATTCGTTCACACCTACCAATGCATGCTCAAGGACTTCATCGACGTGTGAAACTGGAACAAATGTTAATGCTTTACGGACACTTTCCGGGATATCATCAATATCCTTTTCGTTATTTTGCGGGATGATGATTTTCGTAAGTCCTGCGCGATGGGCAGCTAAAGATTTTTCCTTAAGCCCGCCGATCGGAAGAACCCGTCCGCGTAATGTAATTTCGCCTGTCATGCCTACCTCTTTTCTGATCGGCCTATTTGTAAGGGCCGATATTAACGCTGTTGCAATCGTGATGCCTGCAGAAGGGCCATCTTTTGGGACCGCACCTTCGGGGACATGAATATGAATATCATATTTTTCATGGAAGTTCGCATCAATCTGAAGTTTCTCGGTTTTTGAACGGACATAACTGAAAGCAGCCTGGGCTGACTCTTTCATTACATCTCCAAGCTTTCCTGTCAGGATCAGCTTGCCTTTACCTGGTGATAAGGAAACCTCGATTTGCAGCGTATCGCCGCCTACAGACGTATACGCTAACCCGTTGGCCACACCGACTTGGTTCTCGACTTCCGCCTGTCCATAATGGAACATGGTCTTCCCTAAAAACTCCTCGACATTCTTTTCAGAAATGACGACCCGCTTTTTATCTCCGGACACGATGATTTTTGCAGTCTTCCGACAGATGCTTGCAAGCTGTCGCTCCAGACTCCGAACGCCGGCTTCCCGAGTATAGTAACGGATGATTTTTGTTAAAGCTTCCTCACGGATTTGCAGTTGTGTCTTCAATAAACCATGGTTTTCCAGCTGTCTAGGCAGCAGGTGATCCTTGGCTATATGAAGTTTCTCTATCTCAGTATAACCTGCAATCGAAATGATTTCCATACGATCACGAAGAGGACCGGGAATCGATCCCAAATTATTCGCCGTCGCGACGAACATGACTTTGGAAAGATCGTAGGTTTCTTCGATATAATGATCACTGAAATTATGATTTTGCTCCGGATCGAGCACTTCCAGCATCGCTGCAGATGGATCTCCCCTAAAGTCATTTGACATCTTATCCACTTCGTCCAGTAAAAAGACAGGATTGATCGTTCCGGCTTTTTTCATGCCTTGAATGATCCGTCCCGGCATCGCCCCTACATATGTGCGGCGATGTCCGCGGATTTCTGATTCATCGCGCACTCCACCTAAAGATATACGGACGAAATTCCTATTCAGGGATGAAGCGATCGATTTAGCCAGGCTCGTTTTCCCGACCCCTGGCGGTCCCGCCAAACAAAGGATCGGTCCCTTCAATGAATTGGTCAATTGCTGGACGGCCAAATACTCAAGCACCCTCTCCTTCACCTTTTCCAAACCATGGTGGTCCCGGTTCAGGATTTTTTCGGCTTTATGAATATTCAAATCATCTTCGGTCGCTTTGGTCCAAGGAAGCGAAATCAACCATTCGATATAATTACGGATGACGGAACTCTCGGCTGAACTCGAAGGAACTTTTTCATAACGGTCCAATTCCTTTAATGCCGTTTCTTTGATGTGCTCGGGCATATCCGCTTCTTCAATCTTTTCGTTGAGGACTTCAATTTCCCCTGTTTTTCCTTCTTTATCGCCCAGTTCCTTTTGGATCGCTTTCATTTGTTCTCGTAAATAATACTCCTTTTGGGTCCGTTCCATCGAACGCTTAACACGCTGGCCGATCTTCTTCTCGAGAAAAAGAACTTCTTTCTCGTTATTGATGATCTCGATTACACGGCTTAAACGCTCTTTCATATCAATGGTCTCAAGCACTTCTTGCTTCTCCTTCAATTTCAGAGGCAAATGTGAAGCGATTATATCCGCCAATCGCCCAGGCTCTTCAATATCAGAAGTGGACGAAAACGTTTCACCGGTTATTTTTTTGGACATTTTTATGTATTGTTCAAAATAATCCAGTAGTGTGCGCATTAATGCTTGATGTTCAGCATCCTTTTCATCACTGTCTTCATATATTTTAATCTTGGCACCATAATGTGTCTCATAATCGTAAAATTCAATGACTTCTGCGCGGTTCAACCCTTCCACCAAGACCCGGATTGTACCATTCGGAAGCTTCAACATCTGCTTTACCTTTGTTAAAGTTCCCATATTAAATAAATCTTCTTCACCTGGTTCGTCCAACGAAACATCTTGTTGTGTCGTCAAAAATATAAGATGGTCTTCCACCATTGCTTTCTCAAGGGCTTGCACTGATTTATCTCGGCCTACATCTAAATGAAGTACCATCGTTGGATATACAAGCAGTCCTCTAAGCGGCAGGAGGGGGACGATGATTTCTTTATCAGTCATTTCCTGACACCTCCATCTAATTAGTATCGTCGTTGTAAACTATTTACCCATGTTCTCAACCTTTTAACAATTCTATCCTATTTATATAGAAGTGTCTATTCGTTTACCTTAACACGTTTCGACTGTCATTATTATCTCCAATATTAGATAAAAAAGCACGTCTGAATGCGTGTTTATTTTTACGTAAAGTTGGCCAATATGGTCCTTAAAATGCCCCGGTTCTATTTTTTAGCCGGGGCATTTCCTTTATACACTTTCTTTTTTTGATAGGTCCATGGTTGTAAGGATTTGTTCCGACATCAATTCTTTTTTCAGTGCCTGATCCAGCACTTCTTTTACATTCGAAACGGGAATGATTTCTATATCCTTGATTTCGGATAGAAGCGGCTGCATGTTTTCGGCTGGGATGATCACTTTCTTTGCCCCGGCAAGTTTAGCCGCCTTGATTTTCGGAATGACGCCGCCGATCGGTTTAACGCCGCCATGAATGCTTATTTCTCCAGTCATCGCCACGGTGTGATCAACCGGGATTTTATATATGGCCGAGTATATGCCTGTCGCCATTGCAATTCCTGCTGAAGGCCCATCTACTGGACTTCCGCCTGGAAAGTTCACATGGATATCGAATTGATCGGCAGGCACTCCCATCGACCGTAAAACCGTAATGACATTTTCTATCGAACCTTTTGCCATGCTTTTGCGGCGAACCGATTTGCCGCTCCCGCCGCCGATACTTTCTTCTTCAACGATGCCGGTAATATTTATCGAACCTTTTTCATTAGAGGCAGCCATGACCGTTACCTCGATTTCCAGTAATGCTCCGCTGTTGGGACCATATACTGCAAGACCGTTGACAAGGCCTATTTTGGAATTCGCTTCTATTTTCCTGTCCATTCTTTGGGTAAGCTGGCTGCTATGGGCCATCCAATCTATATCTTCTTCCCTGATAAACGTCCTGTTTTCATTAATTGATATGCCTGCAAGAGTCTGAATCATGTTGACAGCTTCCCTGCCATTTCGGGCATAATCCGAAATCGACTGCAAGCCTTTTTCACTGATGGAGATCCCCACTTTATCAGATGCATTCTTGGCCACGTTGATTATTTCCTCCCGGTCAAGTTCACGGAAAAACACTTCTATGCATCTTGATCGTATCGCAGGCGCGATTTCATTTGGCGTTCTTGTGGTTGCCCCAATCAGCCGAAAGTCAGCCGGTAGTCCATTTTTAAAAATATCATGGATGTGTGTGGGAATATTTTGATTTTCCTCTTGATAATAAGCACTTTCCAGAAAGACCTTACGATCCTCCAATACTTTTAAAAGTTTATTCATCTGTATTGGATGAAGCTCCCCTATTTCATCTATGAACAGTACGCCACCATGAGCATTGCTGACTGCACCTTGCTTTGGCTGCGGAATGCCGGCCTGTCCCATTGCCCCGGCTCCTTGGTAGATTGGATCGTGCACAGAACCAATGAGCGGATCGGCAATCCCTCGTTCATCGAACCTGGCTGTGGTGGCGTCCAATTCAACGAAAACAGCCGAATTCTTAAAGGGGGACTTGCCATTTTTCTTTGCCTCTTCCAAAACAAGTCTGGCAGCTGCCGTTTTCCCTACCCCTGGAGGACCGTAAATTATCACATGCTGGGGATTCGGCCCACATAAAGCAGCTTTTAAAGACTTAATCCCATCTTCTTGACCGATGATTTCATTAAATGTGCTTGGTCTAACCTTTTCCGCCAATGGTTCTGTTAACGAAATCGATCTCATCTTCCGTAATTGGTCCATCTCTTTTCGTGAATCACGGTCAATGGAAACTTTTTGTGTCCGCTGGCCTTTCAATAAGTTCAAAAAATACAATCCAATAATGATCCCAAAAAATAGCTGGATAAACAACGCCAATCCTGTCCAATTCATCGTATTCCCTCCTGCACTCTCCTAGTTTTTCATTTCTGTTAGTATCTCCTTTGGAAGGGAGAAATTATCCAAGAATTTCGCGATGAAAATTTTGGCGTTTTTATCCTAAATAACAACATTTTGAGAAAAAGACAAAGAAAAAAGACTGCCAGGATGAACCGGCAGTCTTGCTTTTCACTATTATCAAGCAGATGTTTTCTTTTCTTGTCCTTTGATGGTTGTTCCGTCTTTTAGGACGAGCTTTGGAGATTCATTTTTCGAAATCGTGCTGCCTGTGATTACACATTTTGCAACATCATCACGTGAAGGCAGATCGAACATCACTTCAAGAATGATGCCTTCGATGATGGAACGCAGACCACGAGCACCAGTTTTACGTTCAATTGCCTTTTTAGCAATTTCACTTAGCGCTTCCTGTTCGAATTCCAATTCAACATCGTCAAGCTCAAGCAATTTTTGATATTGTTTAACAAGTGCATTTTTCGGCTGTGTAAGGATTTCAATCAAAGCAGCTTCATCCAATTGCTCAAGAGTCGCAATTACCGGAAGACGTCCGATGAATTCCGGAATTAATCCGAAACGAAGCAAGTCTTCAGGAAGGACTTTGGAAAGCAATTCTTTTTCTGCAACATCATCTTTTTTCACGTCAGAGCCAAAGCCAATGACCTTTTGACCAAGACGGCGTTTGATGATCGGTTCGATGCCATCAAAGGCACCGCCGCAGATGAACAAAATATTGGTCGTATCGATTTGGATGAATTCCTGATGTGGATGTTTACGTCCACCTTGAGGCGGAACGCTTGCAACCGTTCCTTCAAGTATCTTCAATAAAGCTTGTTGCACACCTTCACCAGACACGTCACGTGTAATGGAAGGATTTTCCGATTTACGGGCAACTTTATCGATTTCATCAATATAAATGATGCCTTTTTCCGCTTTTTCCACATCATAATCTGCTGCTTGGATCAATTTTAGTAGGATGTTTTCGACATCTTCCCCAACATATCCAGCTTCCGTCAATGAAGTGGCATCCGCAATGGCAAAAGGAACATTCAGTAATCGTGCCAATGTTTGCGCAAGAAGGGTTTTCCCGCTTCCCGTCGGTCCGATTAGGGCGATGTTACTTTTTGAAAGCTCAACATCGTCGACTTTGCTATTGGAATTGATACGTTTATAATGGTTGTAAACAGCGACAGCCAAAGATTTCTTTGCCTGTTCTTGTCCAATCACATATTCGTCAAGAATTTCACGGATTTCCATTGGCTTAGGGACATCTCTGAATTCTACTTCTTCATCAGTGCCCAGCTCTTCTTCAACGATCTCCGTACAAAGTTCTATACACTCGTCACAAATATAGACACCTGGACCAGCAACCAGTTTACGGACTTGTTCTTGTGTTTTACCGCAAAAAGAACATTTTAACTGTCCTTTTTCATCATTAAATTTAAACATGTACGTTCACCCCTTTAAATACTCTTCCAACTCTATTACATAGCGGTACCCAATCGTAATGAAAAAAATAGGCACACATCTACTTAAACATTCCAAAATCCCTAGTATGTTTTGCATTTTATCATGTTCTTGGAAGTTTAGTAACAAAAATGCTCACGGTCCGAGTTGTTAAATAAGTACAATAATCAATCAATATGTATTTGCCCTTTACCAGTATGCCCAAAACTTTGGATCTTTAAAAGCAGGATTTGCTGTATAAATATGTATATGCGGTATTAGAACTAATCTACACCGAAATCCAAAAAAAATCAATCAGGAAATAACCGATATTTGAAATTTACACTAATTCTCAATATGTATAAAACAAGGCACGATTACTCGCGCCTTGTTTTTTAAAGGAAATATTTTAATCTACTTATTTTATAAAAATTATTTTGCGTCAACTGTTTTGCTGTTTTCTACCAAGAAGTCAATCGCTTTCTTAATTTTAAGATCGCCTTTGATACCTTCTAAGTTTCCAAGAGCTTGTTTGATCGCGTCAACTTCCATATTGTACATAGTAGCCATTTGTGCAAGTTCAGCTTCTACATCTTCGTCAGTAGCTTCAAGTTTTTCAACTTCAGCGATCGCTTCAAGAGTTAGGCTCGTACGAACTTGTCCTTCAGCTTCTTGTTTCATTTGCGCTTTTAAAGCTTCCTCGTCTTGACCTGAGAATTGGTAGTAAAGTTCTAAATTAAGACCTTGAGATTGAATGCGTTGAGAGAACTCATTCATCATGCGGTCAACTTCATTTGAAATCATAGCTTCAGGAACGTCAATTTCTGCACCTTCAACAGCTTTACCAATTACAGTGTTTTGAATGAAGTTTTCTTCTTCATGTTTTTTGTCATGCTCTAATTTATGTTTTGTTTTTTCTTTAAGTTCAGCCAAAGTTTCCACTTCGTCGTCGACATCTTTCGCGAACTCATCATCCAACTCAGGAAGTTGCTTTGTTTTGATTTCGTGAATTTTCACTTTGAATACTGCTGGTTTACCTGCAAGTTCAGCAGCATGGTATTCTTCAGGGAATGTAACTTCGATATCTTTTTCAGCGCCAGTTTCAAGACCTACAAGTTGTTCTTCAAATCCTGGGATGAAAGAGTTTGAACCGATTTCCAATGAGTGGTTTTCTGAAGCTCCGCCTTCGAATGCTTCACCATCAACGAATCCTTCAAAGTCAAGAACAACTGTATCGCCTTCAGCAACTTGTCCTTCTTCTTTAACGACAAGCTCTGCTTGACGCTCTTGCAAAGTTTTCAATTCGTTTTCAACATCTTCGTCAGTTACTTCAGTATTGAATTTTTCAACTTCAACACCTTTGTAATCTCCCAATTTAACTTCAGGCTTAACTGTAACAGTTGCAGTGAAGATCAGGTTTTCGCCTTTTTCCATTTTCTCGATGTCGATTTCTGGACGATCAACAGGCTGAATTCCAGCTTCTTCGACAGCATTTGCATATGCATCTGGAAGAATGATATCAAGCGCATCTTGGTAAAGTGATTCTACGCCGAATTTTTTTTCGAACATTTGACGTGGCATTTTACCTTTACGGAAGCCAGGTACGTTTACTTGTTTCACTACTTTTTTGAAAGCTGCGTCTAAACCTTCGTTTACTTTTGCAGCGTCAACTTCGATTGTTAGTACGCCTTGATTACCTTCTTGTTTTTCCCATTTTACAGACATGTGTTTCCCTCCAAAAATCTATATACTTCAATAATAAGCACTGGATGAATATGCTTTGCAAGTGTTAACAAGTCATCCTTCAAATATACCCAAAAATATTGGGAAATCGTCAAAATTAGACGATTATACATTACAACCACTACATTATACCACAGGATTAATCTGTTACAACAGCAATAGCTTAAATAATGGGATAAGAAATTTCTTCAATTTCTTTTATATAGGAAAGAATATCCGCTATGCTTTCCTCATCAGCCTGGTAAAGGTCGGCTAATTCCCCCATGAAAACTTCCCCGGTCATGTATTCTTCCGCCAAGGCATGGTAGGCTGCTGCCCATGCAGGAAAGCTTTCCGGTCCGGGTTCAAAAGGAAACAATAAAAAAGAATGACGTTCAATCAAACTATGGACCATTTCAAATAAGCTCGGATTATCCTGACTGATCTCCTCTTCGGTCAGTCCGGTAACATTCTTATAGAAGTCCGTCTCCTTCAAACTTTTCAATTCCCTAGGTATGACCGACTTTGATTGGTTGAATTTCTTCAACGACACTTCCTCGCTATATTCCTGGTCGATTAGGATGTTAAGGAGCATCGTTTTAAAGAAAGGGTGTCCCTCATCTTTTTGTAGAAATTCTTCGATTTGAGGGATGAATGGTCGAATATTGATATTCGTGAGTTTTGAAATGACCATAAGCATTTCATTATCCGTCTTCCCTTCAAAAAGTTCATCCTCTTCCAATTCCGCTGAAAGCTGCTGATTTTGTCTTTCCTTCTCCTCTTTTTTATCTTCTAGGGCCCTTTTACTGAACTGAAGCATCTTTTCGAAATGTTCCTCTTTATCAAAAGGAATTTGGCTTTCTTCAAATAGCAGTTCGATCGTCGTGACCATTTCCTGATGCTCGCCTAATTGCAGCAGTACCATCAAATAAATATTGATCAGTTGAAAATAGTCGCCGATGCCTTTATTCAGCATCTCTATGCATAACTCTTTTGACTCCTGGTAATACTCAAGTTCGACTAATGAGACCACGAGACCCATGCAAACTTCATCATTTTCGGGCTCATACTCCCTGGCTTGGCTGAAAAGCCGTGCTGCCGCTTTAAAGTTTCTGTTTCCAAGCTCATCCAGTCCTTTTACAATCAGCCTTTCACCGAGATTTGGAAAGGAGATAATTTTGGTTTCTCCGGCCTTCTTTTCGTTATTCTCATCATCCATCCAATTTTCCGCCTCACCGTTCGCTTTTTGAGAAACAGTTTAGCATGTAATAGCAGGAAACACAAAAAATTATATGCCTGATGAACGTCTTTTCGCCTTTCCCCGATAAAAAAAAAATCCCGTATCCTTTCCATTATGAAAGGATAACGGGAAATGACCTTCTGCGATTACATGCTTGATACTGCCTTTCTTTGAGATTCATAGGCAGAAATCTCTTTATCATATTGAAGCGTTATCGAAATTTCATCCCAGCCTTTGATGAGCATTTCCTTCCAATATGGATGAATTTCAAAGCTTGTTTCAAACCCTTGACCATCTTTCAATGTCTGATTGGGAAGGTCGATCGTCAACTCATAATCAGGTGCCGAAACCCTCTCCATTAAATAGTTTACTTCAGTCTGGGTTAAAGCGATGGGCACCATGCCATTTTTCATGCAATTACTTTTAAAGATATCAGCATAAGAAGGAGCGATGATGATATCGAATCCGTAGTCTTTCAATGACCACGGGGCATGCTCACGCGAAGAACCGCAGCCAAAATTCTCTCCCGCTATTAAAATGGACGTGTTTTGATTATGAGGCTGATTCAATTCAAAATCTGGACGTTCCTGCCCATTTTCATCAAAACGCCAGTTATAGAATAAAAACTCGCCAAATCCGCTTCGCTCAATCCGTTTTAAAAATTGCTTTGGAATGATTTGGTCCGTATCCACGTTTTTACGGTCAAGCGCTGCCGCTCTTCCTTTATATATAGTAATGGGTTCCATTCTCTGCACCTCCGGTTAATTCGTATTCTTAATGGACTTGTTCAGTTCTTTTCAAATTCCTGATATCGACAAACTTCCCATGAATGGCAGCCGCTGCAGCCATGGCCGGACTGACCAAATGTGTTCTTGCTCCAGCTCCTTGCCTGCCTTCAAAGTTCCGATTACTTGTGGAGGCACAATGCTCACCAGCCGGAACAACGTCAGGATTCATGCTCAGGCACATGCTGCAGCCCGATTCACGCCATTCGAAGCCCGCAGATTTGAAAATCTCATCCAACCCTTCATCTTCCGCTTGCCTTTTGACGCTTTGTGAACCGGGAACGACCATCGCCCGAACCCCTTTATGAACAGTTTGGCCTTCGATCATCTCCGCGGCTTGCCGTAGGTCCTCAATGCGTGAATTGGTGCATGATCCTATGAAAACATGTTGTACGGGAATTTCCGCGATCGGCATGCCTTCCTCAAGACCCATATACTCAATGGCCCGATTCAGTTCCTTAGGGTCCATGATATCTTCTGCGAAGGTAGGTACTCTTCCGTCCACTCCACTAGCCATTCCAGGATTTGTCCCCCAGCTGACCATTGGTGAAATCAGACTGCCATCAAGAATGATTTCTTGGTCATATACAGCGTCCTCATCACTGGAAAGTGACTTCCAATCCTGCACACATCGCTCGAACTCTTCTCCTTTCGGCAAATATTTACGACCTTTCAAATAAGAGAAAGTTGTTTCATCAGGAGCTACCAGCCCCGCTCTTGCCCCGCCTTCAATCGACATATTGCAAACCGTCATTCTCTCTTCCATCGACATATTCCGGAAAACTTCCCCACAATACTCAATGATATGTCCCGTACCGAAGTCGACACCGAATTTAGAAATCACATATAAAATGACATCTTTCGCCATCACGCCATGACCGAGCTTGCCATTAACCTCAAGCTTTAATGTTTTGGGTTTTGTTTGCCATAGGGTCTGTGTGGCCAAAACATGCTCGACCTCACTCGTACCGATTCCAAACGCAATCGATCCAAACGCACCATGTGTGGATGTATGACTGTCTCCGCAGACAATCGTCATCCCTGGCTGTGTAAGGCCTAATTCCGGTCCGATAACGTGAACGATACCTTGATCCGGGCTGTCTAAATCAGCAAGACGGATACCGAACTCCTTACAGTTTTGCTCAAGTGCCTCTAATTGTTTCCTTGCAATATCATCCTCGATGAAATAACGATTAACGGTTGGCACATTATGATCCATCGTCGCGAAAGTGCGGTCGGGCCTCCTGACTGTGCGCCCCTTTAATCTCAATCCTTCAAATGCTTGCGGAGAGGTCACTTCATGAATATATTGAAGGTCTATATAAATTAGATCCGGTTTATTCTCTTCTTCATTTACAATATGGCGATCCCATATTTTCTCTATAATCGACTTTCCCATCTTTATCCCACCTCGATCAATCTTGTATTTTTTTTAAAAAACACGGCCTAATATTAGGCCGTGAAAGAAGTTTATGCGTAAGCTCCCATGATGTTGGAAATGGCTTCCTGGTCTAAAAGATTTGCTTTAATTTCTGCAATCATTTCTGAAGTAGACGTAATATTCGGTTGGCCATTTGCGATATCGCCAGTTCTCAAACCATATTCAAGGACCGTTTCCACCGCCTGCTCAACGGCTTTCGCCTCATCTTCCAAACCAAAGGATAGACGCAGCATGGAAGCTGCCGATAAAATCGTCCCAATCGGATTGGCCAGGTTTTTTCCCGCAATATCCGGGGCAGAGCCATGAATCGGTTCATATAAATTTGGTCCTTGTGTTGAAATAGAGGCGGAAGGAAGCATTCCAAGCGAGCCAGTCAATACCGACGCTTCATCGCTTAAAATATCCCCGAACATGTTCTCCGTCACGATAATATCAAATTGTTTCGGGTTTTTGATCAATTGCATGGCTGCATTATCAACAAGCATATGTTCAAGAATTACATCAGGATAGTCCTTGGCAATTTCTTCAGCCGTCTCACGCCACATCCTGCTGGATTCAAGGACATTCGCTTTATCCACGGATGTTACTTTTTTCTTGCGATCTGATGCTAATGAAAAAGCAAGTTCAATGATGCGCTTCATTTCGCTTTTCTGATAGAAAAGTGTATCGACAACCGCTTCTTTCCCCTCTTTTTCGACGCGCTCACTTGGCTTTCCGAAATAAAGGCCGCCAGTCAGTTCCCTGACAATCACGAAATCCACATCTTCAATGAATTCCTTTTTAAGAGGAGAAGATTCCGACAAGCTGGAATAATAGCTGATTGGACGGATGTTAGCATAAAGATTCAAATCTTTTCGGATTTTCAGCAAACCTCGTTCCGGTCTTAGGTGCGCAGGCTGGTCATCCCACTTAGGTCCTCCAACGGCCCCTAATAATACCGCATCGCTGTTTTTGCAAATCTCCACTGTTTCATCCGGCAGGGGTGAACCTGTGTTATCGATGGCCCCGCCGCCAATCTCACCATACTGAAATTCAAAATCGTGTCCATATCTTTGGGCAACGGCTTCGAGGATTTCTACAGCGCCTCTTGTTACTTCTTTCCCGATGCCATCTCCTTGAAGCACCGCAATATTCCTTTTCATCGAAATCTCCCCTTCCTATAGTAATACTGCTTTTTCTTCTAGTTCCTTCATGATGATCACTCGGTTCACAGCATTCAAATATGCTTTGGCGGATGCTTCCAAGACGTCCTGATCGAGACCGCGGCCGCTTGTTTCCACTCCGTTATAATCAATTTTCACAAAAACCTGGGCAAGAGCATCCATTCCGCCGCCAACCGATTGAATTCGATAGTCCAGCAAGCTGATCTCGCCGCCCAAACATCTTTCAAGCGTGTTATATAGGGCTTCAACACTGCCGGCACCTGTAGCCGCTTCCTGAATCTCTTCATTATCGCCTTTTTTCAGTGTGACCGTAGCTGTCGCCGTCTGATGTGTACCATGGGAAATCTGTAACGAAACCATGTCATAAAAACTGATATCCGCCGATTTTTCTTCAAGCACGAGGGCAACGATATCTTCATCTGTCATCGTCTTTTTATTATCGGCCAATTCCTTGAATTGGACGAATAACGAGTTCAATTCCTCATCCGTTACAGTAAAGTTCAACTCTTGTAATCTTTCTTTGAAAGCATGGCGTCCTGAATGCTTTCCTAAAACGAGTGAATTGGACGAAACCCCGACGAGTTCAGGTGATATGATTTCGTACGTCGTTTTTTCTTTTAACATACCATCCTGGTGGATGCCAGATTCATGTGCGTATGCATTGGCACCAATAATGGCTTTATTAGCAGGAACTTGCATTCCCGTAAGGCGGCTGACCAAATCACTGGTCCTTTTAATTTCATTCAATACAAGATCCGTTCCCGCTTGATAGAAATCTTTACGGATGTAGAGTGCCATAGCCACTTCTTCGAGCGCCACATTTCCGGCACGTTCTCCAATTCCGTTGATTGTGCCTTCGACTTGCGTAGCCCCGCCTTCGATGGCCGCCAAAGAATTGGCTGTCGCCATTCCAAGATCATCATGGCAGTGTGCGGATAAACTAACTTTATCAATAGAAGGAACATGTTCACGAAGGTACCTGAAAATGTTTCCGTATTCGATTGGAGCTGCATACCCTACAGTATCCGGGATGTTAATGACCTTGGCACCAGCTTGAATGACCGCTTCAACGATTTCAGCCAAATAGTCAAGTTCTGTACGGCTTGCATCTTCTGCAGACCATTGCACGATCGGAAAACGCGCCGCTCCATACTTAACCATTTCAACGGACTTTTCAATCACTTGCTGCTTCGACATTTTCAACTTATATTCCCGGTGAATGGGCGAAGTGGCGATGAACGTATGCAATCTTGGTTCTGCGCCGCCCCTTAATGAATCCCAAGCTGCATCAATATCACCTTTTACAGCACGCGCCAGCCCTGTGACAGAGCTGTTTTTAATTTTGCGCGCGATTTCCTGTACGGAGTTGAAATCCCCTTTGGATGCTGCCGGAAAACCAGCTTCGATAATATCAACACCCAATCTTTCAAGCTGATAAGCAATTTCAAGTTTTTCGGTAAAATTCAAATTTACACCGGCTGATTGCTCCCCATCTCGAAGTGTAGTTTCAAATATATTAATTTTTCGCAACGGCTACCACTTCTTTCTCTTTTTGTTGAGGTTTCACGAATGGCATCATTTTTCTTAACTCACGGCCAACCACTTCGATTTGGTGTTGGTTTTCACGATTATTGATTGCATTGAAAACTGGACGATTCGCTTGGTTCTCCAAGATCCATCCTTTAGCGAACTCACCGTCTTGGATGTCTTTCAAGATCGCTTTCATTGACTCTTTCGTAGTTTCCGTCACAACGCGTGGTCCAGAAACGAAATCTCCCCATTGAGCTGTATCAGAAATGGAATAGCGCATGTTTTCCATACCGCCTTCATACATAAGGTCGATGATTAATTTAAGTTCATGTAAACACTCGAAATATGCTACTTCCGGTTGATATCCAGCTTCTGTCAAGGTTTCGAATCCAGCTTTCACAAGCGCAGTCAATCCGCCGCAAAGTACTGCCTGCTCTCCGAATAGATCCGTTTCCGTTTCTTCCTGGAAAGTGGTTTCCAAACCGCCAGCTCTTAAAGAACCGATTCCCCGAGCGTACGCAAGTGCCAATTCCTTTGCTTCACCCGTTACATTTTGATAGATGGCGAATAATGCCGGCACCCCTGCACCTTGTTCATATGTACGGCGAACAAGATGTCCCGGTCCTTTTGGAGCGACTAATAATACATCTACGTCTGCAGGAGGAACGATTTGATTGAAATGGACGTTGAATCCGTGTGCGAACATTAACGCTTGACCTGCACGCAATACCGGTTTGATTTCTTCTTGGTATACTTTCGGCTGAGTTTCATCCGGTAATAGATTCATGATAACGTCTGCTTGTTCAGCAGCTTCTTTCACCGTGTAAACGTTAAAACCGTCTTCCACCGCTTTATCGAATGATTTACCTTTCCTGATTCCGATGATTACATCTACACCGCTGTCACGTAGGTTTTGAGCGTGTGCGTGTCCTTGTGAACCATATCCGATTACCGCTACCTTTTTATTGTTGAAGAAATTCTCGTTTGCCTCTGCGTTATAATATACTTTTGCCATAATAATTACATCTCCCTTTTCATCATTGTTTTTTTGGTTTTTTGTTTTGGTTTTATACGATTGTCGCGCTCTTAGCGTGTGCAATTTGCATTCCACGCGGGATAGCGGCTGTCCCTGTCCTTGCCAATTCCTTGATGCCATATGGCTTGATCAGTTCAATGAAGGCTTCGATTTTATCCGATTCCCCAGTGATTTGAACGGTCAGGCTATCTTTACTGACATCTATAACTGACGCTCGGAAGGGTTCGATGACTGAATAAATCTCGGCTCGGGATTGTGTGGTCACCATTATTTTAATGAGTGCAAGTTCCCTCGCCACAATCGATTGATTCGTAATATCAAACACTTTCAAAACATCGATCTGCTTATTCAATTGCTTGGTGATCTGTTCGATGACAGCTTCGTCATCAACATCGACCACGAAGGTCATCCTTGAAATGCCATCCTGTTCGGAGGGTCCGACAGTCATGCTTTCAATGTTATAATTTCTTTTCGTGAACAGGTTCGTAATCCGATTCAGGACGCCTGGCCTGTTGTTCACGGTGAGGCTAAGAATTCCCTTCATTGATTAAACTCCTTCCATTTCATCAAGCCCTTTTCCTTGTGCTACCATCGGAAAGACATTTTCATTTTGTTTTACACGGAAATCAATCAGCACTGGACCATCAGTCTTTAACGCTTCATCCAGGCAGTTGCTTGCCTCTTCCTCCGTCGTCACTTTGTATCCAGGAATGCCATAAGCATCGGCCAATTTCACGAAATCGGGATGCGATTGAAAAATACTGTGTGAGAAACGGTTATCATGAAAGAGTTCCTGCCACTGTCTTACCATCCCGAGTGCCCCGTTGTTGACGATGATGATCTTGATTGGCAGCTTCATTTCGGCAATGACCGAAAGTTCCTGCAGGCACATCTGGAATCCACCATCCCCCGAAATGGAAAGCACCGTCGCTTTCGGATTCGCCAGTTGCGCTCCGAGAGCCGATGGTAAGCCAAAGCCCATCGTCCCCAATCCACCGGAAGTGACCCATGAATTCGGTTTGTTAAACGGATAGTATTGTGCCGCCCACATTTGATGCTGACCAACATCCGTCGTAACAATGGCCTCCCCATTTGTCTTTTCATGAAGCATTTGGATGACACGCTGAGGTTTCAGTACGCCTTCTTCACGGGTATAACGCAATGGGAACTCTTCATTCCATGCAGTCAGCTGCGATGTCCATACATCAATTTCCGGTTTCTTGCCATTTTGTGCAATCAACTCCGCCAGTGCTTCCTTGGCACTTCCGACGACCGGAATTTTTGTCGGCACATTTTTACCGATTTCCGCAGGATCAATATCGATATGGGCCACTGTTGCGTGCTGTGCGAATTTCGCTAGATTCCCAGTCAATCGATCATCGAACCTTGCACCGATATTGATTAATAGATCACATTTCGATAACGCCATATTCGCTGCATAGCAGCCATGCATACCACCCATTCCGATAAAGAGAGGATGTTCCGCCGGAAAGCCCCCAAGACCCAATAAAGTGTGGACGACGGGAATGCCTTGCTGCTCGACATATTCCTTTAATAGATGGGAGGCCTTTGCATGCAGGACACCTGCCCCTGCAAGAATGACCGGTCTTTTCGCCCCGCTTACGGCTTCAACAAGCTTTCTGATCTGCAAGTAATTAGGCTTGGTCGTCGGCTGATAGCCAGGAAGATCCATTTCTGGCTCCTTATCCGTCGATTCACCTTCTATAATGGCCATATCCTTAGGTATATCGATTAATACCGGGCCGGGACGGCCGCTTGAAGCGATATAAAAAGCTTCTTTTATAATGCGCGGAAGGTCTTCCGGCTTCCTTACCTGATAGTTATGTTTTGTAATCGGGGTAGTGATCCCAAGTACATCAGCTTCCTGGAAAGCATCCGAACCAATTACACCGGTAGCAACCTGACCCGAAATTACCACAAGCGGTAAAGAGTCAATCATCGCATCGGCCAAACCGGTGACAATGTTCGTTGCCCCTGGACCGGATGTGACTATGACCACGCCCGGCTTGCCGGTAATCCTGGCGTATCCTTCCGCTGCATGTATCGCACCTTGTTCGTGCCTTGTCAAAATATGAAAAAGTTCTGAACTGTAAAGCTTGTCATAAATCGGCAATACAGATCCTCCCGGATATCCAAAGATGACTTCAACATTTTCCTTTTTCAATGCATCCAGCAGAAATTCGGCTCCACTATAATGTGTCTTTCCACTCTTCCGATCAGCAACAACTGACTTTTGTGTCATTTCGTAAAAACCTCCTTCGCTTTTCTACTGAATGTTTTCCTAACATTCAGAATTTTCAGCTTTTTATGCATACAAAAAAGCCTTTTCACCCCAAATGTACTTGCACTTAGCAAGTTAAAGGGGTGAAAAGGCTTGATGAGCCACTCCACGGTACCACCCTTTTTCGCATGAAACTCCATGCGCACTTTGAATAGCCTACACTATTCTCTGTTTTGGTAACGGGTACTGGTACGCACCCGTTCAGCCCTACTAGTCTGACGTTCAAGCTGAAACTCCAAGGTGAGTTCATCTTTCGGGACAATACCGGCTCTCAGCTACCCGGCTCTCTGTGACTGCCTTTTTAAAAGACTACTTATCCTCTTCAATGCTTTTCGCATTATTCATATTTTTCGAAACGCTTATGTTTGATGTCTTGTATTTGTGATTATCTTACGTGTATTTAAGGTAGTAGTCAACAGGTTTTTTGAAATTTTTTGATAATTCTAAATTGAAAGATTTGTTGTATACGCTTACATACCTATCATGACCACATTCTACGAAAAAAAGTTTTTTCAATTTTTAATTTTTAAAACCGTCAAATACCCCATTAAAATTATGAAGTGATAACGAACTTCTCCACTAAATTTTCCCGAGACTTAGCCAGTAATGATTGTCTCAAATAGCGGGGATGAAGATCATCGAAAAAATGACAAAGGGCTGAACACAGGTGATATTACTCATCCCTGGTCCAACCCTCTGGTTCATCTAGCCAATACATCCCCGTATTCTGCATGTTTTTCAAATTGTTTTTGCACGAACGAACATACCGGAACAATTTTCAATTTTTCATCCCTTGCGAAGCCTATTACCTTTTCAACAAGGGCATTTCCTACCTTTTGCCCGCGAAGCTTGTCAGAAACAACGGTATGATCGACCGTGATTTCACCATCACCTGATTTAAAGAATGTGATTTCCGCTAGTTTCTCGCCAGATTCTTCGACAAAAAAAGAACTTTCACCTTTTTTGATATCCACCATCTTGATGACCTCCTTTTAGTTCCTCTTTATCATATCTCACAAAATGGAAATTAAACAAATATTTAAAACGTGATCGAAATGAATAAAGCAAAGGGCTTCCAGGAGTCTAAAACAAGCATTGACCATGTGAAGTTTATTCACAAGCTGAAGGTGGCTAATCAATAGTATTAAAGGAAGGCAATAGAAAAAACTTGATCGAACTTTTCCTTGGAGCTTATATACACATCCTACGGTAAAAACTAAGTTATTCCTTGGCTGACGTATACAATACTGAATGAAATTGCTTTTGAAAAGTTTTAATTATTCTTTCATGCCCAAAATGAAATACAGTATTTTCAAGCTTTCGTTTTTTGATTGCCATTGATTAATGGAAGGAATCTTACCGTGATAATGTAAGACTAAGTTTAAAAAAACTGTCCTATATAGTCAGGACAGTTTTAAACTTTTATGAACATAAAATATAAAATGATCATCGATAACAATATGACCATAAAAACAGCGATCAATATTACATGTGCACTTGAAGGCCGGAACGTCCCTTCATTGATTTGCCGCTTCTTCTGAAGATAACCGAATGTCGCCAGAACTGTAATCACCAGGCCCAATCCACACGCAAACATCCCTAGCACGATACTGATGAAGTCAATCCGGGCATCCCGATGCACACCAATCGTGAAATGCAGGCTTGTCGCAAGAAAACCAACCCCCACTATTGCAATCACCGTTCTTATCCACGCTAAGAAGGTGCGTTCATTAGCAAGATGCTGCTGGGCATATTTCAATTGGTTTTTTTCCATGTCATCACCTTAATCGCACAATTTTGCCTAACCTTAAAATCCAATCATCTTTTCAGCAGCCGAAAAGCCCTGATCATAGACCCGACAAACATTAGCCCTGCACCGCCGAGTAATAAATATATACATAGTGTTTTATCAATAACATTCATGGGATAAAGCAAGGCCCCCAGCGCAACAATTGTCCCTATCCCTGTTATGGTCCATCCTATTTTCTTCATTCGCAACTCCTAAAATTAAATATTTAGTGAAGGTCCCCCATGGGTTTCCCCTTTTAAAAAGCTCCCTCATTACTAGCTTAAACCATTTAAAAACTAACAACAAGCGAGATCCCCTAATTTTCTTCACGCAAAAAAAAGAGCCATAAATGACTCGCTGTTTCGAACACCCCCAAATTCAGCCGTCCTTATATTCTTTTTTTCTTTCCACTCAAACCCGAAGTTCCCTTGTGCAAGGGGATAAAGGAACCACCAATAACCAAGGATCCGTGAATAGGTTTATGACATCCACCCATACACACACCGTTATATGAATGAAGAATGCCTTAAGTTTCTACCCTTTTTTTAGATACCCATCCCCAAATTCCCCTCCTACCATAAAAATGAATGGTTTCAAAAGTAAATCAGGAGCAGGGAATCTTTAAGGGCTGCGCATAAGTCAGTTGGATTTCATCCTATTGTATCCCCGCTCTTCGTATGGCTGTATTTTTTCTAGCCACTCTTCTTCAAGTTTTTTCAATTCCCGTTTAGCATCAAAAAATCCTGTTTCTTTCGGTTTCAAAACTTGCAGTACCTCAAAAGAAAAAGCATCTTTCCCATATTCGTTCCACTCACCTTGCAGCACTTTATTCGTATTTGTTCCGACTTCCAATTCAAATTGTTTCCCCTTCAACGTCTTTAAATTCCTGGTACTTCCGATAAAGACTTTATTATTTACCGTATTTCTGATTTGGTATACACCAGCTTCAACTTTCGTTTCTTTATATAATTGCTTCAATTCTTTTTTACGATCCATATTTCATTCCTCCAGTCTTCATTTCTTCAGCCAATATTGGCTCCCATCAGGCTTTCTATCCAAGAACCCATATTCTATTAAATATCTTCTCAATAGAACATGATCAGGATAAACGGCACCCAATATTTGATTAATTTCTTTCTCTTCATATTTCCGCTCTTTTTCAAAACGGTTGATAATTTCTTGGAGAATGATCAGTCTTTGTTTTTCCTTTGGCGGGAAAGACTTCAATGCATCCTGACTGCCTTTAGGGAAGTATTTTTTCAGCACAGTCACCTTTTCATCCTCGGTAACGTTATAACGATCATCGACCATCCTTGCTTTCTGATGAAGCGGGATAAATGCAGGAGCATGTTCATCTTTATCTTTCAAAAGTTCCATCAGGGCTAAAAACAGCTTAGCCTGACGCTCCTTCTCTTTCAACACAAAGCGATGGTTCCTGATGGTGGAAGGACTCCCAATTCCCATTTCCTCCTGAACCTCAGCATCATTCTTCCCTTGGTAAAAAAGGCGGAGGAGGCGATTTTGATGGTCTGTCAGACCTGTAAGTTTTTTATCGAGATCAATCAAATATTCAAAAACGGAGCGGTGTGCCTGTTCAATATGAATTCCCATATACCTCTTCGCTTCATAAAGAACCCCATCTTTCGGGTATACGATCCCCTTTTCAATTGCATTTCCGCACAGCAAACAAACATATTGATTCTCACCTTCGATATACCCTTGTTTAAGCTCATCCTGAGATGCACTCCAAAACATTTCAGCGCCCTTCATAAAACAAACACTTCCCTATAAAGTTTATAATATAATAAACATAATATTAATTTGTTTGATTTATGTCAATGTTTTTCCTGTTTTTTTCACTACTCCAGCAACCTGAAAGCAAAAAAATTAAATAGAATTAGATATAAAAAAAAGGCATCCGATCACGGATGCCTTTTTTCTGTCATATGAAATACCTCCGTCAGCGCTCATCAAGAGTATTAGCTAGGTACAAACTTAAGTAGTCCTTCCAGATAAACACCTTGTTCTTTTCGTGTGCATTCCCTCAACTTGATTCTTCCTTCTTTTTCTAACTCCTTGGCTAATTGGACCACTTCAGTTCCATCTTCGGTTATTTCGACTGAGAAAAAATTGCCCCGAGTGGAAGTTTGAATGAACTTGAATAATCGATCTTTATTCATCTAAACATCTCCTTATTTATAACAAGTTCGACATTAAAGGTCATCCACCTGCGATAAATATGAAATAAAAATCTTCTTTATCGTTATACGAACATCATAAAAGGACACGCATCGAAATTACCCACATTAACTTATACAGCTCAAAAAAGAAAAAAAAAGCCAAAACCTTGGAAGGTTTTGACTTTTTTAAGTTAGTGTCCCAGGAGAGATTCGAACTCCCGACCGACGCCTTAGAAGGGCGTTGCTCTATCCAGCTGAGCTACTGAGACATATCGCTATTTTTCTTCAGTTCAGTATAACGGCCACTTTTCGAACTTAGACCGTAACAGTGATTCTTATTATAACTTAATATAATACTCATTGCAATACTAGTAATATTTAATTTTGAAGAGTTTTAGAACACGTCTACCATTAATTCAATATTTATCATGGTATTTAAATGAAGTTTGCAGAAAAAAATGAGGAATACACTTTATCGAACAATTCGAAGGTATCATATATCACTTATTTCTACTTCAACATCTAATAATTCTTTTCTTTTGGTCATACAAAAAAACCTCCTATATTGTTAGTAGGATAAATCGATATACGGTGTAATATCTTACATGACCGTTATACTGACCGTTTCACTAAACGATATAGAAGGTTTTCGTAGCGGGATTTAAATCCACTAAGTTAGTGTCCCAGGAGAGATTCGAACTCCCGACCGACGCCTTAGAAGGGCGTTGCTCTATCCAGCTGAGCTACTGAGACGTTTATGATATAAGTTGCGGTAAAACTTATGTATTACCTTAACTGTTCCCTTAGGACACTTCTTATTATAGTAGGATACCATAAGAAAGTCAACGGTTTTTCATAAAAAGTTTTTTCTTTTTTATGAACCTGGAAGCGGGTAAAAACGCTTCCTGGTTATAATACATGAAGTCATTCCATTCGATAAGCATTTCTTAGTTCGTCAACGATTTTTCCTTCAAGGTCATAAAAGATGATTTCAAGTTGGTCATTTCCGATATTCAAAATGGCATAGGTTTTTTCTTTTCGTCCACGCGGCTGCCGTATGCTTCCCGGGTTGATGAAGAGCTTGCCGTCAATCAATTCTGAGCCTGCAGCGTGGGAATGGCCAAAGCAAATAATATCCGCCCCTGTCTCATCACCTTTATAAGAAAGGTTCATCAAGGTCATATTTATATTATAGAGGTGTCCATGCGTAAGGAAGAAACGCTTGCCTGCAATACTCTCCACAATATCATTCGGATATGCCGAATCATAGTCACAGTTCCCACGAACGGCGAAGAACTGCGTCATGTGAGGATCATTTCTTTCCAACTCTGAATCACCGCAATGGATCATGGCAGCAACCTCTTGTTTATGACGTTCGGCAATCATGCTGATTTCATGAGTTAAGCCATGACTGTCACTCATTATTAGCACTTTCATCGTCACATTCCTTCTTCCCTTTTTAGAAATAGATCAAGTTTTTCATCTAGAGCCCTCAATGCGTTGGCACGGTGGCTGATTTTGTTTTTTTCCTCTTTTGTCAATTCGGCATTTGTTTTTCCCTGTTCCTCAACAAAAAAGATGGGATCATAACCAAATCCATTCGTTCCTGAAGGCTGTTCTGTAATCAAGCCTTCCATCGTTCCCGATACCGTAATCGTTTCCTGGTTAGGTGACGCTAGTGCCAAGGCGCAATAAAATCTCGCCGTTCTCTCCTCTTTCGGCACGCCTTCCAGTTCCCTGAGTACTTTTTCCGTGTTTGCTTCATCGCTCTTGGCCTCTCCAGCATAGCGCGCAGAATATACGCCGGGACGGCCCTCCAATGCATCTACAATCAATCCGGAATCATCAGCAATGACAAAGTGGCCTAGCTGATGGGCAATGGCCTCTGCCTTCAGGATCGCGTTTTCTTCAAAAGTCGTGCCTGTTTCCTCAACATCAGGAGCATCCGGTACATCGAGAAGTGTTTTAACTTCATATCCTTTTGCAGAGAATAAGCTTTCGAACTCCTTGGCCTTCCCTTTATTTTTCGTTGCAATGATGACTGTCTTCATTTTTCATTTCACCCTTTTTCATTTGATCAGCATGAAGCTTTTTTGGGGCTAAGAAAGAATTCGCTGTAACTCGTTATATGTAAACGCTGCTTCTTCTCCAGTTCCAAACGGATGAATTCAGCGCTGCCTTTCACGATCACAACGGCCGCTGAATCAACCAGATAAGTTAAGTCTAACACAACTCCCTCATCTGCAATAAGCCGAAACTTGTAATCTAACGTTTGTAATTTTCACTATGTTCAATATGGATATTGATTTTCATGTTATTTATTGAGGTCTTATCAAAGGAATTAATCATTTTATTATCCCACTTATTGACATGGTATCTGTATGCCTTTTCGCTGATGTTAAAAAGGTCTGTATTGATTCCCCCCCCTGCATCCAATGTCTTCAAAATATCTTCCTCAACTTTTATTTCTACCTTTTTTTCGATTTTTTCCATATCAACGTTATCTAAATTTTGTTTCAGAATTCCATTTGCTCTAACTTCTAAATCATATAAAGGTTTCTTTTGCTGCCCCAACACCACGATGTTTGTTTTGGGGTCCATGATTTCAACACTTACCTTTTGTTCGTTCAGCGAAAAGAACATCACGGTCGCCTTATTTTCAACCCATTTCAAACCAATCAAATCTTGTTTACTAACGAATCCTTTATATTGTTGTTTTGATAAAACATAGCCGCCATTCAACGTTGGTATCTTCTTTCCTTTCCCGCCCTCTGAGAAATGATGCTCATTTATGACCAAAGAGGGAATTAAAATGGAGCCGACCGGTTGATAAAACTTTGAAACCAGTTCACTGAATTTTAACGGGGAAATGAAATAGTTCTCATAAATAACGGTTTCTGGCCTTTGAGTGATCGTGAATAAGTTAGGAAGATTAAAGAAACTATCACTGTCAAATACCTTTTTAATATCCTCGTCCGTAACGAACAGCCATGAATTGTATCGCAATAAGGGCTCTTTCCCTACATATTCAATGAAATCCTTCATTTTATTCTTAATTACACGCTCACTTAAAATAAAGGAGTTAATATGCCCGATATAAAGCGGTAATGCGGCATGTTGTTCTAAATCGGTAAATGCTTCCTCGATACTTTCCCCTTTACCTTCCCCAATGACAACGGTAGATTTCTCTTGTAATATAGCCGCCCCCTCTTGTTTTGCAATATCCGCAAAATTCAACGCTTGAAAGTATAAGATGAATTCTCCCTCTTTATAATCGATCCCCAGGGCTGATCCGTATGTTTGGGCTTGAATTTCTTCATTCCCCAGCACCCTGTCGTCAGTAAAAGTTGACAGCCAATAACCATGACTGCAATTAGCTTTCTCATTTGTTTGACTCCTTTTGAGGTTCATTATCAGTGGACTGTATAGCTTGATTCCGTTGCCTTAACATCCCATACGGAAGCCTGAATAAGACCTTTAACATATCCGATTTATTTGGCTTGGAAAGTGGATTCACAAAAGGCTGGCCGAAACTTTCCAAGGAAACCACAATGATCAAGACAAGGAAAATCCCCATGAAGAATCCAAACAAGCCTAAAAACGCTGAACACGCAAATATGAATAACCTTATAAGAACGATATTCCCTGCAATATTCTGATTGATTAACGTATAGCTTGCGAGAACTGTAACAGCTATTATTACAAGCATGGATGGTGAAGTCAGCCCTGCCCGAATTGCTGCATCACCTATGATCAACCCGCCCAATACGGAAACCGTAGGACCAACAGCTTTAGGCAGGCGAAGACCAGCTTCTTTAAATAGTTCAAACAATATGATCATCATGAAAGCCTCCAACGAAGCAGGAATCGGCAATCCCTGTCTCGTGATTGAAATCGTCGCGAGAAGCGAAAAGGGAATTTGGTCGAATTGATAGGAAACTAACGCTATAAAAAAACCAGGTAACGTAACCGCTACAAATAAGGCGACGATACGAATGATGCGCATGAAACTAATGTAAAAAAAGCTTGCATGTGCGTCATCAGCAGCGTACAGTAACTGATTAATGCTGGTCGGTCCGATCAAGCATGTCGGATTCCCGTCCACCAGGATGGCAAAGCGCCCTCGATTCAAGGATTCAACAACATAGTCCGGTCGACCGATATAATCCATTAAAGGGAATATGGAAAATTGAGTATCATATAGGAGTTCTTCAACTTGGTAACTACTGACTATGATATCGACCTTTAATGAATCCAGTCGTTCTTTAATATCCAAAAGAATCGAGGGATTAATAATGTCATCTATATAAAGCAGCAAAATTTTAGTTTTACTTCTTTCCCCGACTGTATATTCAATGCATTTAAGTGTTGACGTTTTTAACCTTTGGCGGATTAAAGACATGTTATCCGATATATTCTCAACAAATCCATCTCTAGGTCCGCGAATGGATGATTCTATATTGGATTCTTCCGGACTTCGCTTAGGGGAATTAGCTAATGGTGTATAGTAAATTTCATTAGTAGATTCATTAATGATGATTAGGTCTCCTGAAAAAAGAATGCTTTCTACTTCCGCTTTTAAATCGGAGTCTTTTTTTAGCGTGCCGATCTCCATAATATGGCTTAATCGATCAATTGTTAACTCCCCATTTTCTTGGATCGCTTTTGATATTGTAGGCAGTATCACTTCATTGATAAATTGCATATCCACTAAGTTTGGCGCATATAAAAACCCCAACAAATAACGACCTTCAGGATCAAATGTTTTTGTTCTTAAATCAACATCAGAGGAATGATCGAACCATTTTTGGATTTGGCCAATGCAAGAAGGAGTTCCATTCAATTTTCCCTTCCTCATAATGTTTCACCTTTTCCTTTTTTTATGATAAGGAATAACAATACAATTGCAGCACTCAAGAGAAACAGACTACTGATTGGAAAGAAATATTTGTATATAAAATAAAAAAATGAAGTGGCATCCCAATGGATGAGCGTTCCAAAAACAATCATTAAATATAAGGAAAGCAGTATCCACTTTTGATGTTTTGCATTTGAGATTAATTTATATCCTATATATAAACATAAACTTATCCGAATCATGGAACCTGTAAGCCATTGGAAAATGGAAAGGAAATCGAGTCGAGTAATATAATAGCCAAACCTTAACAACTTCCACTGTTCATATGCTGGATTCCTCATTTTCACCGCTTCCACAGAACCAAATTCTGCAATCGCTCCCATGAGGGGTCCTAACGTCAGCATGATTAAAATTACACCAACTAATAGAATCCACTTGGCTTTTAGCTTATCTTTCAGGTAAGGAGTCAAAAATAAAAAAACGATCATTTCTAAATATCCTGCACTCGTATACAACATTCCATTTAGAGCATGGCGATAACCGCTTTCAAATACCGGGAACAATAATTCGTAATTCTTATTAGGCGTATTCCCAAGCCCCACAAATATCCCGAAAAAAGTGACGAACGGAAGAAACAGAAGAGCCAAAGTGCTTATGGTGCGTATTCCTTTATATGTTGCAAAACTACAAATAAAAGTGAATAGGCTAACGACTACGATGTTCGGTATGTCATGAGTGTAATTAGCTTTTGCCCAAATCACTGTAAATTTGACGGTAATGAAGGCGTTCATTACAAAGTACAACGCAAATGCTATCGTGAAAATATATGTAACAATAGGTGTAGACCATTTTTTTAGAAGAGCGATTATATCTTCTTTATCTAGCTTTTTATAAATATAAAAAATAAATAGCGTCCAAACGATACAGGGAAAAACACTTATTGCGACACTTACCCATGCGTCGCGTTGAGACGCGGTTAAGATATTGGGAAGGAGCAGGACATGTACCATGAATCCTGTATTCATTATGATCAATACATAGATGTGTACAGCCTGAATTACCTTTTGATCCATAATGTCCCCCCATTGATAGCAATATTAAAAGTAATTTCCCCTTTTAAAAAATTATTTATGTAAAAACTTTCTCACGATACGGAAATTGCCTGGCAGGGGCATTAGTTTTCAACGAATGCAATAATTAAGTTTATCCAACATGGGCTCTTAAAGGTGGTCATTCAATTCTGGAAGCAAAAAAATAAGAGACAGCTTCAGGCTGCCTCATTGTGCTATTCCTAATATAATATGGTTCTTTAAAAACTGCCTGTGTTGACTTTCTCTGGACGGACAACTGGTTCGGATAATTTCTTTCCTTCTTCATTAAGAACATCTGCGCTGCCCTGCACTTGTACTTCAACGCTTTCAATTCCTTTCTGTTCCGTTAAAGAAAGGACCAAGGCATCCAGGACTTCTTGTGATACCTTTTTCTCTTTAAAGCTTCCAAGGATATTTTCGTTAAAATTGAGGCTGACCTTACCTTCTGCCACTTTAGGCTCGTCAAGTAAAGCTACATCGCTCATGAACCCTGTTTGCAAGTTAGAACCCGTAGGACTCTTCGTTAATTCCTGAATGACTGCCGTTACATTATCAGACACCGTTTCACTGATCCTGCGTGTCACCGGAACATAATACGTGTACTCCTCGTCACCGCCTACATAATAAACGGTCAGTGCTTTTGTATTGGATATGTCGACTACATCACTCGTATCGATATTGATTCCTGACGACCTTGATATGTTTTCATCTATCGGTGTGCCATTGACCGGCATTTCGGAAATATCTTCTCCATTGATTCTCATTTGGATTTTATCGACCGAGTCGAATTGTGTAAGGGTCCATGTAATGGCTTGAAGAATTTTAAGTTCATCCTCTTTCTGATAGTTCTTGAACTCCGGCGAAAAGTCCGCCACAGCCACTCCATCTTTAATGTTCACGCTTATTTGGGTATCGGCAGGAATGACGGCCCTGAACCCATTTGGAAGTTTATCCGTGACCGGTCCATTACTGACAAGGTAATCAAGGGCCTGTTTAGCGACAGCTTCCGATTTAGGAAGTTCCAATGTCTGTGGAACCACATACCCGCTTTTATCGATTAAATATAACTCCGTCTTTACCGTTTTCGATTCAACGGCGCCTTCTTCTCCATCAGTCGCTGGCTTTTCCTCACCATTCGTTTCTGTTTCTTTCAATGAAGATTCATCCTCGACTAATGAAACATCCTTTGGTGGATCGATTTCCTTTTTCTCTTCACCGCCAAATAATCCGCAGCCCGAAAGCCAAACAGAAGATGCCAGAATGGTCACAACCATTGTTACTTTTGATTTATTGGACATAAAATCACTCCTAGGACAGTTTGTACTCCTATTTATACGAGCCCTAGGGGAAAATAGACCAATTATTTTTCTCTCTTATACGGAGCCCGGCATCTTGCCCGTATTGATGCATCTTTGTCAGCTTCATTGGGATTTCAGGAAATCCTGATTGGAACAATCGAATTCCCATTCCCTTCTGTCCCTTAAAGCCATTCCAGGCTTCCATCTTCTCTAGCGGTATATCCATCCTGGCTTGCAGATATATACGAACATTTTCATTCTTCCCTCCGAAAAAAAGACTTCCAAATGGAAGTCTTATAAGTGATCAATTTTAATTGTTTCGATGTCATTGACATGTATACCGAGCCAGCTCGATGCGATGGAACCAAACATATCTCTTGAACCGGTTGTGTAAAAGCAATGAACTGGACGGAGCTTGCTTTTATTGATTAATTTATAGTAATCCAAAATGACACTTGCCTCACGGGCCGTCTCTTCCCCAGAGGAAATGACTTGCACTTCATCCCCCATATAGGAAGAGATTACAGGCCCCAGCAGTGGATAATGGGTACAGCCAAGGATCAATGTGTCGATCTTCGTTCTCTTCAACGGGTTCAAGGTTTGTGCCACGACCCTATTGACGATACCCCCTTGAAACTCCCCGCTTTCCACGATTGGGACAAATTTCGGGCATGCTAAACTGTCTACTTTCACATCGGAATTGATGGAAGCAAGCGCGTCGTCATAAGCTTTGCTTTTTACCGTGCCTTCCGTACCAATGACGCCAATATGCAAGGAATCAGATACTTTCAACGCCGCCCTTGCCCCTGGATGAATGACACCCAAAACGGGAATCGGAAGGATTGCCCTGATCTCATCCAATACAGCTGCAGTGGCCGTATTGCAAGCGATGATCAGCATTTTTATATCCTTCTTCATCAAAAACCTCGTCATCTGCCATGTGAAGGTTTGTACATCTTTTTTAGTCCTCGGCCCATAAGGGCATCTTGCTGTATCACCTAAGTAAATTATATTTTCATTTGGAAGCTGACGCATGACTTCTTTAGCTACTGTCAAGCCGCCTACCCCTGAATCAATGATACCTATCGGTTGTTTCAAAAAACTCGCCTCATTTTTCTTTCATTTCTTGATGTAGTTTTGCTAGAATCCCTTTGAGGGACCTGATGTCAGATTCGTTAAAATTGACTAACACGCCACTCAAGTACTGCTGCCGTTTATTAATTACTTCTTCGATAATCCGTTCACCTTCTTCAAGAAGGTGAATTCGAACCACACGCCGGTCCTTTTCATCCCTGACACGCTGAACAAGCTGATGTTTCTCCATGCGGTCAATCAGATCCGTCGTTGTGCTGAAGGCGAGAAACATCTTCGTGGACAATTCGCCAATCGTCATGTCGCCTGATTCAAAAAGCCATTGCAAAGCCACGAATTGAGGAATGGTAATTTTATAATCATGGAGAATTTCTCTTCCCCTTTGCTTAAGCCATGTCGATACATAGCGCAATTCCTTCTCGATATCGGCTACATATGCCGCCTGCTTCTCTTCATCCATACACACAGCTCCCCACTTCATGAAACTTATCATACTACCATTTTGGATGAAAGTGAAATGATTTTCAAGATTGATTGCCTGGAATCATAATGAAACCCCATACATAAAAATAAGCAGCATCCAAAGAAGTCAAAACAACCAAGTTGCTTTGCCCTTCCTTATATGCTGCCAATAAACGGGAGAGAAAATATTTATAAGGCTTACGTATTAAGAGTTAACACATTAAAGCTTCAGTTCTCCCATACGAAGGAGTTCTATGACTGCCTGCGAACGTCCTTTAACTCCAAGCTTCTGCATCGCATTCGAAATATGGTTTCGAACTGTTTTTTCGCTAATAAACAATTCACCTGCGATTTCTTTTGTTGTTTTGTCTTGTACTAGTAACTCAAATACTTCTTTTTCTCTTTTGGTGAGTAGTGGCTTATGAGTGAATTCGTTCTCCTTCAAGTAATGTTACCCTCCTTGCCTTCACCAGCATAAAACCCGGAGTGGGTGTCTATTTAGTCAAGATATAGTATGTCGGCTGGGGCAATGGAGTGACTCTTTTACTTGTCTAAATGGAAATATTTTTAGGAATGTGCATCTCTGTATGCCACATTGATCGCTTCATCTCTTCCGTCCAAGGTACGGGTTTTCCGGTGGTCTTGGAAACTTGTACAATCGTCCCCCTGCCTATTAAACAAAGTGAACCATCTTGTTTGGTCCCCATATAATGTAGGTCCACTGAAGAATTTCCGATATGGTCAGCTTTCACATGGATTGTCAACTGATCATTGAAAAACACCTGCTTCAGGTAATCACACTGTAAATTTGCAACAACCGGCATCTCCCCGCATTCAGCCGAAGTCCAATCCTTCATGAACCCCATACTGTTGAAATACTCAATCCGAGCCTCCTCAAAATAAGTAAAAGGAATCGTGTTATTCAAGTGCCCAAACATATCAGTTTCCGAAAAGCGGACCTTAATCTCATGTTTAAAAGAAAAATCATTGATCCACTCCGTTATATTATCGATATATGATAATCTGCCCAACTTGTGCACACCCTTTCTGAATTGAATGACTATTCACTCATTTTATAAGAAAATAACGATAATGAAAAGGATTTTCTATCGGAAGCAGGCTAATTTTATCAAGCTCACATCATTAACCAATTCCTTCACCATTGGCTTGGTGCCGCTTTCACCCTTCAACCCCCTTTACCAAACAAGACTACGTATGTAAAACAAAAAAAAAGAACCCATATCATAAGATACAGGTTCTTTCATGTTCATTATTAAACTTCATCGCTGCCGAAGAAGTTACGGAATTGTTGGATCGTAGTATCACGGTTCAACGCGGCAATAGAAGTCGTCAATGGAATGCCTTTAGGGCAAGACTGCACACAGTTTTGTGAGTTACCGCAGTTTGCAAGTCCTCCATCACCCATGATCGTATTTAAACGTTCAGCTTTGTTCATTGCACCTGTTGGATGTGCATTGAATAAACGAACTTGCGATAATGGTTGTGGTCCAATGAAGTCTGAATTGCTGTTTACGTTCGGACAAGCTTCCAAACAAACACCGCAAGTCATACATTTAGATAGCTCGTAAGCCCATTGGCGTTTCTTTTCTGGCATACGAGGTCCTGGTCCAAGATTGTACGTTCCATCGATTGGAATCCATGCTTTTACCTTTTTCAATGAGTCGAACATACGGCTGCGATCGACTTGCAGGTCACGAACAACAGGGAATGTACGCATTGGAGCTAGGCGAACCGGCTGCTCCAATTGATCGATAAGAGCTGTACATGATTGTCTTGGTTTACCATTGATAACCATTGAACAAGCACCACATACCTCTTCAAGACAGTTCATGTCCCATGCGATTGCTGTAGTGTGCTTGCCTTGTACAGTTACTGGATTACGACGAATTTCCATTAGAGCGGAAATTACGTTCATATTCGGGCGGTACGCTAATTCGAATTCCTCATCATAAGGAGCTGAATCCGGTGTATCTTGACGAGTGATTATAAAACGGACTGTTTTAGTCTCAGATTTAGTTTCAACCATTTTTTTGCTCCCCCTCTTTAGTGTTTCGTTGTGTAGTCACGTTTACGCGGTGCGATCAGTGATACATCGATATCTTCATAATGGAATTCAGGTGCTTGATCCAAGCCTTTGAATGTTGCCATAGTCGTTTTCATGAATTCTTCATCATTACGTTCCGGGAAATCAGGTTTGTAATGCGCTCCGCGGCTTTCGTCACGGTTTAAGGCACCAATTGTGATTACACGAGCCAATTGCATCATGTTTTGCAGCTGTCTAGTGAATGCTGCTCCTTGGTTACTCCATTTTGCCGTGTCATTGATGTTAATTTTCTTGTAACGTTCCATCAGCTCAAGAATCTTGTTATCCGTTTCTTTCAGCTTGTCATTGTAACGAACCACAGTAACATGCTGTGTCATCCACTCACCAAGCTCTTTGTGAAGGATGTACGCATTTTCGTTACCATCAAGAGACATGACATCATTCCATTTCTCCTGTTCTTGTTTTTCGTACCCTTCATACAATGAAGAAGGAATGGATTCTGAAGTTTTATCAAGGCCTTCAATATATTTAACGGCATTCGGTCCAGCGACTGAACCACCATAGATTGCAGAAAGAAGTGAGTTCGCACCAAGACGGTTACCGCCATGTTGTGAGTAATCACACTCACCTGCAGCGAATAAACCTTTGATGTTAGTCATTTGGTCATAATCCACCCAAAGTCCGCCCATTGAATAGTGAACGGCAGGGAAAATTTTCATTGGAACTTTACGAGGATCTTCACCCATGAATTTCTCGTAGATTTCAATGATTCCGCCAAGTTTTATATCAAGTAATTTAGGATCTTTATGTGATAGATCCAGGTAAACCATGTTTTCTCCATTAATGCCAAGCTTCATGTTCATACATACGTCGAAGATTTCACGAGTCGCGATATCACGAGGTACTAGATTTCCATAAGCAGGGTATTTTTCTTCTAGGAAATACCAAGGTTTTCCGTCTTTATATGTCCAGATACGTCCACCTTCACCACGAGCGGATTCACTCATCAGACGAAGTTTGTCATCTCCAGGGATTGCTGTCGGGTGAATTTGGATGAACTCACCATTTGCATAATTTACACCTTGTTGATAAACGATGGAAGCTGCTGATCCTGTATTGATCATTGAGTTAGTTGATTTACCGAAAATGATTCCAGGGCCGCCGCTCGCCATGATGACTGCGTCGCCAGGGAATGATTTGATTTCCATTGAAGTCAGGTTTTGAGCTACGATACCGCGTGCAGTTTGCTCATCATCGATAACGGCTCCAAGGAATTCCCAGCCTTCATATTTCGTTACAAGGCCTTCAACTTCATAACGGCGAACCTGCTCATCCAATGCGTAAAGCAATTGTTGACCAGTTGTTGCACCGGCGAATGCTGTACGGCTATGTTGAGTACCACCGAAACGACGGAAATCAAGAAGACCTTCCGGAGTACGGTTGAACATTACACCCATACGGTCAAACATGTGGATGATCGATGGTGCTGCTTCGCACATCGCTTTAACCGGCGGTTGGTTAGCCAAGAAATCTCCGCCATAAACTGTATCGTCGAAGTGGATATATGGAGAATCCCCTTCACCTTTTGTATTTACTGCCCCGTTAATTCCGCCTTGGGCACAAACTGAGTGAGAGCGTTTAACAGGCACTAAAGAAAATAAATCAACCTGTTGTCCCAGCTCTGCTGCTTTGATCGTAGCCATTAATCCAGCTAGACCTCCACCAACGATAACTATTTTACCTTTACCCAATTCTGTCACTCCCTTATTTCCATTAGCCAAGCTATGTTTTTCCTAATACTTATGAATGAACTCTATCTTCTTATACGAAAGCGAAAATTGCGCTAACTCCGATATAAGAAAGAAGAACGAAAACGATCAATGTAAAGTAAGTCATGATTCTTTGCGATCTTGGTGAAACTGTCAGACCCCAGCTCACTGCAAATGACCATAATCCATTAGCAAAGTGGAAGATTGCCGAGATTACACCAACAATGTAGAACACAAGCATGAATGGACTAGAGAAAATATCTGCCATCATGTCAAAGTTAACTTCAGCACCCATAGCTGCCTGAATTCTAGTTGCCCATATATGCCAAACAAGGAAAATCAATGTTATGATTCCAGTAAGGCGTTGCAGCATGAACATCCAGTTACGGAAGAAACTAAATCTGCCTAAATTGTTTTTTGCTGTAAAGGCAATGTAAATTCCGTACACAGCATGGAAAATGAGCGGTAGATAGATAACGACCCATTCTACCAAAATTTTCACGGGCGTAAACTCAATTAAATGAACTGCCCCATTAAAAGTTTCTTCTCCTTTTGTTGCCATAAAGTTTACCGATAAATGAAAAATTAGGAATAGACCAATTGGAATTACTCCTAGAAGTGAATGAAGCCTGCGATTCCCAAACTCACGATTCTTTGCCACTAAGTGCCCCCCCTTAATTTGTGAAAAATCATGCAAAGATAATCTGGTGGCTACCTTTTATCTCCGCGTGAAAATACAGTATAGAGTCAAAAAACTCCTCTATACTTCCTTTACAATTATGTGACATGTCCATTTTACTCCTGACTTCTATGTGCGTCAAGAAAACGGATACAAGAAATCTCTTTTTCAGAATAGATTTTATTGGATTAATTTGACTTTTTTTTATCTATCAAGCACATATTTTGGAGAAATTACTCATTAATCTATTAATATCCCGGTATAATTTCTCATTTTTTTCCAATTGTTATTTAAATAAATAAAAAACAGTATAATTTGCAAAAGAAATGCGTTTATAATAGATTTACAGAAAGAGGCGATAAATTATGAAAAAAAATATTGCTGCTGCGATAGAAGAAGAGATTCAAACTGAAGAAATTCAACCTGAAGAATTCAAAGTTCCAGCTTTCGGGTACGAATTAATCAGAGAAGTTCTATTGAACGATATTCTCGGAAAAGACTCCAATCAAATCCTCTATTGGGCAGGTAAACAATTAGCAAGAAAATTCCCATTGAATGGCGATCAGGAAGTTATTGAATTTTTCCAAAGCGCTGGATGGGGCAATCTAGAAATCTTGAAGTATACGAAACACGAGATGGAATTATCCCTGACGGGTGAAATAATCAGCCGCCGCCTGGAGTTACACCCTGATTGTCACTTCCAGCTCGAAGCCGGTTTCCTTGCCGAGCAGTTTTCACTGCAAAAGAAATTCCTCAGCGAATCAACGGAAGAAATCAAACGCCGCGCAAAAAAAGTGATATTCACCATCCAATGGGATCCCAGAGATCCAATCTAATGAGCCCTTAAAACAGACTTACCCTTTTTACCGGAAGTCTGTTTTTTATTGGACTCCTGGCACTTAAGCTAGCACATTTGCATGCTGACCAAGTTTAAATGCTTCATGAAGGGATTCAACCGCCTTCACCATTTCCTTTTCATTGACGACAGTCGATACTTTAATTTCCGATGTACTGACCATTTTCACCTGGATGCCTGTATTGGCCATCACTTCAAACATTTCGGCAGCCACTCCGGGATTGGATACCATACCAGATCCGACGATGGACACTTTGGCCAACCCGCTCTCCGTTTCAACCCGGTCGAATCCCAATTGCACTTTATTATTTTCCAGCACGATCAATGCCGCTTCCGTATCTTCACTTTTTGTGGAAAAAGATAGATTGGTCGTATCCTCGGCGGTCATGCTCTGAATGATGATGTCCACATTGATCTGGTTTTTCGCAAGTGTCGTGAAGATTGTGGATAATGCACCAAGAGATTGGGGCAAACCATAAACTGTGACCCTCGTAATACTGTCTTCAAAAGCAATGCCGCGTACAATTAAGTTTTCTTCCATAGTTGCTTCCTCCTCTATGATCGTTCCTGATTCTCTCTCCATGCTTGAACGGACTTCAAGCGGAATTTGATAATTCTTTGCATATTCGACAGCCCTTGGATGAAGGACGCCCGCTCCCAGGTTGGCAAGTTCCAGCATTTCATCGTAAGAAATGGATTGGAGTTTCCGCGCACCTTTTATGTAGCGTGGATCCGTTGTGAAAACACCTGTTACATCCGTATAAATATCGCATCTATCCGCATTCAGCGCTGCAGCGATCGCAACCGCCGTCGTATCGGAACCGCCTCGCCCCAAGGTAGTGATCTCCCCATTTACATCGTTACCCTGGAAACCGGCCACGACCACTATTTTCTTCTGTTGAAGCTGAGCTTGGATCCTTGAAGCATCGATGTTTAAAATCCGGGCATTCCCATGAACGGATTCCGTTTGCATGCCAGCCTGCCAGCCAGTATACGAAATGGCTTCATGTCCTTCTTCAATCAATGCCATCGTTAACAGGGAAATCGTTACCTGTTCCCCAGTGGTCAATAGCATATCCATTTCCCTTTTGCTCGGGGTTCCGGAAATATCACGGGCCATGGAAACCAATTGGTCCGTTGTTTTCCCCATAGCTGAAACAACGACGACTACCTCATTTCCATTCTCCGCTTCCTCGATTACCCGATTGGCAACATTTTTGATTTTTTCTACGCTACCGACGGATGTTCCGCCAAATTTTTGAACGATCAATGCCATCCTCATGCACCCTCTCTACTTTTTAGGCAATAAAAAAAGCAATGAGAAATATCTCATTGCTGTGATCACATATCTAAAACTGTAAACACAGTGAGATAGCTCTCCAGGATATAAACCCTGACAATCCGCCATTTATTAAATGTCGGACCAGGAAGACAAGGTATGAGTCTTGTCTACCTTCGGCGTCATCCCCTTTCAAAACCTTTCATGGAAGCTCATACTTCTCCAGGTTTTTACTCTTGAATTCCGCACCTCTATCAGCACTTTTAAGTTGTCTAGTTAAAAATTCCTTTTAATCATAGCATAGTGATTTATCGGTAGCAAGATTATTCTTGTAATTTTCTAACGATTCCCTCGGCTACCCCTTTTGGCATACCAGCTTCCATGATCTCCTCGACTGTTGCCTCTTTGATTTTCTTCAATGATCCAAAATGCCTTAATAATTGTTTCCTTCGTTTTTCCCCGACTCCTGGAATATCATCAAGCTGGGAGTGAACCGCATTTTTGCCGCGTAGCTGGCGATGAAAAGTAATCGCGAACCGATGCACTTCATCCTGAATTCTTTGTAATAGGTAGAATTCCTGGCTCCGTGAATCAAGGGGTACGATTTCAAGAGGATTTCCGATCATCAACTGCGATGTCCTATGCTTTTCATCCTTAATGAGGCCTGAAAGTGGAATGTCAAGGCCCAATTCGTTTTCCAGAATATCCCGAACGGCTTCGACGTGTCCCTTTCCGCCATCAATGATGATCAAGTCCGGAAGCGGCAGCCCTTCTTTCAATACTCGTGAATACCTTCTTCTGACCACTTCACGCATCGATTCATAATCATCAGGTCCCTGGACCGTCTTGATTTTATATTTTCGGTACTCTCTTTTTTCCGGCTTCCCATCAATGAACACGACTAAAGCGGAAACAGGGTCACTTCCCTGGATATTGGAATTATCGAAAGCTTCAATTCGGTGCGGAGTGTAGATACCCAATTGGTTCCCGAGGTTTTCCACCGCATTGATCGTTCTTTCTTCATCCCTTTCAATCAAAGAGAATTTTTCCTGGAGGGCGATGGAGGCATTTTTATTCGCCAATTTAAGCATGTCTTTTTTCGCCCCCCTTTTGGGGTGAATCGTTTTGACCCCAAGCAGCCCTTCGGCCATTTCGGCATCAACTGATTCAGGCAGCAAGATTTCCTTTGGTTTAAAATGGTTCGTAATCTCGTAAAACTGACCTAGGAATGTAAGAAGTTCCTGTTCGGGTTCATCGTAGACTGGAAAAAGTGAAACATCCCTTTCTATTAATTTACCCTGCCGGACAAAAAATACCTGAACGCACATCCAGCCTTTATCATAGGCAAAACCGAATACATCCCTGTCGATGAAATCGGTCGTCATCATTTTTTGCTTCTCCATCGTTATATCAATGTGGGCAATCTTGTCACGGAACTCCTTGGCCCTCTCGAAATCGAGCTCTTCTGATGCCACAAGCATTTTTTCTGTCAGTTCTTTTTTTATTTCAGTATGCCCGCCGTTCAAGAACCGGTTGATATCATCCACCATTTTTTTATATTCCTGCTCCCCTACTTCATATACACACGGGGCCAGACACTGGCCAAGATGATAGTAGAGACAAACGCGATCTGGTAAAGTATTGCATTTTCTCAGGGGGTAGATGCGGTCGAGCAACTTTTTCGTTTCGTTGGCTGCAAACGCATTCGGATAAGGACCGAAATATTTCCCTTTGTCTTTTTTGACTTTTCGCGTAATGATTAGTCGCGGGTGGCGTTCCCCAGTCAGCTTGATGAAAGGATACGTCTTATCATCCTTTAGCATGACATTATATTTTGGGTCATGTTTTTTGATTAAGTTCAACTCTAAAATAAGAGCCTCGATATTGGATGAGGTGACGATGTATTCGAAATCCTCAATCTCATTCACGAGCCGAAATGTTTTTCCATCATGAGATCCCGTAAAATAAGAACGGACACGATTTTTCAACACCTTCGCTTTGCCTACATATATGATCGTTCCCTGACGATCTTTCATTAAATAACAACCAGGTTGATCGGGAAGAAGGGCAAGTTTATTCTTTATTTGTTGATTCATGCATTCAGCCTCCTGTTCTCCCATTTATACCATCATTATATATCAAGATAGTGAAAAAAGCTTCAAGTCCGCAGACTTGAAGCTTTTTTTAGCTATCTTACTATTACGCGTGTTTTGCAATAAGTTCAGCAAGTGCTTCTTTAGGTTGGAAACCAACAACCTTATCCACCACTTCACCGTCTTTAAGGACGATTAATGTCGGGATGCTCATCACACCGAATTTTCCTGCTGTTTCTTGGTTTTCATCTACATCCACTTTAACGATTTTTGCTGTATCGCCAATTTCAGTATCAAGCTCTTGAAGAACAGGAGCGATCATTTTACAAGGTCCGCACCATGGAGCCCAAAAATCTACAAGAACAACACCTTCGCTAGTATCTGTTGTGAAAGTTTGGTCAGTTGCATTTACAATAGCCATATATATTTCCTCCTCAAATTTACTCAAATAACTAAAGACAGTATACCATTGTTGCTCGAACCGATGCTAATATTTTGCTTCAGTGGTAGGATGTCCAAAAAAAGAATGAATATGCAGGCCGAAGTCCTTGCCTCTTAGCCCAAATAAAGGGGCAAGACACGTATCGGCTTTCGCCAAATGTCTTGCCCCTTATCTGTAATATCTCTTTTTTTAAGCGTTAACTTTTAGTTTTTTGAATTCTTCCGTAAGTAATGGAACGACTTCGAAAAGGTCTCCGACAATTCCATAATCAGCTACATTGAATATGTTAGCTTCCGGGTCTTTATTGATGGCAACAATAACCTTGGAGTTGGACATCCCCGCTAAATGCTGGATCGCACCGGAAATTCCGCAGGCGATATAAAGGTCAGGTGTTACGACTTTACCCGTTTGCCCGATTTGCAAAGAATAATCGCAATAATCCGCATCACATGCTCCGCGGGAAGCTCCTACAGCTCCGCCAAGAACTTGTGCAAGTTCCTTTAATGGTTCAAAACCATCTTCACTTTTCACGCCCCGTCCGCCTGCGATGATTACTTTCGCTTCTGAAAGGTCGACCCCTTCGCTAGCTTTTCTAACAACATCTTTAATGATGGTGCGTAAATCCTTAATATCCACACTTAATGTAGAAACATCGCCAGAGCGGGACTCGTCTTTCGCTAATGGTTCGATATTGTTCGGACGGATTGTCGCGAATATCACGCCATCCGTAACAATTTTCTTTTCAAATGCTTTACCAGAATATATCGGGCGGGTGAAAACGATATTTCCGCCTTCTTCTTCAATGGATGTAACGTCCGAGATCAAGCCTGATTCAAGCTTTCCAGCCAATTTAGGTGCAAGGTCTTTTCCCAGGGCCGTATGTCCAAAGAAAATCCCTTCTGGCTTTTCCTGCTCGATGACCGCAAGCAAGCTTTGCGCATATCCATCTGAAGTATATTGTTTCAATTGATCATTTTCCACTGCCACGACCCTGTCCGCGCCATATTGGATCAATTCATTCCCGAAATTTTGAACACTGTCACCAACTAAAACACCTACGATTTCCCCGCCATCTGCAGCAAGTTTAGCCGCACCGATAGCTTCAAATGATACATTTCTCAGTGAACCGTCACGAACTTCGCCCAATACAAGAAACTTTCTAGCCATTTATAAAAACCTCCTGTGCTCTATTTTCTTTTTTGTCGTGTGTGTTGTTTTGAAAAGTGCCGTTTAAGATTAAATCACTTTTGCTTCACTGCGTAATAATTGTACAAGTTCGCTAACTTGATCACCGATTTCTCCGTCCAATACTTTTCCAGCTTCTTTTTTAGCAGGAAGGTAAATTTCAATCGTTTTTGTTTTTGCCTCAACATCTTCTTCTTCCAAATCCAGGTCATCCAATTCCAATTCCTCAAGCGGTTTCTTCTTCGCTTTCATGATTCCTGGCAAAGAAGGATAACGCGGCTCATTTAGCCCTTGTTGAGCTGTCACCAACAATGGAAGGGATGCTTCGATCGTTTCGGAGTCCCCTTCGACATCCCGGATAACGCTTACATTTCCATTTGCGATGTCCAATTTAGTAATGGTTGTAATATAAGGAATTTCTAAAATTTCGGCAACGCGTGGTCCCACTTGACCAGAGCCGCCATCGATTGCTACGTTTCCTGCAATGATTAAATCGGCATTTTTATCTTTTAAGTATTCACCTATAATTTTGGCAGTCGTGAATTGGTCGCCATTTTCTATGTCGTCTTCTATATTTATCAATACGGCTTTGTCAGCACCCATTGCCAGCGCTGTACGTAATTGCTTTTCAGCCTCTTCGGTTCCGACGGAAATAACCGTTACTTCGCCGCCTTGTGCATCACGTACCTGGATCGCTTCTTCAACCGCATACTCATCGTATGGATTAATGATGAATTCTGCTCCATCCTCATTAATTTTTCCGTTGGATAGTGTAATTTTTTCTTCTGTATCAAATGTTCTTTTCAGCAGTACATAAATGTTCACGATAATACCTCCCGAATGATTTGAGTTTTGAAGATTATGAATTTTATTGATATATAGTATTGTTCTACAGATTTCATCAAAATCCTGCATGATATATAAAAATAGTTATTTAGATCATTTCCCTTTGAATACAGCTTCCCTTTTTTCAATGAAAGCGCTGATTCCTTCTTGAGCATCAGCGGTATCGAATGCTTGGCCAAAGAGGGCGGCTTCCCTTTCCACACCTTTATGGTAGGAATCATGCTTAGAATAATTCAATAACTCAATGGCCGACTTTAAAGCCAGTGGGCTTTTCTTGGCGATTTTATTGGCTAGTTCTTTAGCTTTTGGAATCAGTTCTTCATCCGTGAAGGCATGATTCGCCAATCCGCATTGCACAGCTTGGGTACCTGAAATCGGTTCACTTGTAAACAGCATTTCAGCTGCCTTTGCCATGCCTACATAACGAGGAAGGCGTTGGGTCCCGGCAAATCCAGGGATTAAGCCCAACTGCAGCTCAGGCAAACCAAGTTTAGCCCTTTCGGTGACCAATCGGATGTGACAGGCCATGGCCAGCTCCAATCCTCCGCCAAGCGCTGCTCCATGGATGGCTGCAATGACCGGTTTTGGAAAAGATTCGATTTTCTCAAATACAGATTGACCATTCTTGGTCAGCTTCTCGAAAGCTTTCCCGTTTTCCACTTCCGTAAACTCTTTAATGTCTGCTCCTGCAGAGAAGAATCTTCCTTCACCATGAAGAAGGACTACCCGTACGGCTTCGTCTTCCCCAATTTGATCGAAGGCTTGTGAAAGCTCTCCGATGATAGCCGAAGAAAGCGCATTTGCAGGTGCATGATCAATCGTTATAAAAGCCACATGATTTTCGACAGAAAGCTTAAGATATTCCATATCAATCCCTCCAGGCATCCTAGTCAAACTTTTTTGAAAATTCAATATGTATCACTTCCCTAATAAGCGGGAAGCAGGATTAATCGATTCTTTCGAGGATGGCTGGGCATCCCCTATTTAAATCGTTAACTTTTCAGGCCACAGCCGCCAATCAGCAGGCGGTGAACGTCTGATGCAAGGTCAGGAAGAGAGTACTTCTGCTCATTCATGACCCATGTCGTCACGGTTTCGTCAATCGTTCCAAAAATCATCTGCCTGGCAAGTAAATTATTTAAATCAGGCAGGAATTCGCCGTTCTCTTTTCCTTCAATAATGATCTGATCGATTAAATTTAAATACCCTCTTAACACATCATTAATTCTAAGGCGCAATTCCTTATTCGACTGTCTTAATTCCAACTGAGTGACAATTGCTAAATTCACGTCTTCTGAAAGGTTTTTAAAATGTCTTTGGATGAGCACATGCAGTTTATCCGAAGCAGTGGTCTTTCCTTTTATCTCTTCTTCGATCTGTTCCACAAAAGAACCCATCTTTTCATGGAATAATGATATTAAGATATCTTCTTTATTTTTAAAATATAAATATATGGTGCCATCCGCTACGCCTGCCTGCTTGGCGATTTTGGATACTTGGGCTTGATAGTAACCGTTTTGGGCAATGACGATAACGGCCGCTTCAATAATTTGATTATACTTTGGTCTGTTGCTTTTCACTGGATGTCCCCTTTCAGAAAAATGAATGAATAATCATTCATATTTCTATCATAAAATGACGGCCTTTTACTGTCAAGCAAAAACTTCAAGAGTCCTGACATTCCACTTATGTTCATTGTACAGCCCCCATCCATAGCTTGTCCAGCCGTTCTGCAAAACACGGAGCTCTCTTCCGCTGCTCCGTTAAAAGGGGGGCTTGTTTAAGCTTCTTTTCTTTCCTCGGATATTTTTTTCTTTTCTTCCTCGATAAGGACCCTTCTCAGGATCTTTCCTATCGTCGTTTTAGGAAGTTCATCCCGGAATTCATAGCTGCGCGGCACCTTATAGGAAGCCAGGTTCTTTCTGGCAAATTCATTCAATTCCTCTTCAGTGGCCCTGGCATTTTTTTTCAGTACGACATAGGCCTTAACTGTCTCACCGCGATAAGGGTCGGGAATACCTGCCACGACCACTTCCTGTATGGCCTCATGCTCGTATAGCACTTCCTCCACCTCTCGTGGATATATATTGAAACCGCCTGCAATGATTGTATCCTTTTTCCTTTCGACCACATAAAAGAACCCCTGCTCATCCATGTAGCCCAGATCTCCTGTAAGCAGCCAGCCATTTTTAAAGGTGTTTTCCGTTTCATCCGGTCGGTTCCAATACCCTTGCATGACCTGTGGTCCTTTTATGGCAATTTCGCCTATTTCATTCGGGGGAAGCTCTTCAAAGGTTTCCAGGGATAGAATCACCGAGTCAGTATCTGGCCATGGCAGCCCAATGCTTCCTTTTACACGCGGCTGATCCCAGATGAAATTAGCATGGGTCACCGGTGAGGTTTCAGAAAGTCCATAGCCTTCAACAAGCTTCCCGCCGGTAATTTTCTCAAACTGCTCTTGAACCTCTACGGGCAATGATGCAGAACCGCTAATACAGGCATTGATGGAAGAAAGGTCATATTTAGCGATATCCGGATGGTTCAAGAGGCCGATATACATCGTTGGCGCTCCCGGAAACATGGTCGGCTTCTGTTTTTGGATGGTCTTAAGCGTCGCTTCGACATCGAACTTTGGCATGATGATCATGGTGTTCCCTTCCATGATGGAAAGAACCAAGACTGTAGTCATACCGTACACATGGAAGAAGGGCAGAATCGCGAGGATCCTTTCCTCACCGCGCTTATTTTTATAAAGCCAAGCATTGCACATTTTCGTATTTGCCAGCAAGTTCTTATGGGTTAACATGACCCCTTTGGGAAAGCCTGTTGTCCCACCAGTATATTGCAAAAGGGCAAGGTCATTATCCACATCGATCGGCACAGTGGCTTCTTCAGTCATCTTTCGTTTCATTATTTCGGAAAATAAATGATGATTCCCTTCATGCTCCACATTGATGACAATGCCGTATTGCTTTTTTTGGATAAAAGGATAGATAAGGTTTTTCGGAAAAGGTAAATATTCCTTGATAGCGGTTACAATTATATGTTCTATATCTGTTCTTGATGCCACTGCAGCTACACGGGGAAATAAAATATCCATTGCCAAAATTATTTTCGCTCCGGAATCTTTCATTTGATATTCTAATTCACGTTCAGTATAGGTTGGATTCGTTTGAACCACGACTCCGCCGGCCATCAATATACCAAAAAAGCTTATGACACCCTGAGGGCAGTTAGGAAGCATGACGGCAACGCGTTCACCTTTTTGAAGGCCGATACTTTTTAAATAGGCAGCAAACTTTAAAGCAGATTCATGCACTTCCCGGAAAGTTAATTCTTTTCCCTGGAAATGAATTGATACTTTATCGGGGAATTCTTCGGCTGATTCCTTTAAAAAAGAATAAAGAGGTTTATCTTCATAAGACAAAACAGCGGGTATCTGTTCCGGATAAATAGCTTGCCATGGCTTATTGCTCATTTGCCCCCTCCTTCTGAATATTCTCAATACTCTTTTCATTATAATACAATCGGCATTTTCTTACAATTGCCGAATTTCAGAGTATAACGACCCTGCGATGAGATATATGTTCTATACCGACCATAGGGAATATTGGATGCACCACTTAAAATTCGCCCATTCATATATTCCAATTCTGATACACATCCGTCACAGATTTGCGTTTGCATGGCCGGTCAAGCATTAAGCGATAATTCTTCAATCTTTTGTATCAATATGAAAAGTCTATTTGACCATTACGATTATACATTCCATACCCCAATCTTTTTTATCGGAACTCAAATAAAAGAAGCGGCATAATGGCCGCTTCAGTTAAAGAATGTCATATAAATGATTCCAAGCAGAAAAAAGATCCCGCAACAAACAATTAAGACTTTTGCAAGTTTCTCCACAGCTTACTCCCTCTCATGAAGGACATTAAGAAATCCCTGCGCCGATGACAAAAGATAATGCGATTGATATGATCATCGATAGGAATCCAACTGCCCGATTATCTTTTTGTATCTCTTCATCTATTTTAAATCCAGGAGTCATAAATTCAAAAATGAAATAACCGATCAATAGCAGGACAAATCCGTATACGCCCCAGCCAATCATGGTAAGAAGCGAATTCTGATGGAGAATGGACTGTTGGAATACATAGGCGATCCCAAATATTTTACCACCTGTTGCCAACGCGACAGAAAGGTTTCCTTGTTTGATTTCCTCCCAGTTCTTGTACTTTGTGACAAGTTCAAAAATGGCTAAAAAAACAATCATGCACAGAATAACGACACTGTAACGAGCAGCTATATATACATATTCATTTTCCCACATATTCACCATGGTCCAACTCCCGAATGGTAACAAGACACCCGGCTTGGCAGAATGGCCGGAGTGACCGCTTTCCTTTATTTAAATTCCACCACAGTAACACCTGTCCCGCCTTCACCGGCCTCGCCGAAGCGAATCCTTTTGACGGAGCGGTGGTTTTTCAAGTATTCCTGGACCCCGGACCGAAGTGCACCCGTTCCTTTACCATGAATGATGGAGACACTCGAATAACCGGCCAAAAGAGCATCATCAATGTACTTTTCCACTCTTGATATTGCATTTTCAAAGCGCTCTCCACGGAGGTCAAGTTCAACGCTAACGTGATAATCGCGGCCTTTGATCGTGGTGAGGGGCTTTGTTTCTTTTACTTTTGTGGCCTTGATGAATTCCAGGTCAGACTCCTTCACCTTCATTTTCATGATGCCGATTTGAACCTGCCATTCATTATTTGAAACCTTCTCGATCAAGTGACCTTTTTGACCGAAGCTTACGACCTTTACTTCATCTCCAGGTTTCAAGCTCTTATCCAGCGGCCTTGCCGCTTTATTTGATGTTTTCTTCACCTTTGGCGCTGCTTCTTCAAGCCGCTTTTTGGCATCGATCAGTTGATGCTCTTTAACATCGGCATGCTTTTCAAGTCGCAGTTTACGTAAGTCGGCAATAATCGCTTCCGCTTCCCTTTTTGCATTTTCAACGATTGCAGCTGCCTCTTTTGCTGCCTTTTCAACCATCGCATCCCGTTCTTCATGGTATTCACCAATTTGCCTTTGTAGGTCTTTATGAAGAATTTCAGCCTGTTCCAGGTGATTCTTGGCTTCCTGTTCTTCTTCTTCGGCCTTTTTGCGGCTGTCTTCAAGGGACGCTATCATATTCTCAACTTTATTCGTATCCTCACCTATATGGCTGCGGGCGCTGTTTATCACGCTTTCTTCCAAACCAAGGCGTTTGGAAATTTCGAACGCATTACTCCTACCTGGTACACCGATCAAAAGTTTATAGGTGGGACTCAAGGTTTCCACATTAAATTCGACGCTTGCATTAATGACGCCTTCCCGATCATACCCATACGCTTTTAATTCCGGATAATGTGTCGTTGCAATCACACGTGCCCCGCGCTTATACACTTCATCCAAAATGGAAATGGCCAAAGCAGCACCTTCCTGTGGGTCGGTACCCGCTCCAAGCTCATCGAATAAAACAAGGCTGTCATAATCGACATGCTTTAGGATATCGACAATATTGACCATATGCGAAGAAAATGTACTCAAGCTTTGTTCAATCGACTGTTCATCGCCAATATCGGCATAAACGGAAGAAAACACAGCCGTTTCGGATCCATCCAGCGCAGGGATTTGCAGACCGGACTGGGCCATTAACGTACAGAGGCCAATTGTTTTCAGGGTAACCGTCTTACCACCTGTATTCGGGCCGGTGATGACGATTGTCGTAAATTCATCACCAAGAAAAATATCATTGGCCACGACAACATCACTTGGAATGAGCGGGTGTTTCGCTTTGAATAATTTCACGCGTCCTTCATTATTCAGAATCGGCTTGGATCCTTTAATCGCTTTTGCATACTTCGCCTTGGCGACAAGGAAATCGATTTGGGCAAGCACTTTGACATTATGAAGCAATTCAGGAGTGTACGCACCGACTTTTTCCGATAGTTCGACCAATATCCGTTCTATTTCCTGCGTTTCCTTCACTCTTGTTTCCTGGAGGACATTATTCAGCTGAACGATCGCTTGCGGTTCAATGAACAGTGTCTGCCCTGATGAGGATTGATCATGGATGATCCCGCCATACACACTCCGGTATTCCTGTTTTACCGGGATGACGAATCGGTCATTCCGGATGGTGATGATGGCATCGGATAACATTGTTGATGCATTGGAAGAACGGATCATGCTTTCCAGTTTTCCCCTGACGCGGCTTTCGTTCGTCCGAATTTGGTTTCTTAGGGTACGAAGCTTGTCACTGGCAGAATCCATCACTTCACCATGTTCGCTTACTGCATACGTTATTTCCTGCTGTAAATCTATCAATGGATGAAGGGAATCGATATATTCGGCCAAAAGCGGAACATCAATTTCCTGCTCTGCAAGTTCTTCAAAGAAACGGCTGAGGATCCTGCCGGCACGAATCGTACTCGCAAGTTCCATCAATTCCATCGGTGAGAGCATTCCGCCAATCTGTGCCCTTTTTGCATGCGGACGGATATCAAAAATCCCGCCCAATGGCAAATTCCCTTTCAACCGGACGATCTTGGCTGACTCATCTGTTTCTTCCTGCCATCTCGACACCTCTTCAAAATCCGTGGAAGGCATCAATTGCTCTGCCTTCTCTTTTCCTATCGATGAGGATGCGTGTGAAATTAATTGTTCTTTTATTTTATGAAATTCCAATGTCTTTAAAGCTTTATTATGCATGGAGTTAAAGCTCCTCCTTATTTATGGGCAAATAGTTAATCATTTCTCTTTAAAAACGCCAATAATCCATCCGTATCCCTTGCATTAAGAACCGTTGATTCTTTGATCCAGCCTTTTTTGGCTGATGAGACCCCAACAGGCATGTGTTCAAGCATGTCGATGCTGTGGGCATCCGTATTGATCACGATCGGAACGCCTGCTTCCTGTGCCTTGCGCAGATGGGGGGGTGCCAAATCCAATCGATTCGGGTTCGCATTCAATTCCAAGGCTGTATTCGTTTCTCGTGCCAGTTCGATCAGCATCTCGATATCAACATCATATCCGGTTCGTCTGCCGATGATCCTTCCCGTTGGATGGGCAATGATATCTACATGCGGATTATTCAGGGCCGTTTTCAAGCGCTCCATGATCGTGTCCCGAGGCTGTGAAAAGCTTGAGTGAATTGATGCGATCACCAAGTCCATCTCTGCAAGCAGCTCATCGTCATAATCAAGGGTCCCATCAGGAAGTATATCCATTTCAATCCCTGAAAGAACGGTAAAGTCAGCGTATTTTTCATTTAGTTCATGGATGATGCGTTTTTGTTCACGTAAACGTTCCGCGGTCAAGCCGTTCGCCACTTTCAGATATTGCGAATGATCGGTGATGGCCATATACCGATACCCTTTTGCACGGCATGCTTCAATCATTTCTTCAATCGTATGGGCCCCATCGCTCCATGTGGTATGCATATGCAGGTCACCTTTGATGGCCTCTAAAGATATGAGAGGTTCATTAGCATCATAATGCTCCACTTCCGTTCCGTCTTCACGCAGTTCCGGCGGAATGAAAGGAAGTCCAAAATGATTATAAAATTGTTCTTCCGTTTCAAACGTCAATACATCACCGGTTTCAGTCACTTCCACCCCATATTCGCTGATTTTCTCGCCGCGATCTTTAGCAAGCTGGCGCATCCTCACATTGTGATCCTTCGAACCTGTAAAATGATGGAGTGTCGTGATGAATTCCTGATCCTTCACGATCCGGAAATCAACAGATATATCATATTCATAATCAAGCACGACCGACACTTTTGTATCACCGGCCGCAATCACCTGCTTTATCCCCGTTAATGCAAGCAGTTGATCCTTAACTTCTTCTGGATGATCTGTCGAGATGATGAAATCGAGGTCCTTGATGGTCTCCCTCATACGCCGGATGCTGCCTGCCCTGGAAGAACGGATGATGTATTCCATGTTAGCAAGGGCGGTTTCAATATCATCCGCAATCGGCCTCATGAAGGCAAGGGGCAGCCGATCGGGCCTTGAACCTACCTCTGCAATGGCAGAAAGGATCTTCTCTTCCGTTTTTTTGCCGAAACCTGCTAGTGCCGCGACCCTGCCTTCTTCACAGGCGATTTTAAGATCATTCACATCATTGACATGCAGCTCTTTATGAAGCTTGGCAATTTTCTTCCCGCCCAGACCTTGAAGCTGAAGAAGCGGAATCAATCCTTTTGGCACCTGCTCCTGCAGCTCTTCAAGCACGGTCGATTTCCCCTCGTTTATATACTCCTCGATGACGGATGCCGTTCCTTTCCCGATTCCATTTAAAGCGGTAAAGTCATCGATGGCCGAAAGGCTCCGGTCATCCGTTTCCAAGGCTCCAGCTGCCTTTCGGAAAGCTGAAACCTTGAACGGGTTCTCTCCTTTTAGTTCCATATATATTGCAATTTTTTCTAATAGTTTAATGATATCTTTTTTATTCATTGTCATTTATTTCACCGCCAAAAAAATTAGTAGGGTGTCCATTGTTCACTTTCTTTAAGATACCTTTCTTGGAGGTAAAGTACAAGCAGTCAGGTTCTTAACTTTCGAATCAAATAGGGGGAAGTTACATGCTGCTACATAAAAAGGGGCCTCCCCCGTTCAAAGTATAGGAATCCAGGACTTTGAGAAAGGGAGGCAGGCCCTCTTATACTTACATTAAGATTGTTTTACATTATGAAACCAAAGCTCCTTCACTTGCTCGGAAAGGAACGGCGTATGTTTCACGATCGATTCTGCCAGAAATGAGCCAGTTAATGGTTTCTGAATGGAATCCATTGGCAGCATGGCAGCTATATATAATATAATAAACATGATAAGATAGACTTCGAGAAAACCCAATATCCCTCCACCCCAGCGATTCAGCTGCTTTAATATCGGCAGGTGGGTAATGAAATTGAGCATGGATCCTATCATTTGCCAAAGGATCTTGGCAGCAAAGAAAATGATTGCAAAGGCAATTGCATTGTAATACGCCGTATCAAGCCCGACTGTGTCGAAAAACATATTAAGGGTCGAGGAATCGCCCATCGTTGGGAACGGAATCCACAATTTCAAATTGGGAGCAAGATCTCCGTAAAATACATAAGCGACGATGAAGGCTACAATGAACCCTGTCATATGAACCGCTTGTAAAATGAAGCCACGCTTTAAACCGATTAATAAACCGATTAAAAGAATGGCCAGAATTGCTAAATCAAGCATGTACTCAGTCCTTCTCTCTCTTTAATTCCAGTTGAAGCTGGTCTAATTCATCTTTTAGTTTAATATATTCGTGGATGGTATTCACGGCCGTTAGCACCGCTAGCTTGCTTGTATCCAAGTGTGGATTTTTCATCCTGATCTCTCGCATTTTTTCGTCAACCATCGAAGCGACCAGGCGCATATGACTTGCGCTTTCTGTGCCGACGATTGTATATGGTTGTCCGTATATATCAACTGTTGTTTTATTTCGTTTATCGTCTGACAAAATGATGCCCCCAATCTAAACAATCCTAATTCTATCATATCATGAAGTTTTTCGTCACGAAAGAGAGTACATCGTCATTTCTCGCATAAAAACTTCAATAATTTGTCAAACGAAAGCGAATTTAGGAAGAAGATCACCTAATAAACAAAATGAAGTTAGGAGCTAACCCATTATGTCCCATGTTGTTTTACTTATCAGTCCTGAACAAATAAAGGCGATGAAATCCCATTATTCTTCATCCTTGGCCGCCAAGCTGCCGCCGGGGAGCATCTTTTCCGCAAAACCGCCGCTATGTACGGTTACGGCCTATAAATCCGGGAAGGTCCTTTTTCAAGGTAAGAATGCCGAACTAGAAGCGGGAAAATGGCAAAAAGGCACCACGGCTGCGGCTCCAAAGAAAAAAACGGCATCCTCTGCATCCGTCAAGGCCCATCGATATTCGCCGCCTGCCAATATCGGAACCATGTCAGTGATCGGTTCCGATGAGGTCGGAACAGGAGACTATTTCGGCCCGATCACCGTCGTAGCCGTATATGCAAAAAAGGAGCAACTCTCTCTATTGAAGGAACTTGGTGTCCAGGATTCCAAAAATCTGAAAGATCCACAAATCATCGAAATAGCCAAACAGATCAAGGATGTAGTGCCCTTCAGCCTGCTTACATGCGACAACCCGAAATATAATGCGCTGCAGGCAAAGGGAATGTCACAAGGAAAAATGAAGGCACTCCTCCATAACCAAGCAATCAAGCATCTCATGCAAAAAATCCAGCCTGAACAAGCGGAAGCGGTCCTTATTGATCAATTCGCTCAACCAGAGGTATTTTTCAATTACCTCAAAGGCCAAGAACTATTCCAGGCTAATGCCACCTATCTATGCACAAAAGCGGAAGGCATTCATCTTGGAGTAGCAGCGGCATCCATCATTGCCCGATATGCATTCGTCAAACGCTTTGACTTGCTTAGTGAAAAAGCAGGATTCAAAATCCCCAAAGGTGCCGGATTTGCAGTCGATGAAGCGGCCGCAAGATTGATTCATGAAAAAGGAATCGATTCATTGCACGAATTCACGAAAACCCACTTCGCCAACACAGAAAAAGCGAAGCGACTATATCAACAAAAATATCATAAATAGAAGAAAGCGGCTGACCTTCCGGATCAGCCGCCTTTTTCTCGTGAGTTGTGCCATTTACTCGCGGGTTTACGCCATATACTCGTGAGTTTGCGCTATTAACTCTTAAATCCCAAAAGACAGCTCCCCATGATTTCAGGGAACTGTCTTTTTGGTTTTATCCTCTTAGTTCTGCACCAGCTTTTTCTTTAACGGCTTCAAGAACTTTATCATGTGCTTTTGTAATGTCCTCGTCCGTTAGAGTGCGTTCCGGGTCAAAGTATTTCAGTGAGTAGGCAATGGATTTCTTGCCTTCCTCCATTCTTTCACCTTCGTATAAGTCGAAAATGCTTACTTCTTTCAGCAGTTTGCCACCGGCTTCTTCAATAATATCCTGAATGTCCCCGGCTTTCGTAGCTTGATCCACAACGAGCGCGATATCGCGTGTGGTTGATGGATAGCGCGGAATGGTTTGGTACGCAATCGGCGCTACTTCGGCTTCGGCCAATGCTTTTAAGGAAAGTTCGAAAATGTATGTTTCTTTAATATCCAAGTCTTTTTGGACCGTTGGGTGCACTTGGCCGATAAAGCCAATCACTTCACCATTCAATAGTACTTCCGCTGTCCTTCCTGGATGCATGTCGTTGATTTCCGCTTGGCGGTAACTGATTTGATCAGCTAATCCAAGTGTGTCGAATAATGCCTCGATCACGCCTTTGGCTACAAAGAAATCCACTGGTTTCTTTTCACCTTGCCATGGATGTGACTCCCATAGGCCGGTGATTGCCCCAGCAATATGTTCTTTTTCTTCAGGCAGTTCATGTTCGTCACGCTTAAAGAATACCGAACCGATTTCATACAGTGCCAGTGAATCAATTTGGCGGGCGTTGTTATATTTCACGACTTCCAGCAATTGAGGCACGATGCTTAAACGCAGCTGGCTTCTTTCTTCACTCATTGGCATTGCTAATCGAATGGATTCCCTTGCTTCCAATGAGAATTGGGACGCTTTTTCCTCGCTTGTCAGTGAATAGGTCACCGCTTGATAAAGGCCAGCTCCTTCAAGTGTACGGCGTGCTTTCCGCCGTTTAATTTGATAGTCAGTCAATTGGCCTGGGGTAGCAGCACCGATCGGCAGTGTAGCGGGAATGTTATCATATCCATATAAACGTGCAGCCTCTTCGACTAAATCAGCTTCAATCGTAATATCGCCACGGCGTGTCGGGACTGTGATCGTGAACGTTTCATTGACAAGTTCAACGCCAAATTGCAGACGTTTGAAGATTGATTCCACAACAGATGCGGTCATGCTAGTTCCAAGAAGTGTGTTGATTTTTTCAAGAGTGATGCTAATGACCGCAGGCTCCATTGTCAATTCGTCAACTTCAGCTGCTCCTTGTAAGACTGTTCCGCCTGCATATTGTGCAATCAATTGTGCAGCACGTTCCCCAGCTTCACGTACACGGGCCGGGTCGACACCTTTTTCAAAACGTGCACTAGCTTCACTGCGTAATCCATGGTCCTTGGAAGCTTTACGAACTACTGCACCTGCAAAATATGCACTTTCAATAATGATGTTCGTCGTATCATTTTTCACTTCGGAATCCGCTCCGCCCATCACACCAGCTATCGCTACTGGCTCGATGCCATTTGTGATCACTAAATGGTTAGTTGTCAAAGTGCGTTCCGCTTCATCCAATGTTACGATTTTTTCAGCATCCTTCGCTCTGCGGATGACGATTTCCTTTGAACCGAAGCGGTCATAATCAAAGGCATGGAGCGGTTGGCCGTATTCAAGTAAAATGTAGTTCGTGATATCCACCACATTATTATGCGGCCGGATACCTGCAGACATCAACCTAGTCTGCATCCAAAGCGGTGAGGGTCCAACCTTGACATCCTTGATGATTTTAGCAATGTATAGCGGGTTGTCTTCTTTCGCTTCAACTTTGACACTGATATAATCAGTTGCTTTTTCGGCTGCCTCTTCTTTCTCGACAACCGGCCATTTCACTTCCCGGCCTAAAATGGCTGCCACTTCGTATGCCACACCAAGCATGCTCAATGCGTCGGAACGGTTTGGAGTCAGCCCTAGTTCCAGCACTTCATCACTTAAACCAAGTTCTTCCAATGCATCTTTCCCTACTTTCACATCATTAGGGAAGACGAAGATACCTGTAGCATAATCCTTTGAAACGAGCTTGGATTCGAAACCCAATTCCTGAAGCGAGCAAATCATCCCGTGCGATTCCTCTCCACGAAGTTTCGCTTTCTTGATTTTGAAATTACCTGGAAGGACTGCGCCAACAGTAGCGACTGCGACTTTTTGGCCTTTATCGACATTCGGTGCTCCACAGATGATCTGAACGGGATTTTCGGCCCCGATATCCACTTGGCATTTATTCAATTTATCCGCATTTGGATGTTGTTCACGTTCAATGACATGCCCGATGACGACCCCTTTTAGCCCTTCACTTTTCTTTTCCACCCCTTCAACCTCAATGCCGCTTTTCGTGATTTTGTCAGCTAGCTCCGTAGCATTGATGCCTGAAAGGTCAACATAATCTTGTAACCATTTATATGACACAAACATGGTAGGTCCTCCTTTTTAAAATAAAAATTTAAGCTTCATGATGGTTGAATTGTTTTAAGAATCGAACATCATTCGTATAGAAATGACGGATGTCATCCACACCGTACTTCAACATGGCAATCCGTTCCACGCCGATTCCAAATGCGAATCCAGAGTATTTCTTGGAATCGAAGCCAGCCATTTCAAGGACGTTCGGATGAACGATCCCGCCGCCAAGCACTTCGATCCAGCCTGTTTGTTTACATACGCTGCAGCCTTTACCACCACAGATTTTGCAAGAAATATCCACTTCGACGGAAGGCTCCGTAAATGGGAAGAAACTTGGACGAAGACGGATTTCACGGTCTTGCCCGAATACTTTTTTCGCAAATACGTCCAGCGTACCTTTCAGGTCGCTCATGCTGATGTTCTCATCGATGACCAAGCCCTCAATTTGCTGGAATTGATGGGAGTGTGTAGCATCATCGTTATCACGGCGATATACTTTTCCTGGGCAAATGATTTTAACAGGACCTTGACCTTTATGTTTTTCCATCGTTCTGGCTTGAACGGGTGAAGTGTGCGTACGCATCAGGATTTCATCCGTTATGTAGAAGGAATCCTGCATATCACGTGCCGGATGGCTTTTTGGCAAGTTAAGCGCCTCGAAGTTGTAGTAGTCGCTTTCGACTTCAGGACCTTCCGCAACGGTATAGCCCATACCGATGAATAAGTCTTCGATTTCTTCCACGACACGTGTTAATGGGTGAAGATTCCCCTTGTTAACCGGACGTCCAGGAAGTGTGACGTCAATCGTTTCAGTTGCTAGCTTTGCATTGATTGCCGCAGTTTCAAGCGCTTTTTGTTTCTCCTCGATCTTTGTGGCGATCGCTTCGCGTACAACATTGGCCAGTGCCCCGATTTTCGGGCGTTCTTCGGCAGATAATTTACCCATGCCGCGCAATACCTCAGTGATTGGCCCTTTTTTCCCTAAATAAGCAACTCGGACTTCATTCAGTTCTTTTAAATCGGAAGCGGCGGCAACTTTTTGCAACGCTTCTTCCTGCAGTTCTAGTAAACGTTCCTGCATCAGTTCTTCCTCCTTTATTTTCCTTTGAAAAATGAACACAAAAAAACCCCAATCCCTAAAGGGACGAGGTTTATGTATCGCGGTACCACCCTTATTAGTGCACGAACAAAAAAACTTCTGCACTCACTTCATTAAAAATAACGGCTCTTCACCGGAACATTTTTCGGACATCATGTCTTCCCAATGCCAACTCGAAAGGTGAATTCCCTTAAGCAGTGCCATAAAAATGCTTTCAGTCAAGGCATTTTTTCCCTGGATATGGTTAACTTAAGCTACTACTCTTTGTCATCGTTGTTTTCATTATAAAATTCTGTTTTATTATATTATAATTCTTCGGCCGTTTCAAATCGATTTTCGTAAATAGTACATTAAAATCCCGGCAGCGATACCCACATTCAATGATTCGCTTTTTCCGTAGATGGGAATATAAAGGTTTTTAGTCGTTTTCTCCAATAATTCCTTCGATACTCCTTGGCCTTCATTACCGACCAGCAGGGCAAATCGGGAAGACCTTTCCACTTCTTCAAATGGCGATGCGCCTTCTAATGCCGTGCCATATACCGGTATGCCGCTTTCCTTCAGCTCATCGATGATTTCGCAAAGGTTCCCTTTAATGACAGGCATATGAAAGAGGCTCCCTTGTGTCGAACGGACCACTTTGGGATTATACAAGTCAGCACAACCTTCGCCAAGTATGACCGCATCGATTCCAGCTGCATCCGCTGTCCTGATCATCGTTCCGATATTCCCGGGATCTTGGACGGCATCGATCAACAATAGTTTATCCGGATTGATGGACGCCATGCTCGTTGATTTCTGTTCACAAACCGCAGCAATTCCCTGCGGGGCTTCGGTATCACAAATCGCCTTCATGATATCATTTTTCACATAAATGAGTTCTGTGCCTTCCACCTTAAAATGGGCAGGCATTTCAGTTTCTTCATTGATGATCACTTCCAGGACGATTTCTTCTTTTAATGCTTCTTCAACTAAGTGAAAACCCTCGACTAGATATTTACCTGTTTTATCTCGTTCTTTTTTCGTCAAAAGTTTTTTCCATTGCTTAACTTGCGGGTTTTTTACGGATTCGATATATTTCAAGGGTAAACGCTCCTTTAACTTTACACTGATTTTCCTATTATAACGCAATTCACATACATATTGCATGCGAGTTTGTGAAATGCTATTAACGTCAGTCATTATGTGTTAGAGGAGGAATAATTATGAATTTGAACTTACGTAATGCGATCATCCAAAATGTATCTGGAAATTCGCAAGAGCAGCTGGAAGACACGATTGTCGACGCCATACAAAATGGCGAGGAAAAAATGCTTCCTGGATTGGGAGTATTATTCGAGGTCATCTGGCAAAATTCATCTGAGCAGGAAAAACAGGAAATGATCACTGCCCTAGAAGCAGGATTAAAAAAATAACAGCCTTCAGAGGCTGTTATTTTTTTGATTTCGCTTCGAATGCCTTCAGTTCTTCGATGGAGACTTCTTCTTCGAGCAGCAAGATGAATTTTTTTGCTCTCACTTCTTCAAGCATCGCTTTTGTCTCATCATAAGAGTAGCCGTATTTCGTGAAAAAGCTGCGTAAATCTCCAGATCCTTCATCTGTGAAGTAGTGGAAGATTCTAAAAAAAAGAGTGTCCTCCTTATCCTGATTGGCGATGATCAGGATATCCGTATGTTCATTTCCAAGCTGCACATGATTTTTTATATCAGCTGCCACTGTCATTTGGGTGCCAGATACGCCTTTAGCTTTTAAGTCTTGAATTGCAGCAAGTAGCTCCGGATTAGAGTCAAAAACACCATATACGTTTTTTTCCATGTTTCTCCCTCTCCTTGTTACTCTACTTAAAATAAATACCAAGTCATTATACCTTGCAGCTTTAACAATAAACAAGCAAATAGTCCATTGAGAATCCCTTACCAATGAACAAAAGAACCCTTTGCCTAAAGGTTTTCCAAAAAAATATCAGCCTGTTTCAGCTTGCAGATAAAAGGGTTGGGAACAAACGAACCAACTGAACCAAAGCAATATCTTCAACCCATCTGCATGATTACTATCCTAGGGAAACCCCGCAGGCGGAAAACGCATTCCTGCAAAGCAACGTCCAAACTTCACAAGCCATAAAGAAACTGCAGACAAACTCGATTTTCATCTAGTTTGTCTACAGTCTGAACAGCCTTATGCCGGCAGTTATTTTACGAATTAAAGATTGTCGGTATTGATTCGATTTTTGATGTATTCATCCTGCAAGCCTTCCTCTTGCTGCCCGTTGGCATTCGGGCTCACCTTGTTCCGATCCAGTGATTTATCAGTATCGGCAGAAAACGGGTCTGCATGAGGGTCGCTTGCCAGTGTTCCTTCATGATCCCCTGGTTTTTTCCTCTTGAATTTTTCTGTGGAGTTCCCCCAGATTTCCCTTTGTTGAGCTCGATTTGTATTCAGCTCTTCATTTTCAAAGATGTTCGCAGAATTCCCATGAAGTTCTTCGCTTCTTCCTGGCTGTGCTTCCACTTCCCCTGTTTGATAGGCATTCGCTGTTGTTTCAGGAAAAAGATTCGGATCTGGATTATTCACCACCCCTGTTTTAAGCGGATTCACTAAAGGTACGTCCGTATCCTCCATGCGATTGGACGTTATGCTCCCCCGTGCTGATCCGTTTTCCGATTCATCTAAAAGAATCAGGAATTTTCCAGCCTCCACTTCATTTATATAAGCAGTGGCTTTACTATCGGAAAGCCCTAACTCACCTAGTTGGTTCCGTATATCTTCAGAACCCTCATTCAGGAAAAAGTGTTTCATCTTATCAATGAAGGAATCCTCGTTAGAGTTAGTAACGACGTCGACATCCGGATCTCGCTTTTGATTGACGAAATCCAAATCTTCTTTCTTATCAGCCATTACCGTTATTTCTCCTTCATGGACCCCCTTTTCCTTGAGGGATTGAATAGCCTGGATTATTTCTCTTTCCGTATTAAAAACACCATATAATGTTTTTCCCATGCATCTTCCTCCTCCTATTATTCCGAAATTTCTTCTTATTTGTATTTATACCCTGATGGGTGCCAAATAAACAAAAAGGTTTGCCTTCACTAGGCTAGGCTCGTACCTATTATCAGTCTTTAAAACCCCAAAAAAAGCCTGCAGTTTTAAAACTGCAGGCCATTTCCTTCACTCTTAGAAGCGGTCGGTTCTACGTTCAGTTGCCTTTTTCTCATTTACGATCGATTCATCTGTACTATCAAGGTGGATATCTTCCTTTTTAAGAGTATCCTGAACTTGTTCCGTTTCTTGTACAGCATGTTTCTTGATGACAATTTCATCTGTGACGACCGGTTTTTTCGAAACCTCCAACTTTTCTTCAACAACAGGGATCCGTAATGTTTCCCCATCTTCAATGTTTCCAGTTTCCAGATCCGATTCACGGCCTGAAACAGATCTATGCTCGACTGTCACTTCTTCGTGTTCAACAGGGACATTAATTGTTTTATGTTGTTCATTGACTTCTTTGTTAATGACAACTTCCCCTGTCTGTACTCTTTCCTTATCAATGTTCAGCTGTTCTTCCCGAAGTTTAAGCGTCCTTTCATCCTCTGGCAATTCACGGCCTTGTCCGTTGACTCCATAAACATCTTCTTTATTTAATGCATCGGTTTTCTCGGTTCCATTATATAGTTGGTTGGTGGAATTTGTATCAAGCCGTGTAGCGGCAGTATCCATATTCCCTGTCGTGAATTTATCTCTTGCCGTTCCAAGATGGCCTACACCTTCTTCTACCAGAACCAGGACTTTTCCATTTTCTACATCAAAGACATGTTCGGCCGCTTCACTATTCGAAAGGCCTGCATTCGACAATCTTGTTGAAAGGTCTGCCGTATCATCCGGCATGAAGAAACGTGCCACTTTGTCCATAAATGATTCGTCATTAGGAACATTCGTCATTGTATGAACATCCGTTTCGCGTTGAGTGTTCGTGAAATCCAATGTTTCTTCCTTGTCTGCGACGACCGTAATATCGTCCCCTTCAAAACCCTTTGCCTTAAGTGCATGGATTGCTTGGATCACTTCTGCATTTGAGTCATATACTCCATATACTGTTTTATTCATTTTACATTCCTCCTTAGGTTTTGTTGTTTTGTTTAGTGGATGCTATGTATAAACTCTACCCGCTATGAACCTAAGTAAACGAGGAATCCATATTTCATTTTTGTTATATCATTTACAAATTGTTCTCAGCACAGAACGCCTTTTCAATTGAAATCCAGACTTTTCAAGGGTTTCCCCATTTTTAAAAATGTAATGTTTAACCAAATAATGCCATTTCATTTTTTTTCTTCTATTATAATGCCACAGCCAGCAATAGCAGGTCCGCTATATGCACCGCTTTTGTACATTCCCCCAAGTTTTCCCTCTCGATCCCCAATTGCATTTGCAATAGACAGCCAGGGTTTGCCGTGACAACAATGTCGGCCTGTGTCGATTTCGTGTGCTCCATTTTGGAGTCGAGAATATTCATGGACATCTCTGATTCAACAATATTATAAATCCCAGCTGAGCCGCAGCATCGATCGGCATCTTTCATTTCCCTGAAGTCGATTCCTTCTATCGATTGAAGAAGAATTCGCGGAGCCAACGAGGTGTTCATCACATTCCGTAAGTGACAGGAATCCTGAAAGGTTACCGATTGTGCCGGCAATTTCAAGCGAACTTTTTCCTGAAAATTCAAATCAACCAGGATTTCGCTGATATCTTTCAACTTATTTTTAAATGCGATTGCACGGTCATGCCATTCAGGCTCGCCTTGGAGCAAATGGTCATAATCTATGAGAAAAGCTCCACACCCTCCGGCATTCGTAATGATATAATCAACTTCCTCCGCTTCAAAAGCTTCTATATTACGCTTGGCCAGTTGCTTTGCACCTGCTTTTTCACCACTATGCCCATGCAGCGCCCCGCAACAAGCCTGGGATTTCGGAATCACGATTTCACAACCTGCCAGCTGAAGAAGCTTTAGTGTGGCCTTGTTCGTTTCCAAAAACATCGTATCCATCAAGCAGCCGGAAAAGAAGGCCACCTTTTTGAGCGGCGTTCCGATTGCAGGCAGCCCGGTTGGCCTATTTTTCATTTCTGATTTTTTCGGGACTTTTGGCAGCACCTTTTCCATGGTTGCCAAATTATTCGGAAGCATGTTGAGGATTCCCGTTTTTCGGGCCATGTATTGCAGACCTGATCTCTGATAGAAGCCCAGCAAACTCGTCATGGCCTGCATTCGCTCCTGATGCGGGAATAATCCACTAAAAACGGCCTTGCGAATCGTTTTTACAGGGTAACTGTGCTTTTTATTCTGATGAATGATATCTCTTGCTTCTTCAAGAAGATGTCCATATTTCACACCTGAAGGACACACAGGTTCACAGGCCCTGCAGCCGAGGCAAAGACTCAATGAACGTTCTACATCCTCATCTGGCTCAATCACACCATCCGCAACAGCTTTCATTAGGGCAATCCGGCCCCTTGGTGAATGGGATTCCTTGAGTCCCGATTCCAAGTATGTCGGGCAGTGGGGCAAGCAAAAACCGCAGCGCATACAATTCAACAATTCATCCTCATTCATTTTTTCGGCGAATTGCTTGGCAATGGTTTCCCTTTCCTGTACTGTCGTCATGAAGAAACCACCACCCTTTTCCTGGTTTCTTTGGCAAATACTTTGCCGGGATTCATGATGTTATTGGGATCGAAAGCTTGTTTAATCGCTCTCATGGCATCGATCCCTTCTTTCTTCAGCTTCCATTCAAGATAAGGTGCCTTCATCGCCCCTACACCATGTTCACCTGTTATCGTTCCGCCAAGGTCGATAGCCACGGCAAAAATGTCGGCAAAAGCGAGCTCCACTCTCTCCATTTCCTCATGATCACGAGCATCGGTAATGCATGTTGGATGCAGGTTCCCATCCCCAGCATGGCCGAACGTGCAAATGTTCACGTTATGCTTGACTGCGATCTCATTGATCGCTTTAACCATTTTGGCAATTTCCGACCGCGGAACGGTGGCATCTTCCAAAATGGTCGTAGGCTTGAGGCGTGCCAGTGCAGAGAGGGCTGTTCGCCTTGCGGTTTTCAAGGCGACAGCATCAGATTCCGTTTCGGCAATTTCCACGGATACCGCCTTTTCCTCAAGACAGATATCGGCCATCCTTTTCATATCACGTTCCACCACTTCAGGCGGACCATCCTGTTCAATCAACAGGACGGCTTCCACATTGGTGGGCAAGCCGATTTTCGCAAAGTCCTCAACCACGATCAATGTCGGCCGATCAAGAAATTCCAATGTAACTGGAATGATTTTATTTGAAATGATCTTGGTCACTGACTGGGCTGCAGCATCCAGATCTTGATATAAGGCAAGCATCGTCTTTGTCGTTTCCGGCATGGGGATCAGCTTCAAGATCGCTTCCGTAACGATGCCCAAGGTCCCTTCTGAGCCGACAAAAAGTTTTGTTAAATCATACCCGGCTACATCTTTGGCAAGCTTGCCCCCTGTTCGAATGATATCCCCATTCGGAAGGACCGCTTCAAGCCCGATGACATAGTCACGGGTGACTCCATACTTTAATCCCCGCAGTCCACCAGAGTTCTCATTAATGTTTCCGCCAATAGTGGAAATTTTCATCGAACTGGGATCCGGCGGATAAAACAATCCCTTTTCTTCAACTGCTGAAATCAAGTCCAATGTGATAAGTCCAGGCTGTACGGTCGCCGTTAAGTTCTCCTCATCTATTTCAAGTAATGAATTCATTCGATTGAATAAAAGGACAAGCCCCCCCTCTGTCGGGCAAGTGCCTCCGCTTAAATTCGTCCCAGATCCGCGTGGGACGATCGGAACATTGTATTCGTTGCAAACTTTGACGATGGCTGCTACTTCAGCTGTGCTGCCCGGTTTAATGACAGCATCCGGCATCGCTTGAAACCCTGGCGTTGCATCATATGAATAGACTAGACATTCCACTTTCGAGTCATCGAAATTCTCCTGACCGACGATGGTAAGAAGTAGCTGCTTGACCTGCTTTGTTAACATGTACATCCTCCTCTTATAAACATAGGAAATTCATGATTTTTCATATGATGTAAGTATAAGAAAGAAAACACTCCATCATCTATGTATGAACATATAGAATTTAGAGCTTTTCAAAGAATTAATTTGTATGATTATCCAACATACTTAATGCTAGATACATAGTGACTAAATCGGCCAGCTTCCTAGGATTCAGACAGGTCAAATCTTCTATGCGCTTGAGCCTGTAATGGAGGGTATTGATATGGATATGCAGGGCTCTAGCGGTCTCCTTAAGAGATAGATCGCATGCAAAATACATGGAAAGGGTTTTAAGGAGCTCCTCATTAGGAAGCAACTCATGAATCGTCCGTGATAAATATTCATGCCGTGTTTCAGCAGTAACTTCATCAAGCAGGACCTCAATCTTCAAGTCCTCGTCAAATATGATCCCCGAAGAAGGAAACGCGATTTTCAAAGAACGTTCCGCTTTAAAAAACGCTGACCTGAAAGCGGATCCCGATGCTCGCGAACTAACTCCAGCACACACTTTATAACCCGAACTCTCTTCCAGCTTTTTTTGCAGTGTACTTATTTTCTTTAATTGCTGGATTTTTGAACCGATGAAATCGGCTATAGAAAGAATCACGAATTGGTTCCTCCCCCAACGGACCGCGATGTCATTGGGATGCTGCTGTCTTACGTATATCTGAAGCGTTCTCCACACATGAGGTTCAATGATTTCCTCAGTCTTAAATTCACCAAGGGTGATGATCCGGTCTGCATGAACATCGACCCCAAGTAATTTGGCCTTCTGAAGGAAAAGCTCATTGAACGTCTGAAGCTGATGCCATTCAAATACAAAGAATTCCATCAGACGTGATTGGGATTCTGCTTGTTCGATATGATAGCTTTCCTGAATGAACATCTCCGTCATCTTTTTTAAAAGTTCCCCATAGGGGGAAACATGTTTCGGGTCGCCCGTAATTCCAATGACACAAACTGCTTCCTGGTTAAAGAAAATAGGTAGATTTATACCTGCCTTCACTCCTTTCCAACTTCGTTCATCCTGTTTATTGATGATCAATTTCTCACGATTGTTGAAAGCGTGGATGGCTCCTTCATGATAAGCTCCAATACGGCTGTTATCGGTGCTGGCGATAATCGTGCCAGCATGGTCAATAATGATGATTTCCTCATCGATCAGTTTTCGAACCTCATGAACCAATTTTCCTGCCACAGCTGACAATTGCATGATAGGTCCTCCTTTTTTGAATGGGCTTGAAAATATTTCGAGGCTCCCCTATGCAAAGGGAGCCTCATTCTACTTATGGAATCATCCAGGAAAGGACGCCATTTTGCAAGAAGGTAATCACACAAACAAGCAGCAATAAAAACAAACTATGTTTGAGCGTGAATCTCAATAATTCCGATTCCCTGCCCGCCAATCCAACGGCAGCACAGGCAATCGCTATCGATTGGGGGGAAATCATCTTTCCCGTGACCCCTCCGGAAGAGTTCGCCCCAAGTGCCAAGACCGGCTCCATCCCCACTTTAAGGGCGGTCACTTTTTGGAGACTGCCAAATAAGAGGTTGGCTGATGTATCCGATCCGGTAATGAACACTCCCAGCCAGCCGAGAACCGGTGCGAAGAACGGAAATAAATCACCCGATTTTGCAAGGGTCATCCCTAATGTTGTCGACATGCCTGAAGCATTCGTTACATAGGCAAAAGCCACCACGGCAGAAATCATCAAGATTGGTTTTGCCAGCTCTTTCATCGCTTCAACAAAGGTGCTATAAACGTCTTTTGCCGACATGTGTGCGATGAATTTCGTTACGATGGCAGCCAGTAAAATCGCAGTCCCTGCCGCTCCGAGCAGTTCTATTTTATAGAAAGCCGCAATCGGCAATCCATCGCTTCCGATTATCGCATTATGCAGACCTGGGACTTCGATTTGGAAGGTTAATAGTTTCCCGATTTCATTGATTCCGCCAAGCAATGCATTGTTGCCTTCATAATGTCCGGAGAGTGCCGGCTTTATTGGGTTCATCCCCCATATTGTTATGAAAAGCGTTAACAGAAGGAATGGTGACCAAGCATGGAATATTTGCGTTTTCGTGTATTTTGTTTCCGCTTCTGCAGCATATATAGGTTCGGCAGCTGCTGCCGTTTCCTCGGATGCAAAGCGGAAGATCGTTTTAGGTTTCCAGAATTTAAGGAAAATCGCCAATGCAAATAGTGACACTAACGCGGAAAGGATGTCCGGTAATTCGGGCCCAAGAAAATTTGAACTTAAGTACTGCGTGATGGCAAAGGAAAATCCCGAAACCAATATTGCCGGCAAGACTTCAAGCGACCTTTTCCAACCAGTCATTATTAAAATGAGATATAGCGGAATGAAAGCCGAAAGGAATGGCAATTGGCGGCCGACCATTTTTGAAATTTCCATGGCGGCTATGCCAGTTGGGCCTTCCATGGCGATGATCGGTATTCCAACCGCCCCGAATGCAACGGGAGCGGTATTTGCGATCAAACAAATCCCTGCTGCATATAGCGGGTTAAATCCAAGACCGACCAAAAGCGCGGCTGAAATGGCAACCGGTGCCCCAAATCCCGCTGCACCTTCTAAGAAGGCCCCGAAAGAAAATGCCACCAATAATGCCTGGAGGCGGCGGTCTTCCGTAAGCGAAAGCACCGAAGAACGAATGATATTGAATTGTCCGCTTTTCACAGTCATTTTGTACAAAAATACGGAAGTGATGATGATCCATCCGATTGGGAGCAGCCCATATACGGCTCCTTGTGAAGCAGACATCACTGCTTTTCCTGCAGGCATTCCATATATCAATACAGCCACTGCAAGAGCTACAAGCAACGTGGTTATACCAGCAATGTAACCTTTCATGCGTTTGATGGTAAGTGCCCAGAAAAAGTAAAGAATAGGAATGAGTGCGGCAAGAGATGATAAAGCTAAATTATCGGTGATCGGCGTAAAGTTTTGTGTCCATGTCATTCATTTCGACTCCATTTTCTATAAATTTTTTAAAAAATTCAGAAATCAACCGCTAAATGAAACCCCTTACATATCCGAAAATTCCAAGTCATCAGATGACTTGATGAGTACTCATTAAAATTAAATGATTAAAAATATAAAATCAAGAATTTTTTTATTTTTTATTGTTTTTTTAACCTTCGGGAAGTGTGAAAGATCATTTGTGTTATATAATATTAACCAGAGAAACTCATAGAAAATAGAGGTGCTACTACTTGGTATATAAAAAAATCAAACCGAAAAAAATTTATGAAGAAGTCAGCGATGAACTTTATGAAATGATTCGGTCAGGCAGCCTGAAACCAGGTGAACAATTGGATTCCATTCAGCAGCTTGCGGAAAATTTCCAAGTCGGGCGTCCGGCCATCCGCGAAGCATTAAGTGCATTGAGTTCAATGGGTCTTATTGAAATAAAACAAGGTGAAGGAACATTCGTCAAAACCTTCGATCCCACCATCATGAACCATCCCTTGTCTGCCGCCCTTTTGATGGATCAGGACAATATCAAGCATTTACTGGAAGTCCGGAAAATACTTGAGTCCGGTACGGCAGAAGTGGCAGCGAAGAAGAGAACGGAAGAAAACCTTATCGAACTCAAGGAAAGGCTTTTTGATATGGAAAAGGTATCAGATGATGAAAAACTAAGTGATAAAGCGGATATCGCCTTCCATGTTGCAGTGGCAAACGCATCACAAAATGAGCTGCTGATCACATTGATGAACCACGTCTCGGAATTAATGACGGAAAAGATGCGGGATATCCGCCGGATTGCGCTTTATTCCGAAGAAATGTCACTTAAGAAACTTCACCAGCAGCATGTCAGGATTCATGATGCAATCGTGGCACAGGATGAAGACGGAGCCCGCAGTGCCATGCTGTTTCACCTTCAAAGCGTTGAGGAGGCACTGGATCGGGTCATCCAAAAAAATCAGCAAAATCACAGTTGACCTTCCTTTAAATTTCAAAAATCCCCTATACAAAATAGGATTAAATTGATATATTATTTTGAAAACGATTACTTCAATTAAAAAATCTTGGAAATTGGTCTATTCTCTTAACCATTTCCTTTTTCCATTTTCTAGTCATCAGATGACCTGTTAACCTATTTGAAAAAGGAGGAGTTCAAATTGAAAGTTACTCTCTTTGCAACATGTTTAGTGGATTTGTTTCAATCCAACGTCGGCAAAGCGACAGTGGAGCTGCTCGAGCGATTAGGCTGTGAGATCGATTTCCCCGTGTCCCAGATATGCTGCGGACAGCCCGCATATAATAGCGGGTATACGAAGGAATCGAAGGAAGCTATGAAAAAGATGATTAAAACGTTCGCGGATGCTGAATATATCGTCACACCTTCCGGTTCCTGCGCAGCGATGTTCAAAGAATATCCGGTTCTTTTCAAAGGAGATGCCGAATGGGAAAAGAGGGCCGAATCATTAGCGGCTAAAACATATGAATTGACCCAATTCATCGTGGATGTCTTAAAAGTGACCGATGTCGGGGCGACCCTTAAGGGAAAGGCCACTTATCATACTTCATGCCATATGACACGGCTGCTCAAGGTGAAGGAAGCACCTGCCATTTTGTTAAGCCATGTCAGGGGGCTGGAAATGACACCACTTCCGGATGCCCAAAACTGCTGCGGGTTCGGGGGGACCTTTTCGGTTAAGATGGGTGACATTTCCGGGCAAATGGTCGAGGAGAAAGTCTGTAATATTGAAGCTACCGGGGCCGATTTCTTAATTGGCGGGGATGCCGGATGTTTGATGAATATTGGCGGACGGATCCAAAGGAAGGGGCAACCGGTGAAAGTGCTTCATATTGCGGAAGTCCTGAATAGTATCTAGAGAAAGCCGAGGAGGGAAATAACTAATGGCTATGAAAACCAGCTCTGCCAAGTTTAAAGACCGCGTGGATGAAGGAATACATAATGATTTTATGCGATTAGCCGTATCGAGTGCCCAAGAACGATTACACGGACGGCGACTGACTGCCGTTGATGAATTGGGAAGCTGGGAGGATTGGCGTTCCCTTGGGGAGGAAATCCGGCAGCATGTGCTCAGTAACCTTGATTTCTATTTGCACCAGCTTGCAGAAAATGTTTCGAAAAGGGGCGGTCATGTCTTCTTTGCTGAAACCGCTGAAGAAGCAAGCGGCTACATCAAGGATGTCATTGTTAAAAAGAACGCCAAAAAGGTCGTGAAATCCAAATCGATGGTCACGGAAGAAATCAATTTGAATGCAACTCTTGAAGCCGTTGGCCTTGATGTCGTTGAAACGGACCTGGGTGAATACATTTTACAAGTGGATGATCATGATCCCCCTTCCCATATCGTCGCACCAGCTCTCCATAAAAATAAGGAGCAGATTAGGGATGTTTTTAAAGAAAAGCTTGCATATACGCAAACCGAAAAACCGGAAGAGCTTACCGCCCATGTGCGGGGCATTCTGCGGAAAGATTTCTTAAGCGCCGATGTGGGCATCACCGGCTGTAATTTTGCTATTGCGGAAACGGGCTCGATCGGTTTGGTGACGAATGAAGGAAATGCCGATTTGGTCACTGCCCTACCAAAAACGCAAATCACCGTGATGGGAATGGAACGGCTTGTGCCTACATTCGATGAATTCGAAGTCCTTGTCAGCTTATTGACAAGAAGCGCTGTAGGCCAAAGGTTGACCAGTTACATCACCGCACTTACCGGGCCGCGTGATGAAGGCGATGTAGACGGACCCGAGGAATTTCACCTTGTGATCGTAGATAATGGACGCTCCTCCATTTTAGGAACTGAGTTCCAATCCGTTCTTCAATGCATTCGATGTGCTGCCTGTATAAATGTCTGCCCGGTTTATCGTCAGGTTGGCGGTCATTCATACGGTTCCATATATCCAGGACCAATCGGCGCTGTGCTTTCACCCTTACTCGGGGGGTATGATGATTTCAAGGAGCTGCCATATGCCTCCACTCTTTGTGCAGCCTGTACGGATGCCTGTCCGGTTAAGATCCCTCTCCATGACTTACTGAGGAAGCATCGCGAGGTCATCGTTGAAAAGGAAAAAATGGCGCCATTTTCAGAAAAGATGGCCATGAAAGCCTTCGGAATCGGTGCGGCATCGCCTATGCTTTATAAGTTCGGCTCCAAAATGGCCCCATCCGCGATGTCTCCTTTTAAAACGGGTGATATCATCTCGAAAGGACCGGGACCACTCAAAACTTGGACAGAAAGCCGCGAGTTCCCTGCTCCAGGGAAAGAGAGCTTTCGGGACTGGTTTAAAAATCGGGAAAAAGGAGGGAAACCATCATGAATGGAACCATCCATAATGAAGGTTCATTTTTAAACAATATAGCCAAAAACCTGGGAAGGGCTCCTATTACGGAAGGCATCTCCGTTCCGGAATGGAAGCACGCCCCCCAAAAAGAAGTTTTGAAACATGCGACACCAAATGACCTTGTCGCGGAGTTGCAGGAGCAATGTAAACGGGTGCATACTCAGTTTCACGTTACCGACTCCAAGCAAGTGATGCATTGTTTGAATCAGGTGATCGAAGAGCTTGGAAACGGACCCTTGATCATCCCCAAGGACGATCGGTTTTCCGACTATGGGTTGGAGGGCATCTTTAAGGACAAAGATGTCCATATATGGGATCACCAAGCCGGGAAAGTAAATATCGAAAAAGCAGAAAGTGCTAACATCGGAATCACATTCAGTGAGATGACACTGGCAGAATCAGCGACCGTCGTCTTGTTCAGCGACAAGGACCATGGCCGTTCCATCAGCTTCCTTTCTTCCTGCCATGTTTCCATCATTCCAAAAAGCACCATCGTCCCGCGAATGACTCAGGCTGCAGCGGCCATCCGTTCTAAAGTTGCCCGGGGCGATGTCGTTCCTTCCTGCATCAACTTCATAACAGGGCCGAGCAATTCGGCTGATATCGAAATGGACCTTGTCGTCGGCGTCCATGGTCCCGTCAAAGCGGTCTATATAATCGTCGAAGATAAGTGAAAATAAGGAAAAGAAAATGGAGAGGACCTGATTGGGCCTCTCCATTTTTACTTTTCTATATTACTCGTAAATGATCCGATCAACCGCTTCACGATCGAGGCGTTTGATCACTTCGACAATGAGCTTAACTGCATTCTCATAATCATCCCGGTGGAGCATTGCTGCATGTGAATGAATGTAGCGTGTGGCAATCGTGATGGCCAGTGCAGGAACACCATTTGCCGTTAAATGGATGGAGCCTGCATCCGTCCCGCCGCCCGGAATCGATTCATATTGATAAGGAATATTCATTTCATCAGCCGTGTCGGTGACGAAATCGCGTAATCCCTTATGTGCCACCATCGATGAATCATAGATGACGATTTGCGGGCCTTCCCCCATCTTACTCATCGCTTCTTTTTCGGAAACCCCCGGTGTATCACCAGCAATGCCAACATCGACGGCAAAACCGATATCCGGCTGAATTTTGAATGTGGAGGTTTTGGAGCCACGCAGGCCGACCTCTTCCTGCACAGCGCCAATTCCATAAACTACATTAGGATGGTCGCTGTCTTTCAGCTGTTTAAGCACATCTATGGCGATTGCACAGCCAATTCGATTGTCCCAGGCTTTGGCAAGCAGCATCTTTTCATTATTCATGACCGTGAATTCAAAATATGGAACAACCATATCCCCTGGCTTGACGCCCCATTCCTTAACCTCTTCTTTGCTGGATGCACCGATATCAATAAACATATCCTTAATATCAATCGGCTTCTTCCGCGCCTCCGCTGACAGGATGTGCGGCGGCTTGGAACCGATAATGCCAGTTATATCACCTTTACTTGTAACGATCGTCACGCGCTGTGCCAGCATTACCTGTGACCACCAGCCCCCTACCGGCTGAAAACGCAAAAATCCTTTATCATCAATTTGGGTGATCATGAAACCGACCTCGTCCATATGCCCGGTAACGATGATTTTCGGTCCGTTTTCATCACCCGTTTTCTTGGCAATCAAACTTCCCAGGCCATCTGTCGATATTTCATCTGCAAATGGTGTTATGTATTCAGTCATCACTTTTCTTACTTCACTTTCATTTCCTGCGATGCCTTTAGCATCCGTCAAGTCAGCAAGCATCCTTAATGTTTCATCCAATTTAGCCATCCCTATACCTCCCTATAACTTACATTACAAGAATAATTATACAGAAAATCGTTTGCATTAACAATCAGCAATCAGTAACCTTGCTTTTGCCTTTCGTAATTCACTTCATTTTTGCTTACATATGCTTTTTCCACATCCACTGCTGAAAATCCAAGCAATTCCCCTAAATGTAAATACTCAGCAAAAACCTTTTGGAAAGATGACTCTGTCAGCTGTGTGCGAAATTCGCTGATGCAGCCGTAAATAGCAGTAAATTGAAGCGTCAAATCCTCCTGATCCATCTTGAGGGCGGATGGAACTTCCGGTACAAATCCCCGTTCGATCCCGAGTGACAAAATGAAATGAATGCCATCCACGTATTCAGCCAAAATCGTTTCTTTATCAGAGGGGCCTTTTAGACTCCAGAATTTAAAACATCTAGTTTCATTGGCAAGCTCACCAAGCTCCACCAAAAGAGCAAGTATCTTTCGTTCCACTAAATCTTCAGCACCCAAATCATGCTTTGATTGTATATGCTCATCCAAGGCTGCCTGCATCTCCATTAATTTACCTATGTTCATTTTCATCACTTCTTTCTATCGTCTTCCCTTAAATTATATCAAATAAATGAAACTTATTAAAAACCCATACGTAAATGAAGGGAATCACTCTGTTTAAGGAGGTAGCGCCATGGTATTGATCATGCGGTTCATTCTTTTGGCCCTCATCATTTTCTTAATATATACAGTCATCAAATACCTATTTAATCCGAAAAGAAAATTAGAACTGGCACATGAACAGAAAAAGTTCTTTCTGCTCGACGATACAGCCAATATACGAAAGAATTTTTTATTGACGTACAACGGGGTGATGTTTGAAGGGGAAAAGTATTTAGGGACGACGGAACGCTCCTTCGAGGTCATCTCCATCTTCATTTGGCCTAAAAAAATGGACGGCCTGAAAAGCTTGAAGCGAAATGATTTCTTGAAGATCGAGGCAGCCATTAAAAAACAATATCCGGATGCCGTTATTGATTGGAAGAGCCCGGTTAAGGAGTTTTTACAAAAATGAAAAAGATCAAACATAATGAAGAGCCTTGAGAAAAATGGACTCAAGGCTCTATATTAATCATCTGAACGAAAAAATTCCTTCCAAGGGACGACCGTCTGCTTCTCCCTCAATATATAGATCAATAATGTTAAGGATAATAAAATGATGACGATCAGCGTTGGACTGAAATCTGCAATATAGTGGCCAAAAACCGTGTATACGAATGCTACAGGGAGATTGGTCATGAAGGATAGATAAAAATAATTTTTCAGCCCTTTATTGGATTCCAATAAGCAAAGCGAAAGTAAGTAAAAGTGTATGAATGGGATCAGCCTCAGTACAGCAATTTGCCGGCTATTGAGCTTTCGATTTCCAAACAGCTTATTCTTAAGCCGCAGCAGCCTATCCTTTGTTTTCGGAAATTTGCCGATCACGAAATAAAAGGCCATACTGGACAACGTCAAACCGATTACCGAATAGATGGTTCCAAAAGCAGCCCCGAATAATACTCCGCCAGACATGCAAACCACAATGACGGGAATGAATAGAAATTGCCTTAATAAATGAAAAGTGATAAAAATCAACGGTGCAAACACGCTTCCAGATTGAACGTAGCTCATTACAAGTGTCAGTTTATCATTCATGCTCTCCCTCCAGCTACTCTTTGCTGCTTCTACAAGCATATACATTATATGGGCTACATATTACAATTGAATGAACATCTTGATCAATAAGGCTATCTGAAGAATCATCAATATGGGCAGGCCCCACTTAAAAGCGGCATGCTTCGTCTTATGGCGGAATTGCTTCATCCCCAAAAAGGCCCCAGTCCCTCCGCCTATGACCGCCCAAAACCAAAGTGTCCTTTCGCTGATCCTGTACTCCCCATTACGCGCTTTCCTCTTGTCGATTCCCATTAAGGCAAATCCGATGATGTTCGTGATGATCACATAAGCAGCAATCAACCATACTCCTTGCATTCTCATTCCCTCCTTTAAATATATAAAAAGCCACCCTCTTGAAAAGAGAGTGGCTGTATCAGTCAGACTTATTTGTCTAATTGTTGTTTAGCAGCAGTTGCTAATTGAGCAAAAGCTTGTTCGTCAGCAACAGCAAGATCAGCAAGCATTTTGCGGTTCACTTCGATACCAGCAAGCTTTAGACCATGCATTAAACGGCTGTAAGAAAGACCGTTGATACGTGCTGCAGCGTTGATACGAGTGATCCAAAGTTTGCGGAAATCACGTTTCTTTTGACGACGGTCACGGAAAGCATAGTTTCCTGACTTCATTACTTGTTGGTTAGCTACTTTGAAAAGAATATGTTTCGCGCCATAGTAACCTTTAGCTAATTTTATTACCTTTTTACGACGTTTGCGAGTAACAGTACCGCCTTTTACACGTGGCATGTTATTTCCCTCCTATTTAACTCGATAAATCGAACTTATTTAATGTTGTCTAGCATATGACGAATACGTTTGAAGTCACCTTTGCTTACAAGGCTAGCTTTGCGAAGCTTACGCTTTTGCTTAGTAGATTTGTTAGCAAATAAATGGCTTGTGTAAGCGTTAGAACGCTTAAGTTTGCCGGATCCAGTCTTTTTGAAACGTTTAGCAGATCCGCGGTGAGTTTTCATTTTAGGCATAAGGTATTCCTCCTCATTACAAATTACTTTACAATTACTTTTCGTTTTTCGGTGCTAAGATAATGAACATGCTGCGCCCGTCCATTTTTGGGTGTTGCTCGATTGTAGCCACTTCTTTACATGCTTCAGAAAAACGAACGAGTACACGTTGACCAATTTCCTTATGCGTAATGGCACGTCCTTTGAATCGGATAGAAGCTTTTACTTTATCGCCTTTTTCAAGGAATTTAATACCGTTGCGAAGCTTCGTATTGAAATCATGTTCTTCAATCGTCGGGCTCAAACGAACCTCTTTCAGACTGATGACTTTTTGATTTTTACGTGCTTCCTTGTCTTTCTTTTGCTGCTCGAAGCGGTGTTTTCCGTAGTCCATGATCCGGGCTACCGGAGGCTTTGCATTTGCAGCAACTAAAACTAGATCAAGATTTACACGAGCGGCAATTTCCAATGCTTCGAATTTCGTTTTAATTCCAAGTTGTTCTCCGTTTTGGTCAATAAGACGAACTTCACGGGCTCGGATGCCCTCGTTTACCATCGCGTCTTTACTAATAGTTAGCCACCTCCAAAGATATTGGCGAATACGAATATTTGAATCAATTCGGTCACGCTCACAACTCGCTTACAGGATATAATCATAATAAAAAAGTGTGGATGCATGTTGCACCCACACTGATAGACTCATTCAGAAAGATCCAAATAATCAAATCATGACCTGTTAACTGCATTGTTTGCGTCAACCAGGTGAGAAGCGGGTGCTTCTTCTTTTCCTCAAACACGTATTCAATTCACTTTAGAAATATATCATAAACACTGATGACTTGTCAAATGCTAATTTATTCGTTTTTCACAACAAAATTAATATTATCAGACATTCAGTTATTTGACAATACGTTTTTTAAAGTAATTTGGACAAAAAATATTCATCATGATACTTTCCATCAAAAAACAGTGATTCCCGCTTTATTCCTTCCTTTTCAAAACCCATTTTTCGATATAAGGAAAGCGCAGGGGCGTTGTTTGCGATCACGGACAATTCCAGGCGCCGTATTTCTTTTATCCGTGCATGCTCCTCCATTTTCTGAAATAGCTTCGTACCGATGCCTTTTCCTCTGTCCTGTTCATTGATGCCGATGACAATTTTGGCGGAATGCCTCGTTCGGCCCATTTGATTGCCCAATAAGATTAGGTAACCTTTCAACTCATGGCCGCTAGCAGCGACGAGGAAAACGGAAAGGGGATTTTTTTCGATTTGCTCCATTTGCTTTTCCATTTGTTTCCCCGTCGCTTTTCTTTCCCCAGGGTTGAACAGCATATACCCGGAATCTTCAACATGATTGAACAGAGCAGCCAAGTTATCAGCGTCTTTCCTAGAAGCCTTTCTAATCTCCATTTATCCCCACTCCCCCTTTGGTTACATTCCATGCTCATCGAAGCCATCAAATGCTATGAGTTTTCTTTCGCCTTTTTCTTTTTGTCAATGGTGTCCCAGGAAAATAGGACTATCCAAAAAAGCAGGACCGGGACAATGGCATATTGCCGATAATCATCCATTAACAATAAGATGATGATGACAAGGAATGTCGGTCCGAATAGATAAGTAAATTTCTTTTTCATGCTGACCCTCCTTTTCATTGCTGTACATATTTTCACATGATGGTTCCATTTTATCATGTATCAATTAAAAGAGGGACACAACTATATGTGCCCCCCTTTTTGCTTTTAACGGCTTACTTCCGCCTTAATCGCTGAAACGAAATCTTCAAAAGCGATCGTTTCGGATTTTTGTTCACCATATTTACGTACATTCACGCTGCCTTCTTTGACTTCATTGTCTCCAACAACGAGCATGTACGGGATTTTTTGCATTTGCGCTTCACGGATTTTGTAACCGATTTTTTCGTCACGTGTATCCAGGTCGACACGAATGCCTTGCGCTTTAAGTTTTTCCTGCACTTCTTTCGCATAATCCAAGTGCACTCCAGGTGAGACCGGGATCACTTGTGCTTGGATAGGTGCAAGCCAAGTCGGAAATGCCCCCTTGTATTCTTCGATCAAGTACGCGACAAAACGCTCCATTGTGGAAACGACGCCGCGGTGGATAACAACCGGGCGGTGCTGCTTGCCGTCCTCACCGACGTAATTAAGATCAAAACGTTCAGGAAGCAAGAAATCAAGCTGAACAGTGGAAAGCGTTTCGTCTTTCCCTAAGGCCGTACGCACCTGAACATCAAGCTTAGGACCGTAGAATGCCGCTTCACCTTCCGCTTCAAAGTAATCCAGGCCAAGTTCGTCCATGGCGCCTTTTAACATACTTTGTGCTTTTTCCCACATGTCATCATCATCGAAGTATTTTTCTGTATCCTGTGGATCGCGATAAGACAGCCGGAATGAATAATCCTTGATATCGAAATCTTTATATACTTCAAGAACCAGGTTCACGACACGCTTGAACTCTTCTTTGATTTGGTCGGGACGGACGAAAATGTGCGCATCATTCAAAGTCATTCCACGTACACGCTGAAGGCCTGAAAGGGCACCTGACATTTCATAACGGTGCATCAATCCTAGCTCGGCAATCCGAATTGGCAGTTCTCGATAGCTGTGGATGCTGTTTTTATAGACCATCATGTGATGCGGACAGTTCATCGGACGCAGGACAAGCTGTTCGTTTTCCATCTCCATGACAGGGAACATGCCGTCCTGGTAATGATCCCAGTGTCCAGATGTTTTATAAAGGTCCACGCTTCCCATTACAGGTGTGTAGACATGGTCATATCCCAATCGTTCTTCCTTGTCCACGATATATCTTTCGATTGTCCGACGGATGGTCGCGCCTTTTGGCAACCACATCGGCAACCCTTGCCCCACTTTCTGTGAGCTCATGAACAAGTTCAATTCTTTGCCGATTTTACGATGGTCACGTTCCTTGGCTTCTTCAAGGAAACGCAGGTGTTCGGCTAAATCTTCTTTTTTATAGAAAGCCGTACCGTAAATGCGTTGAAGCATTTTGTTTTTGCTATCGCCTCTCCAGTATGCTCCAGCTATGCTCAATAGCTTGAACTCCTTGATTTTCCCCGTTGATGGAACATGAATGCCTCGACAAAGGTCAAAGAATTCACCTTGCTCATAAAGCGTCACCTGCTGATCGGCAGGAATCGCATCGATCAACTCCAATTTATACTCGTCGCCGATTTCTTTAAAACGGGAAATGGCTTCATCACGACTCACTTCGATGCGGGAAATTGCCAAGTTTTCGTTGACGATTTTCTTCATTTCTTTTTCAATCAATGGAAGGTCTTCGGGAGTCAATGATTCCTCCATATCCATATCATAGTAAAAACCGCCCTCGATGACCGGACCTACGCCGAATTTAGCGTTTTTGTACAAACGTTTGATCGCTTGTGCCATCAAGTGCGCTGTACTGTGACGCAATATTTCAAGAGCATCCGCCGCGTCCTGTGTGACGATTTCGATTGTGCCATCTTGTTCAATCGGACGTTTCAAATCATATAATTCACCATTGAATTTTCCGGCAATGGATTTTTTCCTTAAACCAGGACTGATGGATGCAGCGATGTCTTCAGTTGTTGTGCCTTTGGCAAACTCCTTAACCGCTCCGTCAGGAAAAGATATTTTCAGTAATTCTGACATTCAGTTTCACTCCTTCTTATTGTTCGAACAAATTTTGGGTTTTGATTCCATTACAACACAAAAAAGCCCGCCCCTGTATAAAACAGGGACGAGCTTAGTAATAAATATCATAACCCGCGGTTCCACCCTCGTTCCAGCTTGCTTTTCACGGCAAAATGGCACTTGTAACTTGGTAACGGCAGCTTCCCGTCAGCTCATATTCGCAGAATGCCTGCTTTCCGAGCCGAAGTTTAAAGGTGGTAAGTGTTCCATGCGAATAGGAAGCTTACAGCCTGTTGGCTTCCCTCTCTGATAATCGGCGACTAGAATACCCTTGTCCTCATCATAACTTTTAGTTTTTTAATAGTATGTAGGAAATTATAATTTGTTATACGGTGAAAATCAAGGTTAATTTTCTTTTTTCCACGAAAGATCATTCAAATGCATTGAAAATGACGAAAGTGGCAAAATGGTCGCCCGTTCTTCGAAAATCTTTGAAATGGTCTGGATCAGCCCTTCTTCCTTGTCATCGGTATAGATGCACAAGTTTTCGGGAGCAATCGATAAAAGCGGGGCAAGTATCACTGTATCGAGAAAAAGTGAACTTTTGGCAAGAAGCCTCCGGTCGATCATACTATTGATTTTTTGCCGGTCGAGTTTGCTGAATTTCTGATCATAGAAATGAAAACCATCCCGGTTGACCAGGTGAAGCTTTCTTAATTTCGACTCCTGCCCATGAAGGCAGTCGCGGAGAGTGGCAATGAAATTTTGATAGTCCTGCTCCAGCTTGTATTCATCAATCGCCTTAACGACATACTTTTCCAAAGTGTGCTGAAATGATTTTAAACGGAAGGTCGTAAAAGAATCGAATGAAAAAGATACCTTTCCGGCCAAGATGCTTTGAAGTCCTTCCTCAATCAATCGTTTCTCCGTACTGAATGCTCCATCTTGATTCCTGGCTCTTTCCACCTCTATGATCGAAGATGCAATTTCCATGATGGCTTCGATTTCTTCCCGTTCCCTATAAAAAAATTTACCGACTATTATTTGCTCCAGAACAGGAAGCGTCTTTTCTTCCAATAAAAAAGAATGAAATGCATCACGAAGCAGAATTAGCCATTTATCACCAGAAGACTTCGTCATATCCACATGCATGCCTTGTTGCGGAAGAAATCGAATGTATGCTTGAAATTCTGCCCCCAGTGGATGGACAGAAACGAAATTCAGTAATTTCAATGCCTCTGAATCGTTTTGAAACGAAATCTGCACTACGACATCCCCCCTTCCCCCTTGTCTGTTTGTTCATGTATATGGGGATGGGGACGTGTTTAGAAGTAGGATGGGCCTTGTAAAAGAAAAAAGTGACCTCCATTAAGAGACCACTTTCCTTCATCTTCTCCGATTCACGCCATCCAGCTTGACCGGTTCCGCTAAATATTGAATTCTTTCCATTACCCTGGCCGCCTTCACTTCTTCCTTCTCGCCACGCTGTGAAAAGGTTAGGTGGTTCTCCAAGCCATTCAGGTCAAAATTCGAAGTGAAAAACGTCGGCAGGTTTTCCAGCATCCTAAATTGCAAAATCGGACCAAAAACCTCATCGCGTCCCCAGCTCGTCATGGACTCCGCTCCAATATCATCCAGCATGAGGACAGGTGCCGTTTTCACCATCTCAATTTTTTCATTGACCGTATTATCACCTATCGACCCCTTAAGTTCCCGCAAGTAGTCAGGGACGTAGACAATAAGGGAGGAAATTTGCCTTTCCGCAAGTTCATTGGCAATCGCACCTAATAAGTACGTTTTCCCAACACCGAATTTCCCATATATATATAAGCCTTTTTGCTTTTTACCTGGCTCATATTCCATGATGAACGACATCGCTTTACTAAAAACATCCAAGCGTTTGTTTCCATTATCCGTTTGGGTGAAGTCCTCAATGGTCGCCTTTAAAATATCCTTCGGTACATATAGGCTGCGGATCAATTTTTCCCGTTTCCGCTTTTCATCCTCTGCCAATTTCCGCGGGCAGATTTCATAATGCAGGTTCAAGGCTTTCCCTTGAACGACCAATTTGGGATAATACCCTTGCATCATATTGATGCAGCCATCCAAGCTCGGACATTTATCACACTTATTGCTTTGTGAAGTGAACTCATAAAGCTTACCCAAATTTTTATCGATCATGTCCTTCGTGACCGTCGAACTGTTGGCATTCAAAAATAACCGCACTTGTTCGTCTTCAAAAATCTCCTGTTTCATCTTTTCAAACCGCTGTTGAAATTGGTTTGTATTGGCCAATTTATTAAGGGAACTATTAATCTTTTCCATCGTTCATTTCACCTCCAGCTTTCCACTGCTTCCATTTCTCCAGAAGCTCGCGTTTCTGGGCATCCAATTCAGGCTGATCGGCATTCTGCTCCTGCTGTGCTTCTTCTTTTTTCTCTAGCCACTCCGGAACCACTTCTTCCCGGATCGCCTTTTTCCGGCTGCCCTTCGCAGCATTCCTGCTTCCTTGAGCCCAGTCCTGATATTTCCTATGTTCATTTTTAGCTAGTTCCATCGCCTCGACGACCGTAGAGACTTTCAGCCGTGCCCAATGGCCTGCCAGCTTTTCCACATAGCCCTTCGTGAACTTCATATCGGTTTTGAGCATGACGTATTCAATCAAGACATTGACGACACCCGGATTCAGCTTTTGATTGATCATCACGCCCTCAACCACTTTCAAATCACCGCTTGATGGCTCTGCACCGCCAGACAATTGCATAAGCCGCTCCCTTGGGGAAATCGTCTCCAAATGACGGATTAACTCTTGTTCCTGTGTTTTAGGTTCTTCTTTTTGTGTACGTTCACGAATCGGCTGCACCCGATTGACGAGGGAAGGCATATCAGCCTGCCGTTCGATCTGATACCAGTCCCTTGCCGCCTTCCTGAGCACTTCCTCATCAATCTCATCATCCATTGAAATGGCATCCATTACTAGTTTTTGCATTTCCAGCGGATCAATGCCATATAAAAAAGCAAGTTTGGCAATCGTGCTTTTTATTTTCGGAGTAAAAGCCTTTTTCGGTACGATCGAGGATTTCATCCCGGCAAACAAAAGGTCAAAATCAAATAAATCGTCAAACCCCGATGGCTCGACGCCTTCCTTCCGATCGATGAATTGCTGTTCAGGAATCGGTTTCCATTCGTTTTTCGCTTCATCCGTTACATATAAAGAGTCCAAATGATCTGATGAGAATACTTCCGCAAAAGATTTAGTCACGGCTTCATATTGATCCGGTGAGATATGATCGTCACAAAAGAATCTCTTTAACCGGTTGAATTGCGCTTTGCCGATTTTTTTGTATAAGTAAATATTCAGCATGCCATCCGTGAAAAACTGTTGGGGGGAAAGCGGCGGGTTTAACTCATAGATGAATTCCTTCGTTTCATTTTTCGATTTCTTATATACATTCAACAGGCCAATTCCTTCAAGTAAAAGGCGTGCTTCGTAAATATCACCTAATTTAAGGCCGATGGTATTCATTAATTGATAATGTGAGGAGGTTTCCGACCATAGCCTGTTTTCCTCCAGCTCACTCCATAACGTCATATATAGGCTAATGCAGATAGGTCCAATAAGAGGTTGGTATAGTCGGGTAAGTATTTTCCGATCATAATCATGAAGCAGCCCCGCAGATGAGACCAAATATGAATCCGCTGGGAGCAATTCTTGCCAATGCATTGACATCTCCATTCAAACCTTTCAAAAGATGTAGTGAAAAAAGAGCCAAAGTGAATCTTCAGCTCTACTTTCTTTCTTTATTTAATAAATCTTTCAATTCATCGATAAAGACATTGATATCTTTAAATTGTCGATAGACGGATGCGAACCTTACATAGGCAACCTCATCGACTTCCGCCAGCTTGTCCATTACCATTTCGCCGACATTGTCGCTTTTCACTTCCGATATGCCCTGGTTGCGCAGTTCTTTTTCTACATAGCTGGTAATTTGCTCTAGTTCCTTCAAGGGAACCGGGCGTTTTTCGCAAGCCCTGATTAAGCCACGCAGGATTTTATCACGACTGAACTCTTCCCGTGTCCCGCCCTTTTTCACTACAATAAGCGGTGTTTCCTCCACCTTTTCAAATGTCGTGAATCGAAAACCACATGCCTCACATTCACGGCGTCGTCGAATCGATTTACTTTCATCGACTGGCCTGGAATCGAGCACTCTTGTTCCGTTATATTGACATGATGGGCATTTCATCATTATCAGCTCCGTATTTTATGTAGGACTCCCCTATCTAAATGTTCCCCAAGGATTTACTTCTCTATCTTAATCTTATATTAAAAGGAACGGCCAGTACAAGTAAAAAGTGTAACTTCCAGCAGCAGGCACTTTTGTTCTGCCCTTGGAGCACCGTTGTCAATGTCTTTGTGCCACAACAAGGCAATCCTTTGCTTTAAGTGAAGCAGGCTGCCGGTTCATTGCATTAAAAAAGAGATGCACCCATGGCATCTCTGTGTATACGTGTTTTTTATAGGGCACTTATATTGGCTTTTTTCATTTGTACAGGACCTAATCCACGTGGTAATTCTATGTTTTCACGTGTTTGCGCATTCAAAGCTTCTGCAATATAATTTGCCGCAATATTCGGATCCAAGTTACCGCATGTATAGACATCGATGCTCGCATAGCCGTGTTCTGGAAAACTGTGAATCGTTAAGTGTGATTCAGAAATGATGACAACCCCGCTTACCCCTTGTGGAGCAAATTTGTGAAAGGCAACTTCTCGTACCTCTGCACCTGATTTCAAAGCAGCATCGACAAAGATCTTTTCAATTAAATCGATATTGTTCAGTTTTTCAAAGTCACAACCCCAAAGTTCAGAAATGACATGTCTACCCATTGTTTCCATAGTGTAAGCTGTTTCCATATTAAGCTTCCCCCTTACCATGATTTAAAAATAAGTTCTGATAACTACCACGGGGGAAAGTTAGTCCAAAGAGGTCCTAACCCTTTAAGTAGCCATCATGCAAACCGCTTTTGAAGAAGTTCACGATTCATAGTATATATGGTTTGAATTTTTTTTGCAACTCCAAATTGAAAATTTAGAAAGATAAACTTTATATGTAATAGGGATATAGCGAAGGTTCCAATGTGGGGGAAATTCTGTAATCCGCGTTTATTCAGCACCTTAAAGCAGCCAGGAATCGATGGGACACTGCATTAAAAATAGCCCGCTAAAAAAATTTTAGCAGGCCCGATTTTTTTTCATTATTTTACTGATAGTTCGACTTCGGAAGTTTTTTTCAACTCGGATCCCACCAATTTCACAAGATCCACTACCCGGTTGGAGTAACCCCACTCATTATCATACCATGCAAGGACTTTCACTTTCCTGTCCCCAATCATCATCGTCGTCAAACCATCGATGATTGCAGAGTGAGGATTCGTTTTGAAATCACTGGAAACTAAAGGTTCCATCGTGAATTCCATAATTCCTTTGAGTTCATTTTCCGAAGCATCGATGAAGGCTTGGTTCACTTCATCAATCGTGACATCACAGTTTAAATCCACAACAAGATCGACTAGAGATACGTTAGGTGTCGGTACGCGGATCGCCATTCCATGAAGCTTGCCTTTTAATTGAGGCAACACTAGCGAGATGGCTTTTGCAGCTCCTGTAGTCGTAGGAATCATGCTTTCCGCAGCGGCACGGGCACGTCTTAAGTCTTTGTGCGGGTTATCGATATTATTTTGATCATTTGTATAAGAATGAATCGTTGTCATTAAACCGTTGTTTATGCCGAATTTTTCATCAAGCACTTTTGCAACCGGTCCAAGACAGTTGGTTGTACAAGATGCATTGGATATGACGAAATGCTTGTCGATTTCCAGCACTTCCTCATTTACACCCATTACAATGGTAACGTCTTCATTTTTACCCGGCGCTGATAAAATGACTCTTTTTGCTCCAGCATCTAAATGAAGAGCCGCTTTGGAACGATCATTGAATTTACCTGTAGCTTCAATTACAATATCTATGTTCAACTCTTTCCAAGGCAATAGCTTTGGATCACGGTTATTTATTAGTTTTACTCGGCGGCCATTCACTACTAGTGAATCATCTTCCGCTATAATGATACCGTCGAATTTACCATGTATCGTATCATATTTTAGTAAGTGTGCTAAAGTTTCGGCTGGATAGCTTGCATTAATGGCAACAATGTCCAAACTCTCATCTAATATGGCCTTTCGGAAAACCATTCTTCCAATTCTCCCAAACCCGTTAATCGCTATTCTTGAATTCATTGTTCGGACCCTCCAGAAAATATTAGTGTTATACTTATTACCTTTCACATGTAATTAGTATAACATAATTCGAAGGAATTGTGCTAATAAAAATGCGGATTGTACTTATTTTTTCAACACAAAAAGAAGAAACCGGACGGTTTCCTCTTTTTATCATGTTTATATGACATGCCATTCGCTAAGTATGGACTTCACTTGCCTCTTCATTTCATTAATGTCCCCATTATTGTCGATTACGGCATCCGCTAAGGCCTTTTTATCGGCCAAGGGCATTTGCGAATTGATCCTGGCAAGTGCCTCCGTCTCCGAAAGACCATTCCTGTTCATTAATCGCTGCAATTGAACTTGCTCATCTACATAGATCAAAAGTGTCTTTTCCACCATGAATGTCAACTTACTTTCGAATAGGAGCGGTATATCCATGAACACCGTTTCTTCCCCTGATGATAGTGCCTCTTCCGTTTTGAGGCGCATCCAATTCCTGACGGCAGGATGCACGATGCCATTCAATAGCAATCTCTTTTCCTGATCATTAAATATGATCGACCCGAGCTTGACGCGATCTATATTCCCATCCGGCAATAAGATATCTTCACCAAATGCCTTCACAACTTGATGATAGGCCTCTTCACCCGGCTCAACGACAGCACGGGAAGCCAAATCTGCATCGACAATCGTGAATCCGAGTTCCTTTAAATAAAGGCTGACAGTGCTTTTCCCACTGGCGATGCCTCCGGTGATTCCAATGATTTGTCCCATAAGCTCCCCCTTTTAACCATGTTTCATAACTTGAATATACCGATGATGATCAATAGTACACCTGGAAGAAAGGTCAAATGCTGGACAATTTTATTATTTGAAAGCAATTTCCCGCTTTGAAGTCCGCTCCAAATGAAAATTGAACTCATAACAGCGATGCACCCTGCGAGGATAATCGGTGAAATGCCGATCATAGCCGCGCCAACTCCGGCCCCGAACGCATCCAGCGAAAGTGCAAAACCCAGAACAAGCGCTTCGATACCCGTAATCGTACCTGATTTATCAAAATCGGCATTCAATGGTTTTTGTAAAATATTAATGACTACCCCAAGTGATTTAATTTCAAAATTAAAGATGATCTTTTCATGGTATCTATCATCTTTCAAATCTTTTTCCGGCTTAAAATACTGGTATACCATCCAGGCACCAAGGAAAATGAGGATGATGCCACCCGTTTTTTCAGCAGCCCCGATCGATATGAGCTGACTGATGAATTGTCCGATGACCATCGCAATACCTAAACTCAATGCAGAACAAAATGAGATGACCACAATTGACCTTAAGGGGATTTTCATCTTCCGCATACCGAATGTCAAACCTACGCCAAATCCGTCAATACTAACTGCAAAAGCAAGAAAAATAATTTGTAGCCACATCGGAATAATGCTCCTTCCCTACACGTTGCTACCCTAGTATATGGATGGAGCCCATCCGATGTGTTTGAAAAAACATTACCTATTTCAGCGGCTGGCATGACGGGCAAATATGTGTACCGCGTCCTGCAACAACCAGTTTTTCAAGTGGCGTGCCGCATGTTTTGCAATTCTCTCCTTTTCGTCCATAAACATTAAGTTCCAACTGAAACATGCCGATTTGCCCTTGGGAGTTAATGTATGAACGAATCGTACTCCCGCCTTTCTCCACAGCTTCACCTAATGTCGCAATGATTTCTGCATGCAACGTTTTGATTTCCTGCAGCGAGAGTGAAGAAGCGATTCTCTCCGGATGGATACCGGAACGGAATAATGACTCGTCTACATATATATTCCCGATCCCGACGACAACCGTTTGATCAAGGAGAACGGGCTTGATTTTCCTGTTGGTTCTTGCCAACTTCCTACTCAGCCCCTCGACCGTAAAATCTTCAGACAACGGTTCAGGCCCTAAATGCAATAGTGGCAGCCTCTCAAGTTCTTCCCCTTTGGCAAATAGATGCATCGTTCCGAACTTCCGGACATCCCTGTATCTAAGTTCACTGCCATCCGTGAAAGTGAAGATCACATGGGTATGCTTATCATACGGCTCCTCTTTTGGATGCACGCCGTATTTCCCCTCCATTCTTAAATGCGAAACCAACGAATAATCATCCAATGTGAATATGAGGAACTTGCCCCGGCGGCCTATTCCGGAAATCGTCTGTCCCCTTAATGCATCCTGAAACTGTTCGACAGGTTCAGGCGCTTTTATGATCTTTGGCCAGAAGACTGACACTTCCTTGATCTCTTTTCCGAGCACGAGCTGCTCTAACGTTCTTCTGACTGTTTCCACTTCTGGGAGTTCTGGCATTGCAAATCACCTATCTTTTATTATTTGGCATCGAACCATGTTGGCCCGAAAGCATAATCCACTTTAAGGGGCACGTTCAATTCAATGGCATTTTCCATTTCCTCCGGAACGATCACTTTAAGGATTTCAAGTTCCTCGGGAGGCGTTTCAAAAATCAATTCATCATGCACCTGAAGAAGCATTCTCGTTTTAAGCCCTTCCCGTTTCAGGCGCTTATTCATGTTTATCATGGCTAGTTTGATGATATCGGCGGCACTGCCTTGGATCGGCGTGTTCATCGCTGTCCGTTCGGCAAAGCTCCTGATGTTGAAATTCCTGCTTGTCATCTCAGGTATATAGCGCCTTCTTTGCATCAGAGTCGTGCTATATCCTTTTTGGCGGGCCTCATGTATGCTTTCTTCCATATATTCCTGAACACCAGGAAAGCTTCTTAAATACTTCTCGATGAACTCTCCGGCTTCTTTTCTCGTGATGCCAAGACTTTGCGATAGCCCATAATCACTTATCCCATAAACGATCCCGAAGTTTACCGCTTTGGCATGGCGCCTCATGTTCGCAGTGACTTGCTCTGCCGGTACGTGGAATACATCCATGGCTGTCCTTGTATGGATGTCCATACCGGCCCGGAATGCTTCCACCAATCCGCTGTCATTGGCGATATGCGCCAGGACGCGTAACTCGATCTGGGAGTAGTCGGCAGCAAAAATGATCCAATCCTTTTCGGAAGGAATGAAGGCCTGCCTGATTTTCCTGCCTTCTTCCAGCCTGATCGGGATATTCTGCAGATTGGGATCTGTGGAACTTAACCGGCCGGTCTGGGTCAATGCTTGGTTGAATCGGGTGTGCACCTTATCCGTTTTGCCATTGACCACTTTAAGCAACCCTTCAATATAAGTGGATTGCAACTTACCAAGCTGGCGATACAGCAATATCTCCTTAACGATATCATGCTTGCTCTCCAGTTTTTCCAGCACATCCGCTGAAGTCGAATAACCTGTTTTGGTTTTCTTCATGACTGGAAGCTCCAACTTCTCAAACAGGATGGCCCCGAGCTGTTTAGGTGAATTGATATTGAACGCCTCTCCAGCCAAATCGAAAATCCGGCCTTCGATGTTTCTTAAGCGAATGGCTAATTCCTGTCCCATGTTTTTCAATCGGCCTATATCCACCTTGATTCCCTGCCATTCCATATTGGCCAGGATGATCGACAGTGGCAGCTCCAGTTCCGTAAATAGGTGAAATTGCTCGAACTCTTGCAGCTTATCAATCATCGGTTCTTTCAGAGAAAGGATCGCCTTCGATTTTCTTGCAATATGCTCCCTCAATTCCGCTTCCTCAGGTATTTTGCGTTTTGCACCTTTCCCATAAAAAACATCATCTGTTTCAAGACGGATCGTACCTTGAGTTTTCGTGATTTCTGCCACTTCGTCCACTGACTCTGCGGGATTCAGGATATAGGATGCCAAAAATACATCAAAATCGATGCCTTTTATTTCGACTCCCCGATGACGCAGTGCCACAACCGTACGCTTCGCATCGAAAACCGTCTTCTTTTTTGTTTCATCCTCTGCCCAGGATTTAAATGCCCCGGAACTCAGAGCATCATCCCCATTGAAGTAAAAATTACCTTGTTCATTACTGATGGAGATTCCCAATATATCGGCACGATGATAATTATCTTCTAAAATCTCAACATATAAGGCACTTTCATCCGCAAACATCGCTTCTGTCATTTCGGCCGTGTGCACCTCTATCTTCTCCTGTTCAAGCGGTGCACTTTCCGTTACATCCAATTTATCGAGCAAAGTCGAAAAGCCAAGCTCCTTATAGAATGAGATGACTCGATCCTGATCCATGCCAGTGTACTCGGTCTCGTTTACGGATACTTCAAGCGGCGCTTCCCTCGTTATCGTCGCCAGCTCTTTGCTCAATAGGGCAAGGTCCCTATGTTCTTCTATTTTCTCTTTCAATTTTTGTCCGCTTACCTCATCTATAGACTGCAGAAGGTTTTCAACCGTTTCGAATTGATGCAATAATTTAAGGGCAGTCTTTTCACCAACACCCGGAATACCGGGAATATTGTCGGAAGCATCTCCCATCAACCCTTTTAAATCAATGATCTGCAAAGGGGATAGACCGTATTTTTCATGTATATGCTTTGGAGTGTATTCCTCAATTTCCGTAATCCCCTTTTTCGTGATTGAAACCGTCGTGCTAGGGGAAGATAATTGTGTTAAATCCTTATCACCGGAAATGACCTTCACTTCAAAACCATCTTTTTCCGCTTGTAAAGAAAGCGTACCGATAATATCATCGGCTTCGTAGTTCTCCAGTTCATACCTTTTTATTTGAAAACAATCAAGCAGCTCGCGAATGAAAGGGAATTGCTCCGATAATTCTGGCGGCGTCTTTTGGCGCCCACCCTTATATTCTTTAAATGATGCATGTCTGAATGTCGTTTTACCAGCATCGAAAGCCACAAGTATGTGCGTTGGCTTTTCTTCTTCAAGAATGCGGTTGAGCATCATGGTGAATCCGTACACGGAATTCGTATGGACCCCCTTATCATTATTCAAGAGCGGAAGCGCAAAAAACGCACGGTATGCAATGCTGTTTCCATCTATGAGTACTAACTTTTTATCCAAATCCGTCTTCCTCCAGTCATACAGGTTTATGTAGTTATAGCTTCTATATAAAAACGCAAAAAGCCGTTCATTTTCTTTCTCTATTCTACCATGAGTAGAAGCGGAAAGAAAAATGACGGCATCTATGCTATTTAGTATTTCCCATTAACAAGCTGGCATAAGGCGAATCCGAAGGCAGAACGATGACCGTTTGATCACCTATCGTTTTTTTGTAGGATTCAAGAGTCCGGTATAGTTTATAGAATTCGGGATCTTTGGAAAACGACTTATTATAGATTTTCGCTGCTTCCCCTTCTCCTTCAGCCCTGATCACTTCCGCATCAGCCTCCGCAGTAGAGAGCAATTCTTTCACTTTCCGATCAGTATCCGCAATGATACGGTTTTTCTTCGCATCCCCTTTGGATAGGTATTCTTGCGCTTTCGATTCCCGCTCGGAAATCATCCTCTTGAAGACGGATGCTTCGTTTTCGGAGGGCAAGTCAGTCCGCTTTATCCGGACATCCGTCAAGCTGATTCCATAACTATCCTTTTGCAGCAGATCATTGACTTTATCGGTTATGCGGTCGTTTAAACTTCCCCTGGATGACTTCTCATCATTGATGATCTCATCATAATTCAGCTGACCAAGCTCTGAACGAACTGCCGAATAGATGAACTCTTCCATTTTCGTTTCGGCATTCTCAAGTGTCCTTGCATTTGTAATCAATTTCTTCGGATCTTCTATTCTCCAAACTGCATAGTTATCGATCAGCATCCGCTTTTTATCTTTCGTATTGATTTCCGCCTCGGAAACATCGGAAGTCATCTGATACTTCGGCAAGGTCATGATACTCTGTATGAATGGCACCTTCGCCTTCAATCCAGGGGTCTTATCGATCCTTACCACCTCACCGAATTGGCGGACGACTTTGTATTCGCCCTCTTTGACGATATAGACATTGGTGAGGATGATTAGCAGCAACGCGATGAAAATAATCAGGAAAATGCCGATTCTCACATAGCCCCGCCAATGAAAATCCCCTTTTTTCAATTCAGAGAAATCTATTATTTTTCCGCTCATTGTTTAGTGCCCCCTTCCCCTGACGCTTTTTCTTCAGGTGCATTCCCTTTATTCGTTTCTTCTTCAGGTATTGCGGCTTCATCAGGGGCAGGAGTTTTTTTCGTTTCCTCCTTTTCAAGCGAGCGAAGCGGCAAGTACTTCATTGTGTTTCCATCATCATTCATAATATAAATCTCTGCATTCGGCATTACTTCCTCAAGGGTTTCAATGATAAGGCGGTCCTTCGTAATCCCCTTATTGCCCTTATACTCACTGAGTAATTTTTCAAAAACCGCTACATCACCGCGGGCAGCTTCCGTACGGGCAGCTTTATCCCCATTAGCCTGTGAAATGAGGGCATCTTTTTCCCCTTCCGCCTCATTCATACGCTTATTTTCATATTTATCAGCTTCGTTGATTTTCGTATTTGCCGTTTCCCGGGCATCCGTTACATTGGTAAATGCTTTACGCACTTCTTCATTCGGTAACTCCACGTCCTGAAGTTTAACAGCAGATATGGAAATCCCGACATCATATTTCTCCATTAGCTGTGATAATAAATCACGTACATCCGCTTCGATTTGCGCTTTACCGGATGTAAGGGCATCATCGATTTTCGTGCTGCCGATAATGCTCCGTAATGCAGCTGAAGTCGTATCGTATAATATTTTTTCTGGATCATCCGCATTGTATAAATATTTTGGAGGATCAGTGATTTTCCACTGGACCACTAAATCTGCCAGCACAATGTTTTCATCACCCGTAATCATTTTGGTCTCACTCGGGTAATCCGTCACCTCTCCATCCTCTTCCTTATATCCAAATTTAAGACTGAATGTTTCTTTGGATAATTTCTCGATCGATTGAACGGGCCAAGGCAGTTTAAAGTGAAGTCCCGGTTCCGTTATCGTCTGCTCCACTTTACCAAACGTCATTATGACAGCTTGATCGGATTCATCAACCGTGTACCAGGTCGATATCGCTACTACACCTAAAATGAAAATAAGAAAGACAAGTCCTGTGATCGTATATATCCTTTTTAAGCTAACGATATGTATCACCCCTTCTTTGCAGTTATATCTTATTTACGCAAGGAAGGGCCTAAAGTTTCACAAAAATCAAATATTTTCCCAGAAAAATAGGATAGAGGAATCGTTCCCGGGAAATATAGCCAAAATTAAAAGACAGAGACTATGTCTCTGTCAATGTTTAACTCCTTGGATGAGGGGTTGTACAACCATTGTACCCCTGCATTATGAAGTCCGTTTTAAGGAATTGTAAAGAGCATGTAAATAAGAAACCCCCTACATTTTTCCTTTTAAGCTTTTATTTAACGTGACTGTGAAAGTCGTCCCGGTTCCAGGTGTGCTTTCCACATTGATTTTACCTTTATGGACTTCTATTATATGCTTGACGATTGCCAGCCCAATGCCCGTTCCTCCTGAATCGCGGCTCCTCGCCTTATCGATCCGGTAAAACCGTTCAAAGATCCTCGGCAGTTCTTTTTCTTCGATGCCGATCCCGTTGTCTTGAACTGCAATATCGACCGTCTGTTCATTTTCAATGATATCAACGGTGACCCTGCCGCCATTGGGTGTATAGGTCAATGCGTTCGTAATCAAATTGATGAAAACCTGTTTGATCCTGTCAGATTCCCCTTCAATGAATATTGGTTCCGGTGATGTTTTAATTTCAAGGGATACTTCTTTTTCTTTCAGCTTGCCTATTAGCATCTCTTGTATTTCGCCAAGCACTTTCGTAATATCCACGACCCCTGCTTTTAAAACGAATTCCTGTTGCTCCATTTTGGATAAATTCAGAAGCTCCTGAATGAGTTCTTGCAGCCGATCGCTTTCTTTCAGGATAATCGATAAAAAGTGCTTTAAGGTCTTTTCGTCTTTTAAGGCGCCATCCAACAATGTTTCAGAAAAGCCTTTAATAGAAGTGATCGGTGTTCTCAACTCATGGGACACATTAGCCACGAAATCCTTCCGCATCTGCTCGAGCCTTTTCAATTCGGTGATATCATGGAAAATGAGGAGGATCCCCTTCCATTCATCATGATTCCCGATAATGGGAGCCCCGTAAATCTCAAAATGTTTACGTTCAATGGCAAGCGGTATCTTCACCTGTCGTTTAATCGTTTTTTCCGTTCGAAAGATTTCTTCGATGATGGCTATGACTTCCTGATCTTTAATGACCGAATAATACTCCTGAAACAAAAACGTAGCAGCGTTCACACGGAAGCTTTTCTTGAATTCACGGTTGATTAATGTGGTATATCCTTTACTGTCTATCAGCAAGACACCACTGCCGATGTTTTCAACAAGCGTCTCCAAACGATCCTGATTCATTTCCCTCGCTATCTCTGTTTCCTGAAGATTCCTCGCCAATATGTTCAAGGAAGTTGTCAGCATTCCCGTTTCATCGGAATGCCGCCCGAATGTCCGGGTTCCATAATTCCCTTTTGCCAGTTCAATGGCCGCCATCGTCGCCTCCTCGATCGGACGCGTATAATAGGAAGTGATTTTGCTCGCAAGCATGAGAATGATGATCAAGGCAACCCCTAAACAAATGATCAATATTTGCCACATTTGTTTATTCACTTGATGGATGGCCTCTATTTCATTGCTATGGACGACAAAGCCTTCAATCTCTCCATCCTTTTCAACCGTCTTCCAATAATAATGGAGGTCCGATTCGCCTTCGACCACTTCAAAGCCTTCCCCTTGCTTAAGCCCTTTTTCCAAAGTTATTTTACGAAGGACATTGGCATGGCCTTTAAATATTTCATTGGATGATGTCGAATCGTATAATATTTCCCCATCCGTGGAGAGAATGGTTAAATTCGAATCTAAAAGGGGTGTCAATTTTGCCGTCTTCCCTTTTTCCAAAAAGGACTCGATCCCGCCATGCTCCTGAATATATGTAGAAATGAAAAATGTTTCGTTCTGTATACGGTCATTGAACGTTTTAATATAATAACTTTTGAACAAGTGCCCTAATAAAAAGCCCACGGCCATCAGGACGACCATCACCAATGTGATGAGGGTATATAAGAGCTTTTTACGATAGGTCGTCATTCTTTTTTAGGCTCCTCAAGCTTATACCCCAAGCCCCTTATCGTTTTAATATATAGAGGTTTCTTTGTATCTTTTTCTATTTTTTCACGAAGATGGCTAATATGGACATCGACGATTCGCGAGTCTCCCGCGAAATCATAATTCCATACCGCACTGAGCAGTTGATCCCTGGTCAGCACTCTTCCTTTATTCTTTGCCAAGTATAAAAGTAATTCAAATTCCTTTGGAGTCAACTCTAATTGCTGTTCATCAAAGAATGCTTCGTATCGTTCCGGGAACACTTTCAATTCCCCTAGTTTCAGGAGGCCATCTTCCTGATCCTGACTTGATTCACTGCCGTTCGCTTGTAACTGGGATCTTCTTAAAATGGCTTTAATCCGGGCCACTACCTCCCTAGGACTGAATGGCTTTGTCAAGTAATCATCCGCCCCTAGTTCAAGTCCCAGCACTTTGTCAAATTCATCGTCCTTAGCTGTCAGCATCAAAATCGGTATATTGATTTTTTGCTGGCGAAGCTGCTTACATACTTCAAGCCCGTCCATCTTAGGCAGCATCAAATCCAATACCACTAAATCGGGGCGTATATCCACGGCAGCCTCCAGCCCTTGTTCTCCATCCAAAGCTGTGATCACCGAATACCCTGCTTGTTCTAAATTGTACTGAAGTAAGGTAACTATTGATTGTTCATCATCCACTACGAGAATTTTCTTTGACATTAGATCCTCCTGAATTATGTATTACCCAAAAGACCAATTTCTTTAGTCTACTCATCCAATTCCATTATAAAGAATATTATATGAAATTTACACATAAAAAAAACGGAAAGAAAGTTATTCCTTATCTTCAGCAGGGAGAATATAAGTTCCAGGACCTTTGAATCAGATAAAAAAAACTGCCCGGAATCGGAAAAAGACCATGGCCTTTTCTTCCCATATCCGAACAGTCTGATCATAACTTATTGAAGGACTTGCATGACTGCTTTAACTGAATCGACTGATTTTGAAAGTGCCGCTTTTTCGTCTTCGGTCAATTCAAGTTCGATGATTTGTTCGATACCGTTTGCACCAAGTACAGTCGGCACTCCAAGGTAGATACCTTCAAATCCGTATTCACCTTCAAGATAAGCGATGGACGGAAGAACGCGACGTTGGTCTTTAAGGATCGCTTCAGCCATTTCCACTAGTGATGCAGCTGGTGCATAATAAGCGCTTCCGTTTCCAAGAAGGTTGACGATTTCTCCCCCGCCAGTGCGGGTACGAGCCACGATTGCTTCCAAACGATCTTGAGGAATCAATGTTTCCAAAGGAATTCCGCCAGCATAAGAGTAACGTACCAGAGGAACCATATCATCTCCGTGTCCGCCAAGTACGAAACCAGTTACATCTTTAACCGATAAGTTTAATTCTTGAGCTACGAAAGTGCGGAAACGGGCTGTATCAAGGACACCTGATTGTCCGATAACGCGTTCTTTAGGGAAACCTGATTCTTTATAAACAGTGTAAGTCATTGCATCTACTGGGTTAGTCAAAACGATGATGGTTGTGTTAGGGGAATATTTTACGACTTCCTTAGTAACTGATTTCATAACCTTCTGGTTAGTTTGAACTAAGTCGTCACGGCTCATGCCGGGTTTACGGGCAATTCCTGCAGTGATGATCACCACGTCGGAATCAGCTGTTTCTGAATAGTCGGATGTACCGATGATGTTAGCATCGAAACCTAGGACAGGTCCTGCTTCCGCCATATCAAGGGCTTTACCTTTTGTAGGGTTTTCAGCTTGCGGGATATCAACTAAAACGATATCGCCAAGTTCTTTTTGAGCGGCTAGGAATGCTGCTGTAGCACCAGTGAATCCAGCACCTACAACTGTGATTTTTTTACGTTTAGACATGTTATTTCCTCCTTCAAATATATCAATACTTTTGGAATACTTTTAACATCCTCATGAAAATATAGATAAGCTTCCTGGAAAAGCAGCCCGTTCAGGCACTTTTCCAGAAAGCAAATAATGAATTATTTAAGGTTTTTGATAAGCTCGTCTGCGAACTCAGAACATTTAACTTCCGTTGCACCTTCCATTAGGCGGGCAAAGTCGTATGTAACAACTTTAGAAGCGATTGTTTTTTCAACTGATTTAGTGATGCTGTCTGCAGCTTCGTTCCAGCCAAGGTGCTCAAGTAATAGAACGCCTGAAAGAAGAACTGAAGATGGGTTAACTTTATCTTGACCAGCATATTTAGGAGCCGTTCCGTGAGTTGCTTCGAAGATGGCATGTCCAGTTTCGTAGTTGATGTTTGCTCCTGGAGCGATACCGATTCCGCCAACTTGTGCAGCTAATGCATCAGAAATGTAATCTCCATTCAAGTTCATTGTTGCAACAACATCAAACTCTTTAGGACGAGTCAGGATTTGTTGTAAGAAGATATCAGCAATGGAATCCTTAACGATGATTTTGCCTTCAGCTTCAGCAGCAGATTGTGCTTTGTTAGCAGCTTCAGTGCCTTCAGCTTCTTTGATTTTGTCATATTGGTTCCAAGTGAACACTTTATCGGCGAATTCTTGTTCTGCAACTTCATAACCCCAAGTTTTGAATGCACCTTCAGTGAATTTCATGATGTTACCTTTATGAACAAGCGTTAATGATTTACGGCCTTCTTTGATCGCATAGTTAAGCGCAGAGCGAACAAGACGTTTCGTTCCTTCTTCGGAAATCGGTTTAATTCCGATACCTGAAGTTTCAGGGAAACGAATTTTTTGAACACCGAATTCATTTTGAAGGAATTCGATTAATTTTTTAGCTTCGTCAGAACCTTTTGCATATTCGATACCAGCATAGATGTCTTCAGTGTTTTCACGGAAGATGACCATGTCAGTGTCTTCTGGACGTTTAACCGGTGAAGGTACACCTTCAAAGTAACGTACTGGGCGAAGACATACGAATAAGTCCAATACTTGGCGCAATGCAACGTTCAATGAGCGGATACCGCCACCGATTGGAGTTGTAAGAGGTCCTTTAATAGCGATTAGATATTCGTTAATGACATCAAGAGTTTCTTGTGGAAGCCATTCGCCCGTTTGGTCAAATGCTTTTTGTCCAGCTAAAACTTCTTTCCATTCGATTTTCTTTTCGCCATTGTAAGCTTTTTCAACTGCTGCGTCTAAAACGCGGGATGCTGCAGCCCAGATATCAGGACCGATTCCGTCTCCCTCAATATAAGGAACGATTGGATTGTTTGGTACGTTAAGAGCACCGTTAGTAACTGTGATTTTTTGGCTTTGTGTCATGTCTCTTACCTCCGATTCAAATTCAAAGGTTAGATGGCCTGCCATTTTAATGAAGCAGAACCACTAACCTTTTTTACTCACATCTATTAATTTACTACAAATTCGATGAAATAAAAAATGATTTTTCGAAAAAACTTTTAATTAGCGTTTTTCAATCGGTACGTATTTTTGCATACCTGGTCCAACATACTCTGCACGCGGACGGATAAGGCGGTTGTTTGAATATTGCTCAAGGATATGAGCGATCCAGCCTGAAGCACGGCTTACAGCAAAGATTGGTGTAAATAGGTCATGCTCGATACCTAAACTGTGGTATACGGAAGCAGAATAGAAATCCACGTTCGGCGGAAGATTTTTTTGACCGGTTACGATTTCATGAATTTTGATGGACATATCATAATATTGAGGTTGTCCAGTAAGTTCAGTCAGTTTTTGTGACATTTCTTTAAGGTGTTTAGCACGAGGATCACCTTTACGGTATACACGGTGGCCAAAGCCCATGATTTTTTCTTTATTGGCTAATTTTTCATTGATATATGGCTCAACGTTTTCAACTGAACCAATATCTGTAAGCATTTTCATGACTTGTTCGTTAGCTCCGCCGTGAAGAGGGCCTTTCAAAGCGCCGATGGCAGAAGTTACGCCAGAATAGATATCAGATAATGTAGCCACACAAACGCGTGCAGTGAATGTAGAAGCGTTTAATTCATGGTCAGCATGAAGAACCAATGCTTTGTTGAATGCTTCTTCTTCGATTGCCGTTGGTTCGTTACCGCTTAACATATATAAGAAGTTAGCAGCAAAGCTTAAATCTGTACGCGGAGCAACAGCTTCTTTCCCTTGACGGATGCGAGCGAAAGTTGTTACCAATGTAGGGATTTTTGCTTGGATGCGGATTGCTTTACGATAGTTAGCATCTTCACTCATTACATCTGCTTCTTCATCATAAAGACCCAGAAGAGATACTGCAGTGCGAAGAGCTCCCATTGGATGTACTTTATCGATTGGGTATGTTTTGAAGTGATTAACCACTTCAGCTGGAATTTCAGCATTTTCAGCAAGCTGTTTAGTTAATTCTTCTAATTGGCTTTTGTTCGGAAGAGCTCCGTGCCATAAAAGATAGATTACTTCCTCGAATGTTGCGTTAGAAGCTAAATCATCGATGTCATAACCTACATACGTTAATGTGTCATCGATAATGGAGCTTACTGATGAAGTTGTTGCTACCACACCTTCAAGACCTTTTGTTGCTGTCATACTAAATCTCTCCTTTTCCTAAATATTCCCCTATGCCCTTGCTATTAGCGTATAAATATAGCGCTTCCAAGAAATTAGCTATTGTAAACAACCATCTATTTTTTAGCAGAAGACATACATCTTGTATTGGAAGCGTTCACAGAATATGACCCCAACAATAGTAAAATGTACGATAATCTTTTAAACGAATTCTAAAAATAATGCTTGTAGCTATTCCTAGTGAGCGCTTGCTCAATAACTACATCTTTTTTTTAAGATTCCTCAAAAATATCAATGATATTCTGAATCCCAATTTTAATAAATCAGAGCAGTTACAACATTATTATAAACAATAAACACTTTTTTGGGAATGAAAAGACCTTAAAATGTGAAAAAATTATTATTTTATTAGAAAAATTAGCTACATATTCTCTTGCTTTTTTTATGCGACCCAAAACGTTTTTTTTGAAAATTTGTCTCCAAGCAGAATAAACGAAACATAAAATAGAAAATTTATCTCCCCTGTTCTGACGGGCTTTTCAACCTTTTGTCCCTCGCTTCATTTAAAAAAATTAAAGATCTGCATGCATAAATAAGCAATTCCCGCCCCGATTAACGGACCGACAGCCACACCTTTGAATAATGCGACTGCAAGAATCGTCCCAAAAACAAGAGCCGTGGTAATGTGCGGATCATGTGATAGGAGCGTAATCCCATTTTTCGCTATGAGCGCGACCGCTATTCCAGATGCAAGCGCAATCCAGGCATAAGGAGATTTAATTGCTTCTCCGAGTTCCTTGAAACCTATCGCCCCGTTTGCTATCGGTATGAGTACTGAAATCGTGATGATCGTAACGCCGAGGTTGATCCCTTTCGCTTCCAGGTATGGAAACACTTTCGCGTCAAGACCAATCAGTTTCATGCTTAAAAGAAAACCCGCAGCCATGATCAGTGAGGTGTTTTTCCCAAACCAACCGATTGCAGCAAGCAGAATTAAAAATACGACAGGACCGTTAATCATTCTCCCTTCACCTTCTTCCTTCTGTTTTTGTTATTTTAACATAACAAACTCCCATGTTTCTTGGGAGAAAATTGATTTATGGAACGATGCATCGGCGAAAAAAAGTTAAGCCGAAGGATGAAAGAATCTTTCCTTTCTTTTCCATCATCGTTACAATTATAATACAAACTTTATGATTGAAGGAGGATATGATTTGAATCCGGTCTATCTATATCGTTTCATTCGCTCTTTACTGGTCATCGGAGGGATAATTTTAGGCGGAATTGCCTTATTTTATTTATCTAAATATACATATCCATTCATCATTGCCATGATAATCGCTTTCTTGATGAATCCCCTTGTCACTTTTTTCGAAAAGAAAGGAAGGCTGCCGCGGGGGCTGGCTGTATTCGTTTCCCTTTTACTGATTTTCCTTTTATTTGCGGGTCTTATCACATTACTGGTCACCGAGATCATTTCAGGGACCAATTACCTTGCCGGAGTCATCCCGAAACATATTGAAACCATCGTGGATTATATAGAAACATACATCGCGACCACCGTCATCCCTTTATATAACCAAATAGCTGCCATGTTCAATAATTTGGATACCGAACAGCAGGACACAGTCCTCAAGAATATCCAAAATATCGGTGAATCCATCACTACCGGAGTAAGCGGCTTCATTCAAGCCTTCTTGAAGAACATCCCCACAATCATCGGATGGTTTCCAACTACAGCAACAGCACTCCTTTTTACCCTGCTGGGCACTTTTTTCATCAGCAAAGATTGGGATACCTTTAGCCGCATGACCGGAAAAGTGTTGCCTGATAAGATTTTTGCGGGTGCCAAGCGTTTATTCAGGGACTTAAAACGGGCTTTGTTCGGATTTATCCGTGCTCAATTCACACTTGTTTCATTGACGACTGTCACGATTTTAATCGGGTTACTCATTTTGGGGGTGAATTATTCAATTACCATTGCCCTTATATGCGGACTGGTCGATATCATCCCCTATTTAGGGACAGGTACGATTTTCATACCTTGGATCATCTTTGAATTCATCGCCGGGAATACGAGTCTTGCAATCGGTTTGTCCGTCCTTTACATAATTGTCGTTGTCCAGCGTCAGTTAATAGAGCCAAAAGTACTTTCTTCCAGTATTGGCCTGGATCCGCTTGCCACTCTCATCGCCTTGTTCATCGGCTTCAAATTGATCGGTTTCCTAGGTCTGATTGCTGGACCTGTCGTACTTGTCATATTCAATACACTTCAACGTGCCCATGTCTTCAAGGCCATATGGACTTTCATCATCGGGGATACGAAGAAAACGACTTAAGATATTCCAGACATCCATTAGCATTCACCTAATTCCATTTAAAAATCCGCCTCGGGTAAAAGGCGGATCTTTTGTTTTAAGCTAAAAAATTATTTTTGACGTTTCAAATTGTTCTGTTTCAGTAGAACCTGCAAGCGCTGTTGTGGATGATGTTCCACCAGAAACGACTTGTGCCACTTCATCGAAGTAACCGGTTCCCACTTCACGCTGATGACGTGTTGCTGTATAGCCGTCCGGCTCACTAGCGAACTCCGCTTGTTGAAGTTCTGAGTATGCAGCCATGCCGCGGTCTTTATAACCAAGAGCAAGGTTGAACATGCTATGATTCAATGAGTGGAAGCCTGCAAGCGTCACGAATTGGAATTTATAACCCAATTTACCCAATTCCACCTGATAATTTGCAATCTCTTCATCACTTAATTTCGCTTTCCAGTTAAATGATGGGGAACAATTGTAAGCAAGCAGTTTGCCCGGGAACTCTGCATGGATCGCTTCGGCAAAGCGGCGAGCATCGGCTAGATTAGGTTCAGAAGTCTCACACCAGATAAGGTCGGCATACGGCGCATAAGCAAGACCTCTTGCAATTGCTTGGTCAAGACCTGCATTCGTGCGGTAGAATCCTTCTGGAGTCCTTTCACCAGTGATGAATGGTGCATCGACCGGATCGATATCATCCGTGATCAAATCTGCAGCATCAGCATCCGTACGGGCAATCAAGATAGTCGGTGTCCCCATTACGTCGGCTGCCAATCGGGCGGAAACTAAATTACGTACTGCCGTTTGGGTTGGAAGAAGGACTTTACCGCCAAGGTGACCACATTTTTTCTCGGAAGAAAGCTGGTCTTCAAAATGAACGCCTGCCGCTCCAGCTTCGATCATGCCTTTCATTAATTCGAAGACGTTAAGGGAACCGCCAAAGCCTGCTTCAGCATCCGCCACGATTGGAGCGAACCAATCGATATCATCTTTTCCTTCAGCAAAGCTGATTTGGTCTGCACGCTGCAGTGTCTGATTAATGCGTTTAACTACTTGCGGCACGGAGTTGGCTGGATATAAACTTTGATCGGGGTACATTTGCCCTGCGATGTTAGCATCTGCCGCCACTTGCCAGCCACTTAAGTAGATTGCTTTTAACCCAGCTTTCACCTGCTGCATGGCTTGGTTACCGGTCAATGCTCCTAATGCATTGATGAAATCCTCTGTATTCAATAGATTCCATAGTTTTTCAGAACCACGGCGTGCCAATGTTTGTTCGATATCGATGGAACCTCTTAGTTTAATAACTTCTTCGGCTGTATAAGGACGTTTAATACCAGTCCACCGTGTGTCATTTTCCCAGCTTTGTTGTAATTTTTGCGCTCTCTCATTCATCATCATTATTATTTCCTCCTAATTCATCATTTATATTTTGAATATTAAGATAATTTATCGTATGCTGCATTCGTTAAGAAATCTGCAAAGTCATCCGCTTCAATCAATTGTTCAAATAGTTTAGTAGATTCTTCAAACATTCCTGATTTGAAAGTTTCTTCCCCTACTTCCGATTTAATGACCGCCAATTCTTCTTCTTTGATTTGATGGAATAACGCCTCGGTTACTTTCCTGCCATCTTCGAGAATTCCTTTTGGATGACGGATCCATTGCCAGACTTGAGCCCTTGAAATCTCAGCGGTTGCAGCATCTTCCATTAAGTTATTGATGGGTGCCGCACCTCTGCCGCTTAACCAGGATGCGATATATTGGATGCCTACGTTAATATTCGTCCTTAATCCTGCCTCTGTGATCGTCCCCTCCGGTACAGCGAGCAACTCTTGGGCTGTTACATGGACATCTTCACGTTTTCGGAAAATTTGATTCGGTTTTGGGACGAGCAGGTCAAAAACCTCTTTTGCCGTGCTTACCATACCTGGATGGGCAACCCATGTTCCATCATGACCGTCTCTTGCTTCGCGTTCTTTATCTGCCTTTACTTTCGCAAAAGCCTCATCGTTCTTGACCGGGTCATTTTTAACTGGAATCTGCGCCGCCATCCCGCCGATTGCAGGAGCATTACGAGTATGACATGTTTTGATTGCCAGTAAGGAATACGCCCTCATGTTCGGGACGGTCATCGTGACCTGCTGCCGGTCTGGGAAGATGACATCATCCGAGTGACGGAATTTCTTCAGGAAACTAAAGATATAATCCCAGCGGCCACAGTTCAGGCCTGCCGAATGTTCTTTCAGCTCGTACAGAATTTCGTCCATTTCGAATGCAGCAAGAATCGTTTCTATCAAGACCGTTGCCTTGATGGTTCCTTGCGAAATTCTCAAATCGTTCTGTGCATATACGAATATGTCATTCCATAATCTTGCTTCGAGATGGCTTTCCATTTTTGGTAAGTAAAAGTATGGCCCGCTTTGTTTTTCGACCAATGCTTTTGCGTTGTGGTAAAAGTACAGTCCAAAATCAAAAATGCTGGCTGATATAGGCTGTCCATCCAAAAGGACATGTTTTTCCTCCAAATGCCAGCCGCGCGGCCTTACCTTCAGGACAGCTGTTCTTTCGTTTAATTCATACACTTTGCCATTTGGATTTTTAAATGAAATGGTTCCGCGGATTGCATCCCGAAGATTCAATTGGCCATCAATGCAATTCTCCCAAGTGGGTGAATTGGCATCTTCAAAGTCCGCCATGAAAACATTGGCACCTGAGTTCATGGCATTAATGATCATTTTGCGATCAACAGGTCCAGTGATTTCAACCCTGCGGTCCTGCAAATCATTCGGGAGGGGCGCAATCGTCCAATCACTTTCGCGAATATGCTTCGTTTCTTCAAGGAAATCAGGGAGCTTGCCTTGATTCAGTTCTTCCTGTACGCTTTTCCGCCGTTCAAGAAGTTCTGCCCTTCTTCCACTGAAATGCCGTTCAATTCTTTCGATGAATTGAAGAGCTTCCGTTGTAAGTATTTGTTCATATCCTGGCTTAATGTTGCCTTTAATTTGTAAGCCTTTTGCTTCCGTAATCATGTTGCCTCTCCACTTCCTTTCCAACTCTTCTATGTTATAATACAGTTGTTTTATTTCTTGATTGTATTATATAACACGTTGTATAAATTTGTCACCAGTTTTTTCAAAAAAATCTAAAAAAAGATTTTTCAGCATGAAAAAGCCTGATTTACCAATGTTTCCAAAGGGTTATTCTTTAAAAATCCTGTTATGATACACTTTTTCATTCCCATGAAATTCATCATTTAATAGTGAAACAGGCAAAATTTGATGAACATCGAAATAACAAGCTGGGTTGCTTTTGTTGACCTTTTTCCAGACAAAAAAAAGCTGCCTAAAAGCCAGAGCCTTTAGACAGCCTTATGTTATTTATGCTGAATGATGGTAACTTTTCCTTTATTCATCCTGTTCATGATAAACCGGATAACAATCGGTTTGAGGAGATTCCGGGTTGGCGGAAACACAAGGATCAATCCCATGATGTCCGAGATGAGTCCAGGGGACAGCAACAGTGCAGCTCCGAGAAAGATACAGATTCCATCAATGATTTCATTTCCTGGCATCATTCCGTAACGAATCTGTTCCTGTGCTTTTTTCCACGTTTCCATCCCTTGCCGTTTAGCCAAATAGGCTCCAATCAAGCCAGTGGCTACAATCAAGAACACCGTTGGCCAAAAACCAATCAGGTTGCCTGACAGCAATAGGACAATAATTTCAACGACCGGCATCGCAATGATAAACATTAAAAAATATTTCATCTACATTCCTCCTGCACAGCCCATTTCTGGTGCGGTACATTCATCTTACCTCATCGGCACGGAATCAGCCAAAATTTCGTTTTACAAAACGTTGGCATGTCCATCGTAAATGACTCCGCGACCTGCATCGACCGTTATTCTTTGACCATCCTTGAAAACCTTGGTTGCGTCCTCCGCCCCAACGATGACCGGTATGCCCAATGTAACCCCTACAACTGCTGCATGGCTTGTCAAACCGCCTTCTTCCGTAATCAATGCCGCACATTTTTCAATCGCCGGCATCATTTCACGGTCCGAACCGATCGTAACCAATACAGAGCCTTCCGTCACTTTTTCCAAAGCTTCCTTGGCATTCTTAGCTATAACCACTTCACCTTTCGCTGATTTCCTGCCGATTCCTTGAGCCTTCAAAAGAACCTCTCCTAACACATGAATTTTCATCAAGTTAGTCGTACCTGTTTCACCTACAGGCACACCGGCTGTAATGACGACTAAATCCCCATGGGAAACCAAGCCGGAATGCAAGCTTTCATCTATTGCGGTTTGAAGCATTTCATCTGTTGTCGTCGCTTTTGGACCAATCTGAGGATATACTCCCCAAGCCAATGCAAGCCGCCTTGAAACATGATCATTGGATGTAACAGCAATGATTGGTGCTTTAGGGCGGTATTTGGAAATCATCCGTGCCGTATGACCGCTTTCTGTAGGGGTGATGATAGCCCCGGCATTAAGATTAAGCGCTGTGTGGGCAACGGATTGACCAATAGCATCCGTGACATTATGGCGGTTCACTTTGCTTCTGACTGATAATATATCCCGATAATCAAGGGCTGTTTCAGCTCGTGAAGCAATATTATGCATCGTTTGCACCGCTTCGACAGGATAGGCCCCAGCAGCTGTTTCGCCAGAAAGCATGATGGCATCCGTTCCATCAAATATGGCATTGGCCACGTCACTTGCTTCGGCACGGGTCGGCCTTGGATTACGCTGCATCGAATCGAGCATTTGTGTAGCTGTTATGACTGGTTTCCCAGCATTATTGCATTTTTTGATCATTTGTTTTTGTACTAACGGCACTTCTTCTGCGGGAATTTCCACTCCCAAGTCTCCACGCGCTACCATCAAGCCATCTGAAACTTCCAAGATTTCATCAAGACGGTCCACGCCCTCTTGATTTTCGATTTTAGGGATGATTTGAATATGTTCCGCTCCATTTTGCTGCAATAATTCACTTACTTCAAGCACATCGGAAGCCCTGCGTACAAATGAGGCAGCAATGAAGTCGATACCCTGTTCGATTCCAAAAAGGATATCCTGTTCATCTTTCTCCGTTATGCCAGGCAAGTTAACTGAAACTCCAGGAACATTCACGCCTTTTTTGTTCTTAAGTGTGCCACTATTCAAGATCTTGGTATGGATTTCTTTTCTTACCTTATCTATTTTCAACACTTCAAGCCCAATCAATCCATCATCCAAAAGGATTTTAGAACCCGGATGGACATCATTCAAAAGCCCTTCATAGGTAATCGAGAATTTTTCGGGCGTTCCCAGGACTTCATTCATGGCAATAATGATTTCATTGCCGGCTAAAAGCTCTATGGAATCATTCTCCATATTATTTGTCCGTATTTCAGGTCCTTTTGTATCCAACAGGATGGCAACCTGTTTACCCGCTTTTTCGCTCGCTTCTCTGATATTGCTTATTCTAGCGGCATGTTCTTCATGATTTCCATGAGAAAAGTTTAGCCGTGCTACATTCATCCCCGCCTCTATTAATTGAACCAGCTTTTCTATACTTTCACTTGCGGGGCCAATCGTACAAACAATCTTGGTTTTACGCATATGTCATCCTCCTTTAAGGAAAACTGCCGCCTGTCCATCTTTTGAAGAAAGGGGCGCAGTGTTTTATGTCTCTTTAAACAAACATTCCTATCGATCAATTATATTAAATGGATAGCTCAGAAGATAATTCATACATTTTCTTATCAATTGTATGCGGTTTAGCAAGAGCTTCGATGATATCATAATCAACGAGTTGATTTTGTTCTATCCCTACAGCCCTGCCTCCTTTTCCTTCAAGAAGCAATTCAACTGCTTTTGCTCCAAGCCGGCTTGCCAATACACGGTCATTTGCAGAAGGAGATCCCCCGCGCTGAACATGGCCCAGAACCGTTACACGGGTTTCAAATCCTGCTTTTTCCTCAATTTTCCTGGAGATATCAACGGCACTTCCAACACCTTCAGCTACGATGATGATACTGTGCTTTTTTCCACGGTCATGTCCGCGGTTCAGCTTCCCAATCAGTTCTTCTATATCATATTCATATTCAGGACAAAGAATCGTTTCAGCTCCGCCAGCCAATCCAGCCCAAAGCGCAATATCGCCGGCATCTCTTCCCATCACTTCAACCACATAAGTCCTTTCATGAGAAGTGGCCGTATCCCGAATTTTATCGATAGCATCGATTACCGTATTAAGGGCCGTATCGAAACCAATCGTGAAGTCCGTACCCGGTATATCATTATCAATCGTTCCAGGAACACCGATACACGGGAAGCCCCTTTCCGTTAAAGCTTTCGCACCGCGGTATGAACCATCGCCACCAATGATGACAATGCCCTCGATACCAAGTTTATTCAATTGTTCAATTGCTTTCAGCTGGCCTTCCTCCGTCTTAAATTCCGGACAGCGAGCCGTATGTAACATCGTGCCGCCTCGATGAATGATATCCCCGACCGACCCAAGTTCAAGCTTCTTTATAGTTCCATTTATCAATCCCTGATAACCATGATAAATTCCGAAGACCTCAATTTCATGAAAAATTGCTTTCCGGACAACCGCTCGGACTGCCGCATTCATGCCTGGAGAATCTCCTCCGCTTGTCAATACACCTATTCTTTTCATAAATGTCACCTCTCTACAGCACTAATCAATTTTTAGCCTCGTTATATCATTGTACCCTTTTTCAAGCTTCAATAAGCAGTAACTGTTTCACTTATGCTCACTTGATGTTATAAGCCTAACCGATTCTAATCAGAAATTGAAGTAAAATGGCGCAAAAGTTTACATTCTACACACAAACCATATTCTTTACACGTTTCTGTAATGAATGCATATATGCCCATGAAAGGATGAAAAAACGTGTTGCCCCAGGCAGCACGTTTTCCCTTTTGTAAATGTGTTTATGAATGCTGTTCAACTTCCTTAGGTTCGCCCTCAGGTTGTTTTGCAAATTCATACTCACCAATTTTCTTGAATTTCATATAACGCTGGTTGATGAGATCATCACTATTCAATGGCAGAAGTTCATTGAATGAACGTTTCAGGATATCCTTGATGGCTTCCGCCTGTAAATTTGAATCCCGATGGGCGCCGCCCCTCACTTCAGGAATGATCTCATCGATGACTCCTAAGCGGTTTAAATCCGGGGCCGTGATTTTCATCGATTCCGCAGCCCTCTTAGCCTGGGAGGCATCCTTCCACAGCAACGCTGCAGCCCCTTCAGGGGAGATTACCGAATATGTTGAGTTCTCAAGCATGAAAATTCGGTCTCCGACGCCAAGTGCCAATGCACCTCCGCTTCCTCCTTCACCGATGACAATACTGATGACCGGCACTTTCAGCCCCGCCATTTCGAAAAGGTTTTTCGCAATGGCTTCACTTTGCCCGCGCTCTTCAGCAGCTTTACCAGGGAAAGCTCCCTTCGTATCAATGAAACAAATAATCGGACGGTTGAATTTCTCCGCCTGTTTCATCAGACGCAAAGCTTTTCGATAGCCTTCAGGATGTGGCATGCCAAAGTTACGACGGATGTTTTCCTTCGTATCCTTACCTCGCTGATGACCGATGACAGTCACGGCTAGTCCATCAAATTCTGCGATTCCAGCAACAATCGCTTCATCATCCCCATAATAACGATCTCCATGAAACTCGATGAAGTCATTGAATAATAGGGGAATGTAATCAAGCGTCGTCGGACGGGCTGGATGCCTGGCAATCTGGACACGATCCCACGGTTTAAGGTGGTTATAGATATCCACTTCCAGCTTCTCTAGACGCTTTTCCAATGTTTCGATTTCAGCTGTTAGGTCTACATCAGCGTCTTTCGAAATGGCCTTTAGCTCTTTAATTTTATTTCTAAGGTCCGTAATGGGACGTTCAAACTCTAATTCGTAAATCATAACCATTCACCGCCCGGGGCATGGATTTTAAGGATCGTCGTCAAGGTTTCCTTCATTTCCGTTCGTTTGACGACCGCATCCAATTGGCCGTGCTTCATCAAGAATTCAGCCGTTTGGAAATCTTCAGGAAGCTCTTCATGGATCGTCTGTTCAATGATTCTTCGTCCTGCAAAACCAATAAGGGCTCCAGGCTCGGCTAGATTAATATCTCCAAGTGACGCGAAACTTGCCGAAACCCCGCCTGTGGTAGGATGGGTCATCATTGATATGATCAGTCCGCCTTCATTGCTGAATATCTTGAGTGCCGCACTCGTCTTCGCCATCTGCATCAAGCTTAAAACACCCTCCTGCATCCGAGCGCCGCCTGATGCCGTAAATATGATGAACGGAATCTTCAATTCACCAGCACGTTCAATGGCACGGGTAATTTTTTCCCCAACAACGGATCCCATGCTTCCCATCCGGAAATTCGAATCCATGATGGCCGTTGAAACTTGGTACCCATTAATGCTACCCACTCCTGTGACAACCGCCTCATTAATCTTCGCTTTCTTTCTATCTTTTTCCAATTTATCTAAGTAATCCGGAAATTCAAGCGGGTTAACCGATATCATTTCTTTATCAAATTCATTGAAAGTGCCTTCGTCGAATAAAAATTCGATGCGCTCATGGGAAGACATCGGATGATGGTACCCGCAATGCAGACAGACTTTCTTGTTTTTCACCAATTCTTTTGTATACATGATTTTTTTACAGCCGGTGCACTTTGTCATGATTCCTTCCGGTACGTCTTGTTTCTCCCGATCTAAAGGAACCGTTGCATATTTCTTCTTAGATTTCGCAAATAGCTCTTTAAGCAAGCTTAATCCTCCCTTTACCACCAATTATCTATTTTATGATACTTGGTACAAACTATATCAGAAATAAAATTAGTATCGTGTAAAAAGGTGTCACTCGTCCTTCGACATATTTCTAATTCTAATAAGATAAGTTTCGATGGCTTTTTCTTCATCACGTTCGAGCAAATATGTAAGAAGTGCCAGATAATCTTCTTTTTTCACATTACCCTGTACCATCTCTGATGTTCTGGCATAGCTGTTGACAATGCGCCAAATTCTTTCCAGCAATCGATTGCGATTCAAAATGGCAATCCTTAAGAAGAAATCATCATCATGAAACTCATCCGCTTTGACCCAGGCCATTAATCTTTTGATATCCTCGGCCGTAGCGAAAAAGGCGACGATGCGCAAACAGTCAATTTCAATCAGCCTTTTCGTCTCTGACAAATCTTCTTGTACTTTTTTATCTTGCAAAAAAAAGGTTCCCAGAAGCTCGACTAGCTTATGCTCCTGGAAATCCCTGATAAACGTCCCTTCACCACGCCTTGTTTCTATTAACCCTAATAGTTCTAAGGCACGCAATGCTTCACGGACAGAGGAACGGCCAACATTAAAACGATCCGATAATTCCCGTTCTGATGGGATTTTATCTCCCGGCAGGAGGCTGTCCGCTTCAATCATGGTACGTAAGCTCTCAACGACATCGAGATAAATTTTGGATGAAGAAGTACGGCCTGCCAAATTAATTATTCCTCACTTTTTCCAATGATCGCTAATTTCCTTGTTTTTTCTTTAATTTCCTCTGGATCGACAGTAATTCTGGCAACTCCCGTTTCCATCGCTGCCTTGGCTACAGCAGCCGCAACGGCAGGTGCTACCCTTTCATCAAATGGAGCAGGGATGACGTAGTCTTCGTTTAACTCATGTTCCTGTATTAAACCGGCAATGGCTTGAACTGCAGCAACCTTCATTTTTTCATTGATATGAGTCGCACGTACATCTAGGGCACCACGGAAAATCCCAGGGAAAGCAAGGACGTTATTGACCTGATTCGGGAAATCCGAACGGCCTGTTCCAACAACTTTGGCACCTGCCGCTTTTGCATCTTCCGGCATGATTTCCGGATCTGGATTAGCCATCGCGAAAATGATCGCATCCCGGTTCATCGAAGAAACCATTTCTTTTGTCAATGCACCTGCAGCAGAGACGCCTATAAATACATCAGCGTTTTCAATGACCGTTTCCAAAGGTCCTGAAACCCTATTTCGATTGGTCACTTTCGCCACTTGTTCTTTTGTATCATTCATGCCTGTCGAACGGCCCTCATAAATGGCACCTTTCGTATCACACATGATGATGTCACGAACTCCATAGCTATAAAGCAATTTAATGATGGCAATGCCCGCAGCGCCTGCTCCATTCGCTACCACTTTAATTTCTGACATTGATTTATTCACTAGTCGTAACGCGTTCACAAGACCGGCAACAGTAACAATGGCTGTACCGTGCTGATCATCATGAAAAACAGGAATATTCATTTCTTTCTTGAGTCTTTCTTCAATTTCAAAACAGTTTGGTGCGGCTATGTCCTCTAAGTTCACTCCACCGAAAGTCGGTTCGAGTAATTTAACGGTCTCTACAATTTTGTCCACATCCGTAGTTTTTAAACAGATTGGGAAAGCGTCCACTCCAGCGAAACTTTTAAATAGAACGGCTTTACCTTCCATAACCGGCATGGCAGCTTCCGGACCGATGTTTCCAAGTCCCAATACAGCCGTTCCATCGGAAATAACAGCAACAGTATTCCCCTTCATTGTATAGTCATAAACGGTATCCGGCTTATCGTAAATATCTTTACACGGTTCTGCGACACCAGGAGAATAAGCCAGGCTTAAATCTACTGCGTTCCTTACCGGTACTTTCGAAACTGTTTCTAATTTTCCTTGATTCAAGCGGTGCATATGTAATGCTTCTTCTCTTAATGTCATGTTTTCACTCCTAAACCAAATTGGGTAACCCATATCTTATATGCTGAAATTATGCTGAAATCTAGTGGTCAGACCACAGCGGCCTGTTTTCAATATAACATAACTATTAAAGTTGTAAAACAGTTAATCTTTCTTGTAAACCACATTCTCTTTTCCGACCAAGTCAAATAATGCCTGCATCAGTCTTTCTGTAGGATTGACCCAATCCCAATAAGATAGCTGTACATAGCGGTTTTCCCTCTCGTAAAAAAGCATGACCTTCGTTTCACCGCTATGCTGCATTAAAATTTTTTTTATTTTTTGCAATGTATCCTTCGTTTGCTTGCCAGCCTCGATTTTCAGGAATACCGTTCCTTCTTTTTTCTCTTTCATCTGCTTCACTTTTTCAAGCGGGTATACGTTCCTGATCAGGAGTTGTGTTTTTCCATCCCGCTCTTCCAATGTTCCTTGCAGCATGACGAGTTGTCCGTGATTCAAGTCGGCAGAGTGATTTTTATAAACATTTGGAAAAACGACCGCTTCAATATCCCCCTCTTCATCACTAACGCTCAAGAAAGCCATCACATCGCCTTTTTTTGTCCTTATGGTTTTAACCGACGTAATGTATGCGCCTAGCAAGACTTTCGATTCCTTTTTATTGGTGGCTTCATCTATGGTCAAACAGCCGAAGTGCTGAAAAAGTTCTCTGTAGCTTGTCACCGGATGATTCGATAGATAAAGGCCCAAGGCGCTTTTTTCCAATGAGAGTTTGTGCTCGATAGGGATAGGCTCGACCCGGTTGTATTTCGGTTTGAGTGAAAACTCGCCATCGGAAAACATATCGAATAGGTCATCGTCTGGATTAACCAATTCCGTATGATCGATCGCTACGTCCAAGCTCGCCAACAAAGTTGCCCGGTCTTCACCGAATTCATCGAGTGCACCTGAATGCACGAGCGCCTCCAGCACTTTTCTATTCACGATTTTTCCCGAAACGCGCAAACAGAAATCGAATAAATCTGCGAACTTCTTCTGCCTCCTTGCAGCAAAGATTTCTTTTAGGACCGTACCGCCTATCCCTTTTATGGCACCAAGGCTATAACGGATCCCGTCCTTTTCCGGTAAAAACGGGTAACCGCTCCGGTTAATCGAGGGAGGCAGTACCATAATCCCTTTCTTTTTGGCTTCCCGGATATATTGCGAAATCTTTTCATCATTCCCGACGACCGATGTCAGGAGTGCTGCCATGAAATAGTCCGGATGGTGGGTTTTTAAGTAACCCAGCTGATAAGCGATGAAACTGTACGCCACAGCATGACTTCGGTTGAATCCATAGTTAGCGAAACGGACAATCAAGGAATAAATCTCATCTGCCGTTTTTTCAGAGTATCCTTGTTTCAATGAGCCGTTCACGAAATGCTGCCGCTCTTGATCCAGAACATCCTTCTTCTTCTTCGAAACGGCACGACGGAGCAGGTCAGCCTCCCCTAATGAAAACCCTGCTAAGCGGGAGGCGATTTGCATGATTTGTTCTTGATAAACGATGACCCCGTATGTAGGCTCGAGGATATCCTTCAAATCCTCGTGCAGGTAATCAATCGGAGCAAGCCCATGCTTCCGCTCGATGAACAGCGGTATATTTTCCATCGGACCTGGACGATATAGGGCATTGACCGCGACGATATCCTCGAATCGGTTCGGTTTCAGCTTGATCAAAACCTTACGGATGCCATCCGATTCAAATTGAAACACTCCGGTTGTTTCGCCTCTCCCTAAAAGGGCTAGCGTCTCGGGGTCATCCATTGGGATATGTGACAAGTCTAGCCTTTTCCCAGTTCCCTTTTTGATGTTATTTAAAATATTATCGATGAGCGTTAAATTGCGGAGTCCAAGAAAATCCATTTTAAGAAGGCCCAGTTCTTCGAGAAGGTCCATTGGATATTGAGTCAGATGGATGCCTTCATGCCCCCCTTGAATCGGAATATGCTCGGTCAGTGCCTGATCGCTGATGACGATGCCGGCGGCATGTGTCGAAGCATGGCGAGGCAGCCCTTCAAGCAATAAAGCGGTTTGAAAAAGTTTTTGATTCAGGTCACTCTCATTAACGAATTCCCTGAGTCTTTTCGATTCCTTAAAAGCCTCGGGAAGCGTGATGCCCAGTCGGCCTGGAATCATTTTCGATACCGCTTCCTGTTCCTTTGAATTCAATCCGAAAACACGGCCAGTGTCCCTTAACGCAGCTTTGGCGGCCAGTGTTCCGAATGTAATGATTTGTGCTACATGAAGTTCCCCGTACTTCTTCGCGACATAGGCAATCACTTCTTCACGGCGGTTATCCGGAAAGTCGATGTCGATATCCGGCATCGAGACACGTTCCGGATTCAGGAAACGCTCGAAAAGCAAGGAATGTTCGATTGGATCGACATCCGTTATCGACAGCACATAAGCCACCATCGATCCGGCGGCAGACCCCCTTCCAGGACCAGTCAGGATTTGATGGTCCTTAGCAAATTTCATGAAATCCCAAACGATCAAAAAGTAATCGCTGAATTTCATCTTCGTGATGATATCCAATTCATATCGCAGGCGCTCTTCATATTGAACGGAGTGCTCCGGCACTCGTTTCTTCAGCCCTTGGAAACAGATGGATTCGAGCATTTCCTCGGCTGTGGCGCCATCTTCGGCAGGGTACTTAGGAAGCAGTGAACGGTGAAATGGAATTTCCAGATTGCATTGCGCGGCAATATGCAGTGTGTTTTCGAGTGCATCCGGTCTGTCATGGAATAGTTCTGCCATCTGGGCCCGGCTTTTTAAATAAAATTGATTGGATTCAAGAACCGTATGCGTCTCATCCGCCAGCTTGTCGCCATTTCCAATTGCCAATAGGACTTCTTGAGCGAGTGCATCGCTTTCGTTCAAATAATAGACTGGATTCGTCGCGACAATCTTTATCTCTAAATCTCTCGCCAACTGACTTATGGCTTCATTGCCTTTTTCCTCATTCGCGATCGAAAGCCTCTGTATGGATACATAAAAGTTATCATGACCAAAAATTTGCAGAAATCGCCCCGCTGCCTGTTTGGCCTCCTCAGGGTTTCCTTCTCTCAATAGCGTTTCTATTTGCCCCTCCGCACCGGGTGTGATGGCTATCAAGCCCCGGGAATAGGCTTTGAGCCAATTCATCGGAATGCCTGACGGGGATTTCGTTTTTATGGCACTGCTTATTTTAAGCAGATTTTGATATCCTTGTAGACTTTTTGCCAATAAGAGAAGTCCATGCGGCGATTCCCGTTCATCAAGGACATCGGCAAGTATGCCGATGATCGGCTTTATCCCCTGTCTCTTGCATTCTTTATAAAAATAGACCGAACCGTACATAACATTTCGATCGGTCAAGGCAAGACTTGTACAGCCATCCGCTTTCGCTTTGGCCACAAGTTCAGTGATCTTCACCGTGCTTGTCAGCAGGCTGTATCCGCTCTGAATATGGAGATGAGTATACACGTTTTTTCTCCCACCTTTGTAAGGCATGTTTCTTTTCATTATAGTGTTTATTTCAAAAAAAGAAAATATGTTCTCATTGCCAATGCAATTTAACACCTGATTTCCGGCGACTATCATATTACCTTTGAACTTCCCATATAAATGGAAGAGAAGAAATATCAAGAAAAAAAGGATGATGATATATGAATGAAGCCTTTGTTCCAGCCTTTCTCAACAGCTTTTTCATATCACTTGGCGTATTGCTTGGCGGCTCGATAATCGGGGGCCTCGCCGCTTTTTTTACTGGACAGGCCCCGATGACGACTGTATTCCGGCTGTCGGACAGCCTTCGCATTTGGGCGATCGTCGCTGCGATAGGAGGTACTTTCGATATGGTCTATAATTTCGAACGCGGCATTTTCCACGGGGAAACGAAGGATATAGTCAAGCAGGTCCTATTGATTCTATCTGCACTTGGCGGGGCACAGACAGGGGCACTGATCATAAACTGGTTCACGCAGGAGCATATTTCATCATGAGGATCCCCCCCTATCACCGGTCTCCCACCTGGCAGCGCTTCTTTGCCGGAGCCGCACTTGGCGGATTGATCAGTTGGGTGATTTTCTTTTATATGCATGGTGTTCAGCAGGAGAAGCAGATCCGGACCCTTCAGGAACAAAGTGAAGTGATCAAGGATTTAAACGGGAAAATCGCAATTTGGGAGCAGGATTATAAAAAATTGAACCAGAAAAACGAGGAGATATTGACTATTCAGGAAGTGGAAGTAACCATTACGAATGAAATATACAGTCTCGATCGGCTGAGTATTGCAGAAGCCGAGGATGTGATTGAGGACGACCTTTCCTCTCTTCTCGCCAAAGATGTCGCCAGTGTCTATGACGGAAAGGTGCTTTTGAAAAAATCCATCGAAAATAAGATCATGACCATCAATAAAAAGCGCTATCGACTTGAAGTCGTCGAGATCATGTTTTATACGAAAATGAATATTGAAATCAAACTAAAAAGGACTACTTCTTAATAATATCCACTAAATATAAAGACCAAATCGAATGCGATTTGGTCTTTATATTTTTTCATTCCGCTTTATTCAATTCTTCCATGTCGGCAAGGATATTATCCACTTCATCCCAAGAATGGATCGAAGCCCCTGCTGCAAGCGGGTGGCCCCCTCCGTTATATTTACGGGCAATCGTATTGATGATCGGTCCTTTGGAACGGAAACGGACTCTGATTTCTTTTTCCTCTTCAATGAAAAAGACCCATGACTTAACATTTTTAATCGAACCGAGCGAGGAAACGAGCTGAGATGCCTCAGATGTAGAAGCGTGGAATTGTTCAAGTATATCTTTTGTGATGATCATTTTCCCTGTGCCATATGGAAGGATTTCGAAATGCTGCAGTACATAGCCATTCAACCGGACTATGCTCTCCTCGACATCATACATCTCCTGATATAATTGCGGGCGGGAGAACGAATAGTTAATCAATTCACTGGCATGGGCAAATGTCTTTTCAGTCGTATTCTGGAATAGGAAACGCCCTGTATCGCCAACAATGCCTGCATATAGAAGGCGTGCCGCTTCATCACTCATCTTCAAGCCCTGTTCTTTACCGAACTGGTAAAACTCATAAATCATTTCACTTGTCGAACTTGCCGATGTATCGACCCAACGCATATCCCCATATGGATCTTCATTAGGATGATGATCGATCTTAATCAGTTTATCACCCGTCGTGTACCTTGCATCACAAATCCGGTCCGTATTTGCGGTATCACAAACGATGACCAGGGCACCTTGATATGTTTCATCCGAAATAACATCGAGCCTTCTTAAGTAATTCAATGACGGTTCTTCTTTCCCGACCGTAAAAATTCGTTTTTTGGGGAAAGATGCTTTCAGGATTTCCGCCAATCCCCCCTGTGAACCATAAGCGTCCGGATCTGGACGGACATGACGATGGAGAATGATAGTATCATAACGCTTTATATCTGCTAATATTTCAGCTTTCATATAGATCTCCCCTTAACATATGTATTATCGAGCCTTAAAAGATGATATATTTCATTTAATCAAAAAATTGGGGAAATAGGAAGACTCATCTTGTTTACTGTGGCATTCTCTTTCATTTCCCGCTACAATAAAAAGGTACATATGTTAAATTGGGGGAATTGCAAACGATGCCTATTCTTGTCACCTTGATCGTTCTTTCGCTAGGGCTCTATCTGTTTTATAAAATCAAATCGGTCAGAACCAGGATGCCGATGGAGAAAAAGTGGATTTCAGGGAAATCTTCCATCGCCCTTGGTGCGTTTGTCGCACTATTCGGAATCAATCAGCTTTTTCTGTTCCACACGACCATCACTTATATCATTGCTGCCGTTTTCATCTTCGTTGGCCTTTTCAGTGTCTGGGGCGGCTATAAAATGTATAAATTTTATTTGCCGCACGCAATCGAAGAAGCTGCAAATCAAAAAGGATAATCGAATTTCGATTATCCTTTTTATTTTTCATGATCGGTCCAGCAATTGGCAAGTCAACATCGCCTTGCCGACAAGTTTGCCTTGGTTAAACACCTCGACATCCACTTTTCCGAATTTACGTCCTACATCAAGGACACGCGGGTGGATTTCAAGCGTACTGTCGATCTGGACTGGCTTGATGAAGTAGATCGTCATGTTTTCCACGACCAAGTCACCGCGCTTATAGCTTCGAAGTGCACGGTTTGCCGAGTCGGTGACCAATGTCGTGAACACGCCGCTTGAAATGGTCCCAAGGTAATTGGTCATCTGCGGAGTGACGCCATAGTTATACACTTCCTCGCCCTTGCCACGATTGGAAGTCATCACAAGCTGGCTTGTGATCGTATCGTCGATCGTTTCGCCGACCTGTGGCTGCCTTTGACTCATTTGCAGTGCCTTCAGCACATCCTGCCTGCTCACGATTCCCTTTAGGATATGGCTGTCATTCACGACCGGGATTAACTCAATCCCTTCCCAAACCATCATATGTGCAGAAGATGCCACACTCATTTTATCGCCTACGGTCATCGGGTTTTTCGTCATCACCTTTTCGATGAGCGTCAGCTCTTCCTGTCCGATGATATCTTTTGAAGTGACCATTCCTTGAACCTTCATATTGTCATCGACAACAGGGAAACGGCTATGCCCGGATTCCTGATTCAGTTCATGCCAAGTCTGAACCCTGTCACCCACAGTCAAAAAGGTCGTTTCCTGTACGGGAGTCAAAATATCCTCCACAAGCAAGATTTCCTTTTTGATCAATTGGTCATAGATCGCCCGATTGATCATCGTTGCGACGGTAAACGTATCGTAACTCGTTGAGATGACTGGCATCTCCAATTCATCGGCTAACCTTTTAACGGGCTCTTCCGTATCGAATCCCCCTGTGATCAGCACCGCTGCACCCGCTTTTAACGCGTGCTCGTGGGCCTGTGTACGGTTCCCGACGATCAGCAGGTTTCCTGCCCCTGTATATCTCATCATGGCATCCAGCTTCATCGCCCCGATGACGAATTTATTTAATGTCTTATGAAGTCCCGTTTTCCCACCAAGAACTTGTCCGTCAACAATATTGACTACTTCTGCGAAAGTGAGCTTTTCAATATTCTCTTTTTTCTTTTTCTCAATACGGATCGTGCCTACCCGTTCAATCGAGCTCACGTAGCCCTGGTTTTCCGCCTCTTTAATTGCCCGGTATGCCGTACCTTCACTAACATTCAATGCTTTCGCAATTTGACGGACGGAAATCTTTTCGCCAACAGGGAGCCCATCGATATGTTTTAATATTTGTTCATGCTTTGTAGCCAAGCGCTTCACCCTTTTCACGGTATTCCTATTCTCCATTATAAGGTCAAAGAGCCTAGTTTATCAAACAACTACTAGTATTGGCGCAACCTTTTGTATTCCAGCTTGCGTTTTGCCTTTTGTTTCTTAGGAGAATATAGTATGCCCGTCAAGTTTCCAGCTACCGCCAACAATGCAAACAACAGCCAGGATCCAGCAAACAGACTCTCCAGACCGCCACTTTCCAACGACAAACGCGGCACGGCATAATACAGCATCACACCGCATAAAAGCAAACACAGCAATAATCTCTGTTTCATCCAATCCCCCCCTTTTTTTTCATCTATTCATTTTATGCCTCTGAAAGGAAAAAAGACTTGGCTGCAGAACGAGATTTTACTTTCCATTGCCGGAATCATCTGCGTAATAAGCAATGCTGCACGGAGGTCAATCCATTCTGTCGGCTAAGCCCACAGGTTATACAAAGAAAACGGGAGCCCCTGAGGCTCCCGCTCCTATTAAAAATCTATTTCATCCCCGGCTTCCATGATCAATCCATTTCCCTCTTCAAGCAAGTCGATGAATTTGTCAGGATCCTGTTTGATGACAGGGAAAGTATTGTAATGAATCGGCACGACTTGTTTGGCTTGAAGGAATTTCGCGGCAAGTGCCGCATCTTCAGGGCCCATGGTGTAATTGTCGCCGATTGGCAAGAATGCCAAGTCAATCGGATGTCGCTCCCCGATCAGTTTCATATCGGAAAATACCGCTGTATCCCCTGCATGGTAAATCGTTTTCCCTTCTATCATAAGCAATACGCCAGCAGGCATTCCTAAATAAATGATTTGCCCATCTCCGTTATTGAATCCCGTTCCATGGAAAGCTGGCGTCAGTTTCACTTTACCAAAATCGAACTCGAAAGCTCCGCCGATGCTCATCCCATGGGTTCTTACCCCTTGAGCACCCAGGTAGTCGGCAATCTCTGCAATGCCGATGACAAGTGCATCATGCCTTTTGGCCAATTCAACCGTATCACCGACGTGGTCATTATGGCCATGTGTTAAGATGATCACATCCGGTTTCACATCTTCTACCTTCAAATCGGTCAATTCGTTTCCAGTAATGAATGGATCGATTAAAATCGTTTTACCATTCGTTTCGACTTTTACAAGTGCATGTCCATGAAAAGATACTTTCATTATTGATGCTCCCTTCCCATACCCACTAATTTTTTTAGTAGCTTTCTTAGGCCTTTCCCATTTACTATACTTTTAAATATTGCTAAGGTAATTATATCTTATTAATGGAGGTATCGTCATGAATGAACGTTTGACAGAACTACAAAATTGGCTACAGGCCAATGAGGCTGAAGCCGCTTTACTTACATCTACAGAGAGCATCTTCTATTTGAGCGGTTTTTATAGTGATCCTCATGAAAGGCTGCTAGCACTTGCCATTTTTGCAAATGCCGACCCTTTCCTTGTCTGCCCGCAGATGGAAGTCCCGGATGCTAAACAGGCTGGATGGGCTGGAGATATCATCGGTTACACCGACATTGAAAATCCTTGGGAAAAAGTTAAGCAAGCAGTGAAGAATCTCGGGTTAACCATTCATACAATGGCCATTGAAAAAGAGCATATGAATGTAGAACGTTATGAAAAGGTCCAACAATACTTAGGAGCACCAAAGCTCGTTTCCGCAGAAGAAAAACTTCAAAGGATGCGCATGATCAAATCGGAAGATGAAATGGTCAAAATCCGTGAAGCATGCCGACTTGCCGACTTTGCGATCGAAGTGGGTGTCAGCGAAATCCATGAGGGTAAAACGGAAATGGAAATCCTTGCAGCGATAGAATACGAATTGAAAAAGGCCGGCGTCAGCCAAATGTCCTTTTCCACCATGGTCCTGACTGGTAAAAATGGCGCTTCCCCACATGGCACACCCGGGAATACGAAGGTTCAGCGCGGCGACCTTGTCCTATTTGACCTGGGCGTCGTTCATGAAGGGTACTGCTCTGACATCACCAGAACGGTTGCTTACGGAGATATCAATGATAAACAGGCAGAAATCTATGAAACTGTACTAAGAGCACAAGAAGCTGCTGTTGCAGCCAGTAAACCTGGTGTATCCTGTTCGGAGATAGACTTGACTGCCAGAAACATCATCAGGAATAAAGGATACGGTGAATTCTTCCCGCACAGGCTCGGCCACGGACTTGGAATCAGCGTCCATGAGTATCCATCCTTGACCGAAACGAATTCACTCGAACTTCAATCCGGAATGGTTTATACCATCGAACCTGGCATATATGTTCCAAATGTTGCCGGCGTCAGGATTGAAGATGATCTGCTGATCACCGATACCGGCTGTGAAGTTTTGACCAAATTCCCAAAGAGCCTGCAAATCATAAAGTGATGTTATGTTAACCATTTAATATAACGAGACCCGGATACCCCCGCCTTCATTTAAGACGGGGGTATCCATTATTCAACATTCACTTCAACTAATCGATCCGGACCAGATATACTCTTCCCTCCTCATCATTTACCCCTGACATAACGACAATATATATAGAAGGGAAAAGCCAAGGCCTGAATGATCATAAGTCTAATTTTGAATTTCCTTTCATTATGCCGATCTCCAGAATATTAAACGATGGATGATATTTAAATGTGCTTTTGCATGCTTTGATCGATACATTTATAATTTTCTTAATAAGGCTAGAATCATTTTTTCTTTTGCGATTTCCAGATATTAGCTAAAACATTCGCTAATTTGTTACAATTGAAATCCGTTCCATTAGGTAAACCATAGTATAATAGGAATATAATAGAAGGAGGAGATTCACTTGAATAGTATAGATTATAAAAATATTCTTGTAGCAGTGGACGGTTCGGAAGAAGCAGAGTGGGCCCTAAAAAAGGCAATCTATTTAGCAAAACTCAGTGACGCTACCCTTGTGCTCACACATATCGTGGATACAAGGAATTTCCCCACTGTCGAAGCTTATGATATGACTATCCGTGATCACTCTGAAACCTTTGCCAACGAGCTATTGGACAAGTATAAAACGGAAGCCATGGCATCCGGGATTGCAAAGGTCCAAACAGAAGTTGCATATGGTTCTCCAAAAGTTCAAATTCCAAGGGATTTAGCGAAAAAGCATTCAATCGATTTAATTGTATGCGGTGCAACGGGTCTTAACGCAGTCGAACGATTCCTTATCGGCAGCGTGTCGGAAGGCATCGTTCGCCATTCCAACTGTGATGTAATGGTCGTGCGTACGCATTGATAAAAGAAAATGATAGAAAAAGCTCGTTCCCCAATTTGGTGAACGAGCTTTTTCCTGTTATTCACTTACCAATTTTTCCGCTTTTTCAATCGCCAGCAAGACTTGGGCAAACCCTGTACCGCCCGCACTGTTACGGCGTTTAACTGCTTCATAAGGATTTAATGCATCATAAATATCCTGTTCAAACAGCTCGGAAGCTTCCTGGAATTGTTCCATGCTTAGGTCCACTAAATAGCAGCCATTCTGGACACAGAACAATACAAGCTTCCCGACCACTTCGTGCGCCTCACGGAAAGGCATACCTTTTGAAGCTAGGTAATCAGCTAATTCCGTCGCATTCGAGAAGTCATTTTTTGTTGCTTTTTCCATGACGTCCGTTTTCACTTTCATCGTTGAAATCATGCCGGCAAATATTTTAAGTGAACCAACAATGGTCTTAACCGTATCAAAGACGCCCTCTTTATCTTCTTGCATATCTTTGTTATAAGCAAGCGGCAGTCCTTTCAAAACCGTCAATAACCCCGTTAGGTTCCCATAAACCCGTCCTGTTTTACCACGGATCAATTCCGCCATATCAGGGTTTTTCTTTTGCGGCATGATGCTGCTTCCCGTGGAAAACGCATCATCCAATTCAATGAATTGGAATTCCTGGCTTGACCAGAGAATGATTTCTTCGCTGAAACGGGATAAATGCATCATCATTGTCGCACTGTTGCTCATGAATTCAATGGCAAAATCACGATCACTCACCGCATCAAGGCTGTTTTCGTAAATTCCCTCAAACCCCAATAGCTCCGCACTGAGGGCACGGTCAATCGGGAAAGTCGTCCCAGCTAATGCGCCGGCACCCAATGGAGAAATATTGATCCTTTTGAGACTCTCTGTGAAGCGCTGCTTATCACGCTCAAGCATCCAAAAATAAGCCATTAAGTGGTGGGCAAATGAAATGGGCTGTGCACGCTGCAAATGTGTATAACCTGGAATTAGTGTTTCCACATTTTGCTTAGATTGTCCCAAAATCGCCATTTGCAAATCATTGATGAGTTCCAGAATCACTTTCGTTTGGTTCCGCATATACAGATGAAGGTCTGTTGCAACTTGGTCATTACGGCTTCTTCCTGTATGAAGCTTTCCGCCAACTGGACCGATTTCGCTTATTAGCATACTTTCCAGGTTAAGATGGATATCTTCCATCTCAACCTTAAAAGTCAATTCACCCTTCTCAGCTTTATCCTGTAAACTTTTCAGACCCGCAATGATCTGATCCGCATCTTCTTCAGGTAAAATGCTGCATTTCTTTAACATGGTTACATGAGCTAAACTTCCTTGAATATCTTCAAGGACAAGTTCCTGGTCAAAGGAAATGGAAGCTCCAAACTCATCTACCCATTCTTCGGCAGATTTCGTGAATCTTCCTCCCCAAAGCTTGCTGCTCACACTGTCACCTTCTTGTTATTGACCATGCTGTTCACTTTCGTTGGAAGTCCCCATAATTTAATGAATCCAACTGCTGCATCATGATCGAATTCGTCCGCTTTTGTATAAGTAGCCAATTTTTCGTCATATAGGGAGTACTCGGATTTTCTTCCTTCAACAATCGCATGACCTTTGAACAATTTCACACGGACCGTACCGGTTACATTCACTTGTGTTTCTTTCAGGAATGCAGCCAAAGCTTTTTGAAGCGGAGAGAACCAAAGTCCTTCATAAATCAATTCAGTCATTTTCTTCTCGATCACCGGTTTGAAGTGAGCCAATTCTTTTACAAGCGTGATATCTTCAAGTTCTTTGTGTGCAGCTATCAATGTCATCGCACCAGGAGCTTCATAGACTTCACGCGATTTGATTCCTACTAATCTATTTTCTACGTGATCGATACGTCCAACTCCGTGCTTGCCGGCAATTTGATTCAACTCAACGATCAGGTCAGCTAATTTATAGTTTTTATCATTCAATGTAACCGGTACACCTTGTTCAAAACCAATTTCAATGATATCGGCAGTATCTGGTGTACATTCAAGGCTTGCAGTCAAATCATATGCCTCTTCCGGCGGAGCTGCCCACGGATCTTCCAGGATTCCGCATTCGTTACTTCTTCCCCAAAGGTTTTGGTCGATCGAGAATGGACTCGCCATGCCAATCGGAACGGGAATGCCATTTTTCGCTGCATATTCAATCTCCTCTTCACGAGACCATTTCCAGTCACGAACTGGTGCAAGAACTTGCAAATTAGGGTTCAAGGCGGAGATGGATACTTCGAAACGCACTTGGTCATTTCCTTTTCCCGTGCAACCGTGCGCAACGGCTACCGCGTTTTCCGCTTCAGCCACTTCCACTAATTTCTTCGCGATCAGCGGACGTGATAAAGCTGATACCAATGGATATTTCCCTTCATACAAAGTATGTGCCTGAAGAGCCGTCAATGCGAAATCGTCAGCGAATTCGTCCTTCGCATCAATGACATAGGAGCTTACCGCACCGACAGTGATCGCTTTTTCTTTAATGAAGTCCAAATCTTTCCCTTCACCGACATCCAAGCAGCATGCCACAACTTCGTACCCTTGATCTTGTAACCATTTAATTGCAACGGAAGTATCCAAACCTCCGGAATATGCTAAAACAACTTTTTGATTTTTCATTTCCATCGTCCTTTCGTGTGAATAAAAATTCATCGTTTGTTATTTTTATTCAATCTATGATTAGTACTTTATCATCTTTATTAAAGGAATACAAGAGGTATTTTAAAGATTTTGCTAAATAATCCGCTAATATTTTCAAGGAATTTACACATTGGATGCTTCCGCGAGAATATAGTAAACTAGGAGTATGATAAATCGAAAAGCGGAGGGCATATGAAAGAACTATTTATCTATGATGAACGGCTTGGCATCTCCATTCCCGATTTGAATCTGGAGTGGGATGAATATACAAAAGGCGAGCAACAGCAAATACTCGTACATTGGGAGAATATCAGGGGAAGCATCCCGGATCGCATCAAGGAACTGGAATCCACCATTAACCGAAAGCAGTTTCGGCTCTCGGATGAGAGTAATTTCGCCAAATCATGCCAGCTCAATTCCGAAATTGCCGAACTTGCTTCCATCATCAATGATTTATGGCTATGGTATCGTGCCAATCAAGGCGTGACGGAAAAGATGCATAATTAAGGCCTATTCCATGCAAAAAAAGCCACAGTTTAAAACTGTGGCTTTTTTTTGCATCCCTCTTATATATCCTTGCGGAGTTCACCAACGACATGTCCCAATTCCGGGAGAATCAATTTATTCATCGCAAGCCTAACCGCCCCTGAAGAGCCCGGGGTGGAAAAAACCGCTTTGTTGTTCACGACTCCGGCAACCGCCCTGGATAAAATGGCGGCAGAACCGATATCCTCTTGATAGCTGAGCATCCGAAAAATCTCGCCAAAACCGGGAATTTCCTTGGTCATCAACTCTTTGACCGCCTCGATCGTCACATCCCTATTGGCGATGCCAGTGCCTCCATTAGTTAATATGACATCGACCGTACTGCTTTGGCATCCGGAAGTGATTGCATCCTGAATCGCTTTCCGCTCATCTTTAACGATTACGTAATCCATCACTTCATGCCCTTTCGACTCCAGCAATTCCATCATCAGTGCTCCGCTTTTATCCGTTTCTTCATTTCGCGTATCGCTGACGGTTATCACCATGCAGCGAACTGCCTCCGTGATGGCTTTTTTATGATCCTTGACACTCATTCCTCATCAGCCTTCTTCTCCAGTAAATAACGGTATTGATAGAACTTCTGTGCAAATTCACTGACACCCCGGGTCATTTGATAATTGGATCCAGCCCCTATGGCCATGCTGATGAACGGTATGCCCCGAACCAGTTTTTTTCGAAAAACCGTAATGGATAATGCCTTCAACAGCTGCTTCAGCGGCTGTTCCATCCAGGTGGGGTTTGTCAGTTCTTCGATTCCTAAATAAAAATAATCATCTTCTGCGGTATGGACCTCGCGGATCAATTCTTCCCAAGCTATTCCTTGGAGCCTCTTTGGCATCGCTCCTGCATTGAATACCTTAAGGGCCAGCATCATTTCAAACGGTGTATTCACCTCAACACCATAAGACATCGCAATCAGCTGTACGATCCTGACATTGATGACCGTCATGGCTGGTATATCGCTCCCTAGCAGAAGCAGGCCTCCTGATCCGCTCATCCCGCCCTGTGCAAATGAATATAAGCGATGCTTAGCGATATGCTGATTGGCTATGTAATTCAACTGATCGATCGATAAGTTTTTCAAATCACTCAACGTTTCGATTTCTTCATTAAACACGCGCGCAGATGCTAAAATGCGCTCTCTTGCATCTATTTGAACTTGTGAGCTCTGAACCATGGCATGCAAATGAAAAAGCCAAGTATCAAGCTTGTCAAAAAACTGTTGTTGGACGTTCTCCGGAAGCAGGGCAAACCCCTGCTCCAACCATTTATCATACAGTGCAGCCAGATCCGTTGGCTCATATTGATAGAGTTTTTCCTGCCATTCACTAATTTCATTCCAAACTTTCATTTCCCGGTTCGTGAATTCCATGCATCGGGCCTCCTATGTACAGAATTGGTGGATTCTCCCTTAAGTATAACATAGAGAAAAGGTTTTCAAAGAATAGAAGATGGGTTTCCAGTGTTCAAGGGTTTGCATTGCATGGAGATGATCCATGGGAAGGCGGATTTTGAGGGTGAAATTTCATGGGAAAGGCCCCTTACCGGGGTGATAAGGGGCTCATTATACAACAGGATGTCATATTTTCCAAGTTTCGCTCAAAGCTATTTTCATGGTATCCCTGACAATCATGATTTCTTCGTTAGTGGGGATGACCATGACTTTCACAGGGGAATAGGGTGCATTAATGAACGCTTCCTTACCCGAGGTGCGATTGAGATCCTTGTCCCAATATACCCCCATGAATTCAAGCCCCTCCAAGATCCGGCCCCTGATGGTTTGACTGTTTTCACCGATGCCCGCTGTAAAAATGATGCCGTCCACACCTCCCATTTTAGCTGAATAGGAGCCTATGTACTTGTGAATCCGGTCTGCGAACACTTTAAGTGCGAGTTCAGCCCGCTCATTGCCTTTGTCCGCTTCAATTTGAATATCGCGGAGGTCGCTGGAAAATCCGGAAAGGGCCAGAATGCCGCTTTTCTTATTCAGGACATCCAGCACTTCATCTGCTGTTTTTCCCGTCTTCTCCATGATATAAGGAATCAGTGCAGGGTCGATGTTCCCTGAACGAGTTCCCATGGTAACACCGGCCAATGGTGTGAATCCCATTGATGTATCAATTGATTTGCCGCCCTTTATGGCCGTAATGCTTGCACCATTCCCTAAATGGCACGATATCAACCGAAGCTGTTCAATTGGGCGTCCAATCATTTCGGCAGCCCGCTGCGATACATATTTATGTGAAGTGCCATGAAACCCATACTTCCTTATTCCGTAATTTTCATAATATTCAAGAGGTAAGCTGTACAAATAGGAACCTGCCGCCATCGTTTGATGGAAGGCCGTGTCGAATACCGCAACCGCTGGCACATCATCCAGTATCCGCCTGAAGGCTTTGATACCGGTGATATTGGCGGGATTATGAAGGGGTGCCAACTCGGAAAGCTTTTCGATTTGCTCTATTACGTCCTCCGTAATCAAGACCGAGTCCGTGAATATCTCGCCGCCATGCACCACCCGATGCCCTACGCCATCTATCTCTTCAAAGGAATCAATGATGCGATGGTCAATCAGCCTTTTCAATAAAAGCCCTACAGCTATTTCATGATTGGGTATATCCATCGTTTCAGAAACCTTTTCGCCTTCGATGCTTAAGGTAAATGCGGAATCTTTCAAGCCGATTCTTTCTACAAGACCTTTTGTAATTACTTTTTCACAAGGCATCTCAAAAAGCTGAAACTTCAATGAAGAGCTGCCCGCATTAATAGCCATGATTTTTAGCATCCATCCTGCTCCTTTACTCTAAGCTAGTTCCTCCAATGTTCTCCCAACAAAACGTGCGATGTATTGTACAATCTTATCATGGCAAGCTTATTCAACCAAATAATAATGGAAAATTACAAATAATCACTCTTTCAAAAAAAAGAAAGCCAATGCCTGCGGCATCAGCTTTCATTGATTATTTTTCCTCTTTAAACCAATCATCCATCTGTTGCATGACAGACTTGGTCGCTTCGAAATCCGACAACTTAGGAAGTTGTACGAGCAATGCCTTCTTCGGTGCTTCGATACCCTCTTTTTTCTTTTGGAGGATCAAGATGCTTTTCGCAGCTGCTTCACTCTTAAACATGGAAAGCGGCAATTGCACCATTCCTTGGATATGTGTATGCTTCTTCAGGAAATCATTGAGTTTCGGAGCTTCCTCCGAGACGAACAGGTTATTCGGGACAATGAAGAATAGGTGTCCGCCATCCTTCGCGTGCTTAACTCCTTGTTCAATAAACAAATGGTGTGCATACGAATGTCCCTTATCGGCCTTCAATTCATACTCAGCTGCACGCACATCATTCGGGTAATAACCTATCGGCAAATCACTGACCACAACATCTGAAGGATCGATGAAAAGCGGCTCCAAGCTGTCCTGGTTGAAAAATTCCAGCGGGTGTTCTTGCAGATTGGCACCTGCATATGCAAGCCTGATCAAGGTTTCATCAATCTCGACACCATATGAAGCGATGTTTTTATCAGTAAGTTGATTCAAGATCGCAAATAATAAATTCCCCGTTCCAATGGCTGGATCGAGCATGACTATCTCTTTTTGATCCTTGGTGAATTTACCGACTAAATAGCTTACGAACATGCCGACTGCGTCAGGGGTCATATGATGATTCGGCTGAACGCTCTGCTGCATGCCTTTTAAAATAGCAAGCTGATACGCTTTACGGATTGCTTCCTTCTCATATTTCTCCGGTGAAAAATCTGCATAATGCTTCACTAACCTTTTCTTCGATACTTCACCGATTTCCTCTTGCAGGACTTTCCCTTGGAAGAAATTCTCGCCCGTTTCACCCAGGGCATCCAGATACGTACATGATAGTTCACTTTGCAATATTTGGGCTGTTTCATCAAATTCATAAAATAATTGTTCAACTGGGGTAGACTTCACTTATAAATTCCTCCTGTTTGCTTCTGTCCCTATTTTAAAGGTAAGAACAAAGAGATACAAGCCGTACGTCCTGCTTATCATTCTTCGTTTATCCAACATGCTGTTTTCCGATTTGAAAGTTACATATATGGAATCTCGCGCCACTCCTTTTTAAAATTTCAACCACGAGTGATTAAAAGGTAAATTAATTGAAAATAGTGCTTCGGATCAGTTAGTGCTGGAACATCATTTAAAAAGGTACGTTTTACGGAAGCGCTTTTGTCTATAAACTGGTATACAGGGTTGATGCCCTGTATTTTTTATTTTGGAAAGGCACAATGTATGCCCAAACAGAATACCATACATGAGGTGGTGATGATTATGGATAATCAATATCAATACTATCATGGGCAGGTTAATCCAATAAATCAGCAACATGATACACAGTCAGCAGATGAATTTAACAGGCAACAACAAGGGTTTCAACAAGGTTTTAGACAAGGATATCGACAAGGGTATCGACAAGGGTATCGGGATGGATATCGAGCAGGGCAACAAGCGGGGTTTTTTCCAGGACCTCATCAAAGGCAATTGCCTTCGTGGCCTAATGAAATTGACATAAAAGTTGGGACACCCAATGGTCAAGAATGGTCTGGCAAAATTGTTTTACCACTGAATGGTCCGGGTTTGGAGCCATAACCATTTCAAGCATATTAATGATAAAACAGTGTATTAAAAACGTATTTTACACACCTCCATTGAAAATCAGGCAAGAATAACATCCGTTAAATAAAGCTAAAACAAAAAACCGGGCACATAGCGCCCGGTTTCTTAGGATTGCTTCTTATTTTGCCGCTTTAGCCGCTTCGATTGCACCTTCGTAATTTGGATGGTTAGTACCTTCACTCACATATTCTACATATGTGATTTCATCAGAGCTGTTCACTACGAATACAGAGCGTGCCAATAGACGAAGTTCCTGCATGACGACACCATATGCTTCACCGAATGAAAGGTCACGGTGATCGGAAAGAACTTGAACATTGTCCAAGCCGCTTGCCGCACACCAGCGTTTTTGCGCGAAAGGAAGATCGTTACTGATCGTCAGCACTTTCACATTATCCAACTTTGCCGCTTCTTCATTGAATTTACGTGTCTGTGCATCACAAACACCCGTATCCACGGATGGAACCACGCTGATAATGCGGACAGAACCTTTGGAGTCGCTTAATGTAACCGGTGATAAGTCATTAGCCAATACTGTAAAATCAGGTGCTTTGTCCCCAACTTTTAGTTCTTGTCCCACTAAAGTGATCGGGTTGTTTTTAAATGTAACTGAAGCCATTAATAATTCCTCCCTTTTCTGCTATATGTACAAGCATAATCATATTTGTTTTACCGGAATTTTGCAATAAATTGAATTGGGAAATGTGAATGGTGCTTGCACATTTCCGACATCCATGCCTTTTATGGTGTATTGGCAGACTGCAGCAAAAAGAAAACTCGGCAGATGCCGAGTCACAGTTAGAAATCTAAATCCTGTTTAGGTTCTTGGTACCTCTTTACAGCTGATTGACTGCCGCCTTGATTATTGCCTTGCTTTTGACTGTCCTTCTTGGATAGCATGGACTGAATTTTATCGACGACTTGAGGAGCTAAATCCATCATTTTTTCGAGAAGATGCGTCCCTTCATCCAGATGAATCATTTTCACCCCATGGGAACCGACAATCAAAAAGGCAATTGGTGTTATGGAAACCCCACCGCCGCTACCGCCGCCAAAAGGCTGCTTGGAACCGCCTTGCTGTCCTTGATGGTTCCCATCCATCATAAATTCGCTGCCACCGGCTGCGAAACCAAATCCCACTTTGGATACGGTTAAAATGACACTTCCATCCGGAGTCTCCACCGGATCCCCGATGATCGTGTTCACATCAACCATTTCTTTCAGATTTTCCATAGCTTCTTTCATTAACCCTTGGATCGGATGATCTGACATTTAAATTCCTCCACTCTATAACGATTGTTTATTGGAATCACCTGATAGCTTCGCTAATTTCCTCGACTTGAAATGCGGCTTTCCGCCTTTCCTAAAACGAAGCAGTTTTATTCCAGTCACCATAGCCTGCCCGATTCTAAATTGTAATATGCAGGAAATCGACGTATTTGCCTGCCACCTCTGAAAGTCGGGTGTAATGGAATAGGAGGGCATGATCCGGAAGTTGAAATAGGTTGTCAGCAGCCCGATGATTGAACCTTTAAGGGCCCAGCATGCTCCAGTTAAAACACCTGTGTGTGCCGCGTTTTTAGTACCGACCATACTATGCCAGGTGAATTTTTTGACTTGGACTTTCCCTGTGAATTGACGGACGATCCCATGAAATCCGATTATATGGTGAAGCATCTTCAGACTGTCTGCGAATCCGTCACGCAAATCTTCGGCCGAGATTTTTTTCTTTTCTTCCTTTTCGGTTTTTCCGTTCATTTCTTGCTCTTGCTTTACTACTATAGCTGCAGAGTCATCATCCATTTTGATGACCGGAACCTTGAATGTATAGTGAAAAAGCCCATACCAAGCTGATAATTTAATATGTATTCGGTCATTCGTTTGGATACGTTTGTAGTCGATGTATACTCTTACTTTAGTGAAAACAACAATCAGCAGCACCAAAATGAGGATACCTATAATCAACAATAGCCACTTCATGCACCCACACCCCTTCAGCCTATCATTATCGGCATATGCAAAAAAAATAAACCTGCAAAAGCGAAAATCCCGCTCTTGCAGATTTATGAATGGAAGAAATCACCTTCTGATCAACACAACGCCCGTGTCTGCAAAGACATCATGCAGGGCCTGTTTCTTCGGTAAAAGGCCTGCCAGGAGATAGCCAATCCAAGTGACTTTTGAAATATAGCGGCCAATCAGCTCCCTGAACAATATCGTCCCCCATGAAATGGTTTTTTTCTCTTCCTTCAATGCAACGACTTTCAGTCCAAAAATCATCTTGCCAAGGGTTTGGTTCAAGAATTTGGTCATTAAAACAAAATATAAGAAGAATACGACCCCCGTCAAGAAGCCCTCTGCGGAAAACCAGAGATCATCGGTTCCCTCATAAAACTTGAAGATCGGATGAATCAAAATCCGGTTCAAACTCCCGATAACCAATAGATCGGCTAAATAGGCCCAAAACCTCATCCAAAAACCAGCAAAATGCACTTTCTTGACTACTTCACCATCCACGTTCTTACTGACTTGTGTAAATTCCTGCTGAACGGGAACCTCTTGATCTGCCATTTGATTGGATGAAGCGATTTGTTCATTGTTTTCATTTCGTTCCGTCATCCTTCAGCCCCCCTATTCCGCATACAAATACATTAAGCGTGGAGAATTTGAAGAGGAAAGGATTTTTGTCAAGACTGCCGTTTCCACATCATTTCCCAACATTTTTTGCGCACCCATACTGAATAATGAACCGAAACCTGCCTCATCTGTATAACGGATAACTTGAGCATCCTTTTTACCGATATCCGTTTTCATTGCGGCGATTACATCATCCAAATGGCCGAAATCATCGATAAGATGGTTTTCTTTAGCCTGGCGTCCGTCATAAATGCGTCCATCGGCAATTTCCCTTACTTCCTTCTCTGTCATACCGCGTCCGTCAGCAATGATTTTTACAAATTGATCATATGAATTATCGATCATGTCTTGGAGTATTTCACGCTCTTCCCCAGTCATTTCCCGGGTCGGGCTCATAATATCTTTGTGTGGTCCGCTTTTGATGGTTTCGAACTCAACACCATACTTCTTGGCCAATTTCTCGTAATTATAACCCTGCATGATGACTCCAAGTGAACCCGTCATCGTTTCCGGGCTTGCATAAATCTTATCGGCTGGTGCAGAAATATAATATCCGCCGGAAGCCGCCATTGACCCCATTGAAACATAAACAGGTTTTTTCACTTTCTTGATATCTAGGATCTTGTCATAAATCTCTGCACTTTCGACGACACCGCCGCCTGGAGAATTGACCCGAAGGATGATTCCTTTGATATCATCATTTTCCTCTGCCATCTTCAGCTTATCCATGAAGGCACGGTGATTATATGTTGCCGAACTAAGTAATGAGGCTTCCCCTGTATCTTGAATCGTGCCCTCTACATCAAATACGGCAATAACATTAGTGAAATCATCGCCTTCTATCACTTCCTCGTAAAATGCACTTTCGGAAGCAAATAATTCATCGATGATATTTTCCGTATCCGCTGTAAATAGGGTCGTAGCCGCCCCAACAGCGATAGAGACAAAAAATAAAACGGCTGCGATTCCAAGTGCCGCCCAACGCTTTCCATTCATCTGTTTTCCCCCTTAAATATATGTATCCTTCTTACCATACGAACTAATGACGAAAATGTTTCATTCCATGATAAACTAAGACATTAAAATTGTAGCAAATAATCCTCTAATTGGAAATGGATTGGTGAATTTTCACATTCTGCCTATATCTTTCTTCGCCATAGGGGTCATGTACATGCAAATAAAAAGCTGCCGGGATTCATCCTGGCAATATCAAGTACTGTCCCATGATTCACGGTAGTTCGGACAATGCCGCCCTTGAGTCCTGCGGTAATATTGACTCCAGCCTCCATTCCCATGCCCTTGATTGGGGCATGTCCCTGATCATGATAACAGGCAATGACACTAACAAAGTCTTCACGGCCAGCCCTGAAGAATAATGTATCTGCAGGAAGCGGCCTTATTCCCTTTGCATGGCAGGGATTGTTAGAGCCCTTGTTGAGAATTCGCTTTTCATTCTTCCCTACCGCTTCCCCAAACGAATAACAAAAGTGCTTCATTCCATGGTAAACTATGTCATATAAAAGTATATGAAATGTGCAGCTGCATTTTGTACGGGCGGCTTTCCCTTCTCGAAGAAAAAGAAAGCCCTTTCATCACCATACATACTAGGGGGGAACAGGATGAACACTCGAAGGAATATTTATTTTTTCCATGCTCCGAATGCAGAGATGATTAGCAAGGTAGAATACTTGTCAGACTTGGCGAAGCAACATTCGTATGATGTCATCCAGGATTTCACAAAAGCAAATATCATCGTAAGCATCGGTGATGACGGTACATTCCTGCAGGCAGTCCGTAAAACCGGATTCAGGGATGACTGTTTATATGCGGGCATTTCCACCACAGGTAACTTGAATATGTATTGCGATTTTCACTTGGAAGACAGTGATAAAATGATCGATGCCATGACAAAAGAGCAAATCGAGGTGCGAAAATATCCAACCATCGCTATCCAATTGGACGATCAGCCCTCCTTTTATGCCCTTAATGAACTCAGTATCCGGTCTTCCATCACCAAAACGTTCATCATGGATATTTTCATTGATCAACTCCATTTTGAAACTTTTCGCGGTGACGGAATCATCATCGCGACTCCGACTGGAAGCACCGCCTATAATAAATCGGTCAATGGGGCCGTTGTCGATCCCCTCCTCCCTTGCTTTCAAGTGAGCGAGCTTGCTTCCATCAATAATAATAGCTATCGGACCCTAGGTTCCTCATTTATTTTAAGCGGTAATAAGACGTTGACCGTCCACCTTGAAGAAAACGGACCAAGCTATCCGATCATCGGAATGGACAATGAAGCACTAAGCATCAATCATGTCGAAAAGGTAAAGGTCCTGTTAAGCGGTAAAGTCATCAAGACCGTTAAGCTAAAAGATAATTCCTTTTGGGAAAAGGTTAAAAGGACGTTTCTTTGAACTAAAAAAGGTACCGGGTATGGTAACCGGTACCTTTATATATGATAAAAATCTTTCGTATTTTGATAAAGGATTTCATAGACATCCTCAATCGGCAATCCTTTTATCGAAGCAATCTGACGCACACTTTCATGCATCATGCCAGGATGGGTCCATTTCCCTTTGAAAACCCCTTCAAACGGCCATGGTCCATCCGTTTCAATCATCATCAGCTTAAGTGGGTAAGCCGAAACCAATTCCTGTATTTCCCTCTCATAACAAACATCAGGTGTAATCGAAATGCGGAAGCCCTTTTCTGCCATTCTTTCGACTGTCCGGATATCGCCTTTAAACCAATGAAAGTGTGCCTTTGTGATTTGATGCTTATCCAAAAGGTCGCAAACGATGGGTGCATCGTCATGGACGGCATGAAGGATAACCGGCTTTTCAACCTCTTTAGCCAAGGTCAGGAACCTTTCCAGTATCACTATATACGCTGAGTTATCCATATCGGGATTTTCCTGCCTTAAGTAATAGGGCAGCCCAACCTCGCCTATGGCAACCATATCTTGACGATGTTCCCGCATCCAGTTCAAAAGTTCGTTCACTTCTTCATCGCTTGGGAGGGGCTGCTCTGGATGAAAACCAAAGGCAGGCTTTATTCGTGAATCCTTGAGTGAGAGCTGATAATTGTTAATCGAAGAAGCCAAATTCATGGAAACAGACAGCAAGGATTCCATATGGACCTTTTCCATGTCAGTCAGAATCTGCTGCCGCTTAACAACATCATACCGGTCCAAATGGATATGACTGTCGATGATCCTCAAGTTCAATCGCCTCCTTTAAGTAGAAATAGTTGGCTTCAGTGCTGCATATAAATCTCTCTTCAAATGAAAAAATTCATCACTAAGAAGCTGTTCTTCACTTCTTGGCCTTGGAAATGGAATTTTCACTTCTTTGATGACAGCAGCCGGTTTTGCTGATAACACATAAATTCTATCTGAAAGGAAAACCGCTTCATCTATGCTATGCGTAACAAATAGCACCGACCTCCGATTTTCTTCCCAAACCGATAACAGCCATTTTTGCATTTGCAATCTTGTCAGTTCATCCAAGGCAGAAAAGGGTTCGTCCAGGCACATCAAGTCCTGTTGACTTAAGATACTCCGGATGAATGCGGCCCTTTGCTTCATGCCTCCTGATAATTCATGCGGATATGCTTTCTCGTACTCTTCTAATCCAGCTTTCATCAAAAGGGCTTTTGCCTTTTCTTTATCTCTGATTCCAGCAAGTTCACTTCCAAGCAAAACATTTTCCAATACCGTCCTCCAAGGTAGAAGCGAAGGCTGCTGAGGCATATAGCTGATATGGCCCTTTAAGCCATTAATCTTTTTACCATCCAGTGAAATGATGCCCTGATCTGGCTTCAGAATGCCGCCGATCAAATGGAACAATGTACTTTTACCGCTCCCCGATGGCCCAAGGATCGTGACAAATTCCCCATCATCCACATGGAAATTCATATTATCCAATATATTCTGTTTACCATCGAAAGAATAGGAGACGTCTTTAATTTCCAGCTTCATCCTTTTCGCCCTCCTTTCTCTTCCAAGAAATTAAGTATTTCTCCAGGAAGGTGATGATTCCAAAAAAGATCAGGCTCATTCCCATGATGATGAAAATGGCAACAAACACCCGATCTGTCCTGAACGCAGAGGAAGCGAGGGTCATATAAACACCAATCCCCGATTTTGCCCCAAGCCATTCCGAAATAACCGCACCCATTACACTATAGGTGGCCGAAATTTTCAGGCCGGAGAAAATGAACGGGACCGAGTGAGGGAGTTCCAGCTTCCAAAATAGCTGGTTTTTTCCCGCTCCCATCATCTTGAAATAATGCTTAAGTTCGTAGGGTGTCTGGCGAAAACCGTCCAATGATGCAACCGCAACCGGAAAAAAACATACAAGCGAAATCACTATTAACTTAGGCAGCATGCCAAAGCCAAACCAGATCACCAAGAGCGGCGCCAAAACAATGATCGGTATATTTTGTGATAGTATGAGCAGTGGATAAACAGCGTCCTTCACACCTGGAAATAGGTGTAAGATTGCCGCTATCAATAAGCCGATGCAGCTTCCAATAAAAAAACCCGACAACGCAAGCTCGGTTGTGGATATAAGGTGTCCGAAAAGATTGCCGGACGACTCAATTCCTTCAATGAAAATGGCAGATGGAGCGGGAAGCAGCCATTCTTCGACTTTCAATAAGACTGTCACTGACTCCCATACTATCAGCAACAATAATAAAAGAAAGAAGGGAGCCCCCTTCTTCCAAATTCCCCTTCCGATCATGCCCGATATTTCTCCGTTAACGTATCCATCGTAATCCCGCTTGGCTGATATAATATTTTCACTTGGGAAATGACATTCGGCGATCCTATTTCAATCATTCTTACATTCATTTTTTCTATCACGGCAAAAAGTTCGGAAAGCTCACCCTCCATTGTCGTTTCAAGCGGGTGAACCTCATACTTGACACCTGATTCTTCAATGATCTTGATTGCTTCATCGACCATTGGGATGACATTTTCCCCTTTAGGGATAATCTGTATACTAATTAATGAGTTGGCCATTGCATTTCCTCCTATTTTGGTAAAAATTCATTGGTAAATGCCTTTTCAGGATCGAAATCACCTTCAAGAAGCTTATTTTCAATCATCCAATCACTGTAATTCTTCCAAATTTCAAGCTTTTGTTCACCCCATCGCGGAGCATCATCCTGATACTTGTCTGCAAGCCACTCCTGGCTTTTCTTCACCAGTTTTGCATCAAGATCCGGTGCAGCCTTTGTTAACATGTCTGCTGCATCAGCAGGATTCTTGATCGCAAACTGGTACCCTTTCGATGCTGCATGAACGAATGCTTTAACAGTCTCGGGATCTTCTTTTATCATCTTTTCATTCGTAGTCAATACAGGCGTATAGTAATCAAGTTTATCAGAGTATTCGGTTAAGTAAACCATATTAAGCTTCTCATTTCGCAATTCAGCCTCAATGCCTGTCCATCCATAATAAATCCAGGCAAAATCTATATCCCTTTTAACCGAAGTGAAAAAATCCGTGTCTCCTGTATTGACTATATCCACTTTATTTACATCCGCATTTTCTTTTTTCATGAGTGAATCCATGATGGCCTTTTCAACCGGAGATCCCCAGCCACCATACGTTTTCCCTTCAAAATCCTTGGGAGTTTTAATGTTCTTTGCTTCAGGGGAAGCGAATCCCGAGGTATTATGCTGGATGACGGCAGCTACCGAAACAATTGGCACACCCTGCACACGGGCCTGCGTTATGCCCTCCTGGTAACTGACGCCAAATTCAGATTTTCCTGAAGCGACAAGCTTATCAGCTCCTGCTTCACCTGGCATGATAATTTCCACATCAAGACCTTGTTCTTTAAAATAACCTTTTTCCTTGGCTACATACAATCCTGTATGGTTTGTATTCGGTGTCCAATCGAGCACGACCGATACTTTTTTTAATTCTTCATTTTTAGATGCTTCTTCTTTTTCATTCGTTCCGCCTGCACCGCATCCAGCCAAAAGGAACAACGAAGTTAACAGTGGCAAGAATTTATTCAAGTCATTATCCTCCTACACATCATATAAGATCCATATGCCGGAACCATATCGGGGCTCCAGGGTTCATTCAAATACTGGATAAATAAGCAAAAAACGCCCGAAGGTGAATTCGGACGTTAACATATAAAACAGAAAGTCAGTCATAATATGTTCCCTCCGCTGGCATCATCCAGATCAGGTTCAAAGAGTCAGCATCTAAAGGATGCAATCTCAGCCAGCAGTACCGGCCCCCCTACATTTCTCGCACATATGAACTTTTCTCTCCCATTATATCAATTCATGGGGAAAAAGGAATACTAATTTGCTTCTTCTCGCTAATTGGAAAGGTATTCCAGTCATCTAGGATATCCAGCAAAACATCTTTTGCGATGAAAGCAAAAAACTTCTGCCCACTTTTCATTCCAATCATTCTCGGCTGCAAAGGCGCTGAAACGTTCCAAATAGTCACTTCCTTGCTGGCATTCATATAATGAGCATTATGTAGACATTTTTGTTTACCCGTTTTATTAACCGTTCATTTAAATAAGCAAAAGGTGGATATGATCATGATAAAGATTAATCACAAATGGTTAGATGTCAGTCAAATCCAACCAGGAATAGCACCTGCTAAATCGCTTGAAATTGTTCAATCGCTGGCGGAGGATTCGAACGTTTTTGAATACCGGAACTTTGGAGAGTTTAATTTCGAGATACAACTGCGAAACCGAGTCATTGCGGCAGCCATTGCGTTGGATAAAAGTGATGCAGAATTTTCCACACTTGAGGAATCGGAATCCAATAAACAATATTGGCGCCTTTCAAAGGATGGCACCTTTACCCTTCAGCCAGGGGTTCTCCCTCATGCTGCACTCCTTGACATTTTCATAAATGGAAGGCTTTATGCTTTCGAATGCGGGACAGCGATAGTCGTCACTTTTCTAAAGGCCATATTGGATTTAATCGGCCCCAGGAATTTCGACCACCTTTTTTCAAACCTAGTTTTATATGACTGGCACCCTCCACAAAATATGGCTCTCGATATTCATCAAGGAAGGGATTATTTACCGGGAGATTGCGTTTATTTCAAAAACCCTGAGCACGACGAGTCAACTCCTGAATGGCAAGGTGAAAATGCCATATTATTAGGAAACAACCTCTATTATGGTCACGGAATCGGCATTACCAGTGCACAGGGAATCATCACGGAATTAAATAGCAATAGAAAGCCATTCGCCACCATATCGGCATACCTGACAACTCATATCATTTTCCTGGATAGTTCCTTCTATAGCCAATTCCGACAAAACATCCCCCGTGCAAAGCCAAATCAAAGTCCTTCCAGCCTTTCCAATTGTATTGTAACTGAAATAGGTTCGAATATTTACCTTTCATGACCCTGGCATTTCTCCTATGCCGTAAAACCGTTTCATTAAATACCGCCATAAAAAAAATGCTTGGAGAGAAATCTCCCAAGCATTTTTTGTTATTCAAGCACCAATATTCCCTTTGCCTTTGAACCTGCGGGCACTTGCCTGACCCCACTTCGTTATGGATACTGTATAAACAGCCAAGGCTGACCATATGAACAAAAAGGCTAAAAGATGTGCTTTCGTAAAACTTTCATGATAGACGAATACACCGATCAATAAAGATAAGGTCGGAGCGATATACTGAAAAATGCCAAGCATCGATAACGGGATCTTCTCCGCCCCTTTCGCAAAATATAAAAGAGGCAATGCCGTTACAATCCCGCCTCCCACCAATAGCAGGCTTGTGCTTCCCTCTGTAAAGAATTGCATTTCTGATTGGTTCATCAAGTATATCAGGTAACCAAGGGCAAGAGGGGTTACCATCATCGTTTCGAGCGTCAGCCCGATCGCCGATTCGGCCTTGATCATTTTTTTTGCCAGACCGTATAATCCGAAGGTCATGGCCAAAACAAGAGAGATCCACGGAATCGTGCCGAAATGAATGCCAAGGATCAAGACGCCGATTCCTGCAAGCAGGAATGAAATGATTTGGGCCCGGCTCAATTTTTCTTTTAAGACTATCACTCCCAATAGTACACTGACTAACGGATTGATATAATATCCAAGGCTCGTGTCGAGGATCCGGCCTGAATTAACGGCCCAGATGAACACTCCCCAATTAGCTGTAACAAGCAGTGACGCCGTAAGTAATGCCGTAAAGAGTTTGGGATTTCCCATTATGTTTTTGACATAAACAAGAAACGCTTGCCACTTTTTCATGAACATCAATAACACCAGCATGAACACGAAAGACCATAATACCCTCTGAGCTAAAATTTCTGTTGCACCGACTCCCTGAAGGAACTTCCAGTAAACCGGCACGATTCCCCACATCATGTAAGAAAGGGCTGCATAGATCGCCCCTTCTTTTTGTTCATCCACTTTCATAACAAGCCTTCTTTCCATTTACATTCCTTTATCTAAATCCATCTAACAATTTTGTATTCCCATTTCTTTTTTTGCAACTGTTATTTTTTATCATACATGATTTTGTCATCAATGACCGTCATGACCGCCTCAGCTTTTAGGAGATCATCCGGCTCAACATCAAAGACATCCAGATTAAACACGGTAAAATCTGCATCGTACCCTTCCATGATCGCACCGCGACGTTTTTCCTGGCCGATTGCTGCAGCACTCCCTTTTGTATACAGTGAGAAAGCCTCGTATACGGAAAGCCTTTCACCCAAACCATATACGGTCCGGTCCTCACTGTTGATTTTCATCCTTGTGACAGCTGCATGAATGCCCAAAATAGGATTTAATGGTTCAATGGGCGCATCCGACCCTCCCGCACAAATGATGCCCAACTTCAAATAGGTTTTCCAGGCATAGGAGAATTCCAATAGATCAGCTGGAACCTTTTCCTCCACCCACGGAAAATCGGACGGGACGAAGCCCGGTTGGATATCAAAGATTACCGGCAGCTTTGCCGCCCGCTCCAACAGCTCCGGCCGGACAATCTGCGCATGGATGAGCCGGTCCCTCTGCCCCTTTTTCGGGGGAAGGGTTTCTATTGCATTCAAGACGTATTCAAAAGCGAGATCGCCAATCGCATGAACAGCAATCGGCATTCCGGCATCCCTTGCTTTTTTCACCCATTCCTGAAGCTCGTTTTCAGTGAATATCGCGACTCCATTCGTATCCTTTTGATCTACATAAGGCTCGCTCAACAGGGCAGTGCGTCCGCCCAAGGACCCGTCGGTAAATATCTTCATGCTGTCGAATTTGATATATCGCGTACCTTTCTGATAGCCGCCGCCCGCTGCCAGCATTTCATCAAACGCTTCGTGATGGACGAGCAAATTGGCGCGAAAGGCCATTTCCCGGTCCTCGATTACCGATTTAAACGCCTGATATGTCGGCATGAAGCCATTGTAATAATGGAGGTCCTCAGTATGCCCGCCAGTCAAACCTAGCTTGTATGCATCTTCTATGGCCTCTGTGAGCGCGTTTTCGATATACTCTTGATCAATGCCGGGAAGGCTGTCTAAAATAAGGTTCTGCGCCTGACTTTCTTTAAATAAACCATTTAAACGCCCATCGGGATAACGGCAGATCACCCCGCCTGAAGGTTCTTTTATATCTTCTTTAATATCCGCTTCCAAAAGTGCGCGGGAATTGACCACCAAGGCATGACGGCAGATCCTTTTCAAGACGATGGGATGTTCTGTCGATATCGCGTCAAGATCATCCCGTACTATCAATTCAGGACTCGGCCATTCATTTTCATTCCACCCTTCGGCAACAATCCACTTTCCAGCCGGGGTTTTTGAGCACTTTTCCTTCAAGGACTTCAAGATGGACTCCCTGCTATCCATCAAAGAGAGGTCTAAACGAAGCAGCCTTTCACCATGCCCGACCAAATGCAGGTGACTATCCACTAACCCCGGCAGCATCGTTTGTCCATTTAAGTCGATTTCCCTGGAAATATCGCCGGCATATTCATTTTTCAAATAGTCCAGGCTGCCGGTATCAACAATTACCCCCTTTTCAGTGAAAACTGCCTCCACTTGATCGTTTTCTTTAATCATCGTATAAATCGACCCATTGAACCATAACGTTCCCATTCCGGCTTTACACTCCTTATTAAATGATTGTTACTGTGCAGATATGCAGTAAGTGTACCATCTCATATCATGATTTCCCATATTTATGCTTTTATCAAAGCAAATGTAAAAAAAACGCCAGCCTTGGGGGCTGACGGTGATGCTTTCAATCAATTGTTAAGGAATGCTTCTTCCCTTTTACGTAAATCCACCCGTTTGATTTTACCTGATGTCGTTTTGGGCAGCTCTTCTAAAAATTCGATTTTCCTTGGATATTTATATGGGGCAGTCAATTCCTTCACATGCGATTGGAGCGTCTGGATCAAGCCTTGGCTGTTCGGATCGATATCCTCCATCAAGACTACATATGCCTTGACCACATTTCCCCTTATTTCATCAGGGCTTGCTATGACGGCACACTCTTTAACAAATGGATGCTTAACGAGTGCATCTTCCACTTCAAACGGTCCAATCGTATATCCCGAGCTGATGATGATATCATCAGAACGGCCCTCAAACCAGAAATAACCATCCTCATCCTTTTTCGCTTGGTCGCCGGTGATATAATAGTCCCCGCGGAACTGCTGCGATGTCCGCTCGGGATCTTTAAAATATTCTTTAAAGAGAGCAGGCGTTTCTACATGTACGGCTATATCTCCCACCACCCCCGGAGAACAAGGTTTACCTGAATCATCAATGATTTCCACATGGTTGCCCGGAGTCGGTTTGCCCATGGAGCCCAATTTGATTTCCATGCCTTTCGTTACGCCTACCAACAGGGTATTTTCGGTCTGCCCATATCCATCACGCACTTCAATATGGAAATGGTTTTTAAAGACCTCGAACACTTTTTGATTTAAAGGCTCTCCCGCTGATACAGCACTATGAAGATGGGATAAATCATAGTCATCAAGGTTATCCGCCTTTGCCATCAATCGGTACTCGGTCGGTGTGCAGCATAATGCATTCACTTTGTAATCCTGAAGCAGCTGAAGATATTTTTTCGCCTCGAACTTCCCATGATAGGCAAGACCGGCCGCTCCCGTTCCCAGAACCGCCAGGAAAGGACTCCAGATCCACTTTTGCCAACCTGGGCCTGCAGTTGCCCAGACCACATCCGTTTCGCTTATGCCAAGCCAGTTTGCTGCAGACGTTTTCAAATGGGCATAAGCCCATCCATGTGTATGGACGACCCCTTTTGGATTTCCTGTCGTTCCGGAAGTATACGATAAGAACGCCATATCTTCACTCTTCGTGTCGGCCATAGGCAGTTGATCTGATTCCTCATCGGCAAGCTCATTCAAATCCAGCCAATTTTCGATTCGTTTTCCGATTGAAAATTTCAGGAGGCTTTCCGCCCCTTCAATTTCATTCAATTCATGAGTATATTCATGATAACTGATGATTCCTTTGACATCACCATGGTTGACTCGATACTGCAAGTCCTTCGCACGAAGCATTTCGGAACAAGGTATGACAATCATGCCCATTTTCAATGCGGCTAAATACACTTGATAAGCTTCCACCAAACGAGGGATTATGATAAGGACGGTATCACCTTTACCCAGTCCTTTTTTCTTGAAGGCATTTCCGATTTTATTTGCACTTTTTAATAAATTTTCATATGTAAGTTGTTTTTTATCCCCGGTTTCGTTCTCCCAGAGTACGGCAACTTTTTCTGGATCTTTTGCAAAACGTTCCATTTCACTCACTAAGTTGTAATGTTCCGGAGCCAATAAGTCTTCACGCTTCATATTCTTCCCCTCCAATTATGAACTCTTAGTACCTACTCATTATACAAGATACTTCTCTAATATTTCTATTTATTTTTACAAATAAATAAAGAGAGCGGGTATGAGAACCCGCTCTCTGTAGCCATATTTATTAAATTATCTGTTGAATCCTCCGCCTAATTGTTGTTCAGCCATTTGAACAAGGCGTTTTGTGATTTCTCCACCAACTGAACCGTTAGCGCGAGATGTTGTGTCGGCACCAAGTTGTACGCCGAATTCTGTAGCGATTTCATATTTCATTTGTTGTAGAGCTTGTTCCACTCCAGGTACCAATAATTCGTTTGAGCTGTTGTTGTTTGCCATGTGTTTTTCACCTCCTTGTGATTATAGAGTGTGTTAAAACACATGGCTTCATTCGCATAATTTTATTGGTAATTACAGGATATTAAAATAAGTCTTCCATTGCTTCTTCCGTGTCGAAAGTCTGACCGGGTTTAACCGTTAATATTTCTGTATCAGAGACCGCTTTTTCAATCAAGGATTCAAAGTCCACGAAGCTTTCATAGTAATTGACTTTCTCACGTTTCGGTTTCGTTTTTGGGCTTGCAGGCGTGAAGACCGTACAGCAATCCTCGTACGGCAAATTGGATATTTCAAAAGTATCAAGCTCTCTTGCAATTTTGATGATTTCTGTCTTATCCATGGTAATCAGCGGACGCAGGATCGGTGTATTCGTCACCTCATTGATGGCAAACATGCTGCTCATCGTCTGGCTCGCAACCTGCCCAAGGCTTTCACCTGTAATCAGTGCCATGGCTTCTTCCTTTTCACGGATTCGATCGGCGACCCGCATCATTAAACGCCGGGTTGTAGTCATTGAGTAGTTTTCCGGAATTTGTTTTTGAATCAATAATTGGATTTCCGTAAATGGCACGATATGCACTTTCATGCTTCCATTTATTTCTGCAAGCTTGCCTGCCAAATCAATGACCTTTTGACGTGAACGTTCGCTTGTGAACGGCGGGCTGTAAAAATGGATCGCTTCCACGTCCAATCCCCGTTTCATCGAAAGGAATCCCGCAACAGGGCTATCAATCCCGCCTGAAAGCATCAGCATCGCCTTCCCGCTTGAACCGAATGGAAGACCGCCTGCCCCCTGGATGATTTCCCCTGTCAAATATACGGCTTCGCGTCTCACTTCCACCAGCAGGTTCAAATCAGGGTTCTTTACATCCACTTTTAAATCTTCTGTATTTCGCAGTAGATGCCCGCCGATTGCCCTGTTAATTTCATCGGTATTATATGGAAAATCCTTATCCGCGCGTTTTGTCGTGATTTTGAACGTGTTCACCTCTTCAAGAGTATGATGAAGATAATACAATGCTGCCGTTTTCATCACTTCCAAATCACGCTCTATTTTTATTGCGGGGCTTAATGACTGAATTCCAAAAATGCCTTTCAACCTGTCAATGACTGGTTTATGGTCCGCACCGTTCAGGAGAACGTACATCCGCTCCCGATTCGCTGTAAGCACTACGCCTTCTATATCTTTTAAACTCCAGCGGATATGTGCTTTCATTTTGTCTACAAAGCCTTTACGGTTTCTTTTTTTTGTGGAGATTTCTCCATAACGGATAATTATATGATCAAATTTCATTTTGCAACCCTCATTATTTTTTCTAAATTAGCGACTATTTTCTGTATCGCCGCCAGAACTTGCTTTGCTTCTCCCATTTCATTTCCATAGGTAGTACTGATCCGGATGACGCTTTCGGAACGTGCTGAATTATGGAACATCGCATCCACCGTTTTGCTTACCGTCCTTTTTTTCGAAGAACAGGCACTGGTCGTCGAAACATATATTCCCTCCGATTCAAGTGCATGCAGCAAGACCTCGGATTTAATCCCCGGAACGGAAAAATTCAAAATATGGGGTGCACCCTCTTCAGGACTGTTAACCAGCACCCCTTCCATTTCCTTCAAGCCTTTATATAAATATGTTTTGATTTGCTGCAGCTTATCATGATACAGCAATTGATTGTTCATACTAATACGCAAAGCCTTCGATAGCGCCACGATTCCCGCAACATTCTCGGTGCCGCTCCTGATTTTCGTTTCTTGGTTGCCACCATGGAAAAGCGGATCGACCCGAACGCCTTCACGGACATAAAGGATGCCTGTCCCTTTCAAGCCGTGAACCTTGTGGCCGGAAATTGTACATAAATCCACATTGGCTTCGCGCAATGATAACGAAACCTTGCCTGTTCCCTGTACATGATCAACATGAAAGAGCACGTTTGGGTATTGATTAAGCAATTCGCCAATTTCAGCAATCGGCTGAATCGAGCCAACTTCATTATTAACATGCATGACGGAAACCAAAATGGTATCTTCTCTCAATGCTTCCTTAAGATCCGTTACATCCATTTGCCCAAATTCGTTAACGCGAAGATATGTGATCTCATAGCCCATTTTCGTCAATGATTGGCATGCATCCTCTACAGAAGGATGTTCAATCGCTGTCGTGATTATGTGTTTGCCGCGATTCCCCTGAGAACGGGCGGCCCCTTTGATGGCAAGATTATTTCCTTCCGTCCCCCCGGAAGTGAAATATATTTCCGAACTCTTCACCTTTAGTAAATCAGCGATCTGCTTTCTTGCAGCGGAAAGCAGTTTTTCGGATTGCACCCCAAGTCCATGAAGCGAAGAGGGGTTCCCGAAATAGTCCGAAGTAACCTTCATGAATGATTCGATCACTTCGGGATATGGTTTTGTTGTTGCACTATTATCAAAATAAATCATGGGTTCACCTTCCATGTTTTTGTATCTATGATGGTCACTCTACTGAATATACGTTTAATGTTGCTGTTGCAACTTCTAATATTAACATAATTGAATTTGAAAGAGAATGTAAAACACTGGTCCCCTGAATGATAGGAGACCTGCTTTCTTTTTAGTCCAGCAGAATGGCTTAACTTCCGCCAGTCTATTTCAGGGCCCGGTAAAAGAAAAAACCCGCCATGGCGGGTTTTTTAGGAAAGGACTTCTTCTATGTTCGCCCCGATTTTTCGTAAACTGCCTGGGTCGACCTTTTCGATGGCCGTGGCTGCCGTTTCCAATGCGGCTTGGTATTCATAGCTTCGGAATTTGTCCTCGGCATCCCTAAGGCTCTCGGCAACCATATCGTGACTGCTGCGATAGCGATTTCCGAATTGGATCACCTTTTCGGCCAAATACATATGTTCGATCAATTCTTTTGCTTTTTCGTGGACCCTATCCACCTGTTGAACCGCCTTTTCCAAATAAATATAAACAGCGGCCATGTCAAGCGGCTTTTCTTCGAGTTTCCCCTGAACGTCGTCCATGCTTTCTTTGGCGTCCTGAAGCACCACTTTATACTCTTCAGGAAGACCTGGAATATTGCTTTTTGCAATTAAACGTCCAGTATCGACCATTTTGCGTTTCAATTCGGCCAATGCATCCCTGGCATCCATTTCATCTTTTCGTAAAGCCTGTAATTTAACGGTAAAGTCTTTCTGATGTTCCTGTAATTCCTTCAACTGTTCAGCCAGCCCCTTCATCTCTTCGCTGATAAGGGAGCTTGCCATCACATTATCCTCCATTTTCAAGACGAGCAATTGATGGCGTTTCGAAATCTGGGCAATCTGCTTTTCCATTTTCCGTTGTGCATCAAGCTCATTTTCCGTCAGATGATACGTGTGTTGAACATGTATGGTTTCAACTTTAAGTTTATCGTTTTCATATTCGAGGTCACTTAACGTTTTTCTGAGAACTTCATCATTTTTCAAGACATACTGTTTTGAAAGTACTTCTTTTTCCAAAAGGTCATAAAGCACCTCAATGCTTTCACGCATTTCTTTAATGCCTTTTTCCACTGCTTCCGTTTCGGCATTGTCCAATTGTGTTTTATATAGTTCCAGTTCTTCCTCAAGCCGTGTTACTTCCTGCTCGAATTGGATATGGCTCAACAGATACCCTTGTCCTGACATCTCCTCATAACCATCCTTCAATTCCTGAAGCTGGGAATGCAGCTCTGATTGGCTATCCACCAATAACTTTGGGAGCATTTCCATTTTAACGGACAGAACCGCCAATTTTTCCTTAATGGATAGAACAAGCTCCCTCGCATTCAAATAATTGCCGTTCACGGTCTCTTCTTCATACTTCTGGAGGATTTGCAATACTTCATCCAAGGAATTTTCCAGCTTATCAGCCGCTTTCCCATAATTATGCCTGTGCGCAAGCAGGGATTTCTTCAATTGACGGTAGGATTCTTTGATATCCTCAATTTCCAATCGATTCTTTTCCTCACTGCCTACGAGTTCATTCAGTTCGTATAAGATCTTTTTGATCATTTCCTCGATTTCATTCAGCTTGACTGTAATTTTGCGCTGTACCTCTTTTGATCGGCTGAAACGGTATCTATCGACGAATTCCTCGGCATCGAATAAAAGCTCTTCGACTTCCGGCATATGATCCGTAATGATGGCGTCCCATTCAATGCGCCAGTTTTCGAACATTTCCTCTGTTTCACCTGTCATGTTCAATTGTTTGACTTTAGAAAGCTCTTCCAGCACGGGGCGGTGCATGATGCTTATTTTCCAGGATTCCAATCGATCGATTTCTTTAAAATATCTCTTTTTGAAAAAATAACCCCAAATGATGAAAATCAAAATTAATACAATTACCCCTATTATGTAATCCATGGTAAGCCCCCTGTTCTAGTCCTTACAGTCTTGCTCGTTTATATATCAATTTTAAAAATGTTAAATTTAATGCTTTTATGATACCATGTTAGCAATAATTTTTGACGAGAAAAATGATTTTTTTGTAGAAAATTGCTACAAATACCTGTTTTTTGGGAGGGAAGAACCATGAAAGCTGACGGTCATGTGCACACTCCGTTTTGCCCTCACGGCTCTACGGATAAATTCGATGAATATATTACGCGGGGAATCGAGCTAGGATTAAAGGAAATCACATTTACGGAACATGCTCCGTTGCCACGAAATTTTCAAGATCCTACGCCTGAAAAAGACAGCGGCATGGACGCTGCCCTGCTCCTGGATTACTTTCAAGAGCTCCGCGTACTGAAAGAACGCTATAAAGACAAAATCCTGATCAAAACAGGCCTCGAGGTTGACTTTATAGAGGGGTATGAAAATGAGACAAAAGCATTCCTCGACGAAATCGGGGAATTCCTTGATGATAGTATTCTTTCCGTCCACTTCATCAAGCATCAAAACAGTTGGCATTGCATCGATTTCAGCGAAAATGGGTTTGGTGAGATTGCCAATGAACTAGGTTCGGTGGATTCCGTTTATGCCAAATATTACGATACACTGGAAAAATCAATAGAAGCTGATTTAGGCATATATAAACCAAAACGGATCGGGCACATTACGCTTGTCCATAAATTCCAGCATCGATATCCGCCGGCATCAAGTTTTGACGAGCGGGTTTACAAGGTTCTCGACATGATCAAGGATCAAAAGTATGAACTAGATTATAATGGGGCCGGGCTTGTAAAGCCGCTATGCGGTGAACCGTATCCTCCTGAACGATTTGCAAAACGTGCTCTGGATCTCGGCATTCCGCTTATTTACGGTTCCGATGCCCATCAGGCTAAAGATTTGGGTCAGGGCCATCACGCACTGATTGCAGGTTATAAAGGATAACTCATGTATACACTTCAGGCCGGCCGGCTAACAGTGGCTGTAAGTCTTCGGCAATGAAAAGGGTATCTTGCAGAAAACGTCCGACTTCATTGGCATAAATATTCGTGTAATAGGCTTCCTGCGGGAAGACATGAAGCACATCCATCGCATAATGGGTATGCAGGACAGGGGCCGTCAATAATCCCTTCAACTGCAGCATATACATCGGAACGGAGACTTGCTGGAAACTCCTGCTCTTGATTCCTTGTTCCAAAATATATTGAAAATAAGATTTTTCCTTAGTAAAATAAGTCGAATGAATTTCGCGGTTTAGATTGGAATCCAGTGAAGATTCCCCATATATGAACCTTGCAGCAAGGAAGTTTTCCCTCTGGAAAGCGAGGATATCCTTAACAAGATTCATCAAGCAATGCTGCGGGCCTTTAAGTTCGAGCAATGTCATGTTCTTCTCAAGGACCAGGATATACTCTTCTAAATAGGATATGAAACAGAATTCCAGCAACCCCTGTTTATTCTTGAAATAGTAGGCAATGTTTGCAGCGTTCACTCTCGCTTTATTCGCAATATCCCGTATGGATGTAGCATGATAGCCTTTTAAATGAAATAAATGCAATGCAGCTTCCACAATGGCTTGTTTCGTTGGCGTCTGGCGATTCATTCAGGCAATCCCTCGCTTTCTTTGAGACAAGTCTTGTGGACTACTTCTTCACGGAAGAGCCTGAATCCTTTAGTAAGTTCTCGACAATTTCCCAACAATAAAGCATCATGATTAGATAGTGCTGTAAAAATATGCGGAAGACAGGTGAACGCTTTTGTTTAATGTCGAAATGTATCAAGGAAAAAAAGAAGAAAACTATGACCTGGTCCAAAAACAACTACTTGCCTTAATCGAAGATGAAACGAACCGGATAGCCAATTTAAGCAATGCGGCAGCTTTACTTAATCTGTTTCTCGATGAGATTAACTGGGTAGGCTTTTATATATATGAAGAGGGCCAATTAATTCTAGGACCCTTTCAAGGTCTTCCAGCCTGTGTCCGCATTCCAATGGGAAAGGGCGTATGCGGGACTTCAGCGGCAACTGAAAAAACGCTGCGCGTAGAGGATGTCCACCAATTCCCTGGACATATCGCCTGCGATGCGGCATCAAGATCTGAAATTGTCATACCGCTCATGAAGGATGGCAAATTGCTCGGTGTCCTTGATATCGACAGCCCGATAACGGACCGTTTTGACGAAATGGATCAGCAAGGACTGGAGAAGTTCGCTGAAATCCTTTCCAATCATCTATAAAGTAAAAGGGGAGCGGCAAACCTTGCCTGCTCCCTTTTCCATTACAGGACCATTTGTACATGTTCAGGGTCCTTCCTGAATTCTTCGCAATATAAAATCTCCACGATAGCATAGGCACCCAAGAAACATCTCAAACCATCCATAATTTTTGGATTCATTACCTCCCAACGCTAAAACCTCTCTATGAAATTGCATTTTATTAATATATCGTTATTACTTGCTGTGATTCTCTTTATCCATTCCTTAATTAATAACAACTGTCCTTGACTCATTGAGCAGAATATTATACAATACTCTTTGTGTAAAATATTGCAGCCTATGTGACAGCCTTTATGTTCTCATTTTGTTCCTCAATACAGAGGTGTATCTCGTAACTCTCTGCTGCTAGGGCGAAGGTACATGAAAACAAAATGGTCATGATCGTACATTCACACGGTTTTTATTTTACCAAAATAAAAACATTTAAAGGAGGAGTCATCCTATGGCTCGTTATACTGGCCCAAGCTGGAAACTATCCCGTCGTTTAGGAATTTCCCTAACAGGTACTGGTAAAGAATTAGAAAAACGCCCTTATGCTCCAGGACAACATGGTCCTAACCAACGCAGAAAAATTTCTGAATACGGAATGCAACTGCAAGAGAAACAAAAACTTCGTCACATGTATGGAATCACTGAACGTCAATTCCGTACAATGTTCGACCGTGCTGGCAAACTTAAAGGTGTTCATGGTGAAAACTTCATGATTCTTCTTGAATCACGTCTTGACAACCTTGTTTACCGTCTTGGTTTAGCTCGTACACGTCGTCAAGCACGTCAACTTGTTAACCACGGTCACATCACTGTAGACGGAAGCCGCGTAGACATTCCATCTTACAAAGTGTCTCTTGGACAAACAATCGCAGTTCGTGAAAAATCACGCAACTTCTCAATCATCAAAGAATCAGTAGAAGCAACTAACTTCGTTCCTGATTTCCTTACTTTCGATGCTGAGAAATTAGAAGGTACTTTCACTCGTTTACCAGAACGTTCTGAATTACCTGCTGAAATTAACGAAGCTCTTATCGTTGAGTTCTACTCTCGTTAATAACTTCAAAAACCCCATCCATGGATGGGGTTTTTTTTGCATATAAACACCCAGCATGACAAAACCCGGCTGGGATTCAGCCGGGCTTTCAACAATCATTTAACTAATGTGTATTTCTTCTTGCCGCGACGAACGAGGATGAACTCCCCTTCAATCTTGGAAGCTTCCGTCACTACATATTGCAGATCAGTCACTTTCTCCCCATTTATGGAGATCGCCCCATTCTGAATATCTTCACGGGCCTGACGCTTTGATGGCGAAATTTTCGCTTCCACGATTAAATCGACCAAACCGATATCTTCTTTGCTTTCACGTTCGAAGCTAGGGACATCTTTAAAGCCTAATTTGATTTCCGCTGCACTTAAATTCTTCACTTCGCCGCTGAATAGGGCGGCAGAGATTTTGATTGCTTGGTCAAGAGCTTCCTGACCATGAATCAAACGGGTCATTTCTTCCCCTAAAGCTTTTTGCGCTTTACGCAAATGCGGTTCGGACTGTACGGATTGCTCTAACTCTTCAATCGCCTCACGAGATAGGAATGTGAAGAATTTCAGGTATTTCACAACATCGGCATCCGCTGTATTGATCCAGAATTGGTAAAATTCATACGGAGTCGTCTTTTCCGGGTCAAGCCAAATCGCTCCGCCTTCCGTTTTACCGAATTTCGTCCCATCCGCTTTCGTTACGAGCGGAATTGTCATACCGAAGGCTTTTGCATTCTCATCATTGGATTTCCTGATCATTTCAAGACCAGTCGTAATGTTGCCCCATTGATCACTGCCGCCAATTTGCAATTTACAGTCGTAATTGCTGTATAAATGACCGAAATCAATTCCTTGTAAGATCGTGTACGCAAATTCAGTAAAGGAAATTCCCGTATCCAAGCGGGAAGCAACCGTATCTTTTGCCAGCATGTAGTTAATGCCGATGTATTTCCCGTAATCACGCAAGAATGTAACCATATCGATTTTACCAATCCAGTCATAGTTATTGACCATGACCGCACCATTTTCACCTTCGAATTCAAAGATGTGGGATAGCTGCCCTTTTATGCAGTCTGCATTATAAAGGACTTTTTCCAATGTTTGAAGCTGGCGTTCTTCTTTTTTACCGCTTGGATCACCGATGAGTCCAGTCGCACCGCCTACTAGTACAAGCGGACGATGACCGTGCTGCTGGAAACGGCGCAATGTCAAGAATGGCAATAGATGTCCGATGTGCATACTATCCGCAGTTGGATCGACACCACAGTATAAAGAAATTTTTTCTTTTTCTAAAAGGTCCTTAAAACCTTCTTCATCCGTTTGTTGATAAATAATCCCTCTCCACTCGAGGTCTTTAAGCAATTCCATTAAATATTCCTCCTCCATCTTAGAAAAAACCCGCAAAAAGCACACAAAAACGCCCCTTCATAAATATGAAGGGACGAATGAATTCGCGGTACCACCCAACTTGAGGACATAATATGCCCTCCGCTCAAGACGAATAACGGTCGTCAGCCGTTTCCTGCTACTAATCATTTCACAGCAAATGCTCCAGGAAGTAATTCATCATACCATTTGTACCGATTTCCACTAACCACCGGCTCTCTGAAACAGGGATGGTCTGACTACTGGGTCCTATCATCGCGATCATTTAATCATTTTTTGTGTTAATAAACTTTTATCATACATAAGAATCCTTGTCAACATACCCTTACAGATTATAGAAAAATAAGAAAGATCCCTTTCCCCTACCTGTTATATGCTATAATATATGTGATTTCAGGGGGTATGATACGATGAATAATAATCAAAAAGATAGATTCCAAACAGTCTGGAAGCAGATGACCCGTTTTTTCCAAAATGAAAAAACACAAAAGAACGCGCGGGTTACATACCAAGTCATTTGGAATTTAACGCTGATCCTCATTATTGTCGGGATCCTAGGATTCTCATTCGCCGGCGGCGTCGGAGCCGGCTATTTCGCTGCCCTCGTCAATGATGAGCCAGTTCGCTCAAAAGAAGATTTGAAAAAAGACATTTACAATTATGAAGAGACCTCTGAAGTATACTTTGCAGATGAAGTATACTTGGGCAAGCTTAAGAGTGACCTTGAGCGTGAAGAAGTGTCCATCGATAAAGTTTCCGAGCATCTTAAGAATGCAGTCATCGCTACAGAAGATGAGTATTTTTATGAGCATGACGGGGTTGTCCCGAAAGCCATCCTGCGTGCCATTTACCAGGAATTTTCGAATGCAACCGTCCAATCGGGAGGAAGTACATTAACACAGCAGCTCATTAAAAACCAGGTCCTGACCAACGAGGTATCGTTTGAACGGAAAGCAAAAGAAATCCTTCTTGCGCTCCGGGTCGAAAAGTTCTTTGAAAAAGAAGAGATTTTGGAAACCTACTTAAACGTCTCCACTTTGGGACGAAACTCTTCAGGCCGTAACATCGCTGGTGTCGAGTCCGCTGCTGAAGGTATTTTTGGCGTGGAAGCCAAAGATCTCACACTGCCCCAATCAGCCTTTATCGCTGGATTGCCGCAAAGCCCTTTCGGATATACACCATATACCCAGAAAGGAAAACTGAAAGAAAATCAAGAGCCCGGAATCAACCGGATGAAAACCGTTTTAAAGCGGATGTTCAGTAACGGATACATAACAAAGGAAGAATATGATAAAGCAGTCGCATACGACATAACGAAAGACTTTATCGGCAAAACGGAGATGCCATCCGAGAAATATCCATGGCTCACCTATGAAATCGAAAAACGCTCCATCGAAATCCTATCTGTCAGTCTTGCAAAAGAAGATGGATATGAAGAGAAAGATTTAAAGAATGATGATTTAAAAGATCAATATCTAGCACTTGCCGATCGTAAGCTGCGTCAAAACGGCTATCAGATCTATACGACAATTGATAAAAAGATTTATGACAAGATGCAGGAAGTAACGAAAAACTATCCGAATTACGGATACGATAAAACGGCACAAGTCGTCGATCCTGATACGAAAGAAATGAAAACGGTGAGTGAGCCCGTTGAAGCCGGGGCCATTCTAATCGAAAATAAAACAGGAAAAATCATCAGTTTCGTAGGTGGCCGTGATTTCAAGCGGGAACAGACGAATCATGCAACCGCATCACTTCGATCAAACGGATCAACGATGAAGCCGCTGCTCGTATATGGCCCAGGGATCGAGTTAGGAAAAGTTTCTCCTGGAAGCGTATCGGCCAACGTACCCATTTCCATTCCGGCAGGATCCATGTGGCGCCCAGGAAACTATGGCGGCGGAAGCTACACAGGGGTAACGACAGCCCGTGAGGCATTGAAGAATTCCTATAATATCCCTGCAGCACTCTTTTACATGAAAATAATCAACCAAGGTCCAGCTTCTTATTTGGAAAAAATGGGCTTCACAACAGTGACGAAGGAAGATTACTCTAATCCATCCATGTCACTGGGTGCCATGTCAAAAGGTGTAACCGTTGAAGAGAACGTCAATGCATTTGGCACATTTGCCAATTCGGGGGAGTTCGTCGATGCTTATATGATCGATAAAATCGTATCGAAAGATGGCAAGGTCATCTATGAACATAAAGCGAAGCCAGTGGAAGTATTTTCTCCGCAAGCCGCTTACTTGACGCTCGATATGATGCGTGATGTCGTAAACAGCGGTACGGCAGCTTCGGTCAGGAACCGACTCGCTTTCTCAAGTGATTGGGCAGGTAAGACCGGAACTTCCCAAAACTATTGGGACGCTTGGTTCGTCGCAACCAATCCAAATGTATCATTCGGTACATGGCTCGGATATGACACACCGAAATCCTTGCAAGGGACCTACAATGGTCTGGAATATAATAAGCGGAATATGTATTATTGGGCAGATCTGATCAATGCCGCATACAAAGTCGATCCTAAACTCATCGACCCCGATAAGCGATTTGAAATGCCGGGCGGAATTGTCAACCGTTCCTTCTGTGGCGTTTCAGGACTGCTGCCATCAAGTGCATGCCAAAAGGCAGGTCTTGTAAAATCAGATTTATTCATCGCCAAATATGCTCCATCCAGGGCGGATGATAGTTTCATAGACGGACAATATGTATCAGTCGGCAGCAAACGCTACGCAGCCCTTCCGCAAACGCCTGGCGAATTCACAAGCGGAGGGTTCATGCTGAATCCCGATTCCTTTGCAGATATCGGACTGAAATATGTGGATGACCCGGGATCCGTGATTCCTGGAGGCGAAAAATCAGGAAATGTCGTCGGGGCGAAAGCGAAATTGAATGATAATGGCAAAGCACCAGATCCCCTATCCATAACGATCAGTAACGGTAAGATTACATGGGGCCTGCATCATGAAGGAGATGTCGTCGGTTATCGCGTCTATAAGGACGGCAAAAAAGTGGCGAGCATCAATGCTGGCGGGAGTCTTGTTTACAAAGTCGGCTCAGGCGGTTCCTATTACGTAACGGCCGTAGACATAGTCGGTAAAGAATCAGCCCCATCTCAACGTGTTGAAAGCGGCGCTAAAAAGACAGGTTCAAAAGAAGATTCCGCCAAAAATAAAAAAGATCGCGGAAAAGATAAAGCAGCGAACGAAGATAAAAAGCCAGCCTCAAAAGAAGAGAACGGTTCAGATAAAGATAAAGAAAAAGAACCAGAAAAAGAAACGGATAAAGATAAAGAGCCAGCCCAAGACACAGAACAAAACAAAGAAAATACTGATCAAGAAAATCAAGAGACCGACAAAGAGCAAGACACAGTCAATGATAAAGAGCAAGACACGGATAAAGCTGAAGTAGTAGAAGAATGACACTCTTCTTGAACTAAAACAGGCTGTCGGGTTCGCCCGACAGCCTGTTTCCTTATCATCTTCAAAAAGGCATCCATGAAAGTGACTATGGATGCCTTTTTCCTTTCAATATTCAGCATGACTCAGTTTCTCAATCCTCCATCGATGATAAGTCACCAGTTGGCAAATCAAGTTCCCAAGCTTTCAGGACACGGCGCATGATTTTACCGCTTCTTGTTTTAGGGAGTTTATCCCTGAATTCAATTTCACGAGGAGCCGCATGTGCTGCTAGACCATGCTTTACAAATGTACGAATTTCCTCAATCAACACATCGTTTGCATCATATCCGTCACGAAGGGCGATAAACGCTTTGATAATTTCCCCCCGAACCGGATCCGGTTTACCGATGACCCCCGCTTCAGCTACGGCTGGATGCTCGACCAACTTGCTTTCCACTTCGAAAGGTCCGACTCTCTCCCCTGCCGTCATGATGACATCATCAACGCGGCCTTGGAACCAGAAATAACCATCCTCATCCATATAGGCGGAATCCCCGGACACATACCAATCACCTGGCATGAAGTAAGATTCATATTTCGCTTCATTCTTCCAGACGGTCTTCATCATCGAAGGCCAGCCTTTCTTGATGGCAAGGTTCCCCATCCTATGCGGCGGAAGCTCGTTGCCTTGATCATCCACTATCGCCGCCTTCACACCAGGAATCGGTTTACCCATCGAACCCGGTTTGATTTCCAGGCAAGGATAATTGCAGATGACCTGAGCACCTGTCTCCGTCATCCACCATGTATCATGGATACGGTGATCGAATACCTTCATTCCCCAGCGCACCACTTCCGGGTTCAACGGTTCACCGACACTTAAAATATGGCGGAGAGCGCTTAAATCGAACCGCTTAACGATTTCGTCACCTGCGCCCATCAGCATCCTGAAGGCCGTCGGGGCACTATACCATACCGTGACACCAAAATCTTCCAAGGTCTTGTACCAGGATTCAGGCTTGAACCGCCCGCCTACAATGACATTCGAGGTCCCTGTCAGCCAAGGTCCAAAGATGCCGTAAGACGTCCCTGTCACCCATCCAGGGTCCGCTGTGCACCAATACACGTCCTCATCCTGCAAATCAAGGACCCATCTTGCCGTTTGATAATGCTGGATCATCGCATTATGAACGTGGAGCACTCCTTTCGGTTTGCCCGTGGAACCGGAGGTATAGTGAAGAATCAGGCCGTCATTCCGATCCACCCATTCAATTTCGAAATTTTTGTCGGCTTCTTTTAATTTTTTATTGAAGTGATGGTACTTTCCTTCTTCTTTTATATTTTCCCCCACCAAGAAAATATGCTTTAAATGGGGCAGTTCATCCACTGGGACGCGCGGCAAAAGTTCAGGTGTCGTCACAATCACACTTGCCTCACTATCTTCTAGACGATCCCTTATTGCGCCTTCCATGAAGGCTTCGAACAACGGCCCTACGACCGCCCCCGTTTTAATCGCACCCAATAATGCAAAATAAAGCTCCGGGGAGCGAGGCATGAAGATAAAAACACGATCGCCTTTTTCCACATTGGCAATGTTCTTGAACACATTGGCCGCTTGATTCGTATAATCCTTCATTTCCTTGAATGTATACTTTTCATTTCTTTGATCGTCTTTGTAATAAAGGGCTACTTTATTCTTTTTGTATGTTTCGACATGGCGGTCAATGGCTTCATATGCAAGATTCACTTTACCGGTTTCAGACCAGGAGAATTCCTTTTCCGTCTCAGACCAGTCAAACTTCTTGTATTTTTCATCATAATTCTTTAAATTAAAATTACCTTCCACTACTGGCAACGCTTTCACATTCATACGACAAACTCCCCCTTCATTCGGCTCTATATTTTCATTATAGTATAAGAAGACAATTTTCTCAATTTTTAAAATATTACACATTTCCATATTAGGGAAACTCCAGCTTGATGAATTTGGAAAATTACAAGTATGTTATAGTTAGGTCGATTCATGTTGATCGCCGGGAAAGAAGACCCACTGTAACAAAAGATTCATATAAGTGGTGAACTTTCTCAATTATGCCACTTGTTTTTATGTATAATTTATTTAAGCTTTCCATTCGGTCCGTTTTTATATACAATGCTCCGGATCGCGAGAGTATAAGATTACTATATAACAAGGGTGGTGAAAGAATGGAATATAGTAAGACCTTTTATACTAAGGAACTGCAGACATTAAGCGGGACGCTGATCCTTGAAGGTCCGTTGAACGGCGAAAAAATGTCCGCTTATGAGTTTCACGATGACTTGGTCGCCTTTCGGCCGCCTGCTTTGCAGCATAAAGCGTTAATAGAGATTGCAGACTTGCCTGAGGGCAGGATCTTTATCGCCCGTGAAAATGAAACGATCGTGGGTTATGTAACTTACTTATATCCCGATCCCTTGGAGCGCTGGTCCGAAATTAAGATGGAAGACCTGATTGAGCTTGGTGCAATCGAGGTCATCCCTAAATACCGGGGTGCCTCCGTGGGGAAGAACCTGATCCGGCTTTCCATGGAAGACGATTCGGTTGAGGACTTCATCATCATCACCACTGAATACTATTGGCATTGGGATTTGAAAGGGACAGGTCTGAATATTTGGGATTATCGCAAGATCATGGAAAAAATGATGAGTGCGGGCGGCTTGGTCTACTTTGCTACAGATGATCCTGAAATCAGTTCCCATCCGGCCAACTGCCTGATGGCCCGCATTGGCAAAAGGGTCCCGCCGGAATCCATCCAGAAGTTCGACCAATTGCGTTTTATGAATCGGTTTATGTATTAACGAGGCGAGTAAGAGGAGGAAGGAAAATGATTGTAGAAACAATAATGAATGAGGATATTATCACCCTCACTCCAACGGATACAATCCATAGCGCTGTCATGATCATCAAGGAGAAGCGAATTCGCCATATCCCCATTGTCGATGAAAGCCACCAACTTGTGGGATTAGTCAGCGACCGTGATATTCGGGATGCTGCCCCTTCTATATTCCGTACCGCAGAATACAAAAATGATTTACAAAAACCATTATCAAGCATCATGAAAACGGAAATAATCACGGGGCACCCACTTGATTTCGTGGAAGAAATCGGGGCTGTCTTTTGTGATAACAATATCAGCTGCCTTCCAATCGTAAAGGGAAGGAAGTTAGTGGGCATCATAACCGGTTCCGATTTACTCCATTCATACGTTGAGTTGACTGGAGTCAATCAGCCCGGTTCCCAAATCGAAATCAGGATCCCGGATAAGGCAGGTTCCCTTCACGACATTGCCCATATTTTCAAAAGGCGCAATTCGAATATCCTGAGCACCCTTGTTTATCCTGAAAAAAATGGAACCGATTATAAAATTCTTGTAATTCGTGTACAGACGATGAATCCATTTATGGTGGTGGAGGATTTGAAGAAAGAAGGCTATACCGTTTTATGGCCTAGTCTACCGGGGATTTCACATGAATGATACGTCCCTTTTCGTCTATTCGGATGAACTCCTTACCTACAAATTCAACGATGAACATCCATTCAATCAAAAACGGCTTAAACTCACGCTGGATTTATTAAAAAAACACCATGCCATCAATGATGATCAAATCATCAAGCCCAGAATGGCTACCGATGAAGAATTGGAACTGATCCATGATCACCATTATGTAAACGCTGTCAAATTGGCAGGCCAGGGAAAGCTCCCCCCTGAAAAGGCAGTAAATTATGGGCTGGGAACAGAGGATACCCCTATCTTCCCCAAGATGCACGAAGCGAGCGCCATGCTTGTAGGCGGTACCTTGACGGCTGTCGATGCCGTCATGACCGGCCGGTCCCTGCACGCTCTTAATCTTGGCGGGGGTCTGCATCACGGTTTCCGCGGGAAAGCCTCGGGCTTTTGCATTTATAATGATAGTTCGGTCGCGATTAAATACCTGCAAAAGAAATATGGGGCACGTGTCTTGTATGTCGATACAGATGCACATCATGGTGACGGGGTCCAATGGTCATTTTATGATGATCCCGATGTATGCACCCTATCCATTCATGAAACGGGGCGCTACTTATTTCCCGGCACCGGCACTATTAACGAGCGGGGCCAGGGAAAAGGCTACGGGTATTCATTCAACATCCCGGTCGATGCGTTCACTGAAGATGAATCCTGGCTCGAATGCTATAGGGCTTCCTTTAAGGAGGTCATTGAATTCTTCAAACCGGATGTCATATTGACGCAAAACGGGGCAGATTCCCATTATTACGATCCGCTCACGCATTTATCAGCCACCATGAAGATATATAGGGAAATACCGAAGTTGGCCCACGAAATGGCCCATAAATTTTGCGAAGGACGGTGGATTGCAGTAGGCGGCGGCGGATATGATATATGGCGCGTCGTCCCGAGGGCTTGGGCGAGGATCTGGCTTGAAATGACGAACAATGATATATCTGGTCCCCTATCAAGGGAATGGCTCGATTGCTGGCAGCCTGAGTCCCCAGTCACCCTGCCGGATGAATGGGATGACATGGAGGATATATACGAACCCATTCCGAGGAAGCCTGAAATTACCGAGAAGAATGCCCTGACTCTTGAAAAGGTCCTATATCCCATCAGGTCTTCCAAGCAAACGTCGAAAAGCAATGAACTAAGATAACCAAAAGATGGAAACAAAAAGAGAGTGCCCTCCGGGACACTCTCCAAACAAGTTTATTTCGTTGATTGACGGTTTTCAATCCGATGCGGCAGGATCACTTTTTCAAGACCTTCCTCCACTTGTTCTTTATTCATCAACTTTGTAAGAAGCCTCATTGCAACCGCACCAATGTCATATAAAGGTTGGACGATCGTCGTGATTTGCGGCCGCACCATCAATGTCAATCTCGTGTTATCGAAACTGATCACTTCAAAGTCTTCCGGTACATTATATCCTTTGTCCTGTGCGGCATGGACAATTCCAAGAGCCATTTCATCAGCACCGGCGATGAATGCCGTCGGTCTGTCTTCCACTTCCAGGTACTTTTCAAAAGATTCAATTCCTGAATCATATGTATAATCACCTTCAACAATATACCTTTCATCAAATGAAAGACCAGCTTCTTTCAATCCCCGTTTATAACCAGTCAATTTCATTTCATTAATCAGCGCGGAAGGGTTTCCGCTAACAAAAGCGATATGCTTGTGGCCTTTTTCAGCAAAGAATGTCACTGCGTCGAATGCCGCTGCCTCATAATCAATATTAACCGATGGAACCTGTCCGCTTTCATCCACCGAACCTGCCAGGACGATTGGAACCGGTGAATTCTTAAACTCCTTGACATGCTCATCAGAGATGTTGCCGCCCATGAACACGATACCATCGACTTGTTTTCCGAGCATCGTATTCAGTAAATGGAATTCCTTATCTATATTCTCATCAGAACTGCTTAGAATGATATTGTATTTATACATTGTGGCTATATCTTCTATGCCCCGTGCCAATTCTGCAAAAAAGATGCTCGAGATATCCGGGATGATGACCCCGACTGTAGTCGTTTTCTTTGAGGCAAGCCCCCTTGCCACTGCATTGGGACGGTACCCTAACTTCTCAATCACATCGGAAACTTTCTTCCTTGTTGCAGGCTTTACATTTGGATTCCCGTTAACTACGCGGGAAACGGTGGCCATGGAAACATTCGCCTCACGCGCCACATCATAAATGGTTATATTATTCATTCATCCATTCCTCCATTTCTTTCATTTTCCCCATAAAAGACCCGAATTATTTCGGAAAAAAATCTTTTATGCGTATTTCTCTATAAGGAAGATTATTCTAGGAACGATCTGCCTATCAAAAATGCAGTCCTACTCTCTTCTCAGTCAAATATTCAATACCCTATTCAAGTATAAAATTCACATAGATATCACTTTATGTATGACTCAATCTTCCGAACAGTTCTCATTCTTGTTATTTATCATACGATAGTAGAATCTTTCCTGCAATCCAATAGTGCTTATTTCGAAGCTTTTTCTGCAAAAACTAGTATTTTACCATTAAAAAAAGCCCTTGCCAAGTTGGTAAGGGCCGTAAGTAGATCATTTTGAGACTTTCTTGGCTTATACAGTTACCCAGTTCAAACGTTTAATTTCATCATAGAATTCATCAAATTGTTTGAAGTCCATTTGCTGTGCAGAATCCGATAAAGCAACGGAAGGATCTGGATGCACTTCAGCCATGACACCGTCAGCACCGATTGCAAGAGCCGCTTTAGCCGTAGGAAGCAGGAGATCGCGACGTCCAGTTGAATGCGTCACATCAACCAAGACCGGTAAATGGGTTTCTTGTTTTAAAATCGGTACAGCAGAGATATCAAGTGTATTCCTTGTTGCTTTTTCATAAGTACGGATACCGCGTTCACAAAGGATGATGTTGCCATTGCCCTGAGACATGATGTATTCCGCCGCATGAATGAACTCTTCAATCGTTGCAGCCAGTCCACGTTTTAATAGAACTGGTTTATTCACAGCACCTGCAGCTTTTAGCAAGTCGAAGTTTTGCATGTTGCGCGCACCGATTTGGATGACATCGATATGATCGATCGCCGCTTCAATATCATTGGCACTGACGATTTCACTGATGACAGCCAAGCCGTATTCATCCGCAACACGTTTAAGTATTTGTAAACCTTCCAAACCAAGCCCTTGGAAGTCATATGGAGATGTACGTGGCTTGAATGCACCGCCGCGCATCAATTTCAGCCCTTTAGCTTTAATGACTTCCGCTACCGCAGCTGTTTGTTCATAAGATTCAACGGCACATGGTCCGAAAACGAAGCTAGGGATTCCGTTACCCACCAATTCACCTTTAATGTCGATGATCGTGTCTTCAGCCTTTTGTTTTCTTGATACAAGAAGCGTTTTCTTCTGATCATCTTTTTGCAGCTCCAAGCCCAATTTAAAGATTTCCTTGAAAATATGTTTAATCGAACCAAGATCAAGCGGTCCCTGATTATTGGCTTCGATAAGATCCAGCATTGTTCTTTCACGGACCGGATCGTAACGGTTTACACCTTGTTTTTCTTTAACGCGACCAATTTCCTGTACAAGTTCAGCACGTTGATTAATAAGATGTAATAACTGAAGGTTCACATCATCCAGTTGATTACGAAGTCCATCAAGCTCTTTGTTGCTCATTACATATCCATCCCTTCGTTTTTTAAAATAGAAATCGGTTCAGCGGACTCAAACTAAAAAAATCACATCTTGATTCTCGAACATCCACCCCGATTGTATTATCAATGAAAAATTTAGAATATTTCATGTATGATTAAATCAATTATAAATGAAGTGCCCATAAATGTCACTATATTTTTCTTTAATAATTAAACGCTTTTAAGCATTAAAGTTATGAATGCATAAATTCAGGTGTTACACATGCAGGAAAAACGATTTAGACTGAATATTGGAACAATCCGTTGTAGGAATTATATTGGAAACGGAACAAGAAAGCTATCATTTAATCGATATTTTATCTCAAAGAACATTGGGACCATGATCAAATCGTCGCCTCTTGAACAGGAAGGACCTTTAAAGTAAAGGTTTCCCCTGGAGACCGTTTAAAATTCCCATGGCCACCAAATGGAATAATAAAAGGCCGGACCCCTTACTAAAGGGATCCGGCCTTCATTCATTCATTCATTCATTCATTCATTCAGTAATGGCCTTGCTCAATGAATCATATGTAATCCGCCAATGAGATTCATTCCAGGCAGGTTTTCCACTTTTAAAAAGGATGGCCTGGGGTGACTGATGTTTGACATCAAATGTTTCTGCCACATAATTAGATAGTGGACGAGCTTCCTGAACGGCTAAATAGGCCGTTTTAAGTTGTTCGTTCTCCAAGACGTACCTCTCATATTGGTCAAATGCTTCAGCACTGACCGGGCATGTTACACTATGCTTGAAAAGCAGGAATGTATCCTCTTTTAAAAGCTCATTGAATTGTTCTTCTGTTTCGATTTTGTTCATGACCATAAAGCAGTCTCCTTTCCTTGTCCATATAAATTTTACCATCAAAAAGGCGATGAAGCCATTGAAGCACTTCACCGCCTTATTCTTCGTCCCTTTATGCCCCTTCATCCCCATTAAAGGAATTCAAGGAGTTTATTTCAATAGTTTATTCTCTGTTTCATCAAATGCCTTTTTTGCTTCATCAAGTTTTAATTTAGCAGCATTCTTGTTTCCGCTTGTAGGATCTGCAGGATTTTTTTCCGAGTCATTTCCGTTAGCGAAGTTCGTTTCGACGGATACGATAGGAGCATCGGAAGTTCCGGTTACATCTATATCCTTATTACTGGAATTCGTCGTATCATCAGCCGCATCCCCGTTTTCTTTTCCCGCTTTTAGGCTTTTCACTTTATTTACGATATTTGAAGATTTATTGGAAACGATTTCCGTGACGGAGCTTGTTTTTTCTTTTGCAGTATCAGCAAGCACTGTCCCTTTTTCCATCGCCGTTTGTCTTAATCTTTCTGTTTTCTCTGAAATGTTTCTAGCTTGTTCATTGAAGTCATTCCTTAATTCCTTGCCTGTTTTCGGGGCCATGAACAAAGCTGTGGCCGCTCCGATCATGCCGCCGATCAAGGCGCCAATCATAAAGTCCTTAGAATTGATCGAGTCGCGTTCGTCCTCATATGATTTCTGATAATCCTTTGTCGGAAATTCTTTTTGAGTCATAATACATTCCCCTTTCAATTTTCAGTTCATTTTTTATTTAACTAGATTTTAAGATCTAGAGCGTAAAAACCTTTTTTTAGGCAGGTTATCTGTTTCAAGGGCTTCCCTTTCTAACTCCGCCCTTTCAGTCGGGGTCGGGGCAGCCTGTTTGCTTCTGGCCTTCCACTTGTCCCTGATCTCCATGGCTACATTGCTCCATTGTACAATTTGTGAGATTCGTTCTTGATTATTATCAATCTCAGCCTGCACTTTATGGGAAACCTTTTGGATGGAAGAATTAAAGCTAGAAATGGATGTGCCTACATCCTTCACGGCATCGACCACCGTGTTCAGGTTTTCCGACTTTTGCTGCAAATCTTCAGCCAACGTATTCGTTTTATGTAATAACTGAGTAGTTTCGAGCGTTATGCCCTGCATTTGGCTCTCTAGTCCTGTCAGCGTCCGGGCCACACTGTCCAGGGTAGTTTGAAGTGATGTCAGTACCTTTGTTAGGAAAATAACAAGTACCAAAAAAGCTATCGCTGCAACAGCAGCACTTACGTACAAAATAATCTCCATTGGAACACCTCCGAAAAAATCGACTTATTTAATAGCTGTTAGATATTAATTACCCCTTCCCTATTATTATAAACGTATTTATTTTTTCAATATACCCTATCAAACCCTAAACTGGAAATATTGTTGTCTGCATCCAGTTCCTCCGTGAAATTCATGGGTGACACTTATGCCAGGAAATCGGGTATGATAGAAATGATAAGTCGAATTTAATCAATGGAGGTATTTTTATGAAAGATCCCAGAATTGGTACATTGGCCAAAAACTTAATCAATTATTCCGTGAAGCTTCAAAAAGGTGAAAGAATCTTGATCGAAAACTTCGGATTGCAGCGTGAACTTGTTAACGCACTTGTGAATGAAGCCTATGAAGCAGGTGGTTACCCATTCGTCCTTTTAAAGGATCACCAAGTGGATCGGGCCTTGCTGATGGGTGCCAAAGAAGAACAGTACAAGTTGATGGGTGAGTTTGAAGCAAACGTGATGAAACAGATGGATGCTTATATCGGGCTTCGTGCCGGGGATAATATCAATGAACAATCCGATGTCCCTTCAGAGAAGATGGCGATTCATGGACAGACAGTCGGTAAAGTACATAGAAATATCCGCGTGCCAAAAACAAAATGGGTCGTACTTCGCTACCCGACAAATTCAATGGCCCAATTAGCCAAGATGAGCACAGAAGCATTCGAAGACTTTTATTTCGAAGTCTGCAACCTCGACTATGGCAAAATGAGCGCAGCCATGGACAATCTTGTTGAATTGATGGATAAAACGGATAAGGTCCGCTTAACCGGGCCCGGCACGGACCTCACCTTCTCCATCAAAGACATTAAGGCCATCAAATGTGCGGGTGAGCTGAACATTCCTGACGGTGAAGTATATACGGCTCCTGTTAAAGATTCCATCAATGGAGTGATTTCGTATAATACTCCGTCACCTTATCAGGGTTTTACTTTTGAAAACGTGAAGTTGACATTCAAGGATGGAAAAATCGTTGAAGCGGTTGCGAATGATACGGAACGCATCAACAAAATTTTTGATACTGATGAAGGCGCACGATATGTCGGTGAATTTGCAATTGGTGTAAATCCTTATATTCTACACCCGATGCAAGATATCCTCTTTGATGAAAAAATTGATGGAAGTTTTCACTTCACTCCCGGACAATGCTATGATGATGCCTTTAACGGAAACCATTCTGACATTCACTGGGACCTGGTCAATATCCAGCGGCCTGAATATGGCGGCGGGGAAATCCATTTTGATGACGTCTTGATACGTAAGGACGGACGCTTCGTTTTACCGGAACTGGAAAATTTAAATCCAGAAAATTTAAAATAACATAAAAACCATAAAAAAACGACCGATCCGCTACTAACGGATGGTCGTTTTTTTATTTTACCTGAAGTGAATGCTCATAGGCTGCCTGGAACTTTTGAATGTCCCCTGCACCCATGAATAACACGACGCTGTTTTCATGGTGCTGCAATATTGATGTTGTGTTCTCCGTAATCAGCTCGGCACCGGGAATCTTATCTTGAAGGTCTTCAATCGATAACTTTCCTTGATGTTCACGAGCAGATCCAAAAATTTCACATAAGTATACTTTGTCGGCCAAATTCAAGCTGTCGGCGAATTCATCCAGGAATGCCTGCGTTCTAGAGAAAGTATGTGGCTGGAATACCGCAACAACTTCACGCTCTGGATATTTCTGACGCGCCGAGTCAACAGTCGCAGAGATCTCGGTCGGATGGTGTGCATAATCATCAATGATGATCTGACTTCCGATTTCCTTTTCGGAGAACCGGCGTTTAACTCCGCCAAAAGTCCGCAATTGGGCTTTCACAGCTTCCGTATCCAAGTTTTCATATTTACAAAGTGCAATGACACCAAGTGCATTCAACACATTATGCTTTCCAAAAGTAGGAATAGTGAATGTATCATAGTAATTGTTCCTTACATGCACATCAAAAGTCGTGCCATCCGGAGTGACGGAAACATTTTTCGCTTGAAAATCATTTCCTTCTGCAAATCCGTAAAAAATAACCGGTACTTTCGCCTGAATATGTGGTAAATGCTCATCATCCCCGCACGCAATGATGCCTTTGTTGACTTGAAGGGCCATCGTTTGGAAAGCCTCGAACACGTCTTCGACATTGGCGTAATAATCAGGATGATCAAAATCGATATTCGTCATGATTGCATAATCCGGATAATAGGAAAGGAAATGACGGCGATATTCACATGCTTCGAATACGAAGTAATCAGAATTCACGATTCCTTTACCCGTTCCATCCCCAATCAAGAAGGATGTCGGTTTAGCGCCCCCCATTACATGGGCAAGCAAGCCGGTCGTCGATGTTTTACCATGCGCTCCCGTTACGGCCACGCTGATGAAGTTTTTCATGAAATCACCTAGGAAGCGGTGATAACGGATAATCGGCAAATCAAGTTCTTTTGCCTTCACGATTTCCGGATGACTATCCGGAAACGCATTTCCTGCAATGATGGTCATTCCAGGTTGAATATTTTCCTCGTTGAAAGGAAGGATTTTAATCCCGGCTTTTTCTAATGCCAATTGTGTAAAAAATTCTTTTTCGTAATCGGAACCCTGCACTTCAATATTCATATCATGCAGTATTTGTGCAAGAGCACTCATACCCGACCCTTTAATTCCCACAAAATGGTAAGCAGTCATAAAGCGAACCTCCACCAATCGTCTACCTGTATGACAGTATATGACGTCATCTTTTATTTGTTTTTCCATTACGAGACTTGTTAGTAACGCAATTTCTTAATAGGTTTTTCAAGCCCTTATTTTCAATCATTCATCAACAAAAAACTATTATATCACTTTTTTATTCATTCATCCATGTCAGGCAGATGCCAATTTATCAAATCATTGGTTTTTCCCTTAATTAAGGTGATAAAAAAGGGTTTTCACCCTTTCACATTATATTCAATTTCCTTTTATTACGTTCTCTTAATTATCATGTAAAAATTCCAGTTCATCTTCCGTAATCAATACATCCCTGGGCTTTGAGCCCCTGGATTCGGAAACGACTCCCCTTTGCTCCATCATTTCTATTAGACGCGCTGCACGGTTATACCCGACACGGAAGCGCCTTTGGACACTCGATGCAGAGGCAGCCTGTTGGCTCACGACAAATTCACAGGCCTCGAAAAACAGTTCATCCGCTTCTTCCGTGACCTCGGCCCTGTTCAGCAAGTCTTCCTGTTCAAACAGGTATTTCGGCTGCTGCTCCAGTTTAACATGGTTGACGACTTGATCGATTTCTTCATCACTCACGAAAGTCCCTTGCAGGCGCACCGTTTTCGACGAGCCGTTTTCAGCGAATAACATATCTCCTCTTCCCAATAATTTTTCTGCACCGCCGCTATCGATGATTGTACGGGAGTCGACCTGGGAAGAAACCGAAAAAGCGATCCTTGTCGGGATATTTGCCTTGATCAATCCAGTTATGACATCGACTGATGGCCTTTGAGTGGCTACAATCAAATGGATGCCGCAGGCACGGGCCTTTTGCGCAATCCGGCAAATCGCTTCCTCTACATCAGCCGGGGACATCATCATCAGATCAGCAAGCTCATCGATGATCACCAGGATATAAGGCAGCTTGCTTGAATATTGACCGGCTTTTTCCGCTTGCTCATTAAAGCGGGTGATATCACGCACACCGGCATGTACAAACAATTCATAACGCCGCTCCATCTCCTCTACAGCCCATTTCAACGCAGCCGTAGCGGCTTTTACATCGGTTATGACCGGACTGACCAAATGCGGGATCCGGTTATATGGGGCGAGCTCGACCATTTTCGGATCGATCAACAGCAGTTTCAGCTCCTGCGGCGTCGCTTTATACAGCAAGCTGACCAGCATCGTGTTGATGCAGACACTTTTCCCAGATCCCGTTTGCCCGGCTATCAATCCATGCGGCATCTTTCTCAAATCCGTGATGATCGGCTGACCGGATATATCAAGTCCTAAAGCGACAGCAAGCGGTGATTCATGCTCTTGAAACTCAGTACTTTCCAAAACCTCACGCAAAAATACCGGTTTGCTTTTCCTGTTCGGAATCTCGATGCCAATTGTATGTTTACCCGGAATGGGCGCTTCCATCCGCATATCCTGAGCGGCAAGGCTTAATTTGATGTCATCCATCAGATTCGTCACTTTATTCACCTTCACTCCCGGCTCCGGATGCACCTCGAAACGGGTTACTGCCGGTCCTTGCGTGACATTGACGACCTTGGCACGGACATTGAAATTTTTCAATGTCTCATCAAGTAATAAAGTCTGTTCCTCGAGCCACTCATCGTCATGCACGGCATAAGTCGGAGGTGTCAGCAATTCGATATTCGGAAACACATAATATGGATTATCCTCCGCTTCGACGGAGCCAAAAACTGCCGGGGTATCGCCCTGGCCGCTTTCTGCTGCCTCCTCTGTATGAACTGCTTCTTGATACCCATTTCCGGAGATGGGGGATTCCTGTTCCATGAGCGGCTTAATGAACGGGCTGGACCCAATATTGGATTCAACTGTATTTTCAGACACGGCGGCGGTTTCCGAACCAGCCTTCGTGTCAAAAAAGGTTGGTGTAATGACCGGAGTCCCCTCTTTCGGCACGACACTGCCCTCCTCCTGTTTCCGTTCAGGAACGGCGGATGGTTTCGCTTGTCCTGCCTCCGGTTCAGCAGTAACATTCATTGGTCGCCTATCAGGGGAAACTACTGCCCTTTCCGAATTAAGGCTTTTTTTTTCCGGCATCATTTTATTCATGAAGACGTTTTTTTCCCGATCTTGCTTAAGCATCATCACATTAAATGGGATATGTTTTTTCGGACGTTTAGGCTGCACTTCAGGTATTTCCTCAGATGGATCACCTTCAGGCAGTGTCCCTTGACTAACGGATGGTTGATTCGATCGTTCAGCAACCTCCTCAGGAACCGATATAGCTTCAGGCGGTGTGTAGTCCGCCTGTTCCATGATGGATACAGCGACTTCGCGTCCAAAATCGACCTGGTCCTGTTCAATGTCCTCTTTTTCCGCCACAGGCTTAATATCCGGCTCGCTTACCGCTTCTTCTGGCAGTGATTCAATGGAATTCCTGCGAAAGAAAGCGGGTATTTCCGATTCTTCCCTTTTTTCTTCCGCTTGTTCCGGTATAAGAACGGATGGTTCTATCGTCATTTCCTCATGTGACACTTTTTTTGAGATTTCAGGGGCCGATACCGGAATCTCGATATCTGGTCCTTCTTTTTTATAGATGGGCATCTTGCTTTCTAATTCATACTCGACAATTTCTTCAGAAGGGACTATATTTTTTTCCGGACGACGGAACCCATAAATGGGTGAAGGGGTTTCCGTTGGGCGGAATGGAGTATTTTTACTTTCTAATTCATATTCGACAATTTCTTCAGAAGGGACTATTTTTTTTCCCGGACGGCGGAACCCATAAATGGGTGAAGGGATTTCCGTTGGGCGGAATGGAGTATTTGACGGGACTATTTTTGAAGTTTCCTCCCGGTCAAAGCTTCTCCGTTTTGGTTCAGTATCCCTTACAGGCCTTCTCGATGTTTCTTTGGCCACATTCTTCCCCTGTTTGGGTTCATTGTCTTCCCTGTTTCTTTCCCTAGGCTTTCTTTTATTCTGCTCCCGATCTGGAATGAGCGGAAACTTGAACTGTCCTTTTGGATATTGAAACAGGATTTTCGTATCCGGGTCTGGCGTCTGGGACATTTTTTCCACTTTTTGATTGTAAACCTTTATTTCTTCTTTCTTTGATTTCGAAAGCTTCGAAAAATCCATATTCCTTAATGTCTCTTCATCAAGCGGTTCATCTATTATAATTTCTTCGATTTCAATAATTTCCTCTGCTTGGAACCATTTTTTCATCTTATTTAGCCATTTCAAAACTATCACTCTTTCTACATCTGTAGTTATGTAACTAATTCTACCAGTTATTTTAAAAATATCGAGAAAATTTAAGCTGAATTGGGAGCAGTATCTATTTTTTTATCGCATTCTTACTATACTTAACGTTGTTCGCAGAACTCCTACCCTATTAAACCCCTTCTGGAATGAGTTTAAACCTATCCATTGCGTAATAACATTAGCCCCTAGTCTACTATTTAAATAAAACACCGCTGTTAAATCGCGTTTACAAAGAGATTAAGTTTTCATGCAGCCTTGGAAGCAGACTGCCAATCCATTGAAACATCCTTCATGAAACCGCCGGCGGCACCCAACACCTGCCGCAACCCATAAAACACCGTTCGTTAATACCGAACGGTGTTTTGTGGGTTTCTGCGTTTTTTTTGCAAACAAAGACCAAAGGGACTATTTCCATTCATAAAAACTGCATACAACCTGCGCCACTGATTTGGAAGCGATTAATAGGGCCTCTTCATCAATGTCGAATTTAGGATGGTGATTGAAATAGGCCTTCTCCACCCCTTTCGGTTTACAGCCAATGTAAAAGAAGCAGCCAGGAATCTTTTCTGCATAATACGAAAAATCTTCCGAACCTGAGAAAACCGGAAATTCCACAACATCCTTAATATCTTTGTCATCCATGCTTTCGAGGCTGTTTTTCACGAATCCAGTCAGTTCAGGGTCATTATATAACGGAGGATAATCGGGCACATATGAAAGCTCGCACTGAACATCAAATTCCATTTCTATCCCTTTAACGATCCGGTGGATTTCCTTATCGATCAGCTGTTGGGTCTCTGCCGTCATATAACGGACATCCCCTTCAATTTCTATACGATCTTTAATGACATTAAAGCTTCCCTTTCCATCGAAGGAGCCGATTGTGACTACACCCATATCAAAAGGGTTCAAGCGACGGCTGATTACGGTTTGTACGGCTGTCACGAAATGGGCGCCTGCCACAATGGTATCATTAGCCATATGCGGGGAGGAACCATGGCCGCCCACACCCTTTATAGCTAATTTGAAATAGGTCCGCCCAGCCATCGAGTAGCCGCCGCGATACCCGACGACCCCTGCTGGATGTGAAGGGAATAAATGGATTCCGAAGACAGCGTCCAGTTCATCCAAAACCCCTGATTCCATGATGCTTTTTGCTCCGCCAGGGGGTGTTTCTTCTGAATGTTGATGAATTATTTTGATCGTACCTGGCAGGGAATCTTTCAGCTCAATGATGCAGTCTGCCAGTACCAATAAATAAGCGGTATGCCCATCGTGTCCGCAGGCATGCATGACACCTTCATTTTTTGAACGGAACGGAACCTCCGTTTCTTCTGTAATCGGCAGTGCATCGAAATCGGCACGGAGACCTATCGTTTTCCCTGGTTTTCCGCCTTCGATCGTCACGATGATCCCTAATCCATTTCCTACATTCGTTTGAATCGATACATCTTTCCCCTTATAAAAATCAAGGATATATTTTGCCGTTTTCTCTTCTTTGAAGGATAGCTCCGGATTCTCGTGTAAATGGCGGCGGATTTGAACCATTTCCCCTTTACGGGCTTCCAGCATGTTCATTAATTTGCTTTTCACATTCACGATTATTCTCCCCCATTATTTCAAGTTGATTGGCATATTAGTTAGTTCCATGTACGCTGCAAACCTTCTGTATGCAAAAAGCCAAATGAAAAAGGACAGAGCAGGGTTGCGCAAACTTACCGCTCCCTTCTCTGTCCTTTCACCTGAGAATTCAACTCCATTTTGATCATGGAGATTTCCCCGTTGGCGGCCCACTTCCTGCGCGCTCTCCAGAGTTGCGTCCAGCTGCGGTTCCATTTACCTGAGAGATTTGCTCCAAGGGATATTTTTGGAACTTGCTCCTTCGGTGGCTCAATGCTTTGCACTCTCCCACAACGTTCATCCGCTTGTTCTATTGTTTTATTCCATATTTTCAAAATATTACAATTACATTATCGCCGATAAAAAAATAAATATCAACTCCAAGAATCATAAACTCTATTAAACTTTAAAAGGACCGGTATCAGATGCTGACACGGTCCTTTTGTGATTCCATATATTATTGTTCGCGCTTTTTGTTTTTACCCATAATGAAGATGGGCTCCAACTCATTTTCTTCGTAAAGAAATGATAGAGCCGTTATCGGAACATGACCGCTGGCAAAGAAGCTCATCGCCATTTGCGCAAGTATATCATAGCCCGTATCATTCTTCACATCGGCAATGATGATGACATCCTGATGGGGAATGGCCACAGCCATGGTTCCCTCGATCTTAGCCTTGATTTCCCGTAGCCATGATTCATTCAGGATCCTGCTGGCATCATATCCATCATTCGTGTTCAAAAAATAAAATGCATTACCCGCAACGATATCCGACTTCATTTCAGTGGAGAGGGAACGGGCATTAAAAAGGGCAATTTCACGGATCTTGTCACCCTGCCAATTTTCCCGTTGAATCATCTTTTCGTCTATAAGACGGTAGGTTTTACCTAAATCAAGGGCATAAAAAATCCGGGTTTCAGCCGTATGCTCATCGAATAAAAATGGATTTCCTTCTTCCGATTCCATTGGAAAGGAGGTCGAGCGGATGACTGGGAAAATGAATTTCTCCTTGCCTTCCATGCTGTGTTCTCCCCCCATCACATTCAGGGCCTCTTCCACGTAATAGATTATTTCATCGATGGCCTTTTCCTGTACGTTTTCATAGTTGGCAAGTACAGGAGGCAACTCGATGGTTATTCCCTTCCCGGTCTTCACATTTTCCACCCGTAACGTATCTTGCTTGCTATCGAATTTGAATGTGCGATTTTCATCTTTTAAACGTTCCTTCAGGATATTCTTCAGCTTCGTGCTGTCCATTTTCATGACTGACCCTCCTCTTCATTGAAAAATCCCCAGCGAGAAGGGGAAATTGATTATAGTGATTGTATGAATTCCTCAATTTGTTCTTGCGTTTTGCGATCTTTGCTTACGAATCTGCCTAGCTCTTTTCCATTATCGTACGCGATGAAACTTGGTATACCGAATACATCATTCGCCGCACACACATCGATGAATTCATCACGGTCCACATGAATGAATGTAAAGTCAGGAAATTTCGTTTCAATCTCCGGCATGATCGGTTCGATTACACGGCAATCTCCACACCATGTCGCTGAAAAAAGAAAGATATGCTTTCCTTCATTTTTCAATGCATCATATTGTTCAACGGTTTTTAAATTTTCCATTTGAATATTCCTCCTGCTCTAAATGACACCTTAGTTTTTATAAACCCATCATACCAGACTCTCCTGAAATCAACCATTAATACGGATCGGATGAACGGCCGTGGCAAAGCTTATTTCTGGGGCACGGATGAAACGATTTCCATCATTTGTTTCGCATCGGCTTTTAGTTGGTCTTTATCCGTTTCGGTTGTCAGCTTCACCCCGCCGATCCCCACTGCAAGCTCATACTTTTCTTTCGGTATCTCTTTGATCGAGATAAAGCCGAATTTATCATCAGTCTGAAAAGAATGCAGCATTACATTTTGATCATCTTGTTCCTTTATCGCCAAATATAACACGGAGCTGTCTTCTTTTTCATTTGGATTGACAAATAATATATAAATCTTATCACCTTTTTGTAAAATCAAATTATTATCATGTTCTTCCACTACTTTAAAATCCTTTGGCAGATAGACCTGAATTAGCCCCGCCTCTTGATTGGGCTGTTTTTCATCGTCACGAAAAGCCACTTCAGCAGCCTTCATTGCCTTTTCGGTTTGTCTCTCGATACCTGAGCAGCCCGTGATCAAACTGCTTATCAACAGGAAAACAAGGATATTCTTATTCGATAAAGCCATCGTCATCCCTCCAGCCGTCTCTTTTACTACCATATGGATAATATTATCCTTATTTACGGAATTCATCCATTTTCTAAAAAACATGGTACAATGAAAGCAATTTTAATACCAAGGAGGAAAACAATGAAGTTAACCGTGTATCTTGCTGGGGAGATCCATTCGAATTGGAGAAGTGAGCTGAGAGATAAGGCCGCTGCACTAAAGCTTCCTCTAGAATTTGTCAGTCCTATGGAAAATCATGAACGCTCCGATAATATCGGTGAAGATATCCTCGGGGAACAGCCGAATCCCATCCTGAAGGATGCGGCCGCTTCCCAAATCAATAATTTGCGGACAGGTCTTTTGTTGAAAAAAGCTGATCTGGTCGTCGCACTGTTTGGGGAGAAATATAAACAGTGGAATACTGCCATGGACGCAAGCACTGCCATATCCCTGGGAAAACCGCTTATTTTGATTCGTCCGGAATCCCATCACCATGCCTTAAAGGAATTATCGGAAAAGGCGAGTGTCACGGTAGAATCCGTGAACCAAGCCATGAAGGTGCTTTCTTATATTTTTGAAGAAGGGCTGTAAATCGTCCAGCTCAAGTATGAAGACTCATTGATCAAGAAACGAAAAAAAGCTTGCAGGGTCTCCCCTGCAAGCGAAAAACGATTTTTTTATCTTACCCCTTTTTAATGGGAATCCAAATTTCGGAGTAATAGTCGGGATTTGAAGCGTCATCATTCGCATATACTTCCAATTCTGGAGTTCCGGCATGTTGATACCCGCTGGTAGGGAACCATTCGGAAAAAATTCGTTTCCAAGCTTGTTGGATGGCATCAGGCATAGGTCCGTGAACTTCGAATGCAACCCACTTGGAAGCCGGTATCGTAAGGGTTGAAAACTCTTCAGGCACTTTCCCGGCATACTCTGCACCTATCCAATAATCCATCGTTTCATTCTTTTCCATCGCCCGCTTATCGACACATACACCAATCAAGCCATCTATTTGGCCATTGTTCAACTTCGCCAACCTATCTCCCGTTCCATCCGAATTCACTTTCTCCCACAACTTTGGAATGCCGATCAAGTTCTCTTCATGAACCAAGGAAAACTCTTGCTTGATTCCGATCAATTGAAAGGAATCCCTTTCAAGGATATTATATTTCATCGGTTTTTCCCCTTTCAGGATCACCTGTATCACCAGGCGTTCATAGAATTTCAGCTTCCCCATATACTTTCGGGCTTCGCTTGGGGATACCCCATGCTGCCTCCGAAAAGCTTTTGAGAATGCCTCGGGGGTGTCATAGCCATACTTGTAGGCTAAATCAATGACCTTGCCATTTGTTGATGAAATCTCCTGGGCCGCTAAGGTCAGTCTTCGACGACGGATGTAGTCACCAATGGTTATATCCGTTAAAATGGTGAATGTCCTCTGAAAATGAAAAGCTGAGGCATTCGCCTGCCGGGAAATGCTCTCGATCGGCAGGTCCTCCAATAAGTGCTCCTCGATATATTCGATGGCCTTTTGGATTGATTCAACCCACCCCATTTCGCTCCCCCCTTGTCACTATACTAGCAAGGCCGCTCAATAAAATCCTGTCCGTTCCTGCTCTGTTTTGGCAGTGTTCGTTTCCATCATTCGAAACCCGCATTTCCATGACCGTGATTCAAAAATCCTGCTTTTTCATTTTCAGTCTATACTCGTGTTGACCGGCTAGCATCCTCATGATATGAAGGAACATTTCCCCCCTGGTGATTCGCTCATTTGTAAATACGCCGATCGCACCTTCCTTTTTGCTAATGTTCTCTTGCCTTGTGAAGGCGTCCATCACCGGGCCCAGCTCTTCACCTTCCAGCAGTTTCTCAGCAACAATTCCCGGAACTGGGATTCTCGCTCCGGCAGCTACAAAGACCTCACCGTCCCTTGTTGCCATTGCACCCCAATTACATAGAAACAGGGCTTGTCCCATTTTCACGACACCGCCTTCAAGCCCGATACCCATTTCGGCATCACTGTGAATCAAGCAGTTCCTAGCACGTGTCATTGCCCCCTCCATCGTTTCCTCGTCTGAAAAAGGCTGTTCGGGGACCCCGCTCTCCACTTGAAGCGACATGATTTCGGCATCTTCATATACACCAAGCACAGCACCTACTTTCGCCGGATTCTTACTGCCTACTGCAATTTTCAATATAATTCCCTTCCTTCTATGTAAAAAAAGCTGATGGAAAAGGATCCATGACTGCATCCCTTTCCATTTCAGCTTCCTCCATCAACCGTTATTAATCAAGGTCTCGAATGTCGTTTTATCACAGGAACGAACCAATTTCCCAATCAGTTCACGTGCAGCGGCATAATCATCAATATGAATCATGGATGCATGTGTATGAATATAACGGGAACAAATGCCAATCACCCCGCTTGGAATGCCTTCGTTTGCAATATGGACTTGCCCTGCATCCGTTCCTCCTTGGGAAACGAAATATTGATATGGAATCTCATTCGACTCGGCCGTATCAAGGATGAATTCCCTCATGCCGCGATGAGTGACCATCGAACGATCGAAAATGCGGAGCAGTGCCCCTTTTCCTAGCTGGCCAAATTCACTTTTACTGCCGGACATATCGTTCGCCGGACTTGCATCCAAAGCGAAGAAAAGATCCGGTTTGATCATATGTGCTGCAGTTTGCGCACCCCGTAATCCGACTTCCTCCTGGACGGTTGCCCCGGAATATAGGATATTCGGTAACGTTTCACCTTTTAAATCCTTTAACAATTCAATCGCAAGTCCGCAGCCGTAACGGTTATCCCACGCTTTTGCGAGGATTTTCTTCTCATTGGCCATAGGGGTGAATGGACAAATCGGTACAATCTGCTGACCTGGCTTAATACCGATTCTCTTCACATCTTCCTTATCATCCGCCCCGATATCAATCAGCATATTTTTGATATCCATTGGTTTTGAGCGTTGCGATTCATCAAGCAAATGGGGAGGAATCGAACCGATGACACCAATGACCGGGCCGTTATCGGTTATGATCTCGACTCTTTGGGCCAATAGCACCTGACTCCACCAGCCTCCCAAGGTCTGAAAGCGGATCATCCCATTTTCTGTTACGGAGGTGACCATGAATCCCACTTCATCCATGTGCCCGGCAACTAGTACAGTCGGCCCATCTTCATCGCCTTTTTTCACGCCAAATATTCCGCCCAGGCGATCTTGGACGATTTCATCCGAATACTTTTCCAGCTCCCTCTTCATGAAACTCCGAACTGCATGTTCATTTCCCGAGGCTCCCGGTAATTCCGTCAATGTTTTAAAAAGCTCCAAAGTCTCATGATTCATTTTTTCTACCCCTAACCTATGTATTGTTTCTTACTATTTTACAGAACTTAGCATCGTGATACACTTGAAAGTTCTAATTTATCAGTTAATGGGTAAAATTTCAAATTATTAGTCAAATAAAGCGTTATTCTGTATACTGGAAGAAGCGATTTTAAAAAAAGCAATGGAGGAGAAATCAATGAATTGGAAAACGTTTTTACTAGGAACCGCAGCCGGGTTTGCTGCTGGTTATGCGACAAAACAACTATTGGATCAATCAAGTAAACCTTCTCCCGATAAAGTCTTGTCCCAAGTGAAGGAAACAGTCAAAAAGGATGGAAATATATATGGCTCATGGATCTTGATGAAGCCGGAGAACTATACAAAAAATGACTTGGACTATGAAGTGTACAAAGGCGGGATCACCAGAAACACAGAGGGTAAACGTGAGCAATTCGAATTTATTGCAGATGCCTCAACTGGAACGATATTGGAGCTTAATGCGCAAAATGATTGAAACAACAACAGGAGGGCCGTCAAAATGACGTCCTCCTTTTGCTTTCCCTCTCATCGTTTCCGTTTCAATTCGGCTATGATCTCCTTACCCGTTACATCCCATTTGATGGCACAGTATTGGGCATCATGGTAAAAGCTATACCATGACCCATTTTCCAGTCCGGATTTCATCCACTTTTCCTTCGCCTCGATGGAAGTCATGGGATAATCGTCATAGGCGAGGACCCAGAGGACATTCGCATGCGCGTGCGTCGGCATGATATCTGCCATGTGAATCAATCTATCCCCACCATCCTCAATGATGATAATTGCATGTCCATCACTATGCCCACCGGTATGGATCATTTTAATGCCGTCCGTAATTTCCTGCTCCCCTTCAAAAGGACGTACTAGAGAAGCGACAGCCTCCCAGTTTTCTGCCCAATATGTACTTTTTGAACGAATATTCGGGTTTTTCATTTCCACCCATTCAGTTTGGGTCGTAATGATTTCTGCCCGCTCAAAAACAGGCACCCAAGTTTCACCTTCACGTTTCGTCAAACCGCAGGCATGGTCGAAATGTAGATGGGTCATTAAAATGTAATCGATATCATTTGGGTGGATCCCAAGTCTGCCAAGATCTTCGACAAGATTGGATTCCTCCGTCACCCCAAAATTCCGTTTCTGTTTGTCATTCAGCTTTCCATTGCCAATACCGGAATCTATAAGCATGTTCAATCCATTGGCCTGCACCAAAATCGGATTCGTACGTAACTCGATTTGGTTATTTTCGTTAACAGGATACTTCTTGGTCCATAGCGGTTTCGGTACAACACCGAACATCGCACCGCCATCCAAGTGAGTCACACCGCCATTCAACCATGTTAATTTAATTTCCCCTATTTGCATCGTTTCCATTTTACCCCTCCTCTCCCTTTAGTTTAACACCCACTTCCATTTATTGAAATCGATAACAACCAAGTCACCCTCGTGAATGGCATACAACGCCTTAACAAAGAAAAAAACCAGATGCTGTGCACCTGGTTTTTGGATCGATGATTATTGGAACATTGCTTCCAATCGGTATATCCGGTTGCCTTTACTCGAGAACTTTTCTTCATATTCAGTCATGATGTTGCCTTCAAAACTGCTATTGTGAAGATCAAGACTTACATATTTCAAGAGCATGCCGTACTCGGAAATGCTTTGCAAGGAAGATTCGAATAACCCTTGGTTATCCGTCTTGAAGTGAATCTCGCCATTGTCCGGCAGGATGCCTTCATATACTTCAAGGAAGGTCTTATACGTTAACCGACGTTTTGCATGACGTGATTTCGGCCATGGATCAGAGAAATTCAAGTAGACGCGATCCACGTCCCCTTTTGCAAAATAGTCCCCTAAGTTCGCTGCATCAACATTCAACAGCTTTAAATTTGGAACATCCGCTTCAATCAGCAAATCCAAAGCAGCTACAATGACGCTACCATATACTTCAATTCCAATGAAATTCACATCAGGATGGGCTTTTGCCATTTCTGTGATGAAACGGCCTTTTCCCGTACCCACTTCAATATATAACGGATTATCGTTACCGAAAACTTCATGCCATTTACCTTTATGGCTCACTGGCTGCTGAATTACATATTGTGGAAAATCATTCAAACGGTCTTCAGCCCAAGGTTTATTTCTTAAACGCATGATGACACCCCTATTTAAAATATAATCGTTCAAACCATAACACGAGTGCATGGATTCCTGCAAGTTGATTTTTTCAGGAAACACACACTGAATAAATAAAAAAACTGCCGGCCATCCAGGCGGCAGTCTCCGTAGTTTTCATGTATAAAACTTTCAGCAAAACACACCATAAATAAGTGAAGGGCAGGGCGAAAACCACCCGGGAATCCCTTGAATCATATTTAAGAAAGGAGAGGTATTATATGCCGCTTTCCCATGAACATCAAATGTCACTATTGAAAGATATATTGACCAACCATCAAACAGACTGCTGCGGATCCGTTTCTGAATGTGAACAGGTTGAAAGGCTCGTCAAATCCTTAATGATCAATATGGAAATTGACAGCAATGTGAAAACGATTCTGACGGAGATTTACGAATACAGTCAAACAGGCATCGGTACCGCCGATTTAGATGCACATATTTCAACCCACCAGAACGACCTGTCCCAGTGGGTGGATGATATAGATCAATTCTGATCAGCCAACCATCAATAATGCTTCCAGCTTTTGCAGTAATTCATTTCTTTCCTCGTAACGCTTTCTCCGATGATGCCATTGGATGGAAAGCACCAGTTGTGAAACCGTGTGCCATTTCATCCTCATCTCCAGGCCTGCGTCAAGCTTCTTGCCGTAGCGGGCAAGCCATTGATTCCATTCCTCCCTTGGGACATAAGAATACAGGAGTATGCCGAGGTCAATGGCCGGATCGCCAATGACCGCTCCGTCCCAATCAATCAGGAACAATCCGTCGGTTTCGGTCATGAGCCAATTATTATGGTTCACATCACAATGACAGACGACTTTTTCGTCGCATTCAATCAACAGGAGATTATTCTGTAAAAAATGGATGGCCTGCTTGATAATCGGAATATCCGTAACATCCGAAGATAACCCGGTTTCTATGTCTGTAAGTATACTTTCAGGTCGTAAAGGGGATTTCCCAAGCCTTTTGAGCATGCTTAACAAAGGATCGGATTGATGAATTTTTTGAAGCAGCTTTGCGACTCTTATATTGTTCATTTCCTGCTGAGATAGCTCCCTGCCTTCCATCCAATGCTGGGCCGTAATTACATCCCCGTTTTCCAGGCGTTTTGTCCACATTAACTTTGGAACAATGCCCTCAGCCGAAAGAACAGCTAAAAATGGCGATGAATTTCGTTTAAGGAAGAGCTTCTGCCCCTCTTTCTCGGCAATAAAGGCTTCCCCCGTAGCTCCTCCGGCAGGGGATATATCCCACTCCTGACCTAATAAATGTTCCAACTGGTTCACCTTCGATTTCCTCGCTTAATCATACAAATGTGGGTACGTTCACCTAGTGTATGTATTACCACTACTTTGAGTCCATGTTTTATAAAAAATCCGCCTGCTGGCGAAGCTGCATATATACTTGCATCGGGATGATACCCGCAATTAAAAACATCCTCATTTTAGAGAAATAAAAAAATAGCTATTGAGCAATTAAACAATAGCCATAAATTAAATTTTAGTTGAAAAACGGTTTCTTCGTCAAGTACTATAAAACGATTATACGAATAAAACAAAAACAAATAAATCATTTCATATTTTTGTTTGGGTCATCATCCTTGAACATGACGCGGATTTTCTCTTTCAGAACCGCTGCAGCTACTTCATTCGCACCAACAATTTCCCCATCAGACTGGATTTTTACTGACCCTTTATTCTTCATTTTTATCATTTTACCGGAAAAAGAATCAACATTTTTCATGTTTAGGTGACCGCCCCAATAAACGGTGATGAAAACGGTCAATAATTTCAACAAAGCCATATCATGGACCGCTATCACGTTCAGCCTGCCATCTTCCAGCTTCGACATCGGTGAAATTTTCATCCCACCGCCAAAGTAGGGTTGGTTCGCAATAACAATGAACCAAACCTTTTTCAAAAGATGCCGATCACCATCAACGATCAATTCCATGCAGCTGGGCTTATAAGTAAATATCTTTTTTATAAAAATGAACAGATAAATTAATTTACCCGCCCTGATAAAATTAAACCATTTTTTCAGGGGGGAACGATCTGCTTCATCGGAAATTTCAGCATCCAAGCCCATTCCAAGGCTGTTCACGAAATAACCTGCCTTGCCATTCGTCTCGAACCGTCCAATATCAATGGCACGGAAGGCATTTTCCTGAATTAAAGAAAGAGCTTCTTCCACACTATCCGTTTTTTGAATGCCCCTTACATAATCATTGCCGGATCCAGCCGCAATGGAGCCGATGATAGCGTGAGGGAAATCGATGGCGCCATTAATCATTTCATTAATCGTGCCATCCCCCCCGACAGCGATCACCCGGGTATCCTGATTCGTCCCTGATAGAATTTCCTTCGTCAATCTTAGCGCATGCCCCTTTTCATGTGTAAAGGACACCTCATGGGGAACAGCTTTTGATTTCAGTATTTCCTCGGCTTTTTTCCAAATCTTCAAACCCTCTTCATTTCCAGCCATTGGATTGACAATGAAATATACCGTTTCATTAAGGCGCGGCATGCTCATTTCCTTCTGTAAGGTTATAATCGGCTTCCCATTCAGGCCGCAGGCTGGATGTAGTTTGGCAATATTCAAGCAATGCCTGTGCCCCTTTTAACTGCTGTGCCTTAAGAGGGGACGATACAGCCCGCATCCTTTCAAACCACTCCGGGAAGGTCCGTTTATCCAATATCGTAATATCATAAGGTGCTTCGGGATAATCGACATATCCATTCCGGGATAAAATCACCTTTTTAATCGGCATGTTCACTTCATATAGCTCAAATAACCGGGAGACGATGTTCGTCATCCGGTTTGCACCCAACAAAGGGTTGAGCACTTTTTTATCAGGATGCTTATGATGCCTGCGGATCCAGAACCGTTCACTCGAACCGATGAAAGCAGCGTCTTCTTCCGCTTCCAGAAAAGTGATGCACCAGGCATCAACGGGGGTCAATAAAATGACTTCGACCTCAACAGGCGCATTTTTCAATAGAAAGATAGGTTTATATAAAACGAGAAACGTATCCGGAAAACGCTGAAGGAAAAAGCGGAGCCTCTCATCCAAAAAGAATGATTGGTCCACAAATGACTTTTCACGAAGCGTCGAACTCCCCCATTTCATTTGAAAACGGAGCAATTGATTTAAAAAGTTTTGCTTTAATTCGTCCAGGCTGGCCGGTCGGAATGGAAACCTTAATGAAAAAACATTAGTATCTTCAGTCTGGTTCGGTATTAGCAGTTCTTCTGCCTCTCCTTCCTGTTCACCTGTCCGGTGGAACATGCCTTTCACCTTTTTAAACAAGCCCTTTGGCTCTTCCTGATGCGGATCAAATTTGACCTGTGTGGTATGTTCGCGATACAACCGATCCAGCTCGCCCGCATTATAAGCAGCCAGCAATTTATCCCATTGCTGTTTTTTCAACCGTGCAAATTGTGTTGGATAATGATAAATATCCTGCTCATACCGGGAAATATAATCCTGCATCTTTATGAGCTGTGCCATTCGGCCACCACCCATCTCTCTATTTTTGAAGGTTTATCGTGAAAATCTTTTCATATGAGGGGGAAGCTCCAAGATGTGTTTGATATAACGCAACCTGAACTGCTTCAAAATGCTTATCTTCCAAATTCGCTATCTGGCGAACGCGCTCCAACGAAAAGGGACGATCCCCCCCGAATTTTCTTGCCAGCGTGATATGGGGCTTAAACGGCTTTTTATCAAGTTCAAAACCCGCTTCGATACAAGAATCATAGACTTTCCTTTGAATGGCAAAAAGCCTTTCCTGCCGCTTGACGCCTGCCCATAGAATCCTTGGGCTGTCACTCTTGCCGAAACCGCCGATATCGCCGAGTTCCAGGGCGAATGAGGCCTCATTGGCAAGCTCGTTTTCCAAACGCCGCAAAGCATCCTCTTTCAATGTATCGGGAGCATTGCCCAAAAATGCCATCGTAATATGATAATCGGCTGGATGCAGCCATTTCTTAAATGGAAAGTCTTGCTTTAGTTGTTCCGTAACATCATTTAAATAAGCCTTAATATCATCAGGCAATACTAAAGCAAAGAAAAAATGAGTATTCATGGTCACTTACATTCCTTCCTGTTTTCCCTTTAATTTTACCATATTTCCCATTGCATATACCTTTTCTTGGGCATCCCAATAAATATTCCCCCATCAGGAATATTCCCGGTCCAACATACTAGGAATGAAGCACATGACCGATAGTACAGCGGTCCAGGACGTAGTATTTTTCGGGCTGGTCGGATAATAGAAAAAGACAGCGAAATAAAGCAAAAAAAGGACCAAAAAATTGGTCCTTTCCTGTCATTTCTTCTTTTAGCTGAACAGTGTTTCATAAAGCAGGAACAAGTTCAGTCCAATGATTAGTACAGCTATAAGCCAAGCGACGCTCGAGGTGATTTTATGGTTGACCAGCCTGCCCATGATTTTTTCATTGCTTGTAAACATGATCAACGGAACTAAGGCAAATGCGATGCCAAATGAGAGCACAATTTGGCTCATCACAAGTGCTTTGGATGGGTTGACTCCCCATAATATTATGAGCAGGGGCGGAACGGTGGTAATGACCCTTCTTAAATAAATCGGGATATGCCTTTTAATGAATCCTTGCATGACAACATCACCTGTCATTACACCAACGGATGAGCTGGATAAACCGGCAAATAATAATCCTATTCCAAAGAACATCGCGACTGATGGTCCAAGCATGGCACCGAATTGTTGATAGGCAACATCCAAGTCCTCTACAAGTATTCCATTCTTATGGAATAGGGCAGCTGAAACTATGACCATGGCGGCATTGATCGCGCCTGCAATCAACATGGCGATGACTATGTCAATTAGCTCAAAACGATAAATCCTTTTTCTTTCCAAATCGTTTTTTCCGACTATTCTTCTTTGTGTCAAAGAAGAATGAAGGTAGATTGCATGTGGCATAACAGTGGCTCCAAGCATGCCGGCCGATAGCAAAATACTGTCCACTCCCTCGAACTTTGGAGTGAAGAGTCCTAAAACCACGGCAGAAGTGTCAGGTTTTGCATAAAAAACTTGAGCCCCAAATGCTATCACAACGACAAATATCATGACCGTTATCAGAGCTTCGAATGTTCGATAACCTCTGCGCTGGAATTCCAGAATGGCAAAGGAGCCAATCGCTGCAATTATTGCCGATGTGATAAGCGGTAAGTCAAATAGCAAATAAATCCCTAGTGCAGCTCCTATGAATTCAGCTAGGTCGGTTGCCATTATAACGGCTTCGGCCTGAATCCATAATAAAAAAGATGTTTTTTTCGAAAATCTTTCCCTGCATAGCTCTGGAAGGTTCTTTCCAGTGGCTATCCCCAATTTAGCTGATAGGGATTGGATTAGCACAGCCATTAAATTGGATGCGAAGATGACCCATAATAACGTATAGCCATATTTTGATCCAGCGGTAATATTGGTCGCATAATTCCCTGGATCGATATAGGCCACAGCCGCTATAAAGGCAGGCCCTAGATAGGGGAGCAGTTTTTTCATTCCTCTCGAAGAAGATTGATGCAGCACATCGTACATATCTATTTCAACTCCTTTTTACACGCAACTCAAATTGTTGCGACAGGTAAACTTTTTAGGTTATTAGCAAGTATATTCCTGGTTCTTGAAAATGTCAAAAAGGGAGGTTTGCTTAAGGATGTAATGAACGTAAACAGAGATTCACTGATGGCCATCCGCTTCCGGCTGCAAAGATAAAAAAATCCCTTGCCAATAGCGGCAAGGGGAAGGTTTTTTATTTATTTAACGGAACCGCATTGCTTCTCGATTTCCTCTGAAAACAGTTTCTGCAGTCTTTTGGTTATCGGACCGGGTTCCCCGGCTGCAATCGATTGGCCATCGATATTTATAATGGGTGTCACTTCAACGCTTGTGCTTGTATAAAGGACTTCGTCGGCTGCCATCATGTCCTCGACTGTAAAGGCTTCCTCGACATATGGAATTCCGTGATCAGCGCAAAGTTTCAGCATCACCTGACGGGTAATCCCATTCAGGATCAAGTTTGTGGCCGGATGCGTTTTAAGTAGGCCATCCACCACGATTGAGACATTGGACGAACTTCCCTCCGTCACCATACCATCACGATGCTGGATCGCTTCATCACAGCCAGCTTCCACCGCTTGCTGTTTAGCCATTATATTACCCAGTAGATTTAAACTCTTGATATTACAGCGCAGCCAGCGTATATCATCGGTGGTAACAGCCTTGACCCCTGGCTTGACTTCCCCTTTATAAGGCATTTCCTTGGTATAGGCAACAAAGACCGGTTGCACCTCAGCAGTTGGAAATGAGTGTGTCCGCGGAGAAACGCCCCTTGTCAGCTGCATATAGACGATACCGTCCTTCAGTTGATTTTCAGCGATCAGCTCTTTCATGCGGGTGTTGATTTCCGCTGCAGTAAAGGTAACTTTCATCTGTATCAACTTCGCACTGTCCATCAGCCGGTTCAGATGCATGTCCCCCGCAAATAATTCGCCATTATAAACCCGGATGACTTCATAGACGCCATCTCCGAATTGATATCCCCGGTCTTCAATATCCAGCTTTACTTCGGACCTGCTTTTAAGGTCGCCGTTAAAAATGATTTTCCCCATGTCTTTCTCCCTCTTTGTCTCTTATTTAGCCAATTCATGAATGGCACGTGCATAAATGGACGTAGCCTTAAGCATATCTTCAATATCAATATATTCATCTTTCTGATGCGCAATGTCTTCACTGCCAGGGAAAAGCGGGCCAAATGCAACGCCTTCTTTCAATGAACGGGCATATGTGCCGCCGCCAATCGAAAGGAGTACCGCTTCATCCCCCGTCTCCGCTTCATAAACTTCCTGCAACGTCTTAATCAAGAAGCTATCACTGTCCACATAATGTGGAGTTGAATGCGAATTGGTCTTCACTTTCAAATTATATGCCGCAAGTCTTTCTTCCAATGCCGCCTTTTGCTGTTCCCACTCGAATGTCACCGGATAACGCATGCTGAAACCGATCGAGCTGTCGCCTTGTTTGGAATAATTGAAAACGCCGGCATTGACCGTCAATTCTCCTGTTTGCTGGTCCGAATAAGCCACACCTAAATTATTTCCGCGGGAATCTTCAAACAAACGATCCTTTATGAAAGTGAAGTAGGCTTTCGCATGCGGATCAAGGGAAAGATCAGCTAAAAATACGGCTAAATGCAGACCTGCATTCTTTCCATTTTTCGGTTCCATCGCGTGTGCCGAGACACCATTCATTTCAAGCAGCACTTGATTTTTTTGCGGAACGGCTTGGCCCTTCATTGAGTATTTTTGCAAATAATCCTGATAGTTTGCCGCCACTTCAGCAGGGTTGGCCGCTTCCACAATAGCCGTAGCGAAATCCGGTACCATATTCGTCCTTCGACCTGAAGAAAATTCCATAACATTCACTTCAGAGTTCGTGCCATTTCCTGCATCGGCAGGATGTATAACCGAGAAATCCCAGATTCCTTTTTCCGCACTGATGATCGGGAAGTCAGCATCTGGCGCGAAGCCGATCGAGGGCATTTCCTCCACTTCAAAGTAACGGTCAACGCAGCGCCAGTTCGATTCTTCATCGGTTCCAATAATCATCCTCACACGTTTGTTCAAAGGTTCTCCCAGCTCGCGGACCAGCTTCATCGCATGGTAGGCAGCCATCGTCGGCCCTTTATCATCGATTGCCCCGCGAGCATATATGCGGCCATTGCGGATTTCAGCGCCGAACGGATCCGAACTCCAGCCATCTCCCTCAGGTACCACGTCGACATGGCATAATATCCCGATTAACTCCTCGCCTTCACCCATTTCGATATGACCAGCGACATTATCGACATTTTTTACGGTAAAACCGTCTTTTTCGCCTAATTGAAGCATGAAATCAAGCGCTTCCTTAACCCCTTTACCAAATGGGGCCTCTTCTGTCGGATGTTCTTCATCCAGTACACTTTTTATTTTCAATAAGTTTTGTGTGTCCAATAATAAGTCCATTTTCCGTTTTTCGACTTCTTCTCGCCAATTCAATTCACTCACAATACGACAGCTCCTCTTTTATATATATTTTTCATTTTATCACTTTTACTACCCGATTCGCCAAGCGTTGATACCTATTCTTCGTATTCCCGTATTATCGTCAACATCAAACTACCGATAAAATTCCCGGCATAAATAAAAAACACCCTCTTTTATTAAAAAGAGGATGATTTCATTAGACGATCGGCATCCATAAGCTTTGTTACTTTTCGGTTCAGCCTTGGGATGTATAGAGCTAAAAACACGGAACGTCCTAAACTGAAAGCCAGGAATGCAAGCCATAATCCATGATTGCCAAGATTGCTGACCGCTGTGAATTGGACAAATAGAAAAGCCAATAGCGCAAGGAGCATTGAGTTCCTTACTGGAACGGCTTCTGTCGCACCGGTGAACACTCCATAAAAAATGAGACCGATGAAGGCACTGAATGGGAATAGGACTATCCAAAGTCCATATTCATGGGCCAGTTCGATGACTCCGGGAATGTTCGTGAAAAGGAGAATGACCTTATCGCTGAATAGATAGTAAGACGCGGCAAGTATGAACGAAGCATACAAGCCCCACCGCACCGATAGTGAGAGTGTTTTTTTATAAAGGTTTATATCTCTCGAACCGATCGCTTTTCCGACCAGAAGACTCGACGCGTTCGCGAAGCCATCAAAGCAATAGGCCATCAGGTAATGGATTTGAATGAGTACGGCATTGGCAGCCAGTGTCTCTGTTCCGAAAGTAGCTCCCTTGGCCGTAAAAAGATTGAATACCGTGATCAAGCATATTGTCCTGATGAATAAATCCCTGTTGACCACCATCATTTTTTTCAGGGAAGCCCGATCGAACCCCTCCCGGAATGAAAACGAATCCGGTACGTGAACCGCTTTCCGGATCACCCACAAGCCCAGCAATAAAGCGGAAATCTCTGATATCAATGAAGCGGCGGCAACCCCTGATACAGACCACGAAAAGACATTTACAAAAACGAGGCATAAGATAATATTGATCACGTTCATGAAAACTTGAATGAACAAGGATGTTTTTATCCTGGATTTCCCGATTAACCAGCCTAAGATGACATAGTTCAATAATGCAAAAGGCGCACCCCATATCCGGATGCCGAAATAATCTGCGGCATAGGCAGAAACGTCCGATTCCGGACCGATTGCACCTAACGAGACATTCAAAATGGGTTTTTGTATCACGATAAAAAGCAGGCCGATGATCACTGCAATGAAAAAAGGCCGAATCAAGGCCATCAGGCTTTGTTTTTCATCCCGTGCCCCCTCCGCTTGTGCAGCGAAGGCAGATGTACTGACCCTCAGAAAACCAAAAAGCCAATACATCGTATTAAAAATGATGGTTCCGACAGCCACCCCGCCAATATAAGCCGGATCACTCAACTTTCCAACCACAGCCGTATCGACCGCACCGAGCAAAGGCGTACTCATCGTCGAAATCGTAAGCGGGATGGCCAAGGAAAGATACACTCTGTTATTCATGAAATGATGACCTCCTATGTACATAAAAGTTCTGAAAAGTTAGAATTGGAATGACGTTATAAAATTTTGTATTTAAAGTACAAAAAGATTGCAGTATTCAATTTTAATCACTAGAATTGAACATATGGCGCCCCCGATATGCATGAGGGGCCTCTACAAGATTACTTGTGAATCGTTTCAAATAGAACGGGTAAAGCTATTTTGGATATGGATGATGTACGGTTTCAATATTAGGAGAGTGAAAGATTGATACCGCTTTCAACCTGCAGCAGTTATGGGAATTCTATTTTTTACAGACATACATGTCCTTGTTTATCCAGCAAAAAAAAATGCTTGACGGATTCTTGAAGGAGTTATAGTATTGCTCGTTGATCAGATAACATTTGCACTATGCTTGAACATATATTCATCGTTATAACAACTAATTAGGAGTGATCATGATGGGAAGATTAACTAATAAAGTAGCCATTATCACGGGCGGAGCATCTGGTATGGGCAGGGAAATGGTAGACTTATTCACAAAAGAAGGAGCACAAGTCATTGCTGCTGATATCAATGAAAAAGCTGTAGCTGCTGTGAATGAACTGGATCATGTCCATGGAACTGTACTTGATGTATCTTCAGACGATAGCTGGAAAAAGGTGACGGATGAAGTTATCGCTAAATTTGGCAGAATCGACATTTTGGTAAACAATGCGGGTATTTCAACAGAAAAAGGCATTAACGATACGACATTGGCCGATTGGCAGCTAATGTTGAGCATCAATGGTTTTGGGCCATTCCTTGGAATGAAACACGTTGTTCCTCACATGGCTAAAGAAGGCAAAGGAGCCGTTGTAAACATTTCTTCCTTCACTGCCCAAATCGGAATGGGCTTAAACTCTTACTCAGCTTCAAAAGGTGCCGTTCGCGCTATTTCCAAGGCTGCCGCAACGCAATATGGCCGCATGGGAGTCCGTGTCAATGCCGTATTCCCTGGTATCATCGAAACGCCAATGACTCAAAAATTAGAAGAGTCAAAAGAGTTAGTGAACCAAATGATCAAAGCAACTCCATTACAACGTTTGGGTCAGCCGGCAGATATTGCAAATGCCGTGCTTTATCTAGCATCCGATGAAGCTTCATACGTAACTGGTGCAGAGCTTGTCATCGACGGCGGATACTCTGCTCAATAATTATAAGCAGAAATGGAAAATCCCGTTTCTAAAGATCCAGAAACGGGATTTTCTGATTCAATAAAGAAATTTTGTAAGTTGAGCTACGTTAACACACCAATGAAATAACCAAAAGCAGTAAATACCAAACACCAGCTGAAAGCCCCTGCTCCTGCAAAGATAAAGTACTTTCGTTTCCCCATTCCATTCATTCCGGAAATGTAACTGGCGAAATGACGGACTCCTGGGATGAAATAAGCTATGATAATGGTCCAAGGACCGTATTTATTGAACCATTTCTCCAATCTCTCCAACCTCGCGGGGGTCAATTTGATCCACTTACCATGCTTCCTCAAAAAAGGCTTCCCCACCTTTTTTCCGATGAAATAACTGACAAGCATCCCGGATATCGATCCAAGGAAACCGACAAGGAATGCTCCCTGAACATTCAAAACGGAAATGGATGACAAATAGCCGACAAAAGTCATCATGAACTCATCAGGCACCGGCAAGCCAATAATCCCAATGGCCAACAGTCCATATATCGCAAAATAACCATAGTTTGATATTAATTCTTTTACTATATCCATCTAAAGTACTCCATCTCAGCACCCTTTTTAAAGTAATCCATTTTCGTACGCGGGCCTGTGTAACGTGATTACTCCTTTTTAATAGGATAACCTAATTTAACCCAAATGAGTTGGTTTTCATAAAAAAAATAGAAAAAAAGAAGAATGGACACGTTTATTGTTGAAATGCCTATATGATCATGTCAATCAACGTTTCCTCTTTATGGAAATGAAAAACAGCAACAAGAAAGCGGACTCTATACGGAGTCCGCTTCTTCTTAATTCACAAGCTTTATTTCATTGATTGGCCAATACACTAGATTCGCCTTGCCTACAATTTCATCGACGGAAATCGTGCCTATTTCACGGCTATCCAAACTATTTTGGCGATTGTCCCCCATTAGGAACAACTGGCCTTCCGGCACTGTCATGCTGCCTGTAATATCTTCTAGCTTGAAGGATTCAGTCAGCGGCACCCCTGCCATCTGTTTTTTATATTTGTCCAAGTAAGGCTCTTCATAAGCTTTCCCGTTAATATAAAGCGTATCATCTTTATATTCAATATGGTCACCTGGCAGACCGATAACCCTTTTTATATAATCTTTATCTACCGTTGCATGAAAAACGACAATATCAAACCGGTCTATATTATCGATATTCGTTCCAAACTTGGTAAGAACAATTCTTTCGTGGTCTTGCAGAGTCGGCATCATTGACTCACCGTCCACGACAATCGGTGCAAAAATATACGTTCGAATTAAAAAAGCTAGAATGACTGCAATCAATATCGCTTTTATCCATGAAAAAACTTCTTTACTTTTTTCCAATCGAAGTCCCTCTCTCTGTTTTTTATTCATGTCATTATATCATAATCCTTTAATGATCACGTCATACAAATACCCGCGTTTTACAAAATAACAATTATTCCCAATCTTATTGTTGGATTTCTATGCTTTCCAACTCTATTTCCCTGCGCTGCATATTGGCTGGACAAATCGCATGATATGTACGGACTTTCTCATTTATTTCATCCATTCTTTCCAGATTCCGTTCCATTCATTTTTTTCAATTGAACCAATCCGGACAGCTCTTCCCGAATTTCTTTTTGCCATTTTATCCAAAGCGAAAGGTAGCCGGCATCCTTGGCCTTCGTCAAGAAGTTATCATCTATATTCCCCATAGCTCCGACTCCGGAAGCGGTTCTCCAAAGCCAGGATTATTCTTCAGCCGTCTCTTTCATATTCCTTAAAAATCTGATCCATCCAGTTCACATGCCCGTGTTCTTTGCCCATAAACAATCCCCCTTCAGATCACTTCCCGTTACATGTATTTACAATTATAACATTTTTATCAATACACACTCCACCCTGGAGGATCCATCCATGAACACTTTCTACTATTATATATGCATATCTTTAGCCAAACACATTCATACAGCAAAAAAAAGGATTCCCCTATTGCGGGAATCCCTTTTTGCCTTCTATTTAACTGTGATTTTCCGTTTTACTTCTGCCTTGTTCTTCGATTTATCCGTAACTGTGTAAGTCAATGTATAGGTGCCTTTTTTCTTCGTATTCACAGTCCCTGTTATTTTGATCTTACTTGTTAAACTTCCATCAAGATTATCTTTCGCGGAAACACCTGATTTAGGATTGAATGTCGAGTTATAGGCAATGGTTTTACTTTTGGCACCGGAAATGACCGGCTTGGTGCCGTCTACCGTAATCTTTCTTGTGACTGTCGCAGTATTTTTCGATGAATCAGTGATTGTATACTTTAATGTATACGTTCCTTTTTTCTTTGTATTCACCGTACCTGTCACCTTTATTTTACTAGTCATGTTGCCATCCAGGTTATCTTTCGCAGATACGCCTGATTTAGGGTTGAATGTCGAATAATAGGCAACGGTTTTACTTTTGGCTCCCGAGATAACTGGCTTGGTGCCATCTATCGTGATCTTTCTTGTGACTGTCGCTGTATTTTTCGATGAATCGGTGACCGTATACTTCAATGTATAGGTCCCCTTTTTCTTCGTATTCACTGTACCCGTCACTTTGATTTTACTGGTCAAGCTGCCATCGGCATTATCCTTGGCACTCACGTTTGTTTTTGAATTGAATGAAGAATTAAGTTTGATGGTTTTATTCCCGGCACCGGAAATCACCGGCTTGACTTGATCATAAACGGTTATTTTCCTTATGACCTTGGCAACATTCCCAGCCGTGTCCGCTACCGTATAAGTCAAAGTATAGGTGCCCACTTTCTCGGTATCCACCTTACCTTCCACACGTATGGCACTCGTTAAGTCACCATCTTTATCATCCTTCGCCTTTACGCTCGTTTTAGGATTGAAAGTTGAGTTGAATGGTATCGATTTACCAGTTGCACCGGAAATCACAGGTTTATTCGTATCCATGATGGGCACGGCAGCCGATGGCCTATTGGAGATGTAAGCCGATGAAACATACCCCTTAATACTCTTGTCTTCCGTTTGTACGGGGTAAAAGACAAATTTATTCCCTTTGGATTCGTGATAGTCAAAATTCCCTGTGATGATCAATCTTGTATTTGGCGGCACAAGTACTGCACCTGCCGTAGTGCTTATTTCTTTCCTGATATTCGCACTGGATGTCGTCAAAACTTTGTCCCCTGCCTTGAACCAATAAACGGAATCATGCGTTTGATCTGTCAGTGTGTATTCAAGATTTTTAAAAATGATATTTTCGGTGCTTCCCCGGTCATATTGAAAGTCCGTTGTCTTGAATGGATATTTGGCCAGCTTTGTGCCGTCCAAATAACTTTGTTTTTCTATCTCGGCAAAAACTTCCTCTTGGTAGGCATTCGGATTTATTTTCCCGTTTTCCTGGTAAAGAGGACTGTTAACCGGTTTTGTCCCATTGTATGCCATGACAGGGAAATACCAATTTTCGATGACCCTTCTTCCTGCACCTTTGATCTTGGGCAAATCCCTTCTTGAATACATGCCATTCAGTACCTCGACGCCTGCCTCGATATTGTAGACTATATCATTTTCCAGCTTTTTCTGGTCATACCCACTTTTATTGGTTAGCTGCATGAGACCGATCCCGCCATCGCCGGATTTAATCGGTGTACCGTCCTCATTAAATTGCCTCCAATCCCCGTTTTCCTGCGTAGCCACCGCTTTTACCACTTCAGGGGGGATTTCGGCCTCTATTGCCGCATTCGTCAGTAAGCAGTTAATCTGCTTATGGGAAGGATTTTCATTGGTTTGAATCTCACCGAGTGATGAACACGCATTGGTTATTCCAGACTCCGCAAAAGCCTGTCCGTTGAACAAACCGAGCGTTAAACAGGTCAGTACTCCAACCTTCAATAAATGTATCTTCATCGATCGAACTCCAGTCTATTTATATTTAAATCTATAATAATAGTAACATGATAGACTGGTGAATGCAGGTATAAATAGGTATATTCCCCTAAAATACCCTCAAAGCACAAAAGGAGCTCACCCGCATTTTCGGGAAAGCTCCTTTGTTTTCGACTCACGCTATGTATTGTGTCGGATCATACGATCACTTCCACCGTTTCCTTCGGCTTCCTTACTAGGCACATGATACCCGGTAGGATGAAGAAAATAAGCGGCCAAACATGAAAGATCGTCAGAACGCCCGTAATGATCAATAAGATTCCGGCTCCCTTCGCTTTGCCGCCTTTTAATAGAAAGATAGCGATCAAACCGCCCGCCAATGCAATGAACAGCGATATGATTCCCGCCCATAGTATGCCCATGAACAACTTGATCGACATATCTACCTCAGACGAGGTAAACTCAGAATCTGTCATTAAAGAGTAGTCCATCATTTCTTTCATATCGATGCTGTTGAGATAAACGGCCGCTATGATCGTCATGATTAAAAAAACCGCAGCGATCCCAACGCCTATGATACTTAATACGAATTCCCATGTCCGTTTCATTTACTTCGCCTCCCTGGAAAAGTCACGTATATATAATACCCAATCTGCGAAGGAATAAAAGACCTTACTCCCCAAAATCTTATGAGCGTTCATTTGGGAAGCTGATCAAATCCATTCACGCCCATCCGAAAAATGGACAGTCAGTCATCCTAAAAGCAGTAAGTGAGGGCTTCGAACTTTCCGGATTCCCCCGTAATTAAATGATAACACGATAGGCCACAAACAACATTTCAAATGGTCATGAATTATGAATCCCCTCGAAAGGAAATAGGCTCTGTTTTTATCAGAGCCTAAAAAACATTCCTATTCAAGATCAGATCCACCAATTGTTCGACAGACGGTTCCTTCGGCATCATATCCACTGTAAATCCATAGTCTTTAAGTCTATTGCCGGTACTCTCCCCGATTACACCGATGGAGGCTTGATTTAGCAGCCCTTCAACATCCACTTCTGCCTTTTTTCCATATTGCATCAGCATATCAACTGAATGCCGATTTGAAAATAGTACCGTTCCGACAGCTATCCCGTCCAGCATCCTTGGAAAGATTTCAAGGAATCTTTCATCGACGAATTTATCGGCTGATTGAAAATAGTCCCCTTCTTCATGAGCCGGATCTCGTTGATCTCTGTTTCGATCTCCAACAACCAACAGGGTTCCGGCTTCCTGCATCTCGGATTTGAGCTCGGCTATCAGTCCCCGTTGCTGTAAAGCCTTTTTCGATTTCCTTGATAACACATAAAGTTTAGAAGAAATCCGGCGGAAATCAATAGCATGCTCAGTAAGTGAATCCAAGAATCCATGGACACTTTCGGGCGAAGTGAAGAGAATCCGATCATACAAAAGTAATGAAAGCAGCTGACTTTCACCTATTTTCGCTTTTGCTGCATTCCATTTAGGAAACTCGATGACTTCTCCGCCAAGGTCAAGCAGGGTTTCAGCCAGGGAACTTTTTGCCGTCCCGGTCCGGGCCACTAAAAACCGTTGCCCAAACAGTGGCTTCTTTTCGAACCATTGCAGCTTTCCCCTTAGTGAAATGATATCCCCGACAAGAGTTATCGCAGGATTGCCAAGCGACCTTTCACTTACCCTTTCGACGATATCATCCAAAGTCCCCTCGACACTTTCCTGTCTTCCATAAGTGCCCCATTGTATGACGAGTGCCGGCGTATTCCCCGGCTTTCCATGATTGATCAAATTTTCGCGGATATACGGAAGGTTGGCCACCCCCATATAAAAGGCCACCGTATCGATACTTTTCACAAGCCCGTTCCAATCCATATCCTTCTTCTTTGGGTCATGGCCAGTCACCATTGCAAAGGAACGTCCATAATCCCGATGCGTGACAGGGACTCCGGCGTACATGGATGCAGCAATGCTGGACGTAACCCCCGGAATGACCTCGAATGGGATTCCCACATCTTTCAACGATTCAGCTTCCTCCCCTACTCTTCCAAAAACGGAAGGATCCCCGCCTTTCAAGCGAACGACCCTATGCCCTTCCAGTGCTTTGGAAACAAGCAGCTCATTGATTTCCCCTTGGCTGATGCCATTCGTATAAGGTGTCTTGCCACAATATATCATTTCACAATCAAGGGTGGCAGCCTCCAACAGTTTGGGATTAATCAATCTGTCGTATAAAATGATGTCCGCATTTTCAATCACTTTTTGACCTTTTACGCTAATAAGGCCCACATCACCCGGACCAGCGCCCACAAAATAGACCTTACCCCTGGTCATGCCGAACTCCCCCTATCTGCTAGCTATTCCATGATAATATTTCACCAGCTCCACCATTGCACTGCCCATCCGCTGATCTTCTGGATATATGACCCGCTCGATTCCTTCATCGATCACTACTTGCGCCGTTACCTTTCCGACCGCAAGAGCAATTACATCTGATGCAAACAGGTCGGTTATCTTATCCTCCACACCTTGTTCACGGACAAACCTCATTAAATTTCGCGGCTGCGGTGCACTCGTGAACACAACCGAATCGATTTTGCCTTCCAGGATTTCCTGGATCAGCTGCTGCATCGTTTCTTTTTCGGGCAGTATATGTTCATATGGCAGAATTTCTTTATGTTCCACTTTTTGTTCTTCCAACCAGTTCATCAGAAGAGGAGCCGGGTCGCCGTGAAGCTGTAAAGCGACCTTTACACCTTTAGGCAGATGGCCTTCCAGATTGCGAACAAGCCCTGCCGTACTGCCATCATCATCCCGGATTAATGGCTGCAGGCCAAGCTTTTTCAGCATATTCACCGTTTTATAGCCCCTGGCTGCAATTTTCATGGACTTTAAAGCTTCAATGAAACGATCTCCCGCTTCCATCTTCACTGCCGTTTTATATAATAATTCCGTCCCCACTCCCGTCGTAAGGATGATCCAATCGAACTCCCCTGCCATCAACCGGGTGACATCCTCTTCCAAGTGGGAATCATCCAGGAATACCGTCCCCTGTGCCGGGCGAACGAGCGGGACTCCCCCAAGATTTTGAACGATTTTACTAAGTTCTTCCGTCTTCCGCGCTCCCAATAAAGCAACGGTCCTGCCATTAAGCTTACTCATCCATGCCCCTCCTATATGTACATTCAATTAAATCCATCTCACCCATTATACAAATTTTCAGTCTTTGAAACTATAAAAAACGAATTCCATATCAAAATCAATGCAATGGAGCAGCATTTTTCTTCTTATAAGTCCAATACTCGTAAGTTTGAAGCAAATACTCGTGAGTTCCGGGCGTTACTCGTGAATTTGGAGCAAATACTCGTCAATTCCGGACATTTACTCGTGAATTCCCAAGGAAGTAATATTTGATCTGGAGTTCACTCCAGGTCATTTCTCTTATAGGAATGGAACAAAGATTGATTGTTAGAGCAGTTCCGTTAGTTCAATAGAACTATTATCACATACGTGAACCTTCAATTCCCTATTTACCTTTTCTTGCAGCAGAAAAAGGCTGCCACCAGGGCAGCCAGATTCAAGATGTTCACTTATTAAGTTTTGTGTATGGCCCTTTGGGCAATATGCTCCAGTTCCTTTTTTACAAAAAAGTCATATTGAATGGTTTCATGGCGATTTTGAAAGTTTTCGGAGCCTGAATTCATAGGCGTTTTCGTTTTGAATTGTATCCCTTCCCTTTCCAACTTTGCAACTACCTTAAAATAATTTTCATTCCCGAATGCCGTATAGATACATGTCCAATATTTATAGGAAATTAGTTTGGCCGTTACTGCACAGGCAATCATGAAGACTAGTATTCCAATCATGATATACACATTTTATCTCCCTTTCATTTCGGGCTTTTTCGAAAATCCATCCTATACACTATATTCTTTGCCAGACATTACATTTCCTTTTTAAGTAAAAAGGAGACCCAGTTTCGGGTCTCCTTCTTTATATATCTGCATTATTTTTCCGGCACGTTACAGGAACCGTCCGTACAGGTGTCGCCTGTTGCTGGATCATTCACGATTGTAAGCGGATTTTCCTCAGCCCATACTTTTTTAAGCGTATCCAGGAATGCTTCTGTTGGCTGGGCGCCGGAGATTCCATACTTGCGGTTAATGACGAAGAAGGGCACACCTGTAATACCAAGCAGGCTTCCTTCTTGCTCATTTCCCCTAACCTCTGCAGTGAATGCCGTTCCGGCCAGAATGGCTTCCGCCTCGGACTTTTCAAGACCGGCCTCTTCAGCCAAACTAGCCAATGTAGCGTGATCGCCAATATGTTTGCCTTCCGTAAAGTATGCTTTAAACAGAAGTTCATTCATTTCGTTCTCTTTACCTTTTGATTCAGCAAAGTGCATCAACCGGTGGGCATCGAACGAATTCGTTAAGACCACTTTATCCAAATGATAGTCGAGTCCCAACTCTTTAGCCTGTTGAGTCAGGTTTTGGCTGCTCGCTTCCACCTGCGCTTGGGACATGCCGTATTTCTTGGCCAGCATTTCATTTTGGGTCATATTGATATCCCGCTCAGCATCTGGATTCAACTCAAAACTGCGAAATGAGACCTCTACCTGATCTTTATTTTCAAACTGTTTTAACGCCTCTTCGAATCGACGCTTTCCTATATAACAGAACGGACATTGATAATCCGACCAAATTTCCACCTTCATGTAAATACCTCCTCATTTTAAATGCAATTGCATTAAGCACATTATATAATCCTGGGTATCCTCTGGCAAGGATATTAACCCAGACACTCACTTTCAAAATTGGTGAAGTCGACCTTTTTCATGAATTCTTCCAATGTATAGCCCTTTAGAAGGCGCAATGTTTCCTTTTCGGCTTCGTTCATGATTTCCTCCAATGCCGTATCCAGCTGCTTCCCGACTTCACCGCATTCGCTCGTTTCCATACAAACAAGGCATTCCGGCCTTACCGCTTGATACACATCCGCCAAAGTAAGCTGAGACGCAGGCACCTTCAAGCTATATCCGCCTTCCCGTCCTTCCTTTGTTTCGACGATTCCCGCAGCTGCAAGCTGGGCCATTACCCTTCTTAAAAAAGTGGCGTGTGACTTCACCTTTAAGGCGATTGCCGAACTTGTCAGGAGCTTTTCGCTTTGTGCGAGCCAAACCAGAGAGTGAATGGCAATAGCGAAACGCGGCGGTCCGATTTGATTGTTTCGATTACCTGAAGACATGATTATCCCCCCTTACACCCTATCCATGGTAAGGACATTATACTATGTTACGGGCTCGCGAACAAATGGCGCCGTTTCCGCTTTTTTCGACCGCAGCGCAAGATTTTCCGGCCTTTTGCCGGGTTTTCCAATTCTACTGAATGATTTGTACATTTTCATATAAATAAGCTTCTTCTGGTGCCTTTATTTTCTTCGACTCCTTTAAATCGATCACAGGTACAGGTTCCCCTTTATAGCTTCCTTTTTTTAATGTCCCTGTAATCGTATACCAATCATTCGTCTTCATTCCTTCCACGTTCCCATTGACCATATATCCATATAACGTCGCATCGACCACACAGCAGGACATGGAGAGGCGGGAGATGGCCATTTGTTTTTTCGTAAATGCATCCTCACGGTATATGAACCCCGAAATCTCTATTTCCTTCCCCTCGATCTTATCGAGGTTGTTCAGTAGATCATCCAGTACTTCAAAATAATTATCATCGGTTACGGAGATTTTCTCCCCATTTGCATGTTTCCCAGAATCATATGAACCAACCATCTGTGACTGCTGCTTCGCCATCCCCCTTTTCGCCAGCACTTCCCCGCTTAATGTAAAATCGGTCAAGATGAAGCCCAAAAGAATCGGAATGAAGAACAAACTATATTTCAGGATCAATGCGGACGAAGAAGACTCTCCATTCGATCCGCAATCACAATGATGTCCACCTTGTTTTTGCTTTTTCACCCGGAGAAGGCTGATCACTAAAAAGGCAAAAAGCGCCGCCAATGCATATGGAACCATTTTGGGTGCAATCAATTTCGTTAAATATCCTGAAACATACAATTTAAAGATCATGAGGCCCAGTCCAAGCAGCAGCAATCCTTCAAGTCTATGGATAAATAAACGTTTCATCAGAATCCCCCCTTACTGATCAATCCGCCTGCAATCAGGCAGAGACTGAAGACGACTGCGAAAACAAGCAGGACATACGTGATGACGAAACTCCGTTTAAAACAGGACATCATGATCAGGACATTTTTTAAATCCAGCATGGGACCGAATACAAGGAAACCGAGTATGGAGCCTGGCAGAAAGGTGTGGGAAAAGGAGGCGGCAACGAATGCATCAGCTGATGAACAAAGTGAAAGCACAAATGCGATGCCCATCATGAATGCCGTGCCTTTCATTGGCGCCTGACCAATATCGGCCATTACGGACCGATCCATAAACACTTGAAAAACACTGGCAAGCAAGGCCCCGATGATAAAGTATCTGCCGACCATAAAAAATTCCTGTGAAGTATGTTCCATGAAGCTTGTCCATCTACTGGACCGGATATCATGTTCATGCCCGTGAACCAGTTCGATTTTATCCTCTTTCACCACATCTTTCGTGCTGAATATATGAATGAATAAACCTGCGATTATGGCCGTCAGGACACAAAGAATAATTCTTCCATATAGAATGGCCGGATTATTTTGGAACGCATAATAAGTGGAGCCGAACACGATGACATTCAATATTGGGGCAGTTACGAGCAAGACAACACCAGCATGTACCGGGACGCCCTTTTGAATCAATTTCCGGACGACCGGGATGATTGCACATTCGCAAACCGGAATGACCAGCGCCGCGCCTATCGCAGCAAAAATGGCCGTCAGGGGCCTTTTTGGTATCATCCGCTGAATGATTTCTTCACTGATGAACAAATGGATGAACGATGAGGCAATGGCCCCCAGGAACAGGAAAGGAACCGATTCTAAAAACAATCCCAAAAATACGACGAACACAGAGTGAAGCATCGGGTAGCCCGAGAGATCAATCGTTTTTGGGATGAATACATCGCCTAGGAAAAAGAATGCAAGCATCAAAAACAGCAGCATCACTAACAGCAAATTTCCCGTGAATCGTTTCAAAAGCATATTCTGCCACCTCGCAAATCATAATTATTACGATTTATTTTTCGGTCTAGTATATGCTTTTGATAGGATGAAAAGAACATGAAAAAAAGAGAATGGAAGACATTCCCCACCCTCATTTATTTCTTCGATATAGATCCCTGCTCTTGTAACCTTCTCCTAAAATCGTTTTCATTTCCTGGCGCCGTTTCACTTGGGTCGCCTCCTGTTTAGCACTATACACGTACCTCGCCCAATCCTTGCGATACCCTTGGGTAAGTGATTGATAGAACGCAAGCAAATCAGGAGAATCCTGCAAATCTTTTTCTATTTCAGAAATCATTTCGATATAATCATCTACTGATTGGCTTGCTTTAGTAGATGTCCGGTTTCTATTTTTCGAATCTACTTTCAGTCCGACTACCGTAAAGACATCATCCAACCCAACCATACGTGAAAACTTCAGGTCACTCGCCCCAACATAACCGTCATCATCCGCACCGAGGCCTTGCATCAGATCATCACGATGAATATATGTAGCATATTCTTTATTCCCCTTTTTGGGATACGCCAAATAAATATAGCCCTTTTTATTCAAATGACTTTTCTCGATCACCTTATCTACGATTCCTTTTAAAGAATCCATATCCAATACAAAAGCAAATATAAGATCATAGGCACTTTCATTAAGCTCTGTATCGTAATCCGGCAGCTCTGCTAAGTAATCCGCCCCTGCTGGAAGATTCAAGACTGCAACCCGTTCATATTTATGTAAATTCAGTTTTTCAACTATTGTTTTAGCCATCAGCAATCACCATCCTCGTTCATTTTGACTATCCTCAGTTTATAAGCTCTCCATTGCGTTAGCAACTTTTCTTATTGTTTCTTTCTTCAAGAGAAAAAGGACGGGAAATATTCTTCCGTCCTTTTTAAATAGATTTGTTTGAACACCGAAGGCTAAAGCACTTAGTAACACACCAATCGTCCAGCTTCCCATTGCATCACCCGCAAATGTAACATCATATCCCAAGCCCCCATAGCGAATGGGGCAACATGCTGACCGGAGCTTCGACTAAGTAACGGATTTTTAGCCAATGAACTTAACGTAATTTAATGGAACCGCCATCCACCATGATTGTTTGACCAGTAATATAATCAGAATCATCACTTGCCAGGAATACAGCTGTACGTCCGATGTCACTTTCAAGCTCACCAAGTCTTCTTAAAGGAATTTTAGCTAGCATGTTTTGATAATATTCTGGTTGCTCTTCTGCCCATTGAAGCATGCCAGGTGATTTGGCGATCGGGGAAATGATATTTACATTGATGCCGAATGGACCGAATTCATTTGCTGCAACACGGGTAATTCCTCGGATTGCTTCTTTTGCTGCTGCATACGTACCTTGATTGACATCCCCATTAATCCCGGCACCTGAAGCAAAGTTAATGATTTTACCCTGTGTTTCCTTTAAGTAAGGCAATGCAGCTTGCATGAGGTAGAAGGTTGGATAGAATCCCGTATTAAAGGATAGATCCAATTCTTTTTGTGTTGTGTCAGCAATGGAAGCCATTCGTGAAGCGTGTGCATTATTTACCAGGATATCAATTTTCCCGAATGTATCAGCCACTTCTTTAACAATTGAAGCCAATTTGTCATGTTCTGCAAGATTAGCTTGGATGAATATGGATTCAGGTTGATATTCTTGTAATTCTTTTATCGTTTGGTTCCCAAGCTCTTCATTTAAATCGATGATTGCCACTTTTGCTCCTTCTTTAACGAAAGCCATGGCCATACCTTTACCAATTCCGCCAGCTGCCCCAGTGATGATAGCGGTTTTCCCTTGAAGTCTACTCATTTTTCTATCCCCTTTTTAAGTACATGTATTTTTGAAATGCAATGAACTGCCTCTATGCATATAGCATTCATTCATGCTTTTTACATCGGTATTGTGAATATGCACATGAGCATGAACCCATAATATATAACGTTGACTTACAAGTCAATCAAAAAGTTGACTGATGAGTCAATCAAAAATACATTCGCTAAAAAACGAGGATAATCACCCTTTCCCATCGAAATAAGTTAATGAATGTTAAAAAGCCCCATCACTATGCTAAACTTAGATGGTAGAGTGTTTATGAACTGAAAAATTTCCTACCGGTCTTTTTTTAAAAAATAAGCCAAATGCAACAATGATGAAATATTACTCAGCAAGTGAGGAATCAACGATGGCTCCAAAAAATGATGAACAATTTAAGATAATCCGAGATCAGCGCTATGAGGAAATCAGTAGTGCTGCACTGAAGATTTTCGCACGCAAGGGCTTTGCCGCAACAAAAATCAGCGATATTACTTCATCCGTGAATTTAAGTCATGGACTCTTTTACCATTACTTCAAATCAAAAGAGAATATTTATGTTTCCATTATCATGAACGTACTGGATATGTTTATTGAAACAGTGAATGAGGCGGAAAATAGAAAGGGCACACCTTGGGATCAACTGGTTTGGTTCACTGAACTCACTTTTTCCGGTTCGCCAGAGGAAGCATCGGACCGCCGTGTTCTTGTTAATGAAGCCCAACATTCTGACACGCTCTCTCATGAGATTAAACAAGAATTGAATCAAAAATATGCTACAGCCATGAAAGGGATTGCCCGTATTATCAGTAAAGGACAGCAGGAAGGAATTTTTGTGGATGGTGACCCATTGGAACTTGCCATTTACTTTATTTCACTTAATCAAGGACTTTTATTATGGAATTCAAAAGATATCCACCCCATTAAGGTTTCCGTTAACCAAGTAATGCGTCAATTACAGGCATAAACTTATGTAATGTGCATAGGCATTAGGGTATCAACGCTCCTGAAAAAATGAATACACCGGAAATACAGACCTGACTTCGGATCTGTATTTCTTCCTCCAAACATTATTAATACCATTTAAAACATTTCTTTTCGTTGTACATGCGAGACATCTTTTAAACTCTTTCTAAACCCTGTTTAAAAGGATAGTGTCACACTCCGGCAAACATGAAGCACTACCATCCATGGCTCCAACTTTAAATCAGGTGTTTTTTCCGTCGTTTTTATGCATTCTTTATGCAGTCAGATATCCCTTTGTTTTTTCCTATATCAAAAATTCAGTGATGCTTTCATGTGGGGTGTCACAAAAGGGGAGTTCTCATGAATTATATCGAGTATGATTTGCTATTCGAATCAAGAAAACAGTTAATAGAGGAAATTACGGAGTTGGATGAAAATATGCTCCACCATAAGCCAGCACCTGAAGTATGGGGCATTGCGCAAATTTGCCATCATTTATATCTTACTGAACAGGTTTTTACCGAAGCTATAGAAAATGGCATTCGGGAAAGGGATTTTAATAATATCATTCAAAAAAACATTTACCTGGTTACTAATAGAAAAAAGAAATTCGTATCCCCAGACATCGTTTCACCCTCTTCAACCCCATTTCAATTATCGGGGCTTATGGATTTGCTGGGAGAATCAAGGGACCGATTATTACAGGTTCTTTATGATATGGATTCAGATATCTTGTTAAATAGAAAGAAAGCCAAGCATCCCCTGTTCGGGGACCTCTCATTGGATCAATGGATTGAATTATTATCCTTACATGAACAAAGGCATATCAAACAAATACAAGAAATAAAGTCCTCCCTTATATAAGCTTTTCATGAAAATGGCAACATTTAAATTGATTTCCAAACAAAGAGACCACGTCATTTTGTGGTCTTCATTCATGCATTCTATGAAACGAACTCTACTTTCGGGGCTGCACCCAAATGATAGAAGGGGCAGATTTATATTTCCCTATTCTAGCATCAAGATGATACTTTTAGTTTCCTTTTGATTTGTGTTGCAAAGACTTCAAGACAGATTGCAATGATCAGGATAAAATAAGTGATTGCTCCAATTTCACTCAAGTCAAAGTAAAATCCACTTGCCATGAACATATCGAAGCCGATTCCTCCTGCGCCTGCCGCTGCGCCCATTGCGACCGCCACAGCAAAATTGATTTCAAAGCGCATGAAAGTCCATGAAATGATATAAGTGATCGAAGATGGTAGGATGACTTGGAACACGATTTGCCACCAATTCGCTCCGCTTGCTTGCAGGGCTTCTATGGCACCTTTATCCATTTCCTCGAAGGATTCCGAGTAGGCCTTTACAAGGTAACTTATGGAGTGAAACGTCATCCCTATAACTGCCGCTACACTGCCCAACCCTGCTGCGACTGCAAAAATGAGGACCCATAACACGGTAGGTACGGCTCTAATCAGGGCAACCGATCCCTTTATGACAATTGATAATGGCTTGGACGAGATATTTCCAGCCGCTAATAGCCCTAACATCAAGGCAATGATTGCACCAAATATTGTCGTCAAAAAAGCTAAACCTAATGTAATCGACACCTGATAAAGCGCTTGAGTGAAGGTAAAGTGCTTCAAATGCGGCTCAAAAAACATGGTTTTCAAATTATCGGCGGTCAATAGCAGCGCGTCCCAAAGTTTAACATCCTTATAATCAAAACTGGCAAAAGCGTATAAGGTCAAAACTGCCAGTACCAGCACACACAACCTAATGGCGATCGAAGATTTCGAGAAGGGCTTTTTGGATAGTCGTTCAAGCAGCATTTTATCTAAATCCTGGCCAGTAGGAGAAGGAAATGGTTTGATTGGACCCTCTGCCTGCATTATAAAATCACCCTCCTCACATAGTTTGAGATCAATTCAATACATAATATCGAAATGATGATCGTAATGACGACAAGACTGGCAATGTCATAACTCAGGTTTTTATAATAAAGATTAAACGTAAAACCAATACCCGATCCTGTAAGCAGTCCGACCAATGTTGCATTCCTGATATTCGTTTCAATCATAAAAAGTACCCAGCTGATCATTTGGGGAATTGCTGAAGGGATGACAGACTGCGAAATGACGGTTAGATAACTCGCCCCTGTTGTCTGCAAAGCTTCTACGGAACTGCCGCTCACTTCATCGATCGTTTCAATGAAAGCTCTTGTTAAAAAACCGAAAGATCCGAAAAACAAGGCAAAATAGCCGGTCAAGGAACTTTGTCCAAATGAAAATAACAGAACTAACGCCCATATTGAGACATCAATATTTCTAAATAAAACGGCAACCCCGCGGCTGAACCCTCCGAAAAAAGCATTCACCCTTGTCGTATTGGAACCCAATATCGCAAATACAAAGGCCAATATTCCCGCGAAAGTGGTTGCAGCAACGGATATTAAAAGCGTTTCTTTCAGCTTTATCAAAATGTCCGGGAGTTTGGCAAGGGAATCCTTTGTTGGATAAAAGTTCGATAACGACCATTGTATGGCCTTAGGAACCGAAGTAACCCCTTTTGCGATGCTGAATTCTGTAATGATCATGGAAACAGCCGTCGCAGCTCCAATAAGCAAAAACAATACAAGTGAATTCCTTCTCTTTTTTGCAAAAACATCAGCCGGCATGGGAACCTCCCAAATCAAACATCAATTTTCCTTCATCCGATCCATAAATCTGGTGGATATCATTTGAGGAAATATTTTGAGTTGTTCCATTGAAAACAATCTTCCCGCCGTTCACACCGATGATTCGATCTGAATATTTCAGGGCAACATCGACTTGATGCAGGTTGACTACGACCGTGATTCCCATGGAAGTGCAGATATTCCTTAAATGATCCATGATCACTTTGGAAGAATTCGGGTCAAGGGAGGCAATCGGTTCATCGCATAATAGCAATTTAGGATTTTGGATAAGCGCCCGCGCAATACCAACCCGTTGTTTCTGGCCTCCGCTCAACTGGTCGGATCTTTTATAGATCAAATCTTCCAGACCGAGGATTTGGAGAACTTTAGCAGCCTGAAGTTTCTCCTCTTCACTATAAAGGCCAAGAATTCCAGCCAGTGTAGATTTATAGCCTAATCGTCCATGCAGGGTATTTTCAATCACACTTAGTCTATTTACAAGATTGTAATGTTGAAAAACCATCCCTATTTTCCTTCGTACTTTCTTTAACTCCCTTTTATTCACCTTGTATACATGATCATTATCAAAAATGATTTCCCCGCTGGAAGCATCGATCATCCTATTGATGCATCGAAGAAGTGTCGATTTCCCTGCTCCAGATGGCCCTATGATAGAAACGAACTCTCCTTCTTTCACAGTGAAGTCAATATTGGATAACGCCTTTGTTCCATTTCCAAAATGTTTTGAGACATTTTTGACTTCCAATAATGTTTTCATGTATGATCCTCCTGATTTTACTGCCTTTATTTAGATAGTTCCCGGATTGGATTGAACCAGTCATCCTCAACTTCTACCAATCTTTCTTTTCCGCTCACCCGTTTAAATAGACCTGATGACTTAGAATCTTCTGGTGCAAACACTTTCTCGTTATTTGCCATTTCATCGGACATCAGTGTTTCAAGAATTTTTTCACGTGTTTCATCACTGACTAAATCGGTATTGACAACGAAAGGTGCATTCAGAACCGGGGTCACTGAAATGAGTGAGAATGTCTTATCTACAACAGTGTTGAAGGGTTCAGCTGCATCCTTCTTTACCTTATAAACAGCACCTGCTTTATTCTCTTCCCCATCAGCCAGCTCCACATAATTATTGACACATGTATCACAAAAAGCCGCCACTTCCGCTTTCCCGGTCAAAAGATTAACAGCCGATCCTTGGTGCGAACCGCCATAAAGCACCTCACTGAAGAATTTATCTTTCCCGCCTTCCAATAAATCCTCGGCCTTCAATTCCTTAAAATTATCTTGCTGCGAAAAGTAATCAACGATTCCTGTGGAAGGAACCTTGAAGCCAGATGTAGAGCTATTTGATACGAAAGAGAACTTTTTCCCTTGAATACCGTCTATCTTGTATTCGCCGTCAATCTTATATTCATCTGCATTTTGAACGGCCAGCCAGCTATTATAGACTGCATCATCCAACGTACCTGATTCACCGCTTGGAACAACCAGAGGCTGAACACGATCGTTTTTGTTGTTTGCTTCAATATATCCTTGCGCTCCCAGGAATGCTAAATCCGCGTTTCCATTAGCAATTGCCTCGATTGCAATGTTATAATCCGTAGTGGTCTTATGTTCGACTTTCATTCCGGTTGCATCCTCCAAGATCTTCCCGATTTCATCGCGGGCTTCCCCTAAATCTTCCCCGGATTCATTTGGCAGCCATGCCACTGTTAATGTATCATCTTCATTTGCACCTGTTGAACTAGTGGATGAACAGCCTGTGAACACCAGCAAAATAACTAACATCAATATGGACATCACCGATTTTTTCACGATACATCTTCCCTCCTATTTAAAAGATCTTTTCTTATTTCAGTCACTTCCCATATAACAATACCGGTACAATACTAACCTGCTGTTAAGAAGGCTGAATATTCAGTAAAATTTATGTGAATTCGCCGTTAAATTTTTGGAATAGCTTGAGTAAAACATCCATTCTGTATGCTATATTCTTTATTTACTAACCGATTCATGAACTCCAAGTCATGAAAAATGCCCAGCATTGTCGTTCCTTCTTTCATTAGCTGTTCCAGCAGGGTTTTCACCTTCACTTTTGAATCGTGATCCAAACTTGCAGTCGGTTCATCCAGCAGGAGGAGCCGCGGCCTTTTCACCATTGCTCTTGCTATATTTAACCTTAGCTTCTCCCCTCCTGAAAAAGTAGCAGGATAACTGTCCCATAGCTCTTTTCCTATTTCGAAGTGGTCGAGGATCTTTTCCGTTTCGATATTGGCCATTTCCCTTGTCTGTCCCATCTCAAGTATGGCACCGGTAACCAGCTGCCTTGCTGTAGTTCTTGGCATGACATTCAAAAATTGGGATACATAGCCTATCTCATGCTTACGCAGGTAAATCATTTCCCTTTCAGTAGCTTTTGCCAGATTAATCGCACCATAGTGGGAAGATTCATACCAGATGTCTCCTTCTTGAACCCGATAGGTACCATAAATCGATTTAAGGATCGTTGATTTTCCGCTGCCGCTCTTGCCCGTAATGCCAATGAATTCGCCTTTTTTCACTGTGATCGTAATGTTGCTGACCGCATGGATATTCTTGCGTTGATTATGTAATATAAAAGACTTTGATAAATCAGTGATCTCCAATATGTTCTCCACTTTCCCACCCGCTTTCTAAAAATTCAGATCCTGTAATTCGTTTTTTGAATCAACTTTCCGTCTACAATCACAGTTGTTATGACAGGGAAATCACCCGAAATTTTTTCAATAATAAGTATGTCGGCCTTCTTCCCTTCGTGAATCGATCCAATTTCGTCCTCCATCTTGACTGCCTTTGCGGGATTAATCGTAACTAGCTTAAACATATCGACAAGATCCATCCCATGGTTTTCAACCAATTCAAACACTGAATGCAGCAGGGCCGCAGGGTAATAATCACTGCATAATATGTCTATGCTTCCATCCTGAATGGCTTCAGAGGCACTTAAGTTCCCGCTGTGGGAACCTCCCAAAAGCACATTTGGTGCACCTGCTATGGTATACATCCCCATATCATGGGCCTTACGGGCAATCTCAAGTGTGATTGGAAATTCACTTATACTTGTTCCGAAGCTGTGAACCAATTCAAGCTTCTCTATTGAATCATCATCATGTGAGGCAACGGCAATATTATTTTCCCTTGCTAGAAGTGCAATCTCCTTCATTCTTTCAATCGTCAGCTTTTCTTTCACTTGATGAGTCCGTATCATCACATCAATGGCTTCATCACTATAATTGTTATACCCCCTTAAAGTGTTTCGATATATCTCAAGGTGCCGATACTGCCCTTGTCCTGGAGTATGGTCCATGAATGAGACCAGATGCACTTTCTTTTCGGAAACATATTCTTTTAAACTATCAATATCCTCCAAATTATCGATTTCATAACGGGCATGAAACCGATGACGGACCAGGTGCTTCATCGTATGTGTTTCATCAATCAAGTCGATGAGCTTCCTTACATTCTCAGGCTCCCGAATTGGCTTATATGCGTATTCAGTGGATTTATAGAGTGACAGAGAATGAAACATGGTCGTGATCCCGTGCGTAATCAGTTCCTTTTCCGTTTCTCTTAAGCTCAATTGAAAATTCATTAAAGAAGTCGGGCGCGGCGCAGTCATATGTTCAATATAATCCGAATGGAGATCTATGAAACCAGGTGAAACATATCCACCCATAGCGTCCAGCACTTCCATCCCAGGAATCGTTTCGATTTCCCCCACAGGTGCAATCCGGCAAATTCTATCATCCTTAATTAAGAGATCATGGTCCAACAGGATTGATTCTTCCGTTATTATTTTTCCATTTTTAATCAGCAACAATGTCTCTTCCCCCATTTTCCTTTAGTTTCTTTTACAGCAATGAGTGTACTAATTGTTGGGTATAAGGATGCTGTGGATCTTCGAGTATTTGATCTGTTAAACCTTGCTCGATTACTTTCCCCTCCAGCATGACGAGCGTACGGTCTGCAAGCATCCGGATTACGCCCAAATCATGGGATACCAATACAATGCTGATATTCAAATCTCTTTGGAGGCCTTTAATAATGTCCAATACACTTGCTTGAACGGATAAGTCCAAACCCGTGGTGACCTCATCCAAAAGCAGTATGGGTGGATTGTTGGACAATGCTTTGGCTATCTGGACCCGTTGCTGCATTCCGCCCGAGAAATTCCTTGGTTCTTCTTTCATTCGATGAATGGGGATATTGACTGCTTCAAGGAGTTCGGCGCCTCTTGTTTCCATGCTGCCAACATGTCTGTTCCCGGCTGAAATTAACTTCTCGGCAATATTGCCTATCGAGGAGAAATCCATTTTCAACCCTAGAATCGGGTTTTGATAAACCTTCCCCATCAGGTGGTTTCGAACGAATCTTTTTTTCTGGGCAGACTCCATGAATACATTCTTTTTTCCATCCTCAAAGCCAGCCACATACATTTCTCCACCTGTCACTTCTTCGTCAAAATATAAACTTTTCATCAAAGTGGATTTGCCGCTCCCGCTTTCCCCTACAATTCCGAGAACTTCACCGTGATACAAATCGAACGTCACATCTCTGCAGGCATATACCGTACCGCAGTCATGGCAATAGTTTTTCGCCACTTTTCCTACTTTCATATGTTTACAAATGGAACATCCGTTACCATACTGTTTGTTCATTTGTTTAACCGATAATACAGGTACCTCTAGCACAGACATTTAATTCACCCCCAATGATTGTTTTTGATTGACCATTTCAAGGCAATTGCTTGTATCATTGCATTGGAAATACGTTTCCCCTGATTCCTCATGAACAAGTTCATCCAAAAACACATCATTGGACCCGCAGAGAATGCAAGCATGATTTGTAAAGGACTCGATTTCAAATTCATAATCATCAAATGCCAAAGATGATACATTTGTATAAGGAGGTACTGCATATACTTTTTTCTCCCTGCCTGCACCTAACAAAATGAGCGCTTCACTTTCGTCCAGCTTGGCATTATCGAATCTTGGTATTGGACTTGGTGCCATGACATACCTGTCGTGGACCATCACCGGATGGTCTGCATCCGTCGCCATTATTCCGTACTTCATGATTTGTTCAAATAACATAAGCCATGCTCCGCCATACTCTTTCTCAGCATGAAGCTTTTTCGTTTCATGTTCGCTCGGCTCGAAATTCCTTAAAGGTTCCGGTAATGGAACTTGAAGAATCAAAATCTGGTCTCGTTGCAGAGGCACTTCCGGCACCCTGTGCCTAGACTGGATCAACGTGGCATCTTTTGTGCTATCCGTTGTCCTTACCCCAGTGGTATCAGATACGAGCTTTTTTATGTTAACGGCATTAACGGATTCATCCGAACCTTGGTCGATCACCTTAAGGACGTCATCCATTCCGATCAATGACAATGTCAACTGCAGTCCGCCCGTGCCCCAACCACGCCCAATCGGCATTTCCCTTGAAGCGAATGGGACTTGATAACCGGGAATGGCAATCGCCTTCAGTGTCGCCCTTCTAATTTCCCGTTTCGACCCTTCATCAAAGAATGCAAAATTATAAGTTTTATTCATGCAAGCCAACCTCCTGCTCTGTGGACTTATCTTTTGACTTCCGAATGCTATCAAGCTTGGATTGGAACGTAACATAATGAGGCATCTTCAAATGGGAGATGAAACCTGTTGATTCCACTGAATCTATATGATAAAGGACGAATTCCTCGTTATGGCTTGGAAACTCCTTGTTGGGTTTTTCCAGGCAATTATCCAGGATGCCCATTGCGATTGCTTTTGTTTCATTTTGTCCCATGCACATGCCATAGCCAACCTCAAACTCTATTTCTTTCTTGCCTTGTTCTTTCTCTACCGTAAGCGGAATGAGCATCTCTACCTCCGTTGCTGTAAAGTCCCCAATATAATAGCTATCTTCCTCTTGCCCTTCGTCCAGAAGCGGGTGATCGAGATGGACGGGCAGCTGACCTACGCGAAGCTCCCCTACTGTCGGGTGGAGTGCGCCATATCCACGAATGACTGCATAAGCAAGTGATGTCACTGCACCGGTTTGGCCTCTTGTTAAAATTTGCAGGCGTTCACTCCGCATTGAAGGAAACTCCAGGCTTTTCCTTGTAACATCCCCAGGCTGCAAATCATTGTTTTCACAGCTTGCTAATAAGCCTTCGCTTCTTAAGTAGTCCAAAACTTTAGGCAAAGTGTTTAAATCAGCTATATGGTTCTGAAATTCCGTTGAATGATTTTCTTCTTGAAAAGCCCGCAACCAATCTTGAATGCTTATATCCGATTCATTTTCCAGCTCCGAATCTAGTAACCGATGAGTATAATCGGTCGTGGCACCTAAAATCTGTCCCCCAGGTACATCCTTAAAACTAGCTGAAATCCGCCGTTCCACTTTCATATTTTCAGAACTGATCACACGTGAAACATGTTTTCGGGGCAAAGTGGATCGATAGGCCCTCAAGAGGAAAACAGCTTCTTCCGGATTGCCTTCAGCCTGTTTAATGGCAAGTGCAGCCAGTGATTGATCATACAAACTGCCTTCTGACATAACCTGATCAATCAGGCCTCTCATCCCAGCTTCTATCTTATGCAGCTCTATCGCCGTCCCTTTTTTGACCCGTTCATACTTTAAGCGTTTGATGGATTCCTCAATCGCCTTTGTTCCGCCCTTCACTGCAACATATCCCATATAACCCCACCCCCTTTTTCTTTGATTTGAGTCGTTCTCGGTAAAGCGATTAAACGATCTAATTGATCCACAAAATACATATCGATTCCTAAAGGGAATTCTATGTTTTTTTCGTTCCTTGCACCAAGCCAGGCGGAGACATTCGGGAGGCTTATGAATGATTCCCCTTGAATTCCCGGTCCAGAAAGAATCATGGAGTCCCCTTTCGTCACATCCGGCACTTCTAGAATGACCATTGCCGATTCATGGGGGTTCAACAGATTTCCTTTCTTTGCTTTATATATCGCTTCCTTCATTTGCTCCTCGGACGCATCATGTAAAATAAAGATAAAATCCGCTTCCGGCAAATCGACAGGCTTTGAATAAGTAAGCTGATTGATCATTCTTGAGACCGTCTCCCCCTCCTTGGCAATGACCTTGAACGTCACTTCAGGGTCAAGTACAGTAAGTGCCAGCAGGATAGTAGAAGACAGGCATTCCATTTGAACATCCAAAGTCTTGGCTTCCCTCTCAAAAACCACTAAACTTCCAGGTCTTGAAGTCGCCGTTACAAGCTTTCTATAAACAGTTTGTATATCATGAACTACATCCAAATTCATTGCTTTCCCCCCTTATTGAACATCCATTGTTTCAAAGTTAACCTTGGTTTTTAAGATTGATCGATTCAGCTCTTGAAGATTTTTCTGTATATTCCCCTTCTCTTTTTCCAAAACAGGTGACCATGTTCTCGTTTCGCCAAGATCAGCCTGATAAGCAGCATCAATGATGGCTAAACAATGTGCCAGCTCTTCCTGATGTCCCTTAACGATGCCAATCCCGATTGCATCCTGGATTTGGACCGTGCATTCAGTCACCAGCATTTCCCCAAGATAAAACAAGCTCTTTTTTGCCGTTTCCCTTGTCTTTAGCAGCACAAGGGCACTCTCAGGCTTTTGAATGACGGTAACTTTATATTTCATTACTATTTCCTTGGCAAATCGCTTCGCAATGTCCTCAGACCCTTGAATCAAAATCTCGGTTCTTTCCCTTCTTCTCATTCCATTGGCCTCCAATGTTTTAGTTTCCCGCTACATCTTCAATGTATCTTGTTGCCAAGTGAACGTACGTTAAGAAAGAGTAAATCTTTGTATGAAGTTTGTTAAAGCCTGGCATGGACTATTCAAAATTTCGTGCCATTACCGTCAAATCGAGCTTTACTCGTGAGTTTCGTACCTTTACTCGTGAATTCAAGGCATTTACTCGTGAGTTCCGTACTTTTACTCGTGAATTCAGAGCATTTACTGGTGAATTCGTACGATATCTGGAATGGAAGTTTTTATATAACATATGTGAAACAATCGCTTCGATAGATTATGACCGTATGCTCAAGGACTTGGTTGCTCCGCTTATCGCGGCATAACGATTCCACTTGCAAAAGTGGAATTAAACTTGAACACTGCAAAATATCCCGTTCGAAAAGAGTAGGAAAAATCACGTTCAGTGTGCTGCTGCTGGATCCGAATTCCACGAAGCCACGCTGCCTATAATATTGAAACATAGAGGTAATATCAGGACCGTCCTTTTCAATGTCAGGAAAAGTGGACTTTGCTACATACGATGTATGAAGAGCAATCGGGAAATCGTCCATTAACCTAAGCCTGCCAATTTTAAAGACCTTGTCATCCCTTTCCGCCTCTAGGCTTTGAAAAATCTTCTGATCATAAGCAATTTCGTCGCAAAAAATGGTACTCGTTTGAAAGGAAAACTGGAATTCTTTCATTTTCTCGGTGAAACTCACATCTCCCGATAGAATTAGCGGAATTTGCTTCTTGCTTTCCTGGACATAACTTCCCTTCCCTTGCTTTGAATAGATAAAGCCTAAATCTTGAAGCTGCTCGTATGCCTTCCTGACAACCATTCTTGGAACATTAAATTGATCAGCGAGTATATGTTCTGAAGGTAACTTTTTATCCATTTGAAAGGTCCCACTCTTAATTTCCGATATTAAATGATCCACTAAAAAGTTTTTTTCCGCCAACAGAAAGCCCCCTTTAAATATTAGATCTGATCAATACCTACTTTTCCTTGTTAATGTCAGTGTAATGAGAAAATATGAAGCTACCATGATTTTCTTGTAAAAAAAAGTCCTGGTCAATTACCAGAACGAAAGGGAATACTTTTTTTATGGATCTTTTCAAACGGCATCCAGCATATGAACGGTCGCTTTCACAGCAAAATTCCTGGTTTCATAGATCGATATTTTTCAATACCACATCATGAATGGACATGCTTTTTTTCCTTGATTTCAAAGCATCCACACATTCCTTTCCAGGGCTCATGCTGCCAAGCCGAATCGGCTTCTCCCCATAATCACCATGAAAATCCGAACCTCCTGTCTTAATGAGATGAAATTGATCTGCATAAGAAATGGCTCTTTCCTCTTCTTCATGACCGTGATGCGGATGAAGAACTTCAATCCCTTCAAGCCCTGCTTTTACAAGATCAGGAATCATTTCGAAGCTCCCGTATTGTCCAGGATGAGCAAGGACCGGTACGCCTCCGGCAGCACGGATTGCCTTTACAGCAAGGATGGCATCCACATACTCCATAGGAATAAAGGCAATGCCTGGCTTTTCTCCATTTTGGCCGCGACTGAAGATCTTCTTATATAAATCCCCATAGATAGAATCCGTATACCCCGATTCCCTTAGTGCCAGCATAATATGCTGTTTATAAACACCGGTTCCTCCCTTGAATTTAGAAACCTGATCCCAAGTTATTCGATATCCTGCTTGAATCAGACGTTCCACCATTTTTTCAGAAGCTGCATTCCTCTTAAGAATCAGCGGATTACATAGCTCCTCAAGTGCCTTATGACCAGGCTCAACAAAATAGCCCAAAATATGTACACGCCTTCCTCTTGCAAAGTCATAACCAGAAACTTCTATACCAGGGATGATTTCAATTCCTATTTCCTTTCCACGCTCCACCATCTCTTGCAATCTCATCGTTGTATCATGATTCGTAATCGCTAAATGGCCAATGCTCTCCCTTTTTGCAACCTCCAATAGTTCTTCAAAAGAACTGGAACCATCTGAAATGTTCGTATGACAATGTAACTCAACCTTCATGCCAATCCCCCCATTCTTATTCGTTACACATCATCATTTTAACTTAGTGCCATGTTGGTCCCGTTAAGCAGATGTAAAAAAACGTAAAGGTGTAAAAGTCATACGGTTTGGTGAAAATACTTAAGTATTTAAAGCAGGAGACCATTTCAGAAATCCATTCCCTTCTGCCGTAAGCGCCAGCGGTATCTCGGCTAGCCAGATATTCGGCAGGAGTCTCGCAAATTTCTTCAATCCTTTTAAGGATTACGGTAAAAAAACTTGAAGGATGACCTTGTCTTAACCAAGGTTCGGGATGAGACCGCCGGCAGATTTTTCTTTTTAAAAACATTCGAGTTGATTGGGGCGAGTGCCTGGACTGGAAATCTTGTTCGTTCGTCTTTTTCAGCTTCCTTCCCTGTAGCGGATTTTCCATCAAACTGAAATAAAATCAAAATAAAACCATTAAAAAATTTTGACTTACCGTCAAAAATGATGTACATTACCTATTGGGCGAACAATTTTAATAAATAAAGATAAAAATATTCGTATATAGAGGTGCATAACATGGAAAACGTGTTTGATTATGAAGATATTCAATTAATTCCTGCAAAATGTGTAGTAAATAGTCGTTCTGAGTGTGATACATCCGTTACTTTGGGTAAACATACATTCAAGTTACCTGTAGTACCTGCCAATATGCAAACAATCATTGATGAGAAGATTGCCATTTACTTAGCTGAAAACGGTTACTTCTATGTAATGCATCGTTTTGAGCCAGAAAAACGACTGACTTTCATTAAAGATATGCATTCAAGAGAATTGATCGCTTCCATCAGTGTCGGCGTTAAAGAAGAAGAATACGGATTCATTGAACAATTAGCGGCTGACAACATTGTGCCTGAATACATTACTATAGATATTGCACACGGCCATTCCAATGCCGTGATAAAGATGATACAGCATATTAAAAAACATTTACCTGAAAGCTTTGTCATTGCAGGAAATGTGGGAACTCCTGAAGCGGTACGGGAATTGGAACATGCCGGTGCGGATGCTACAAAGGTCGGCATCGGGCCAGGGAAAGTTTGCATCACTAAAATCAAGACTGGATTTGGAACGGGCGGCTGGCAGCTTGCTGCACTTCGCTGGTGTGCAAAAGCGGCAAGCAAGCCAATCATAGCTGACGGCGGCATTCGCACGAATGGAGATATTGCTAAATCCGTTAGATTTGGAGCTTCCATGGTCATGATCGGTTCACTATTTGCTGGACATGAAGAATCTCCGGGTCAAACGATCGAGAAAGATGGAAAAGCCTTTAAAGAATACTTTGGTTCAGCTTCTGAATTCCAAAAAGGTGAAAAGAAAAACGTTGAAGGTAAAAAAATGTATGTCGAGCACAAAGGATCTTTGGAAGATACATTAAAGGAAATGGAACAAGATCTTCAGTCTTCCATTTCATATGCCGGCGGAACCAAGTTGGAAGCCATCCGGAATGTGGACTATGTGGTCGTTAAGAACTCAATCTTTAACGGTGACAAAGTTTACTAAGAAGGAATCATTAACGTAAAAAAACGGCCTAATCATTGGATTAGGCCGTTTTTTTTATTATACCTTTTTAACAAATTGGGATTTTAATTTCATTGCACCAAAACCATCAATCTTGCAATCAATATCATGATCTCCATCAACTAGACGAATGCTTTTGACTTTAGTGCCCATTTTTAAGACGGATGAGCTCCCTTTCACTTTAAGGTCCTTGATTACCGTAACGGTATCACCATCGCTCAAGGCATTTCCATTAGCATCCTTGATCGTCTTCTTTTGATCACCATTTTCCGCTTCCGCTTCCACCGCCCACTCATGGGCGCATTCCGGGCAAACAAAAAGACTTCCATCTTCGTATGTATATTCTGAATTACATGCAGGGCAATTAGGAAAATCAGACATAAATTCACTTCCTCCATTCATTAGTGTCAATTTTAATATAATAATGGTTTACACACAACCGGCAAGCTACTATATCTCATGTTCCTCCTTCCCCTAGAACCAATGGAGTTTTTACTATATACTTTTAAGAAAAAGCTGGAAAGTGCGGTGACCCCCTTGTTTAAACTACTATTAATAGAAGATGATACGACGTTATTCAATGAAATTAAAGATAGATTGGCGCAATGGTCTTATGATATTTACGGAGTCGGTGATTTTAGTAAAGTGGTTCAGGAATTCACGGAAATAAAACCTGATTTGGTCATCATTGATATACAGTTGCCGAAGTTTGATGGGTTTCATTGGTGCAGAATGATCCGGTCCCATTCCAATGTCCCCATCATTTTTTTATCTTCACGTGATCATCCTACCGACATGGTGATGTCCATGCAGCTTGGCGCTGATGATTTTATCCAGAAACCTTTTCATTTCGATGTACTCATCGCGAAGATACAGGCCACACTTCGCCGTGTCTATAACTACAATACCGAAAAGGTCGAATTGAAAACCTGGTGCGGCGCAACCGTGGATTACGAGAAGAATACGGTCTCGGCCGAGTCTGGCACAATCGAATTGACGAAAAATGAAATTTTCATCCTGAAAAAGCTCATTGAACAGAAAAACAAGATCGTAAGCCGCGAAGAATTGATCAATAGTTTATGGGATGACAAACGTTTCATAAGCGATAATACCCTTACAGTGAATGTGAACCGTTTACGAAAGAGATTGGATGAACTGGGTTTAGGCCATTTCATCGAAACGAAGGTTGGACAGGGCTATATCGCCGTAGAAGAGGCCAATGCATGATCAGAAAATATCTCGTGGAAAGGTTCAGCTGGATCATATTCTACATACTTCTTCATCTATTCATTATCTTTGTCGCTTTTCTTGATTCGGCGATACCGTTAAAGCCCATACTGTATATTGTTTTTTTATCATTGCTCGTGTTCAGTATGTTTTTGATATACCGCTATAAAAAAGAAACCTACTTTTATAAAAGTTTGGAAGCGCGGGAAAACAACCTGGATGTTACGAATATAGCCGAACCAGAGAGCCCTTTCGAAAAAATAATAGAAAACAGCATCATTAATCAAACCGAATTATTGAAACAATCCGCAGCAATCGGTCAAATGACTTTAGAGCAGGAGAAGGATGATCTATTATCTTGGATTCATGAAGTGAAGACACCATTGACGGCGATGCATTTAATGATCGACCGCTTGGATGATGAATTGCTGAAATCACACTTGACTTATGAGTGGCTGCGCATTCACCTTCTTCTTGATCAGCAGCTCCATCAAAGGCGCATGCCTTTCATCGAGAATGATTTGTATATAGAGAAAACCGATTTGGAAACAATAATCTTTGATGAGATTAAAACGATGCGATCATGGTGCATTCAAAAAGGGATCGGCTTCGACTTACAATTGGATGTAACCGAAGTGCTTACTGATGCCAAATGGCTAGCCTTCATCATAAGGCAGCTCTTGACCAACTCCATTAAATACAGTGAAAACTCAGATATCGCGATATATAGCCATGAACAGGCTGGACAAACGGTTCTTGAAGTGACGGATTCTGGACGGGGCATCGACCCAAAGGATATATCCCGCATATTTGATAAAGGATTCACTTCCACGACAAATCATCGTGACACTGCGGCAACTGGCATGGGTTTATATTTAACAAAGAATGCAGCCGAGCCCCTATTCATCTCCATTGAGGTGAAATCAGAGCTTGGAACCGGGACGACCGTTACCTTGACCTTCCCAAAAAGAAATGATTTCGTGAATATCACAAGCATGTGACAAAAGTGTCACATGCTTTTATTCTTTGTTCGTCCAAACGAAGGAAAAGAAATTCATAGCCTTTTATAATGAGGATATAGAAAAGAAGGAGTGTATCCAAATGAATATATTAGAAGCGAAAAAAATCCATAAAAGCTATGGTAATAAATTCAATAAACAAGAAGTATTAAAGGGTCTAGATATAAGCATACAAGAAGGTGAATTCGTAAGCATCATGGGTGCTTCCGGCTCAGGAAAAACGACTTTGCTTAATGTCCTTTCCTCGATCGATCAAATCAGCAACGGCACCATTACGATCGGTGGAAAAGAGATTTCGGGGATGAAAGAAAAGAAGTTGGCCGAATTCCGCAAGAACCATCTAGGCTTCATCTTCCAGGAATATAACTTATTGGACACACTTACCGTCAAAGAAAATATCCTTTTGCCTTTATCCATTACAAAAACGCCAAATAGTGAAGCCGCACAAAAGTTTGATAGCGTGGCGAAGGAACTGGGCATATATGAAGTGAAGGATAAGTACCCAAATGAAATTTCCGGCGGTCAAAAACAGCGTACGTCTGCAGCACGGGCTTTCATCCATGATCCAAGCATCATATTTGCGGATGAACCGACTGGGGCGCTTGACTCCAAATCAGCTTCCGATTTACTGAACAAACTGAGCGAAATGAATCGTAAGCACAAAGCGACCATCATCATGGTAACCCATGATCCCGTGGCGGCCAGTTATTGCAGCCGAGTCATTTTCATTAAAGATGGACAAATATATACACAATTGAATAAAGGTGAACAATCCAGACAAACCTTCTTCAAGGACATCATGAAAACACAAGGTGTATTGGGAGGAGTTCAAAATGAGCATTAATCAACTCATCTTGCGAAATCTGAAGAAGAATCTGAAGAACTATTATCTGTATGTGTTTGCCCTGATCTTCAGCGCTTCCTTGTACTTTGCCTTCGTCACCTTGCAATATGACCCAGCGCTGGATGAAGCGGAGGGTACGGTAAAAGGTGCCGCCTCCATCAAGGCTGCATCAATCCTGCTTGTTGCGATCGTTTCCATATTCCTTTTATATGCCAATAGCATTTTCATTAAAAGACGCAGTAAAGAAATTGGCTTATTCCAATTGATAGGCATGACGAAGAACAGGATATTCCGTATCCTGAGTGTGGAAAACCTGATCCTTTATTTCTTTTCCGTATTCCTGGGAATCTTTGTAGGGTTTGCCGCATCAAAATTGATCATCATGATACTATTTAAAATAATGGGTGTCCAGGCAATCGCGACTCTCAAATTTTCTTTTCAGCCGCTAGTGCAAACCTTGGTCGTTTTTAGCGCCATCTATCTTTTAATCATGTTGATGAATTATGCCTTCATTAAAAGGCAAACCATTTTATCTTTATTTAGAGTGACTTCAATGACGGAAGGAAAAGTGAAAAAGGTTTCGATGGCCGAAATGATCATCGGGATATTCGGGATCATCCTGATCATTGCCGGCTATGTCGTTTCATCCAAATTATTCGATGGAGCTTTTACAGAGATGACCGAGCTATTTATGGCCATGATCTTCATTTTGGCAACCGTCATCATCGGTACCTACCTATTTTATAAAGGTTCCGTAAGCTTCATTTTTAATATCATCCGTAAAAAGAAAAATGGCTATTTGAACATCAATGAAGTATTGTCCCTTTCATCCATCATGTTCCGGATGAAATCGAATGCGATATTATTGACGATCATCACGACCGTTTCCGCTTTGGCGATCGGTTTATTATCATTAAGCTATATCTCGTACTACTCAGCGGAGAAAATGGCACAAAGCAGTATCCCTACCGATTTTTCGATGACGGATAAAGGAGATGCGGATACATTCAAAGAAGCTTTATCAGACAGTAAAATTGATTATGATGAAAAGGTGATCGATGTCATTCAAGTGAATGTCAATGTAAAGGAAATAATGGAAACCAGCCTGGAAGGAGTGAACTTCGATCCGGACATCATGACCGTTCCCGTCATCAGTGATGAATCCGTTAAAGGAATCAACCTCGCCGAAGATGAAACCCTTTTCAGCGGATATAGTAATATGATGGAGAAGGTCATGTCCTTGAAGGATTCCGGAAAAATTGAACTGAAGGGCAAACACGAAGTGATTCCGCAAACATATATGGGATTAAATGATGATACCTTCGTGTCCTATTACTTCACGAATGGCGGATTGCCCGTTGCCATTGTAGACCAAACGATATTCGATCGTTTGAAAAAGGATGTCGACCCGAAAATCCAAAAAGTTTCATCTGTAAATATCGGCATTGATGTGAAGGATGAAGCTGAACTTGAAAAAGCGAATGAGCTATTCAATAAAATGAGTTTTAAAGAAGAACATGTGAATGATTCCCAATTTGAAATGTTCAACACCCAGAAGAAGAATATGGGTCTTATCATGTTCATCGTCGGCTTCTTGGGATTAACCTTCCTCATCACATCCGGCTGTATCCTTTATTTCAAGCAAATGGATGAAAGTGAAGGTGAAAAATCCAATTACACCATCTTGAGGAAACTGGGATTCACGCGAGGTGACTTACTAAGAGGAATCCAAGCAAAACAAGTTTTCAATTTCGGCATTCCTTTAGTCGTCGGGCTGCTTCACAGCTATTTCGCAGTCCAATCAGGATGGTTCTTATTCGGGACCGAAGTTTGGACACCAATGATCATCGTCATGGCATTATACACGGCATTGTATTCGATCTTCGGAATCCTATCCGTATTCCATTACAAGAAGGTCATTAAAGAATCTCTATAAATGCTAAAAGCTCCAGGGCCCATGAGGTCCTGGAGCTTTTATTTTCCCTTTAAAGCACCCCAGCCGGTTTCATCATTTCCTTGATCAATTCCCTGTTGCGCTTTTTAAAGATTTCATTATGGGAAGAAACCATCCCCACTCCGTGGGCGTCAGGCTGGATATATTGCTTTGCTTTGTTTACGGCATTTGCTGCATCTTGAAAAGTGCCTGCTATCAGGTTCAATTTACCTTCATGCTTAAGGATATCACCGGCAGCGTATATTCCATCCATCGAGGATTCACTTGAAGAAGTACCTTCAATATAATAGTTGTCGGCAATGGCAATGTCCACTTTACTATTTCGAAGCAGCGATGTATCACGCTCATAACCATGATTGATGATGACTTCATCAATCGGCAAGTAAGAAACCTCTCCCGTTTCGTGATTCGTCAGTTCAACATGCTCAATTGATTCATGATCAGCGCAGGCAATCAGTTTTGTAATCGTCGTATTCAAGAAACAAACAGCAGAGCTTTCCATCAATTGCCTTGCTTGTGATTCATGTCCTGCTAAACTATCTTTCCTGTATGTCAGGTACACCTTTTTGGCGATGGGCTCCAATTCATTTGCCCAGTCTATTGCAGAATTCCCGCCGCCTGAAATGATCACCGTCTTATCCTTGAATCGATTGAAAGACTTAACGGTATAGTTTAAATTGGAGACCTCAAACCTTTCCGCCCCGTCTATTTCCAACTTTTGCGGATTCAGAATTCCGCCGCCAACCGCGACAATGATCGTCTTGGAAAAGTGCATTTGACCTGAAGCAGTATGTAAAACGAAGATACCTTCTTCATTGCGTGTGATGGATTCCACTTTTTCATTCAAGACGACTGTTGGATTGAATGTTAAGCCTTGCTCCACTAGCTGCTCAATTAATTTTTCCCCAGTAGTGGGTGTCAGCCCTCCTACATCCCAAATCATTTTCTCCGGATAGACATGAATTTTCCCGCCTAGCCTTGGCTGGTATTCTATCAGTTTGACTTTCATTTCTCTAAGTCCGCTATAAAAAGTCGAGTAAAGGCCTGCTGGCCCTCCCCCAATAACCGTTACATCAAATAAATCTTGCTGTTCCATTTACGCCCACTCCCCGGTAACCAAATGTAATTGATTATCATTCTCATTTAATGGTACACTCTTTTTTCATTTTTTACAACAAGCATCGTTAAATAACTCAGGAAAATTTTTATACATATAATAAATGAGATAGAAAATAAGCAATGTAATGATGTTCAGGCAAGTGAAAAAAGTGCAGCACTCTCAATCCTGCTCAAGGATGAAAGATGCTGCACTTTTCTGGCACCGGATGTTAGCTTGAACGAGGTCTTTTCCCTTCTGTAATAAGAAGGTTGATTTGATCTATGAGTTCAGGCAGCTCCTCGATTGTTTTGATGGTGAAGTCTGCCCCGTTTTGCATAAAGGTGTCTGCCGCTTTAGAGATGAGATTTTGTTTATCCCGTTCTGGTAAACTTGTATATTCATTCAAACTCAATCCCATCTCGGAGCTTCCGACAATGATTCCGACCGACCATACCCCAGCATTGACTCCCTCTTGCATATCGGAAATGGTATCCCCTACCTTCACTACCTTCCATGATGCGGTCAATTTCAATTCTTCCATATTCCGATATATCATGTAAGGATAAGGCCTTCCGATCGACTGGGTTGCATCCGGGGTGACATGGAAATCCGGCCGATACCCTTTTTTCAAAGCATTTGCTACGACGACCTCCATCATTGTATCCGTATAACCCGTTGTCGACCCAATCTTCAGGCCGCGATTTCTTAACACTTCCACTGTCTCGATAACCCCTGGAATTGGATCTGTATAATCCGCCAATGACATCATCAGTGCCGGTTCGAATTCAGCATACAGTTTTTCAACGTCTTCCTCATTGAATGGCCTTCCGTATTGTTCTTCCCATAACGAAGCTATCCTTGGCATCGTCAGCATCGCACGAATATGGTCGATTTTCAGCATGCCCATCGGAGCTCTGGCTTCTTCCATCGTCACGTCCACTCCAGCATTTTTAAAAATATCAACAAAAACATTCACTGGTGCAAAACATCCAAAATCCACAGCTGTTCCAGCCCAATCCAAAATGATTCCCTCTACCTTATTCATACTGTCACCACTTTCATATATTTTTCTACGATCCCGCCAAGTTCCCCGATATCTTCTTCATGGATTTCGCCAATATTGCCGATTCGGAATGTATCTATGTCAGTCAGCTTTCCGGGGTATATTACGTAACCCCTCTCTTTGATATAATTGTAGAAATCCCCAAAATCAAAGGCATCATCAGGAAAGAGGAATGTTGTAATGATGGGCGATTGTTTATCAGGTGAGATATAAGCATGGATGCCCAATTTACCCATCAGTTCCCTCAATCTATCATTATTATTTTTATAGCGGGCGAATCTTGCTGGAATGCCGCCTTCTTCCGTTAATTCTTCCAACGCTTTAGCAAACGCGGCCACTACATGTGTCGGAGATGTGAAGCGCCATTTCCCATCCTTGTCCATCTCTTTCCATTGATCATATAAATCCAGGGACAAGCTGCGGGCATTGCCTTCACATGCCAATAACTTCTCAAGCTTCGCAATGACGAAACCAAAACCAGGGATTCCTTGAATGCATTTATTTGCACTGCTGATCAAATAATCAATTCCGAGTTCAGGTACATTCATGTCCACTCCGCCAAAGCTGCTCATTGCATCAATGATCAAGGTTTTCCCTTGTTCCTTTGATATCTTCGAAACCATTTCTATCGGATTTAAAATCCCTGTCGTCGTTTCACAATGAACCATTGCAATATGTGTGATATCACTATCCTCCAGTAAGATGTTCCGGATTTCGGTTTCCTTCGGAAATTCATTGTACTCCACGCCATATTCCACATGTTTCAGTCCGATGCACTGGGCCATTTTCACAATTCTTTTTCCATATGCGCCATTCGTTATGATCAGCACTTTATCGGATTTTGAAAGTGCAGTCGTCAGTACAGATTCTACAACAAACGATCCGCTTCCCTGCATAAGTACAGCCGTATATTCTCCGTTTGCAGCATATGCCAATTCAAGAAGCTGGGCTCTGATTTTTTGCGTGATTTCTTTATAATCATTTTCCCACGTACAGCGGTCAACAAGCATTTCCTGTTTCACCGTACTTGTAGTGGTCAGCGGTCCAGGCGTTAAAAGTTTATATGTATTCATTTTCCTTCACTCCTCACTGTATTTATCATTGTGCTGATTTAAAGAACTCTTGATGCTGTTTTAATAATTCAACCGTTAAGGGCTGCTTGTATTTCTTGGGGTGGGCCGGTTTGTTCTTTTCCGTCACCTTTTCCCCTTCATATAGTGCGACCGGGTAGTGTTTCAACAGTTCTTCCCTGGCATCTTTACTGATCGTTTCGGCCATTTTCATCGCTAAACTTGTTTTAGCTTCATTATCTTTATTCACGACAGCCACGGATTCCGTATAGGAGAAATTCCCCTCCGCAGGATCGACAAACTTGATCGGTAAGCCCGACTCTTTAGCCATCACGGCCTGATAGCGTAAACCAAAACCGGCAGCCACTTCCCCTGCTTGCACTTTATTGATTGGACCTGAACCTGAGCTCTCAAGATGCGGACCGCAATTTGCTATTAAGTCATGGAGAACCTTTTTCCCTTCTGCATTACCGTATTGACTGATAATTGCTTGAACTAACAGCCACCCAGTTGAAGAGTCCAGGATGTTAGGTATTGAAACGAGCCCTTTATATTCCGGCTTTGTCAAGTCCTTGATCGTGGCCGGCATCGGCAGGCCTTTTTGTTTGAGGACTTCCGTATTCACAAAAATGGAACCGGTATTTGCCAAAATCGGCGTATAATAAGCTGGATTTTGTTCCAATGGTTTTGTACTGAATGACAGGTCCTTAAACATGGAGTGCTGTTCTTGTGCACTTTGGATGAAGTAGGAACTCATCGTCACGACATCAGCCTCGATTTCAGTGCCTTCTGCCAACAGTTTCCCTCCTAATTCGGATGTGCCTAATGATTGAAGGACATATTTCCCTTCGTATCCGGCACCTTTCAGGGAAGTCTCCATTGCTGCAGTGGCTTCTTCATCACCATTCGTATAAATGACCACCTTTTCCTCATCCGCTTTGCCGCTGTCCCGGCCCACCAATACAAATACCAAACCTAAAGCAACTAGAGACAGTAAGGCTATCTTCATCGTTTTAAACATAATATCCCCCTCATTAATGTTTGAATTGTCTTTTTTGATAATGATCACAAAGCAGCTTCACGACTAGATTCGTAAAAAAGATAAGTAAAGACAGGATGAATATTTCATTGAATTTGGCAAAATGCTGAAGCTCTTTAATTTTACTGGCCACCAAAGTGGTCTGGGCGGTGACCAAAAAGATGATCCCGCTGATCGTCACCATACTATTGATGAAATAGTAGCTGAACATCTCGATGACCGTGGATGCCGAGTTAGGCAGGATGACACGATAGATTGTCCTGATCCAGCTATCCCCCAATAGATTCCCGGTGGTTTCCCAAGCAGGGTTCATTTTGGATAATGAGTTCTTTGCCATTAAATAGGGTGTCGTAAAGAAATGGACCATGTTGCATAGAATGATGATGGCAAAGGTACCCTTCCAGCTGCTGCCGTTGAAAAGCAGCAAATACGATAAACCCAACACCATTCCCGGTACTGTATTCGTCAACATCGAAATGACATCCATTGTCGATTTCCCCTTAAGGGGCGTCCGGACATTCAAAACAGCTGAGCTAAAGGCGATGAACGTCCCCAGTACGGCGGTCATCAAGGCTACGAATAAGGAATTTTTATAGACTGCCGTTATATCGCTCGATTGGAAGGTGTCGATAAAGTGCTTTAATGTGAACGAGAGATCGTAAGGGAAACTAGTTAAAAATGGTGCAATGAACATGACCGCAAATACTGAAAACATCCCTATTAAGACCAGCAGCGAGATACCTCCAAAACAGATATCCCTCCCTTTGTGCCGGGTCAATTCGATATCGCTGAATTTATCATAATGAAAGTTCAATTTTTCGAGATAGTTTAATAGGAAAACACTGAATACTACCGGTATGAGCATGAGAATCGCAATCACTGCACCATTATTGAAATCAGGGATTGAACCTAGCATGACTTGATACAGTTGCGTCGCAACAACGGAGTAAGTTCCGCCGACTGAAGCCGGTATCCCAAAATCGGTAAAGCTCAAGATGAAGGAAAGTACAAAAGCTCCACCCAAAGTTCCCGCCAATGGCCGTATGATCGTATTCATGAAACTTCTTATCGTTCCATCACCCATTAATTTTGAAACGATGATGAACTTTTTATCCATGTACTTGAAAGAATTATTAATGAGAAGAAAAGCTGATGGCAATGTATAAATCACATAACCTATCAATAAACCATTAAATCCGTATATATCGAATAGATTCCTTCCAAAAATCTTCGTGATGATCCCTTGATTGCCGAAAGAGTAGATGATCGCAAACCCGAATGTGATTGTCGGCAGCAGCATCGGAATCAGGATTCCTGTTTTAATTACACTTTTTAATGGCCTATATAATCGGGTGCAATGGATGGAATAGGCCAGGAAAAAGGCTAAAACGGTCGTAATGACGGCTGTGAGACCCGAGATATTCACGCTGTTTCCAAATGACTTCATCAGCTCTGCATTCGAAAGGACCGTTAGATAATTCGAGAGATTGATTCCATCGGCCGTTTCAAAGGAACGGACGAACAATATGACAAGCGGCAAGAAAAGAAAAGCGGCAAATAGCAGTAAGATTGGTATATAAATGATTCTCATTGCCGGTTTTACTTCAGGCATACTTTTCACCGAATAAGTTATAAATATTTTCTCTCTTGATCTCCAGTTGTTTAAGAATGAATTGCTTAACAAAATCATTGGCTGGCTGATTGATGATCTCTTGTGGTGAACCAAACTGAGAAATATTCCCTTGATTAATGATCAAAATTTTATCGGACATCGTCAAAGCCTCTTCCGGGTCATGTGTCACTATGATTGTCGTCAGCTTATATTCCCTGGCAATGGACTTGATGCGTTCCTTTATCGATTCCTTGATCACACCATCCAAAGCACTCAGCGGCTCATCAAGTAATAGGATCTTCGGTTTCATCACAAGAGTCCTTGCGATCGAAACCCTTTGTTTCTGACCCCCGGATAATTCGCTGATCCTTTTTTTCAAATGCGGTGTCAATTCCAGGAAGTCGATGTATTCCTGAAGCTCTTCCTTGGAAACGGATCCTTTCCTATTCCTCAATCCATAAACGATATTTTCATAGGCGTTCAAATGTGGGAAAAGGGCGTAATCCTGGAAAACGATATTAAATCCCCGGTCTTTCATGGGCACGTTACTCAAATCGGCATCATTGAAAATGATTTTTCCATGATTGATACCCGTCAAGCCCAAAATTATATGTAATAAAGTAGTTTTGCCGCTTCCACTTGGTCCTAATAGTGAAACGATCTCCCCCGTTTTAATTTCAAGATTTATATTATCCAAAACTGATTTTCCATCGAATTGCTTGCTAATATTTTGTAATTTTAGCAAACCGTTCACCTCCTTTAATACACCCTTAGTATAAAAGCCATTTGTAAAACGAATTTGAGTTTTTTGTAAATACTCTGTAAATGTTGAACACTTTTTTACTAACTTCATACCAACTCTTGACCAACTAGTGATATTTTCATCATCTACTTCTTGAATATATTCATGGTAAACAGTACACTAATCAGGAAGATAGATATGAAGAATAGGCAGGTGAAACTTATGCTTCCTCTTGAAAGGCAAAAGAAGATCATCGAGTTATTAACGATAAGAAAAGTTATGAAGATTGCCGAGCTTACTGAAGAACTGCAAGTTTCCATCGAAACCATCAGAAGGGATATGAACCTTCTTACAAGGCAAGGAAAAATAGAAAAGATCTACGGCGGCGTCAAGCTGGTTCAATCGAAGTTTGGAGAATCGACAATAGATGAACGGATGTTCAGTCAATTAGAAGAAAAGGAAACCATCGCCAAAAAATGCAGTGAGTATATCGACGATGGAGATTGCATTTATATCGATAGTGGTTCGACAACCTATCAAATCGCTAAATATATAAAACAGAAAAAGAAACTGACCGTGATAACCAGTTCGATCCCTGTTGTAAATGAGCTCATTCATAGCGATATCGAGATTTTGATCATAGGGGGGAAAGTCAGGCGAAATGAACAATCCATCGTTGCATTTGAATACTTATTCAACTTCAGTGAATTGAATATTTCAAAAGCATTCATTTGTGCGAGTGGCATAACCGTTGAAAAAGGCATATCCGACTATAATTTAGAAGAAGCGAATACACGGAAAAAAATCATTGATTTATCCCAGGAAGTCTATGTAGCCGCTGACAGCTCAAAGTTCGGGAAAGACGTGACCATCGGGATATCGCCACTGAATAAAATCGATTACATCATCACTGACGAGCATTTACATAAAGATTTTATCTCTTCGTTTAAAGAGACCGACACACATTTGATCCTTTCTTAAAAGCAAGAAAAAAACGGGAACTATACAGTAGTATAGTTCCCGTTTTTTTGTTCAAGTTGCAGTTGATTTCAGAAATCCGCTCCCTTTCCGCAAATTTAATTGTTCTCATTTTAACAATCAATCCGGCTCCAAATCGTCCTCATTCTTGCTCTTATGGTCCATTCATACAATGGTTGTGCCGGATTCCCGTTTAACGTTTCTGAACAAATAAAAAATGCCCTTTCATACCGGGGCATTTTCATGAACCTATTAATTTACGAATAGATATAACTTTCTATGATATTCCACAAATGCCTGCTGGTCCTTTTCCGTGAAGTCCATCCACTTTACTTTCTTGCATCTTTCCTCTAATCTCTCATTCAGTTCATCTTCTATTTCATTCATGAAACGAATGATTTCCCCGTAGGGCATATTGAAATGACGGGCTGCGAGCCTGGGAGGTGAATGCTTTACAAGCAATCTCATGAATTGATCGACCGTGTCCGCCTTTGATGCAAGATAATCTTCTTCGTTCACGATGAATTCATACACTTGTTTTTTGACGCCAGATAGTCTGGTTACTTCGTCGCGCAATAAAAACTCCATTAATCTTTCGTTCATATGGCTCTACCTCGAATTGGTTTATATTTAAATCCTTTTAGATATGTATGAAAAATCTATACGGCCCGATACTTCATTATGACATCGTAACCGCAAGCCATCAAGCACCTATTCAAACACAAAGCGTAATAATTACGATTTGAGATCTTATTAAGTAAAGTAACATGTACATGCCTTAAGAGTCAACGTTCATGTTGTAAGACATCTCGAATCTCGAAATGCATATTTAGCGTCCTTATTGGCAAAATATGATCAAGAACAAATGGAACGACTCTTTATTAATTTTGTATATGTATAAAGAATACTTTTGTTAAAATTCGATATAATAAATGTAATATTTAGTCAATTAGTATCTTTTCCTAGAATTTGCTTTTGCAAAGGGGTAGAATGAAGCTAATGACATCTTATTTTTTCTAAATGTTTCCGAGGAGTTATAGGGTGGGTATAGCAAGTACATAGTGACAGCTGAAATGCTGTCCGACATATCGGTTGTTTTCATTTGTTCAAAATAACAATGAAAAGAATAAGGAGTGATTTTTTGAAACCTTCAACAAATCGCATGTTAACCCGTATTAAATCCGTTTATATGTTCATTAGTAATAACGGTACGGTTTCTACTCAAGAGCTTGTAGAAGAATTTGGCATCACTCCTCGAACTGTGCAGCGCGATTTAAATGTCTTAGCATACAATGACCTTGTTCAAAGCCCAAGCCGAGGCCTTTGGACGACAACAAGTAAAAAGGTGAAGATGTCATCGTAAAAAGAACGACCACCCGAACACAAGATCGATATGTAAAATACTTTGAGGCGGACAATTTTTGTCCGCCTCATTTTTTGTGCATCTATCATTCAGCCGGTTGGCCCGCCTTTAACTGTTCAAGCTCCTCCGCCGTCAACTCACGGTATTCACCAAGCTCAAGATCCTCATCAAGCTGTAGGCTCCCCATGGAAAGACGCTTTAGGTAGACGACACGTTTGCCAACTGCTTCAAACATCCGCTTCACCTGATGGAACTTCCCTTCCATGATCGTCAGCTCGATATCCGATGTCAGACCTGATTTTAAAATGTTCAATTCACCTGGTTTTGTTTCGTACCCATCATCCAAGGTCACTCCGTTACGGAATGCCTCGATATCCCGTTCCGTCACTTCGCCATCAATGACCGCGAAATATGTTTTATGGACATGTTTCTTCGGGGAAAGCAGTTGGTGGGCAAGCTTTCCGTCATTCGTGATCAGCAATAAACCTTCTGTGTCCTTATCAAGACGGCCTACAGGAAATGGCTCGAATACCGAATCTTCCGGCTCCAAGATGTCGATGACTGTTTCTTGGTAGTTGTCTTCCGTTGCCGACAATACGCCTGGCGGTTTATTCATCATTAAATAGATGAATTCCCTGTATTCAACCCGTTCACCATGAACCGTCACGATTTCCGTATCAGGGTCCACTTGTTCCTTCGGGTCCTTGAGCAGCCTGTCATTGACCTTGACGGCGCCGGATTTCAGGAGCTTTTTCACTTCTTTCCTGCTGCCATAACCAATATTGGATAAAATCTTATCAATTCTCATCGTGTCCTCCTAAAGCCTTTTCCGTAAAAAGCCTTGCCCACTTTAATGAAAGGCAAGGCCAATAAATAATTCAAATCTGGGGATTCACCATTCAATACCCTTTTTTTTACACATCAAACTTCCAGCTTATAAACCTAATTTAGATTTTAACCGATCGATCCGGGCACCGAACAAACGGTGTGCAAGTTTGCTTTTCAAGGAAAGCGCCGCATAAATGAGCGCCCCAAAAATTGCACAAACGGCCACGATCAAAATCGCCTGGAACCGCCCTTCCGTTGTAAGCCACAGCGATAATAAACTGTTCATGCCCCATGCAGCCAGTCCCATTACTATTGAAAAAACGGTGATCAGAACAGATCTTCTGATGGTTAGGCTATAACGATATCCAGTAAAGTAGGTAATGACATACAAATTCAGCAGCACAGCAGCCAAGTAGCCGAATGCCGTAGCATAAACGGATCCTTCCGTTTCAAATAACTTGATCAAGGGGATATTCAGGCTCAATTTGATCAAAAAGCCCACAAGCAGGCTGAGCACCGTATACTTTTGCTGATTGATCCCTTGTAAAATGGCCGCCGAAACGGAAAAAAGCGCAAACAAGATGGAAACGGGCGCATATGCCTTCAGAACACTGATTCCAAGTGGATCATGGCTGTAAAAGGCACTATAGATCGGATCGGCTAGCACTGACATGCCAACGACCGCTGGAATCGTAATGAACAACAAAATTTGGAAAGCTTGGTTCAGCTGGCGGTTTAGCTCTTCCGAATCCTCGCTTACATATGCCTTCGTCACCGAAGGGAGAAGCGCCATTGAAAACCCGGTTGCAAGTGTCATCGGAATCAAGACAAGCTTTTGGGCATATACATTCAACACCCCAAGGGCATCTTCTGCGACATGCTGCAACCCGATGGACGACATCGCCTTATTGAATGACAATAGGTCCGCAAACTGAAACAATGGCATCGCGATCCCGACGAATATGAAAGGAATCGACGATAGAAATATTTCTTTATAGATCTCCTTCAGGGAGATGTCCATCGTCCCCCGGTCTTTCTTCATCAAGCTGTCCAAATGTGGTTTTTGTTTTTTCCAATACCAAAATAGCACCACTAAACCGCCGACAGCCCCGACCGTCGCCGCGAAGGTAGCCATTTGGATGGCTCTCACTAACTCTCCATCCAGGACATTCAACACAACATACACACCGGCCAAAAGGAACACGATGCGGACAATTTGTTCGATAACCTGAGATATGGCCGTTGGTTCCATCGCTTCATGACCTTGAAAGAAACCGCGGATGATGCTCATGAACGGTACAAAAATCAAGGCGAAGCTGACTGCCCGTATGATCTCCGTGACATCCCGGACATCTTCCTGCCTGACCCCAAAGACTCCAGTGAACATCGGTGCCATCGTATAGAGAATCAAAAAAGCAAGAAAACCGGTGACAAGCATTAATTTCAGGCTTGATTTAAATAATTTCTCACCTACGGCGTATTCCTCGAGCGCATTATACTTCGAAATGAATTTTGAAACAGCAAGCGGCATGCCTGCCGTTGCAAAGCTAATGAAAATGGTATACGGAACGTACCCATATTGGTAGAGGGTAGCCCCTTTATTCCCAACCATATGTTCAAATGGGATGACGTAAAATAAACCAAGTACCTTGGAAATGATCGCTCCCAGCGTTAATATAAAAGCCCCTTTTAAAAACTTAGATGACATCTAATCCCTTCCTGCCTCTGTCAGTTACGTTTCACACGCTCTTTATCTTATCATATTAAAGGATTTTTTCTATAGAAAACTACACTCAAGTTTATCGTTTTCGAAGATAATACACAAACAAATAATTCCTTTTTTTCTACATTCGCAATCTGACAGGCTCTTGCTATATAATGAAGGGACTGAAAATGATAAAGTGGTGATCAATTTGAAATATGATGTAGTGGTAATTGGCGGCGGTCCTTCCGGATTGATGGCAGCAATAGCTGCCGGGGAAAAAGGGGCCCATGTCTTGTTAGTGGATAAGGGCGAGAAGCTTGGCAGGAAGCTAGCCATCTCTGGCGGCGGACGCTGCAACGTGACGAACAGGCTCTCAATCGATGAAATCATTCAGCATATCCCTGGAAACGGGCGATTTCTATACAGTGCTTTCTCAGAGTTCAATAATGAAGACATTATTCAATTCTTTGAAAAATTGGGCGTGGCGCTTAAAGAAGAGGACCATGGCCGGATGTTTCCTGTCAACGATAAAGCGCAAAGTGTCGTGGATGCCCTTCTGACGCGCCTGTCTACTTTAAAAGTAAAGATCTATAAGAACTCTCCAGTAGCGGAAGTTCTCTATGAACATGGAAAAACAAGCGGTGTCCGGTTAAAAGATGGACAGACCATTGATACAGATGCAGTCGTGATTGCAGTCGGCGGGAAATCGGTTCCCCACACCGGTTCAACCGGGGACGGCTACGCATGGGCTAAGAAGGCGGGGCATACGATTACGGAACTGTTCCCAACTGAAGTTCCCGTACTTAGCCATGAAACATTCATTAAAGATCGAACACTCCAAGGTCTCGCACTTCGCGATGTTTCATTGAGTGTCCTTAACCCAAAGGGCAAGGCCCTGATCACTCACCGAATGGATATGCTCTTCACCCATTTTGGCGTCTCCGGACCAGCTGTCCTAAGATGCAGCCAATTCGTCGTGAAAGCGATGAAAAAATGGAACCTGCCGGAAGTCACAATGAAACTCGATGCCCTGCCGGACCGAAACAAGGAAGAGGTCTTTCAAGACATCATGAAGGAAATCAAGGCCGAACCGAAAAAAGCCATTAAAAATACCTTAAAAGGCTTAGTTCCTGAACGATACCTTCACTTTCTGCTTGAGCGAAGCGGCATCGACCTTCAAGAACAAGGAGCGACGATATCAAATGAAAAAATCCGCCGCTTTGCAGAACTATGCAAGGACTTCCAATTCGGAGTACACGGCACCCAGCCGCTAGAAAAAGCCTTCGTCACGGGCGGCGGCGTATCCGTCAAAGAAATACACCCAAAAGAAATGGCATCCAAACTGATGGACGGACTGTATTTCTGCGGTGAAATCCTGGATATACACGGATACACAGGCGGCTATAATATCACATCGGCATTAGTAACCGGAAGGCTCGCAGGCATGAATGCTGCCATGTATGCCCGTTCATAATTCCTAAAAAGAGGCTGATCCGCTTGGATCAGCCTCTTTTAATGGTTTCGCAAGTCCTTTATTTGCACCGTCCCGCCGTTTTTTCGTCCGCACCTGCTCCGCCTCTTTTATCCGGCTTTCCCGTTTAAAATATTTCTGGATGATAGCGAAAAGCTTCGAGGTCAATGGTATTCCGTCCCGTGAATATGATGCCTTCACTCTCGAGCATCGCCTTCTGGTGTTCTGCGGCGCCCTCCGCTTTTATGCCGATTTCTCCCTTGGCATTGATTACCCGATGCCAAGGAAGGTCATGTTTTTTGCTGCTTGAATGAAGGATCCTTACGACCTGCCTTGCACCGCGCGGACTGCCGGCGAGCTGTCCAATTTGACCATATGTCATCACTTTACCGGAAGGGATATGCTGTATGATGGTAATTACCCGTTCAGTAAAACTTTCCAAATAACTCGCCCCTTTTATTCTATCCGTTTGCTAACATCGTAATTTTTTCATCGGTTATCAGCACCCCATGATGCTTGATCAAGTTTGTTTTAAATTCAGCAGGCAATCTGCAGTCATCGTATGCACAAACGGAAATCAAACCACGTTCCTTGATCAGTTTGTCGATTCCTTTTTCATATTCGCCTATCGCTAAACTGACTTGATCGTCATGGCCCCATTCAACATGGCCCCAAGTCCGCACATGCTGATTGCGTTTAGTGTAGATATCGATATTTTCCAAGAAATAATTCACCATCGTCGAAGGATGGAAGTCTCCATGAAAACAATAAAAATCAAAATTATTCATAAGATGCACATGTTCCAATTGCTCTTCATTTAAATGAAGCTGCAATTTCTTATACACGAAAGGAAAGATACGGTCATTTTCGACGACCAGGATATGGTCTCCCTGTTCAACACCGGCAATGATGAACGTCGCCTCACTTTCAATGTAGGCTTCCAATTCATTAAAACAGTATAAAATATGGCCACCATCCGATTGCTGTATATTTTCTAGTAGTTGTAACATGTTATTATCCAAAATGGTTCTCTCCTTCAAATACACCAGTCCGCACTATGTATTATGTATAACTTTAACCATTATCTCCGTATTTGTAAAATTCATAGAAGAATATAGTCATTTTTCCCTAATGCCATCTGTTTTACCCGGGAATTTCGTTGAGTCGAATTGAGAGGCTGCATGTAGTCCACTCATTGAAAGACCAAGGCAGCCCATTCAGCGGACTTCATTCTTCATGAATTTTCCCTTTTGATGTTCACCCTTAAATCACGGGATAATACGGCACATACCGCGGGTTATAATAATATGGCGGTCTTGGTCCGATAAGCGGCAATTCAAAGGTATTCGGATTGGAATCATATAACAACTCCACTTTTTCATCTGATTGTTCGACCAATAATAACTTCACTTCTTCGCTATAATAATAGGGCATATTGAGGCCTCCAAAAACTTTTTTCTCCCCTTCAGCATATTCGCGCTGCACGGCAACGAGCCCGTACGCATACATGTTCTTCATGCACGGCATATACCCGATCATCATAAAGTAATCCGACTGAATTCTTTTTTAGGAGGACCCCTCATGGCAGAAGATAAGAAAACGAAATCACCCGATAAAAGCTATCCCATGCATCCGAATTATGGAAAGATCACCCGTTATCAAGACGTTCCCATCACGGTTCCTGAGCAACGCCAATTCCGCCAACCTGGTGTAGAAAAATTAATGGTGCCCCGGCCCATCATTGAAAATTCCAATTACACGGGCAGCGGGAAACTAACCGGGAAGGTCGCATTGATAACTGGCGGAGACAGTGGGATTGGCGCTGCGGCTGCCATCGCTTTTGCTAAAGAAGGTGCAGATGTTTCCATCGCTTATTTGGATGAACATGAGGATGCCAATCGGACTAAAACGAGAATTGAAGAACTTGGACAACGTTGCATACTGCTGCCTGGTGACTTAAGGGATAAGCAGCAATGCATCCATATCGTGGAAGACACCATCGAAACATTTGGAAAGCTCGATATTCTCTGTATCCACGTGGGTATTCAATTTCAGCAATTAAGCTTGCTTGATATTAGGGATGAACAATTCGATGATACCTTTAAAGTCAATATCTATTCCCACTTCTATACGACCCGTGCTGCCCTTCCCCATTTAAAAGCTGGGTCCTCCATCATTAATACATCTTCTGTCGTGACGTTTAATGGGAATAGGCAATTAATTGATTACACGGCGACTAAAGGGGCCAATATTGGTTTTACCCGTGCATTGGCAAACAATCTTGTCGATCAAGGCATCCGGGTGAACGCCATTGCTCCCGGGAGGTTTTGGACACCGCTCATCCCGGCAAGTTTCTCGGAAGACGAAGTGACACAAGTCGATAACCCGATGGAGCGTCAAGGCCAGCCATTCGAACTGGCCCCCACCTTTGTCTATCTCGCTTCTGATGATTCCCGTTTTGTGACAGGACAAACACTTCATGTCAACGGCGGGGAAGCGACATCGTCGTAAATATGCCCCTCCCTGGGAGTCACGAAAAAAAGACTACCTTGGATTGCCCGCCTTGCAGCAATAGGTAGTCTTTTATGAATGATATGGCCTTGCCGGCCGGCCTCTATTTTTTCTTATAAATGATCATCGCACTGAAACAGTAAATCTGTTCCTCTTCCTCTTCACCTGTAGTGGCTACATTATATTTGATGTCGACGATTTGATTCTCGCGAATGTCTTCAAGGAAAAAGTTCATTTCATCTTCTAGATCCTTTTCATGCTCATAATCAAATAATTTGACTTGTATCATCGGCTCTCCCGCCCTTTTACTATAATGATAGTTATTGTGCAGGATGCCCATTTTTCATGATATTTATACTTGATTTGTTTGTAACGCGGATAAGATTGCAACAACTTCATCCCCGACTTCTTCTGTAGAAGCTGCCCCGCCCATATCAGGAGTCAGTGCCTTTTTATCGACCATCACCTGTTCGATCACCTCCAAAACCTTTGCACCCCAAATCTCATGCCCAAAGAAATCGAGAATCTGGCTGGCGGACCATATGGCCGCTAGTGGATTGGCGATGCCTTGATGTGCTATATCCGGGGCTGATCCATGAATCGGTTCGAACATCGAGGGATAAATCCGTTCCGGGTTTAAATTGGCACCCGCCGCCAGTCCCATCCCGCCTGCAATGGCAGCTCCTAAATCCGTGATGATGTCACCGAATAAATTGGAGGTGACGACGATTTGGAAGCGTTCGGGCTGTTTGACAAAATACATGCTTGCGGCATCGACCAGATAGGAATTCGTTTCTACTTCCGGATACTCCTGTCCAATTTCTTCAAAAACCTGATCCCAAAAAACCATTGAATAATTCAATGCGTTCGCCTTGCTTATGCTCGTTAGCGTCCTGCCCGTCTTACGTGCCAGTTCATACGCATAACGGATGATCCTCTCCGTTCCTTTTCGGGAAAAGACTCCCGTCTGCAGTACCACTTCCTCCGGCTTGCCTTTAAAAAGCCAATCGCCGGCACCAGAATATTCCCCTTCACTGTTTTCACGGATGACAACCATATCGATTTGGTCACGGGTCACATCTTTTAAGGGACAAGGTGCACCTTGAAGCAATTTAACCGGTCGAACATTCACATATTGGTCAAATCCCTTTCTGATTTTCAGCAGAAGTTCACGTAAAGAAATATGGTCCGGGACACCAGGATAACCGACAGCCCCAAGATACACGGCGTCAAACTTCATCAGTTGTTCCAGCCCGTCGTCGGGCAGCATTTTGCCGTGCTCAAGGTAATATTCACAGCCCCATGGAAAATAGGTGAACTCGAAAGAAAAATCCCCGGCAGTTGCAGCCACTTCTTTAAGTACCTTTACACCCTCATTAATCACTTCAGGGCCAATGCCGTCACCTGCAATGACCGCTATTTTATGAACATTCATTCTTCCACTCTCCTTTTTCTATATTTTCTGATTTCAGCATCCTAATTTTAACATATAATTTTCACTTTCCATCAGGGGGAGGTCCATTCATAAAAAAAGAGCCCTTTCAAGATGAAAGGGCTCTTTTTTTCACGCCTTCAAATATGCTCGTCTTTCCGCATATTCACGGCACTGTGAACAAACCATGATCTTTTTTCTTTCTTCATTCAAATAAGCCGTCACATTCTTGGATTTACGCTTACAAAAGTAACAGGTCTTTTTGAAGAACCTCACTTAACAATGACTTCGCCGTCCCACTCAAGCATCCCGCCAACCATGTTTGCCACTTTATATCCTTGTTCCTGAAGATAATGGCATACATTTTCACTTCGGCGTCCTGAACGGCAAATAAAAATATATTCTTTTTCTTTATCAAAATAGTCAAGGTTCGCCGGGATATCATTCATGCGAATATGTTTCGCGCCTTCGATCATTCCCTCTTGCACTTCTTCGTCTTCACGAACATCGACAAGTTCCATCGCTTCGCCTGCCTCAAGCTTCGCTTCCACTTCTTCAGTTGTAATGATTTTGATTTCTTCCATAATTAGCACCTCGAATTATCGTTTGATTTATCTTTTTCATTATAGCAAAATTTCCAGTTAAACATCACATAATGGATTCGCTGATGAAAATTCCCTCATGCCATCCATTTATTTTCAGAAATGATCTTCCACACCGAAATTTTTATTGCTTCTAAAAACCATCCTGGTTAATATGGCTCCTAACACTGCCGCCGCTATCAGGATACCGAAAAGGATCGAATAATTGGCGATGATTCCTATCAATGTAGATGAAAGGATACTCCCAAAATATCGAAAGGTCGAAAAGATTCCCGAAGCCGAGCCTGATGCTGATTCTTCCACCGCTTCCAGGGAAGCGACCTGCATGCTTGTAAGCCCTAAACCGATTGCCAACCCATTCACGATGAGTGTAATGGCTAGATACAGAAGCGACTGGAATTGGATCACGAATAAGAGTAATAGATTCGTTAACACCGTGATGGCGAATGAAAGGAATATGACTTTTTCCGAAGGGTATTTCCGATTAAGCTGTCCGCCTATCATATTGCTTAATGCCATTGAAATGGAGAACAGTGATAACATGACACCGCTCATGGAGGCCGAAATATCCATTTTTGTGGTCATGATAAGCGGCATGACCAACAAAATCGCGTACATCGTGAAATTATTGATCAATACAGATAAATTGGCATTCACGAATATAGGACTCTTAAATAAGCTAAAGTCTATAATCGGGGATGGGACAGATCGTTCTTTCCGTACGAATAATCCCAGAAATAGGAGGACCCCCAAACCGAGTACGATGTACATCGACGTTGATTCTGCATGAGTCAAAGTAATCAATAAAGTGATCGTAACGGCTAAATAAATGGAACCGATAACGTCCAATGGCTGCCGGGAATGCTTTTTCTGCAGTTTTGGCAAAAGAAAAATGCCTCCGGTAAGTGCACCCAATAAAAAAGGGACGTTAACCCAGAATATCGCTTTCCAACTGGATACAGCTATCAAAAACGATCCTATCAATGGACCAACTGCCGCTCCCAGCCCCATTCCCAATCCGAAAAATCCCAACACCCCCGGTAGCCGCTCACGTGAAACGGTCTGTCGGATAAGGGCAACGACATTCGGGATCAGCAATCCGCCCCCTATGGCCTGCAGTGACCGAAAAGCGACAAGCATGCCTATATTTGGTGCAAGGCCGCATCCAATCGAGGCAGCAAGGAATAGTAATATGCCAATTATATAGATTTTCCGATTGCCATATAAATCCCCAAGTTTACCCGCAATAGGCTGGGTAACGGCCATTACAATGAGATAGATGGTGACGACCAAAGTGACACTGTGAATATCCAAACCGTAAAAGTCTGAAATCGAGCCCAGTGCTATCGAAATCATCGTTGAATTGATCGGTACGAGAAACGCTGCCATTAAAGTAAAAATAATCATCAGGAATTCTTTCTGTCTGCTCATTCTTTCACCTCGGTCCTTAAAACAACACTATGTTCCATTGGCTCATCCATCGATAATCGTAACGGTTCCCGTATTCCCATCGACAATGACACGATCTCCATCTTTTAAGCGCTCCGTTCCTATTTTTGTCCCTAACACTGCCGGAATCCGATATTCCCTGGCAATGATCGCAGAATGGGACAGCATGCCGCCTGTATCGGTAATGATTGCTTTTGCATCCTGGAAAAAGGACGTCCAGACTGGTGTCGTGCTCCTGCAGACCAGAATATCTCCTTTTTTAAAATTAGAGGCTTCATGCATACCCGATATCACCTTGACTTTCCCTTCGCAAATTCCTCTGGATGCTGAAATTCCTTTAATCGTACTCGCCGTATTTCCCTTGTTTTCTTCCAATGAGCCAAACACCATTTCCACGAAAGCACGCTCTTCATCCGTAGGGTTGCCAAAAAATGATGGCGTTTTCATTTTACCCTGCAAATCATATTGCCTTTTCCTTTCCAATACCGTTTCCCTTAAAGTGTGGGGGGCATCCAAAGCGGATATGATCTCATCTTTATATAAAAACCAAATATCTTCTGCGTCATCCAGTACGTTCTGTTCAACTAAAAGCTCACTAACTTTCAATAAGTATAAACGTGCCTTTGCATCGAACATGGCATCAATATAAAAATGATGATCATCCGTGATTACAGCAGCATCCAAGACCATCTGGTAATATTTTTTAAATGCGTCCCGCTCAGCGGAATCCTCAATTCCATTTAAAAACCTTTGGTATATCCGTTTCCCGTCAGCTACTGCCGTTTCGAATTCTTTATCGAAATCATATCCATTGATGATGAAATTCCTAATGATTTGCAGGACATGCTCAGGATTTTCAATCCAGGTCTCCCCAACGAAATCATGTGCCTTAAGACATCTGTATCCGTACACATTGATGAAATGATCAACACGTTCCAGAAAATCCTTCCCTTTCCCAAACGCGCTCAGGCCCCTGGATATATTTCCTTCATCAGCATCCATGACCGCCTTCAGCAACTGTGGTTCATCCTTCGCTTTCAAAGATAATTGCCACAGTATTCGATCGGACTCCAAAGACTTATTCATCACTCCAGCCATGGATTGGTAGAGTTCATGGAGTGGTTCGGTGTCCAGCAAGCTTTGGAATAGCCGTTCAAGTTTAATCGTAATACTCGCATGCGGAAGGACGATCATGAAATGCCAGTAATAGACCTCTTTGAAAAAACCTTCTAACTCTCCCAACCCTCTTATGGCTTTGGCTGCCGTGAATTCCTTCGAAGCTTCTTCATCCATATATCGATAGATTGGCAGTAAATGATCATGGATGATATCATGCATCCTGTTCGTCAGATCTGGATACAAGTTCTCCATAAGCTTTTCGTTTTCCATGAATAATTGCTGTGGGTCCGTTTTAAGTTGGATTTGCTTTCCGTAATAATACCCGTTATGGACTTTCATTTGGATGTATCCCGACGGGTCCCTGAGTTCCTCTGTCGCTTTCGCCATTCCTTGATAAAATGGTCGGGTGAATATGGATGCGAATAAGGGGGAAATTGGATCGGGAAATCTTGAATCGATCAAAAACCAAAAGTCATCCTTATCAGTCCGATCCAAAATAAATTCTTTCCTTGCTTCTGGAATGCCTTCAGCGTCTTCGATCACTGTTGTAATCGGGCGGGCTTGCAAAAGGTATACCTTTTGAGCTTGAATGGCGAATTCCAAATCGACAGGATGTCCATAGTGCTTCTCCACCTCCAGTGTCAATTCGATCAATTGTGCAAGCAGCGCATCATTGAGGCAATATGCATCCTGTTCCGCTTTTGTGGTTTCCGCTTCTAACGTGCCTGTGGAACCGGAAACGATCTTCAGTTCTTTGCGGCCCTTGATTTTCTCGACCTTCGTGCCATCACGTCTAACCAAATAGGTATCGGGTGTTACGATACCAGATACCACCGCCTCCCCGAGCCCATAACTGGCATTTATCACTATATGATCTGGATTGTATGTAACGGGGTCCTGGCTGAAAATCACTCCTGAAACATCTGAATGTATCAGACCTTGGACCACAACGCCCAATGATATTTTTTCAACATTTTCATGAATGGTTTCGGTATATTGCCGAACCCGGTTCTCAAAACAGGAGGCCCAGCAGCTCTTTACCCTTGATAGGAATTCTTCATCCGTTTTAACATTCAGGTATGTTTCATACTGACCGGCAAAGGATGCCCCTTCCAGGTCTTCTGCACCCGAGGAGGAACGGACTGCCACTGAAGCAAAGTCTTCCCGCAGCTCATGAAAAGAGCTCAACAGGATGTTCGACAAATCATCCGGGATGCTCGCTTCCATAATCCCGGCCTGGATGGCTTCACTTTGTAAGTCCAGTTCATTTCTTTCCACAAAGTGCATAAATGAATCATTGCAAATGACAAACCCATTTGGCACGGGCATGCCCAACTTCTTCATTTTAATTAAATGTAAAGCTTTTCCCCCTACGATTTCATTGGACTCTGCAGCATTTTCAAATCGCTCTGTATACATATTCGCTCCCCTTCCATCACGTCGAATAACCAAGATTGGGTTCTACCCATTTATAGGTATATTTCCCACTCTTAACCATAATGTAAATCCTGTTAGATTTCATATGAAAAGGCTTACATTAAATTTCATGATGGGCATTGCCCCGCAATGATTCTTAGGGCTTTATTGCCATTCTTCCGGATGATCGATCGGCAAAAATGCAACAAACTATTCAATTTTATATTTATTTACATTTATTAAGTAAATACATTAAATCCAATCACTTCGAATAATCCCTACAATAGTCACAATGGTGCCGGAATGAAAAACCGCCGGCGAATCTACCATTCGCCGGCGGTTTTAAAATCCATATCAATGCTTGAATCCCAGTTGATATTGTTTAGGGATCTCCGTTTTTATATTCAAAGCTTTAGATGCTTCCAATGCCCAATAAGGATTTCGCAGCATCCCTCTGCCGACGGCAACCAAATCGGCTTCTTCATTGCCAATGATTGAATTGGCTAGAATCGGATCATCTAATCGACCGACAGCAATTACGGGAATATCCAAAGCTTTTTTGATTTCCCTCGCCAACGGAGTTTGATAGCTAGCATGCGTACCAGGTCTTCCGTCTGCTCCAATCGGGCCTTCTCCTCCGGAGCTTACATGGAACATATCGACGCCTGCTTCTTTAAAGACTTGTGAAAAGGCAATGCTTTCCTCTATGCCATATCCGCCTTCAACATACTCTTTTGCAGAAATGCGCATAATTAAAGGCATGTCGGCAGGCATTTCGCTTTTCACTGCTTTAATGACTTCCACTCCGAATTTGGTCAGGTCTTTTCCATATTCATCTTCACGTTTATTCGTAAGCGGTGATGTGAATTGGTGGATTAAATATCCGTGTGCACCATGTAATTCGATTACGTCAAATCCTGCCTGAACAGCCCTTCTGGCAGATGCCCGGAATTTATCGACCATTTCCTTCACTTCTTCCGTTTCTAAAGCTCTTGGCGTTTTGAACGTTTCATCAAACGCAATGGCTGATGGTGCCACCGGAGTTTCGGCATCCTCCGCTTTACGGCCTGCATGGGCAATTTGTATCCCGATTTTTGCACCGTATTGATGAACTTCCTTAACGATGTTGGAGAAAGCTCCAATTTGGTCGTCGGACCATAATCCAAGATCACGATTCGAAATGCGCCCATCAGGCTCCACATCGGTCATTTCCACGATAATCAATCCCGTGCCGCCAACTGCCCTGCTTACATAATGCTGCTGGTGCCAGTTTGTTGGTATACCATCTTCCGCTTCGACGGAGTATTGGCACATCGGCGGCATGACGATCCTATTTTTAAGTTCAAGTTCTTTTATGCGATAAGGTGAAAATAAATCATTCATAATTTTTTATCTCCTTTTTTATATAATGCATGCACATGCATTTATATCATCTGATTCATACTGTGTCAACTAATCAGATTCCCGAATCTTTCATTGTAAACGCCACCGTCTGTTGGTACAGCATTCCCATCCCCACCAATGCGGTGATCCAATAAAAAAAGGGAGGACGGAAATCCCCTCCCTCCCCTTCATATTTATTAAAAGTCGAAATTATCAGGATCTGGACCAACACGGTGATTCTGATTCAAACCATCAATTTGGTTCATGTCCTCTTCCGTCAATTCGAAATCGAATATTGATGAGTTTTCTACAATGCGATGTTCTTTAGTGGATTTTGGAATCGTTACAATCCCATTTTGGATATCCCAGCGCAAAATGACTTGTGCAACTGATTTGCCATGCTTGGTCGCAATCGCTTGTAAAACGTCATTATCCAGAAGTTCACCTTGCATCAATGGTGACCATGCTTCAAGTTGTATCCCCTGTTCCTTACAGAATGCCTGAACTTCTTTTTGAGTTAAACGCGGATGGCATTCCACTTGATTGACCATCGGCTTCACTTCGGCATCCTCCATTAAATCTTTAAGATGGTGAATCTGGAAATTGCTCACACCGATCGCTTTTACTTTTCCTTCTTTATAAAGAGTTTCCAACGCTCTCCAGGCTTCTTTATATTTTCCTTCCACCGGCCAATGGATAAGATATAAATCCAAGTATTCCAAGCCAAGTTTCTTTAAGCTTTTTTCATAAGCCGCAATTGCTGATTCATATCCTAAATCGGCATTCCAGACTTTTGAAGTTACGAATAAGTCTTCCCTGGAAATTCCGGCTTCTTTTATGCCCTCACGGATCCCTTGTCCGACCCCTTCTTCATTTTCATAAATGGCAGCCGTATCGATACTGCGATACCCCTTTTGAATGGCCACTTTAACTGCATTTACCAACTCCGGTCCTTCTTCCACCTTGAATACGCCCAATCCGAACCAAGGCATTTTAACGCCATTATGCAACGTTGTTGTATCTTGTAAATTTTTCACCATTATATTTTACCTCCAAATTTTTTTGTTTTAAAGATTGTAATGCGATTAAGTATCAGTATCATTACATCCCTTCAAGGAACCTTCCATCATTCGCTGAAGGGATGCAATGTACTTGGTTATTGATACCCTAAACGCATGCCATGCTTTTTCTAACATGCATCACTTTTTCAATCCTATGCTATTTTGTCAGTTCCCTTGGCACGGTCTTTACTTTCCAAGGCACGGCTCCAAGCTGTTAAAATCACGGCTGCAAACACCATGACACCACCTATCCATGCTGTATGGATCAGTCCGATCGAATCCGTAATCACCCCTCCTAAGTAGGCACCAATGGCTATTCCCGCATTGAAGGCGGCAATATTGATGGCCGATGCCACGTCCACTGCACTTGGCACGAAACGCTCCGCTAACATGACGACATACACTTGAAGCCCCGGAACATTCATGAATGCAAACAAACCCATTAATATGATCGTAATTAACCCGGCTATCTTAAACGGTGCCGTGAAAGTCAAAACCACAAGTACAATGGCTTGAATAAGAAACATATAGAATAGGGCATTAATAGGATTGCGATTGGCGAATTTCCCGCCTAGGGTATTTCCTATTGCTATCGCTACTCCATATATTAACAAAATCAAGGCCACAGTTCCTTCTTTAAACCCTGTCACTTCCTGAAGTAATGGCGACAGGTACGTGAAGACAACGAATGTACCTCCATACCCTAATGCTGTAATGATGAATACTAGCAGCAATCGGCCATTCGTCACCAATTTGATTTGATCACGGAACGTGGTCCGTGCAGCCTTTCTTAAATCGGATGGGACGAGGACGCCGTTTCCGATGAAAGCAATCAAGCCGATTGCCACAATCGTGATGAAAGCGAATCTCCAGCCGAATTGCTGACCGATGAAGGTTCCAAAAGGAACTCCGGTCACCGTTGCCACCGTCAGACCTGTAAACATGATGGCGATGGCACTCGCCCTGCGGTTCTCAGGGACCAAATCAGCCGCAATCGTCGCGCCGATTGACATGAAGATACCATGTGCAAGCGCTGAAATGACACGTGCGATCAATAATACACCGACCGTGGTTGCAGAAGCCGCTAATGCATTTCCGGCAATGAACACGACCATTATCCAAAGCAATAAAGTCTTTCGCGACATATTCGATGTCAGGGATGTCAGGATAGGTGCCCCGAACATGACCCCCAAGGCGTATAAGGATACCGTCAATCCCGCCGTCGTCACTGTAATGTGTAAATCTTTAGAAATGAGTGGCAATAATCCCACGCTGATGAACTCTGTTGTTCCAATCGCAAAGGCGCTGATCGCTAAAGCCAGCAATGCCCATGTACTTCTATTTTTATTTGAAATCATAACCTCTTCTCCTTCTTGTCATTTTGTACTATCATTGAAATTGCCTTAGCAACTTTTTTTATAACTACAGTGGAATTCGGTGTGCAAATGTTATTATGAGATATAACGCAAATAAAAAATAGTACGTACTTTAAAGTGATATAGGCACCTTTTAGTACCTATAAAATAAGGAGAGTATGCCAATCATGCAAAAAAAGAAATACAATATATCAGTTGAAGCGACGCTGGAAGTAATGGGCGGAAAGTGGAAATGCGTGATCCTCTGCCATCTGACCCACGGAAAAAAGCGGACCAGTGAATTGAAGCGCCTTATGCCGAACATCACCCAAAAAATGTTGACCCAACAATTGAGGGAGTTGGAAAAGGACGATGTCATCAATCGCATCGTTTACAACCAAGTCCCCCCTAAAGTGGAATATGAACTTAGTGAGTATGGGCAAAGCCTGGAAAGCATCCTGTCCGCACTATGTACGTGGGGGGAAAATCACATAACCAGAGTGTATGGAGATAAGTTTTCCGTTCTCGAGGAAAGTGTATTGAATGATCCATTGAAATAATTCCAAACAAAAAGATTAGCCCGTAGCGGCTAATCTTTTTTTGTACACCGTTTTATCCTCTCTACTTTTCGGTATAATATGTAAAGCACAACTTTAAATTTTTTATTTTCTAAATGAAGAAGTATAATGGTGAAACCAAGGAGTGACATATGAGGGTCTTATTAGAATTGATACGCATCATACTAATATTCGGGATAGCCGGGACAATCATTTCGATGATTGTAAACGGCATATATATAAACGTCGGAGTGAATCAGTATGGCTGGCTAGGCACGATTGCGATCCTGCTTTTATTATTCGTCTGGTACAGAAATAAACTTCAGTTCAGTGGCTGGTATGCGGGAAAAGGGAAGGAAAAGCTTCCAAAAAAGGCCTCACAAATACTCATTCTTTCTTCAGTATTTTTGTTATGTGCCCCGCCTGTTTTAAGTGTGCTGCAAATGATCTTTCATTAATCGGGATTCTATATCCTGGATAGAGCAGGAGTGAACGATTTGCGGAAATTGTTTAATATTGTGGTCCTCATACTTCTACTCTCTGGATTATGGTATGGATATGGTAAAGATATTCAGGAGTCTGGATTCAAAGCGGGGGTCGGTGCTTTTGTAACGGATGTTCGTTCCTTCATTACCGGGCCCGAGGTTACGACAGCCTTGGAAAAACTGAGCACTGGAGTCAGCAGTCTCATTGGCTCGTTGACGGAAACATTGGATTCCGCTTCTGAAAAAGAGTCGCAGGAAACGGGAAAAGTGAAAAAACCAGCACTGGAGGCACCTGCTGATGCATCCTTCTCGGTCCGTAATATCGAAATGGGCGACACGAAGGAAGATGTAGAAAAATTGGCTGGTGAAGCTAAGCGGAATACGCGGAATGAATATGGCGTGGACTGGTTCGCCTATCACGAAAATTATCAAAATTTCTTCATGGTTGCTTACGATAACAACAATAAAGTTGTCGGTTTATATACGAATCAAGATTTGATTTCCTCGAAGGAAGGCATTGAACGCGGCACTCCCAAAGAAACCGTTACAGGGATAATGGGGGAGCCTGTAACAAAACTGCTTAAAGGAAACGTCTATTACCAGATTCGAAGTGACAGCGGCGAATACGATATGTTTGAAATGGATAATAGCTATGTGACCATTTTTTATGACAAACATGAAAAAAATACAGTCACGGCAATCCAAATCATCGACGCAAAACTCGAAAAGCAAAAGAGCGGCTATTTTGCAGAAGCCGGCCCTGAATTGAAGAAGGGCTTTGAATATCAATTATTCGATTTGACCAATGCATCACGGGTCAATCACGATCTCTCAGTGCTTTCATGGGATAAACGAGTGAAGGTCACGGCACAGGACCATAGTGCAGATATGGCCGTGAATCAATACTTCAACCATACAAACCTTGAAGGAGAATCCCCGTTCGACCGGATGAAAGATGACAAAATCACTTTTCGAATGGCGGGTGAAAACCTGGCTGCCGGTCAGAACAGCAGTATTTTTGCCCATGAGGGCCTAATGAATTCCATTGGCCACAGGGAAAACAAATTACAGAAGGACTTCGAATCGCTCGGTGTCGGAGTTGCCTTCGATGAGGAAAATAAACCATATTATACGGAAAATTATTTGACGAAATGAACGAAAAAAGCTGTGCATGGAAAAATCCTGCACAGCTTTTTTCATACAAGAAAAGGCATCCATTTATAAGTATGGATGCCCTTGTTTAAAATCACCAAACGAATAACCCAACGACCATGGCACTCATCAAGGAAACAGCCATCCCGCTAACCAGCAGTTTCCAAACATTCCTTCCGATAATGTTCGATTTCTCATCATTTAGGATGGAATTGAATGTTCCATAAATCATGCCCACTGTACTGAAGTTGGCAAATGACGTCAGATAGGTGACAGCCACGGCAACTGTATGCGGAGACAGTGTACTGACTTTATCTTTTAAATCGAGCAAGGCAACGAACTCATTCGTGGCAAGCTTGATTCCCATCAATTGAGCGACGTACATGGCATCATGTCCAGAGAGTCCAAGCAGGAATGCAAATGGACTAAAAATGACGGAGAAAATCTTTTGTATGGTCAAACCATCCACAAAGAAACCGAAAATGCCGTTTACGCTGGCCGTTAACGCCACATAGCCGATAACCATTGCCATGATGACGAAGACCATTTTGGCCCCAACCAGCATACTGTTGGAAATGGTGGAAAAGAAATCTTTACGTTCCTCTTTAGAAGGTACATAAACGACGTCTTCCTCTTTACTGACGTCGACGGGATTCAGCATGTTGGCTATCAGCAGGGCATTTAAGCAGTTCAAAGGGATCGCTACAAAAACATAGGTTGCCGGTACCATGGACAGGTAGGCTCCAATGATTGAACCACTGATGCTGCTCATGCTCATGATTCCAAATGTCAATAGACGCTGATCCTTAATCGCACTGAGCTGCATGCGGAGTACGGCAAGTGCCTCGGTATTCCCAAGGAACATCATCTGAATCGAAAAGAAACTCTCAAGTTTTGGCAAACCGGATACTTTTGAGATGAGCCAACCCACTTTATCAATGATCCAGGTAAGTATACCGAAATACGATAAAACATCAAAAAACGTGATAATGAAGATAATTGGCATCAATGCGCTGAAAAAGAAATCCACTTGTTCATTTGCCATTAGTGACGGAAAGACAAAAGAAATCCCCTCATTTGCACATTCAATCAACCAGGTGAAGAATGAAGCGATCAGATTGATGACCCATGCCCCAATTTTAGTGGATAACATGAACCATGTGATAAGTAATTCAAGAACCAGCAAGGTAAGAATGGCTTTCCACTTAACATTCTTTTTATTGGGTGAACAAAGGTAAACTATGCCCATTACAACCAAAACACCTAGTATATTCAATAAGAAATACATGCTTTCATCCCCTTTGGATATATTATTTCCCATTCATTTTTTTTATATAAAAAGCCCTCACCTTTTTACACTTTCAGCCGCTGGAAGAAAGTGTGAAAAAGTAAGAGCTTTTATTGAAACGTTTTGTGGATCAGGCCTCTTCAAGCGAACCAACATAAACCTGTACATCTCTTCTATTTTCATACTTCCTTGTAGTCCGGCATTACGGCTGCCAGGTAGAAACTATCAGACCATCATTACTGATATTATACAAGGATATTTTTTAAATAAATTTCTCAGGAAAGATATCATTTTAAATCAGTTTATTTTTAATTACAATACGTTTCAAAGTTGTTATATTAATATAAATTTTTCGAAAACAGTCAAGAAAGTCTCCAAGTGCCAATGTTGGGTAATACTTATGAAGGACTGGCTTAAACCCTCCCAGTTGTTTCAATTCACCATACTAACCATTACATTTTCTTACAGGAAATAAGGACGTGAATTTTTGTGGATTTTTTTAATAGCCAGGAAACCCTTACTGCCATTCAGTGGACTTTAAGAGCCATCGTATCCTTCTTCTTCTTACTTTTTTCAGTTAAATTGATGGGACAACGGTCCATTTCCCAGTTAAGGTTACTTGATTTCATAATGGCATTAATTATTGGGAACATTCTTGCCCACCCTTTGTCTGATGAACAGTTAGGTTTGAAGGGCTCAATGATCACGACCTTTGCATTAGTCATCTTATATATAATTAGTGTGTTTACGAGCCTTAAGTGGAGGAAACTCCGAAGTTTTTTTGACTCTGACCCCTTTCCGCTTATCGAAAATGGACAAATCATCTACAAAAGCCTAGCAAGGGCCCGAATCTCCATCGATGATCTATTATCGGAATTAAGAAAAGAAAAGGTCGAAGATATTCAAAAGGTATCCCTTGCACTATGGGAACCGGGCGGTACCATTTCATTGTTTCTATACCCTCAATATAAAGCAGCAACACCAGCAGATATGCATCTAGCAACAACTGCCTTCCATTTTCCTAAAACGATTATTAAAGAGGGGAAGATTGATTCCAAAGAATTAAAACGGGGCGGTAAAGACGAAGATTGGCTGAAAAAAAAAATCAAAACAACATATAATGCCGACGTGAACAATATTTTATTAGCAACTCTTGATAATAACGATAACTTAAAGGTCTTTTTCTACAAATAAGTACTCGTTTGCAGCCATTATAAAATCCCCTCAAGCATGGTGTAAAGCCTACGTATGAATGTAGGCTTTTAACACGTTCAACTTAGGGGATTTATTAACTCGCTTATTACTCCGACCAATTCAGTGTATTCAAGAATTTATAAACATCTTCATACACTTGATTACGTTCCTTACCCAATGTGATGATATGACCTGATTTTTCATACCATATCAAGTGTTTATGCTGCGTATCGACTTCATTGAAAATCGCTGTAGCACTCTCCGTATAGTCGGGATCATCCAAACGACCTTGCAAAACAAGAGTTGGTGATGTGATTAAATCTAAATCTTCACCTGTCTCATTAATAATATCCAACACATCTTTTAGTTGAGGCATAGGCTCTTCTTCCAGCAGCTTCACTTCTGCAGCAATTTGGTCTGCATCTTTGCCCTCAAACTTCTTATAAGCCTGTGCATAATTGAGCAAGCGGTTCTTTTGTCGATCGATACTTTTTCCTTGCGTCGGAGCGCACATTGAAACCACCCCTGTTACAGGCAATTCAATTCCCACTTTTAATGAGAAAACTCCTCCTAAAGAAATTCCTACAACAGCAATTTCCTCATAGCCTTCGTCTTTAAGGAATTGATAACCATTAACTACGTCTTTCCACCATTCCTTTGGACCTGTTTTAACAAGTTCCTCGGCTGATACTCCGTGCCCACTATAAAGAGGTCCGTGGCAAGTATAGTCGAGATCATTCAAGTATTTTCCCAATTTCTTCATATCTCCTGTACTCCCGGTAAACCCGTGAAGTAAAAGAACAGCTCTTTTTCCACCTTTATATGTGAATGACTCAGGTGCTTTCACTTTCATCTATCTAGGACCTTCTTTCTATGCTCTTGTTGATAAATAGAATCTAAATGATTTTTGAAAAAAAATCAATTAATACCTCTTGGGTAGTGATTCTTCTATCCTATTCCGAATTTTCATTAAAATAATTAAATCATGTATATAATATCGTTACCACACTCTTTACAACTCATCCGTTCCGAAGCACATTTTACTATGATTAAAATTATTTAGCAATCGTCATTTAACCATTTTTTTTTAGAAAAGTAAAATGCACCTTGTGATACGATGTACAACGTATTACACTTTAAAAATGAAAAGGAGGAGAATTTATTTGGATAAAGAATTAATGAAGGGAAGCATTGACCTCCTTTTGCTTTCACTTCTCTCACAAAAAAAGCTATACGGCTATGAAATCACGAAGATCTTGAAGAAAATGAGCATGGGCACATATCACATAAGTGAAGGCACCCTCTACTCCGCCCTTAAACGGCTAGAAAAAAAAGAATTCATAAAAGGACATTGGAAAGAGTCAGAATCAGGCCGCAGGAAATATTATCATGTCACCGAAAATGGACAAACCGAACTTGAACGAAAACGAGAATGCTTTTACTTCCTGGAAAAACTAGTCCGGAAAAGCGAAGAGCAATTCTAAACAAAAGCTCCCTGCACCCATTATTGAACGGAGCAGGAAGCTTTTTTTGCTGGTTTACTCGTGAGTTCAGACATTTACTCGTAAGTTACTCCGTTCACGCAAAAAAAGGACCTAATTAGGTCCTTTTTTGTCTATCCCTTTATGCTTGCGATAATTGGCGCAGGAGAGCTTCATGCATTCCCCTTGAACATGCGGGCCATATTTTTCACGAAAGGCCTCGAGGCAATAGCATTTCTCTTCTTCTTTTTTGGTTCCATCCATCGAGTGCATCCCTCCTGGCTTTAACTGGAGACTACACGTTTCTCCAGTTCTAAGTTGATTCGTCCCAACAGTACGGCACCGATTGACTGAATGATCGTTTTAACGATGATTTGGCCGATGATCGCAGCGGGTACTGCTTCCCATGGCAATATATTGGCACCCAATGGGCTTAGGCCAATCACGACAAATATCACCGAATCGAAAAATCCTCCCACGATTCCGCTGTAAAACACCCTCCAACTCATCGGGAGCTTTAAGCGGGTATAAATTTCCGTATCCGCCGTTTCTGCGACCACGAACGATAATGCGGAAGCAAATACGATCAATAACGTATCCCCTAATAAAAATGATACACACGCAGATAAAATAAGTGCAGTGACGATACATATATAGGTCTTCGCGCGGCCGAATTTATTTTGGACCAGATCTCGAAAGATGAAGGTTCCCCCGATGAGCAATGTCCCCATCGGAATGATGAACATGCCAAAATGCAATGGCGCAAAAGCTGCTGTTACCACATTCGCCGTGATGATGGATACTAAATACAATAAAATTCTTAACATTTCTTAATTCTCCTTATACAGAAAAAACAGCACCCTAAGAAAGAGCACTGTTCTCCTTAGTTTTTTTGAGAGGGTAGCTAGAACCTCTTCCGCCCATGCGGATTATCATTTTCCTTATTTATCGTAGCTTGAAAGCGATTGGAAATCAAGAAGTTTCCATAGTGCCGGTTTTTGTCGCAGAAAACTGCTTGACCGGCTGTATGTGAAAAGCCGACAATGATTGATAGGATAATGTTACGATCTTGGTATGAGGTATAAGGCGAGGAGGAAAAGGATAATGAAAAAACCATCGTTTGTTCATGTTATTTATATCGCAACCACACCAGAAAAGCTTTGGGAAGCCCTGACGAGCGGCGAAGTAACGAAGAAGTACCATTTTGGATGCCATGTCCAGTCTGACTGGCAAGAAGGCTCAAGCGTTAAATATTTGCTGGAAGATGGGCGTATTACTGATCATGGTAAAGTACTTAAGTGTGAGCCGCTGCACCTGCTCTCTTTCACTTGGAACATGACAGGAGACGAAACACCCCGCGAGCAGCCTACTCGGGTCACTTTTATCCTGCAGCCTTTGGATGATTCGACTGTGAAGCTAACGCTTAGGCATAAGGAGCTTTTGGAGACGGATTTTGTATATGATGATGATACCTTTGAAGGCTTGAATAATGGATGGCCAGCGATTCTAAGTAACCTGAAGAGCTTGCTTGAAACTGGACGGACCCTGCCGCCAATATCTGTAGATCGGGATAATTAAGCGGCAGTGGATAACGATAAAAATAAATCGAAAGAGAGTTGTTATTGATGGATACGCAAATCATTACGAAATTTAAAATAGACAAACCAACCAATGAAGTGTTTGAAGCCATAGTGGACCCAGAGAGAATCGGGAATTTCTGGTTCTCATCGAGTTCTGAAAGATGGGAACAAGGCAGGACGGTTACATTGAGATATAACGAATACGATGCTGAAGTGGATATTCATATATTGGAAGTAGAGGAAAATAGTAAAATCATGTTCTCATGGGGAGGAAATGATCAAGAAACGATTGTTACAATTACACTGAAAGAGTTGGATGAAATGAGTACAAGTATTGAAGTGAACGAATCAGGTTTGAAAGAGGACGACCCCGAATTGATGAATAAAATGATAGGACAAAAAGAAGGTTGGGTTTATACATTAACCTGTTTAAAGGGTTATTTAGAAAATGGGGTTAATACTTTGAGAGCATCCATAATTTTTTAATTCAGTCCGCCTTTTAATTGCATAAACCCTCAGAACTCTTAGGGTATCTGAGGTTTTTTTCGGTCCTGCCTCCCCTCCTTTGCAGCGTAGGTGAAATTCCCGTTCATCAAATGGTAAATCCACCCTCAAAAAACAGTACTTTATAATATGTTCTAATAATTGACATTCGGAAATCAGTGAGTTATCATCCTAATTAACCAGTGGTCAATAAACAAGGGGGTGACAAGATGTCGCCAAGGAAATCTGCAGGTAAAGAACTGTCCAGGGACATGGTATTGAAGGAAGCCAGAAATCTTTTTGCAACGTTAGGGTATTCGAATGTCTCGATGAGGCAATTGGCTAGATCATTGGATTGCAGCCATGGGGCCATATACTATCATTTTAAAAATAAGGCAGAAATTTTTTATAGTCTGGTGAAAACGGATTTTTCCGTTTTAAATAATTTAATCGATGAAATCATCATGTCGGAAAATGACCCTTCTGTAAAAATGGAAAAGATTTTATTGTGCTTCTTGGAGTTCGGTTTAGCCCAACAGAATCATTATTCCATCATGTTTTTATCGAAGGAAAAAGAAATTCAGCAGTTACTTCAATTCGATTCTAATAAAACATACGAAAAACTGATCCAGTCCCTGACGGACCTAACGGACAATAAATTGAATCCTGCATCCATATGGTCGATTTTTCTTTCTCTTCACGGATTCATCACTTTTTATATTAATTCTGAACTATCTTATGAGGATGTAAAAGGCTTAGCTTATTTTCATGTTAAAAATATCATCGGAAGCATCATATAATTTTTCAAACAATATTGACCATTGGTCAAATAATAATTGGGAGGGGTTAAAATGGTAAAGAAATTCCTTCATATTGAAGGACTCATGGTTCTTTTAGCGGTGATTTACATCTATTCGTTACATGAATACAGCTGGTGGATTTTCCTGTTATTGATTTTGTCTCCTGATGTTTCCATGCTGGCCTATCTGATCAATGATCGAATTGGAGCAAAGGTTTATAACCTATTTCACACATATACCCTGTCCATCTTCATGATTTTGCTTGCCATTTTTCTAAAGTTTGATGCATTGTTGATGATTGGCTTAATTTGGACGGCGCATATTGGAATGGATCGCTTATTGGGATATGGCCTTAAATACACATCTTCCTTCACAGACACACATATTCAAAGGCTTTAAAAAGCGTAAAAGGCAGTGTGATCATGCCATCACACTGCCTTTTGCTCACTTTTATACGCCCCGCTTGTTTCCCCATATATAGGTATGCAGCTGGGGCAGCACTTTCACGTCATTCAATTCATCATCTGCTATCACTTTATCTATTAACTCTTCGTATTTCTTCAAAAGACCGCTGATCAATTGACGATCATCCGCTGTCCTGCTATCGTCATTGCCAACCTGCAAATAAAAGGGAATATCCGGGTAACGCCCATGTACATGTTTGGCATATTGGTAATCTTCCTCGTTAAAGACGACAATCTTCAATGAGACGTGGTTTTCAGGATTTCGATTGGCAAGGTTCGAGAGGATTTGATCGAGCACCGTAAAGTCCGTGTTCATTCTAGAGCTCGGCGGCTTAGGCGAAATCGTCAGTTCATCAATATCGAGAAACCAATCCTGCCATCGGCTCCCTTGTGTTTCGACACCTATCTTCATTTTATTTTCATGTAAGATCGCTATCAAGCCATTTAGGTTTTTAAGCAGAGCCGGGTTTCCGCCTGATATCGTCACGAAGGAAAAACCGGTTCCCCCAATTCGCTTCAGCTCATCCCATATTTCTCTAGCAGTCATTTGGACGGTATCTTCCTTACCGGTGCCATCCCAAGTAAATGCGGAATCACACCAGGCACATGAATAATCGCATCCGGCCGTCCTAACGAACATGGTTTTTTGACCAATGACCATTCCTTCACCTTGGATGGTCGGTCCGAAGATTTCCATAACCGGGATTTTACTCACTTTCCATCCACTCCCGTCTGGCTTCGGCATAGCTTGTCGGCGTTTCGTATAGTCTAACGAATTCGACTCTAGCACCCTCATATTCTTTTAATGAAAGGGCTTCGGCCATTTTTTCATAAATCCAGACAACCATATTTTCAGCTGTTGTATTCATAAGCGGCAGGGTTTCATTCAAATAGCGATGATCCAGGTGGATTTCAATCTCATTTTTCCATATATCCTTGATGTCCCCGAAATCTATCATCAAACCGCGTGAATCCGTATACCCGCTCAATCCGAAAATGACCTTATATGTGTGGCCATGCAGGTTCTTGCATTTTCCTTCATAGTCATGCAGATGGTGCGCCGCGTCAAAGGTGAATTCCTTACTCACGAGAACCCTCTTGTTTGTATACTTCAATTGGCTGCGCTGAATATCTTCATCTATTTTTTGGAGTTTATCCACTATAGTAAAACCGTACATCATGAAAGCACCTTCCGTCTGCTAACATAATCATCCAATCCTTTTTTCCGCAGATTACATGCCGGACAATCTCCACAGCCGTCTGAGATAATCCCGTTATAGCAAGTCAGGGTCTTTTCGCGGACAAAGTCGAATGCGCCAAGCTGATCCGCAAGCTCCCATGTTTCTTCTTTATTAAGCCACATCAGCGGCGTATCAATCACGAAGGACTGGTCCATCGACAAGTTCAAGGTCACATTCAACGATTTAATGAATACATCACGGCAGTCGGGATATCCGCTGAAATCCGTTTCACAGACACCGGTGACAATATGTTTAGCGCCAATCTGACTCGCCAGCACACCGGCAAACGAAAGGAACAGCAAATTCCTCCCTGGTACGAACGTCGAGGGCAATTCCCCTTCTTCCCCGTCCGCCACTGCAATATCACTTCTCGTCAATGCATTCGGTGCCAGCTGGTTCAGCAGCGACATGTCAAGGATATGATGGTTCACGCCCAATTCCTTGGCAATGCTTTGAGCGCATTCGATTTCCAAGCTATGCCGCTGATTATAATCGAACGTCACTGCTTCCACTTCCTCAAATCTCTCCAATGCCCAGAACAGGCACGTCGTACTGTCCTGGCCTCCGCTAAACACAACCACTGCCTTTTCTTTCTTCTTCATTACGATAAAACTCCTTTTTACGGAAAAAAACAGCACCCTAAGAATAGAGCACTGTTTCTCCTTAGTTTTTTTGAGAGGGTAGCTAGAACCTCTTCCGCCTTAACGCGGAATATTATATTTTTCCAAGTCAATAGTAACTTGAAAACGACAATAAATCAAGATGATTATATTTAGTGAATAGTAGATCTGATGGAAAATTTGGTTATCTTTTCATCGCTTAAATATCACCCTATCCGTCCGATAAAATAATGTGAATAAAAAATCGATAAAGGGGTCCATTAAATTGAAAAGCATTAAAGGAAAGATATTGGTGGCATTTTCACTCATCATATCTTTATGTGTCATCTTAGGAGCATTCAACATTTATTCCAGCAACAAGTCTCTGGTATATTCCCAGGATATCATCGAAAAGGAACTTCCGCTTCTTATCCAAGATGAAAAACTGCTATATAATCTAGCACAAAGAACCGCATTCGCCCGAGCCTATATTCTATATGGTGACGAGAGTTATAAAGAAAGGTTTTTACAATATACCGAAGACAGCAAGGCCATCCAGGAGGATCTCCTCTCTTTAAGCGATTCTGATAAATCGAAGGAATTGATCGAGAAAAGCGTGGATTGGAGGACGATGATTGTAGACCGGGTATTTCCACAATATGAAAAGGGAAATGAAGAACGCGCGAAAGAGATACTCAAAAATGAAGTGGCGCCAATCAGCAATGAAGTAATGGAGGGTTTCAAGGAGCTTGCTTCTGAACGCGAGGAATTGATTGCCGCTTCAGGTAAAACCGTCATCGCAAGCGGGAAATCGGTTAAGAAGACAAGTATCATCATATCCATTGCGGCAGTCCTCATCGGCCTTCTGCTGGCGCTTGTGACTGCCAATCTCATTACCGCCCCCCTCCTTAAAATCAGGGACAGGATGAAAATGGTGGCTGAAGGAAAGCTGAATCATGAGCCCCTGGAGCAAAAGTCATATGATGAAATGGGCCAATTAACGGTATCCGCCAACCAAATGCAGAGTAACCTTCGTGATACGATCGAAAAAATGCTCGTTGTGTCCGAATCCGTTTCCAACCAAAGTGAGGACCTAACTCAATCAGCAAAAGAAGTGCAGCAGGGCAGCAAACAAATAGCCACGACGATGTATGAACTTTCGGAAGGTTCAGAGTCACAAGCCAACCGGGCAGCTGAAATGGTTCGGATGATGGATGATTTCACCGGCAGGATCGAGTTGGCCAGCCTGGAAGGAGTGGATGCAGCTAAAAGTTCATCCGAAATCCTTTCCTTGACCAAGGAGGGCACCACTTTAATGCGCAGTTCGGTCCAACAGATGCAATGTATTGACAGGATTGTAAAAAATGCCGTAGAGCAAGTGAAAGGGCTCGATTCTCAATCGCAGCAAATTTCGCAGCTTGTGCAGGTCATCAAGGATATATCCAATCAAACCAATCTATTGGCGCTGAATGCTGCCATAGAAGCCGCTCGTGCTGGTGAACATGGCAAGGGCTTTGCCGTCGTCGCCGATGAAGTGCGGAAACTCGCTGAAGAGGTCACACACTCCGTTGGGGATATCACCAATATTGTCTCCGCCATTCAAACGGATTCAAAAACAGTCGTCCACTCCCTGGAAGATGGTTATACACAAGTGGGTGAAGGTACGAAACAGATCACGCTCACAGGCCAAACCTTTGAAACTATCAATCACTCTGTCGGGAATATGGAAATGAAAATACAGCATATAACAGACGAATTGAACTATATCTCCACAAATAGCCAAAAAATCAATCAGGCCATCGAAGATATCGCAGCGGTTTCTGAAGAGTCCGCGGCTGGAATCGAACAAGTCTCCGCCTCCGCTCAGCAATCCAGCTCTTCAATGGATGAAATCACGAATCATGCCAGTGAACTTGCATCTTCAGCAGAACTGCTGACTGAACAGGTCAGGAAATTCCAATTATGACACTAGCAATTTCCCGTTACATGAATGCGGGAAATTGCTTTTCCCTCCCATTATATGGGTTGTTTCATTTTCGTATCTTCGGGGAATAAATAACTATACACAATAATAAACCATTAAAAAGCGAATCTATCAAAAGCGGCTGGGATTGAATATTTTCCTTTATTTTCAGAATATTTAGTGTATAATTGATTAAAGGAATATTTTAACTTAAATAACCATCACTTCCAATAACCGCTACTGCAATTCCCGTCATTTCCTTTCAACACCATGCACGTGCACTTATACTCAGTAAGATCCATTGCATGCTTTCTCTCGAATCAAACTGTTCACGACTTTATTCACAAAAAAAACGCGATTTCCACTCCAAAACTGTAAAAAAAGGTTAAATTACACGATTGATATGTTACTATTAAACCAAGACCTTTTAACCCCATAAGGAGGAATTCATATGAAACGTTTTTTCAAATTCATAACAGATTTTAACGAAAGAAAAGCACTGGAACGGGAAACCGAAGAATTCTTTCGCAAAGAATACGAAAATTATATGAAGATGAATCCTGACAATCAAGGAAAAAGAAGGAGATTAGTTCCTAGACTTTATGTGATTGATGGCGGTAAAAAGGGCTCCAACCTTGAGATTTCTGACAGAAAGAAATCAAGTTAACCTGATTCCTTCCATAATCAGCTGCCAAAAGCTGTGGCTCAAGACCCAAAAACGGTAAATCTCCATGTTAAACGGACATTCGTGGCCATTCCATTCATTTACAATATATAAGCCAAAAGCTCAGATATGCTTCTGAGCTTTTTTTGTTTTTCATTCCTCTATAAACAGTATATCTATAGAAGAAACTAGGTATTTTTTTAAAAAATGGGTTAACTTTAGTTTTATTTCATGTTTCAGGTAAAAGATCCAATATAGTCCCGTTGGGTATTTTCTAAGAAAAAAACCGGAAAATGTAAAAAAAAAGAGATGTGTTCTTTTACTCATCTTTAATCAAATTCAAAAGAGTTCAACTAATTGAGTCGTTAGATGCAATATCTTACATTGAATAACAAATGCATAAATATTGTTACGTTTATGTCGAACAATGGGTATAAACAATTACCAAACTGTAATAAACGTCACTTTTAAGAACCAAATATTATTCAAATATAGCCATTAAGAATCAGGTTCAAATACTCATGAAACTACCTTGATTCCGGCCAAAATTGTTTTTTCATTAAACTTTCCATAATTTAGTGTAAAATGACCGCGTATTCCTCCGATTTCCAGCCATAACTTTGTACTCATAAAACAATTTATCCCATTAGATACTATTACACCCCAATATACATTTATTTGAAAAAGCTGATAATAACTATATTACGATAAAATAATTAGCCCTTGCCTATTAAGTTTAAAATCATGTAGTGTGTATTCAGTAATTCAAATATTTGAAAAAAGAGAGGTTAAAAAATGGCACCGATATTTATTTGTGCGATCTTTTTGCTTGGCTATGGCATTTTCGAACAAAAACGCCATCAGAAGCGTCTCGACTCCATCCCGGTACGTGTGAATGTGAATGGGATTCGGGGGAAATCGACTGTAACGCGTCTAATTACAGGTGTAATCCAGGAAGCTAAGTACAAAACAGTAGGCAAAACAACCGGAACATCTGCAAGAATGATCTATTGGTTTACCGATAAGGAAAAACCGATTGTACGCCGCCCGGAAGGACCAAACATAGGAGAACAGCGGCGTGTAGTTAAAGAAGTTGCCGAATTAGGCACGGAAGCACTGGTTTGTGAGTGCATGGCCGTACAGCCTGACTATCAACTAATCTTCCAAAACAAAATGATCCAAGCAAACATTGGGGTAATCGTAAATGTCTTGGAAGACCATATGGATGTCATGGGACCGACTTTGGATGAGGTTGCTGAAGCTTTCACTGCTACCATTCCCTATAATGGTCACCTAATAACCATCGAAAGTGAATATTTGGACTTTTTCAGGCAAATTGCCGAAGAACGCAACACAAAAGTGATTGTTGCAGACAATTCGAGAATTTCGGAAGACTTTCTACGCGAATTCGACTATATGGTATTTCCTGATAATGCATCACTGGCCTTGGCCGTTGCGGAAGCTTTGGGCATCGATGAAAAAACAGCTTTTCGCGGAATGTTGAATGCACATCCCGATCCAGGGGCCATGCGGATCACCAAATTCGGGGATCCCATCCAGCCAACTTTCTTTGTAAATGGCTTTGCTGCAAATGACGCGTCATCGACGCTGAACATCTGGGAACGTGTCAATACGTTCGGATACAGCACGGAACCTCCTATCGTCATCATGAATTGCCGTCCCGACCGCGTGGACCGTACCGAGCAGTTTGCTAGAGATGTATTGCCTTACATAAAATCTGAAATCGTCATTTCCATTGGTGAAACCACATCTCCGATCACTCGGGCATTCGAGCAAGGTCAATTGGATACAAAAGAATATTGGGATTTAGAAAACTGGTCAACCGAAGAAATCGTTGCCCGCCTCCGCCCATTGATGAAAAATCGCATCGTCTACGGTGTCGGGAATATTCACGGTGCAGCGGAACCTTTAATTGAAGCATTCATGAAATCTAAAACAAAGCAAAAAGCGAGTTAAGTAGGAGGAACCTTAATGTTTGGATCGGATTTATATGTAGCCCTAGTACTGGGAGTAACGCTTAGCCTTATATTTTCAGAAAAGACGGGTGTCGTACCCGCAGGACTTATCGTGCCAGGTTATTTGGCATTAGTATTTGACCAATGGGAAATCATGCTGACCATCCTGATCATTAGTGTCGTAACTTATTTGATCGTCACCCACGGCCTTTCAAGATGGGTGATTTTATATGGAAGAAGAAAATTCGCAGCCATGATGGTCACCGGGATTTGCTTGAAACTCCTCTTGGACTTCGTCTACCCCGTCATGCCATTTGAAATATTCGAGTTTCGGGGAATCGGTATAATCGTACCCGGATTGATTGCGAATACCATACAAAGACAAGGAATGCCATTGACACTTGGCAGCACGCTTTTATTATCCGGCTTGACTTTCGGTTTAATGAACGTGTACTACCTATTCTGAGGTGCAAAAAATGAAACGGACTTTAAATGCAAAAGAAAAAACACTTATCTTTATTAAACATACGAAGAAAAAGAATCTTAAATACACTGGAATCATACTACCTATATTACTAATCGCTTTAGTCATTACCACTTGGATGGGACGGGCTGAGGAAATGAAAACCACCGCTTCAAAATCCGATCAGCCATTAACGATGACAATGGTTGGTGATGTGATGATGGGACGTTATGTTGAAGAAGTGACGGAAAAGCACGGGTATGAATACCTCTTCCGTTATATGAAGCCCTATTTTGCCCATTCAGACTATGTCAGTGGGAATTATGAACATACCGCTTTAAAAGAAGAAGTATCCAACTACAAGGGAGCGGATACGCCCATACGGTTAAACTCCAATGCTAGCGGTGTGGAAGCGGTTAAAGATGCTGGCTTCTCTGTAATGACTTTGGCCAATAACCATATGATGGACTATGAAGAACAAGGACTTCTAGATACGATGGATGAATTTAAAAGTGCGGATATGCACTATGTCGGTGTTGGATCGAACACTACGGAAGCCAAAAATAGCATCGACTATGCGGATGTTAATGGCGTACGTGTCGCAACACTTGGCTTCACGGATGTTTACGGTAAGGATGCCGTGTCAAAAAGTGATAAAGCCGGTCTACTGAACTCCAACCCTGATTTATTATTTGAAATGATCGGCAAAGCAAGGGATGACAAGCAAGGCAACGCAGACTTGGTTGTGGTGAATATGCACTGGGGACAAGAATATTCAACATCTACAACCGCCCGTCAAACGGACTTGGCTAAAGCTATCATCGATGCCGGGGCTGACATCATCATCGGCCATCACCCCCATGTGCTTCAATCGTTTGATGTATATAAAGATGGAATCATTTTCTATAGTTTAGGAAATTTCATTTTCGATCAAGGCTGGACACGAACAAAGGACTCTGCCATGGTTCAATACCATTTAGCGGAAGACGGACAAGCTACAATCGATGTCGTTCCACTGCAAATTGAAGAAGCAACACCAAGGCCAGCTACCACGTCAATTGACAAATCACGTGTTTACCGTCAGTTGACGAAGGAAACGAGCGAAAAAGTCCAATGGTCGAAAAAAGAGGATCACATCGAGATTACCTTGGATCACAAGAAGGTAATCGACCATAAGGCACAACGAGAGCAAGAAGAAAAAGCAGCACAAGCAGCAAAGGAAAAGAAAGCTGAACAAGAGAAAAAAGAAGCACAAGCTATACAACAGGACATACAGCCCATTCAATAAGGATCGATTGGATACTACTATGTGAAAAGAGAAACAACTTGGAAGCTCAACGAGAAGGGGGAATAATCGATGATTAACCGTTTAACGAGAAAAGTGCTCATTCCCATTGGCATACTCATATATATTGCTGGATGTTCGAAGACACCCCCTATTTCTGACACGAATGATCCGATAGAGAGTAAAACGGAACAATCATATGGGGTCAGTTCTTCAAATCCAATCGCAATAGCTGTCGGGATGGATATATTGAAAAATGGTGGAACGGCGGCGGATGCCGCCATTGCGGTATCCTATGTATTAGGTGTAGTTGAACCTTATGGATCTGGCGTGGGCGGCGGCGGCGGTATGCTGATTGCCCCGGAATCCGGCGAACCCGAATTTATCGATTATCGTGAATCCTCTCCGGAAGATCCAAGTTCAAGACACGATGCAGGGATTCCTGGCTTAGTGGCCGGCATGCAGGTTATCAGTGATAAGTATGGGAGCGTACCAATGGCAGACCTTCTTCAGCCGGCGATAGATTTGGCTGAAGGCGGATTTGAAGTCGACGAATCTTTATCCTCACGCTTAGAAGCGGCTCAGCCAAGGATATCTTCCGATGAGACTTCACTTTTTTATCCTGATGGTGATGCCATTGAACCAGGCAAAACCCTCGTCCAAGAAAGACTTGCTGAAACATTGAAGAAGATTCAAAAAGAAGGTCCTGATGGTTTTTATAAAGGGGAAATTGCGCGGGATATCAAAAGAGAATCAGATATCGACTTAATGGACTTAAAACGCTATGAGGTGAAAGAACGTAAGCCGGTCCAAGGAACATTTGCCGGTTATGATGTTTTTACCGCCCCGCCTCCCTTTTCCGGGATTACCGTTCTAGAAATGTTAAAGCTCGCCGAGGAAATGAACCTCGGTGATTCTCGAAGCAAATCAACTTATATGAAGGTCTTGGGGGGCATCACAAATACGGCTTATCAAGACCGGACCGCCAATATTGGGGATGGAATAAGCCACTCCATGGCGGAAAAATTGCTCTCCCCCATTCACTTGGACAATCTTAAAAATAAGATCAAAAGTGAAAAATGGGAAGATAAAGAATCGAATGGTTCTGAAGAACATGAAAGTACAACACATTTTGTGATCATGGACAAATATGGCACTGTCGTTTCCGCAACAAATACGCTCAGTAACTTTTTCGGAGCTGGTGATTATACGAATGGATTTTTCCTTAACGATCAATTGAAAAATTTCCGGTCCGGCTTGAACGCCCAAGAGGCATATAAACGCTCAAGAACTTTCACCGCTCCTACCATTCTCAAGAAACCAGGGCAGGAATCGATCGGGATCGGCTCACCAGGCGGTGATAGGATTCCTCAAGTATTGATGCAGGTCCTTTATTCGTATACAGAGAATGAAGGCTCATTTCAGGATATCATCGACCGTCACCGATTCGTCTATGATGGAAAGAAGATTTATACGGAATCCAGGCTTTCGAATGAAATAATATCAGACTTGGAAGATTCAGGATATGAAGTCATCCAGAAGATCTCCCCCATGTATTACGGCGGGGTTCAAGTACTCGTTAAAAACGAGAAAAATGGGCAAGTATCCGGAGCTGGGGATAAAAGAAGAAATGGAAGCTGGAAAGCCGAGCAATAAAAGGGACGATCCAGTTCCTCCTTTTCTAAATATCATATGAATTTTAGCGATGTATAAGGGGACATAGAATATGAATATCGTAAAAAAAATAACAAGCTGGGTTATACCCATTGTTCTAATAGCAGCCCTGCTTGTGACCATGAATACATTTAAACGGACAGAAACGTTAACACCCGAAGAACAAATGAAAATAGAACAATATACGACGATCGAAGAATAAAAAAAAGCTGGGGCATCCCCGCTTTTTTTATTTGCCGTCAACGTTATGGAATTAAATCCCTACAAGATACGGAGGAAAACCATGAATGGAAATAGCTATACTGATTTTATTGATCTGCAGAAAAATGAACAAGAAGAACTCGATTATCGCATCATCGTTCATCACAGGAATCCTGATATCGCCATTCTAGCCATACACGGCGGGAATATCGAACCGGGAACCAGCGAGATTGCAGCCGCACTTGGAGAGAGACTTTGTTCAAGCACCTATCTATTCGAAGGCCTTAAACCAAGGGGTAACCAGGTCCTCCATATAACATCCTGCTTGTTCAATGAACCGCACGGCGTTTCAATGGCAGCGAACGCTCAAACCATCCTTTCGATCCATGGCCACTACGACATACATAATGCGCTCGTTTACATGGGCGGAAGGAACGAAACATATAAGAAGCTTATTCAGCTATACCTCAACAAAGCTGGATTCCAAACTGACCATGCACCGCAGCACCTTTCAGGCATAAAAGGTAATAACATCACCAACTCATCCAAGACGGGTGCAGGCGTGCAATTGGAACTTTCCACAAAGCTTAGAAAAAGCTTTTTCAAAGGTGATGACTTTACCAGTAAGAACAGGGTCAATCACTGTGATCCTTTTAAACGGTTCGTTACTGCCATTGAAAAAGCGACTCTTGAATATAAACAGGCTGTTGACTTTCTTAGTCCATGAGGCCTTCAACCTGACCGAAGCTTTCGAATTTCTCGGCAAAATAACCTGATGAAAGGTTGGAGATATGAACGCCTGTGTTTTCCGTTGTATTAAGAAAACGGCCATCACCCAGATAAATTCCTACATGGGTCACACCTAGCCTTGTTCCTGTGTCCCTAAAAAATACTAAATCCCCTGCCTTCGGATTTTCTATTTTAGGCACCAATGAGAAGTAACCCGCTGCGGAATCTCGTTTTACAGAAAGGCCCTGCTCCTTCATGACCCAATAAATGAAGCCGCTGCAATCCATTCCGTTCATTGGATCTTCCCCCCCGAACACATAGGTGAATCCGCGTAAAGTATATGCATATTTGATGACATCATATGCTTTATCATATGCAGGCTCCTGGTTTACATAAAACGGATATAACGGGTTGCTGTATAGTTGAAGATACTGTCCTTGCATCAACTCATCCGTCCTTAAAGCGTTACGGCTTTTGATCGTACTCATGGAAATGCTGTAATTCTCCGATATACTATTAAGCGTTTCCCCCGTTTGGACGATATGCTCTCCTTTAGGCGTGTATGTTTTGTATGCCACTTGGTATTTTGCAAAGTAATCTTCTGTAGTGGATCTCACCTGAACCGTTTCTGCACCATATCCGGAATTGACAAATTGGTTTTCGCCTACATATATACCCGCAGTCACGACCTTTAAGCTGTCTTTATCCAGAAAGAATATAATATCCCCGGTTTTCGGAGTGGCTGTATCCATCCCTTGCTTATAAAAACCATCTACTGTCAAACGGTCAACCGGCACATTTTGCCGGGAAAGCACCCAGTGAATCAACCCGCTTGAATCAAACCCTTTTTCAGGCGTCTCCTCCCCTGCTGCCTTATTAAACCCTATAAAAGATTTCGCATATCTCGCAATTTGTTTTCCTCTCTCCGACCATTGATAGATGGAAGGAGTATATGCCGTTTGAATGATCGTCAACTTTTGGCCCGCAAATAACTTATCATCCGGTAAACCATTCGCTTTCATTAATTGCTCAGCCGATATATCATATTTCCTGGCAATCGATTCTACCGTTTCGCCGGAGAGTACAGTATGCACAGGATCTGCAGCCTCGGCCTTTAAACCAGATAGAAAAGTGAAACTAACCATGAATACCAATGTAAGTATCATACAGCTTATTTTTCCATTAAACATTTTAACCCTTCCTTTATACGCTGAAATATTTTATTTTTACGATGTTAAAGTAAATCCCACCACATGAACCTTTTAACCTACTACCAACCCATTAGATGAGCCTTTATGCTCATAATAATGATATTATCGGCGCACCGAATGAAACCTTTAGCCTGTTTCTCGCAAAAAAACTATCAGCGGGATTCAATAAATACGTTAAAAATAAATCAGCGCTGTAAAATTCCACCCGTCCGAGATATATGGAAATCGAAGAATTCCTAGAGGATATTATTTTTTTATGCAGAATGGGTAAAGGAAGATTAAAGGAATCCCGGTCATGACGTGCAAATACGGCTTGCCCCAAAGTGGATAACGATATAGGAGTGAACATTTTGATTAAAATGACAGAAAAAGCCCGGCAGGCAATTAAAGATATGCAGCATAATTTTGGAGGGGAAACGTATTTAAGGTTTGGCATAAACAGATCTTGCTGTAACCAGATGAACTATGCATTAAGCTTGGCAACCTCTAAAAAGGAGCACGAGGAAATACTCGTTTTACATGATATAAAAATGTTGCTCGACCCATCGGATTCCCATTTTACAGATCAAACGGAAATTGATTACGAAGGCGATGGATTTTTGATCAGGAACCCTAATCCGTTGGTATCACCCATCATCTAGCAGAAGTAAATAAGGGGAAAGCTTAAATGGCCTTCCCCTCCTTTCTATGAAGCTATGGCATGTACACCGTTTTCCGCCCTTAATGGACGCCATGTTTTTATATCATTGGAGTCTCCAGGATTTTTAATCTAGTCATCTGTCTTTGTGCAATGGAAAATGGGGAGATAATAATGAGTAATGCGGATAATTACTGGGTGGAGCAGCGTCACCATCGTCTTCATTGGCATTGACACAAAAAAATGCCATTGGACCCTACTACTTGTCCGATTCCTATATATTATTCCCCTTTGATAATAAAGTGTGGATACTTGACCCGCCCCATAAAATTGTAATTTGTGCTTCTAGTGAGCCCCGTACAACGAATCCGTGTTTTAATCCCTTCAGAATGATATGGCAATACAACCAAAAAGGGGAGACCACTTAATGGCCTCCCCTTTTGCTTATGTTTTCCATTCCTCTAATTCTTTATCTGGAATTCCCCGAGCGTGTGCTCCAAATCTGTTATTAACTGGGTTAGCTGCTGAGTATATTGAGCAAGTTCATTGGATGCAGCCGCTTGTTCCTCCATTGATGATGCAATTTCTTCTGATGAAGCCGTCGTTTGCTGAGATACGGCTGTGATTTCTTCTATCACTTTAATGACCATTTCTTTTTGTTGATTGATGCTTTCAATCGATATTGTTTCTTCCCGAATCGAAGTGGATATCCTCGCGACGGAATCCTCCAGCTCTTTCATGGCTTCACTTACCGTGTTCACGGCATTTTTCTGATCCTTGCTGATTTGATTCGTTTCATTGGTCGTTTTCAGCAATTCCTCTGTATCTGACAGAATGCTTTGAATGATGGCTTGAATGTTTTTTGTAGCTTCTTTTGAATCATCAGCCAAACTCCGTACTTCATTCGCCACAACAGCAAACCCTTTGCCGGACTCCCCTGCCCTTGCAGCTTCTATGGATGCATTCAATGATAACAAATTGGTTTGTTCCGATATTTTCGAAATGGCATTCGTGACATCTGAAATGGTTTTTGATTTTTCCACAAGTCTTAAGCTCATGCTGGTGACTGCAGCGAACGCCATTTCAAGTTTTTGGTACGACGTTTCCAAACCACTTACCTGTTGTTTCCCTGACTCTATCTTTTCAGATGCAAGCTCCAATACGGATTGGGTCTCCCTCGATTTTTTGGATAACCCATCGATTTCTCCACCAAGAACCCGGATCGTGCCCGCACCATGCTCAACCTGTTCAGATTGATTCGATGCACCCGCTGCAATCTCTTCTATGGCACGTGAAACATCTGTAATGGCCGCACTATTTTCGGCAGCTATTTGGCTTAAGCCGGCATTGGCATTTGTCACCGATTCCGCATTGCCGTTTACCTTGGCAACCAAGCCCCTTAATTTCCCCAGCATCGAGTTATAGCTTTTGCTCAAGTCCCCGATCTCATCATTGGATTTAACCGCAAATTCGGTCACTAAATCCCCACTGGCTGTCTTTTCTATGATTTTTTGAAAGTCGGCCATGATTTTCGTTAACTTTCCTGCTAGATAAAGAGCACATACCGTCCCTAGCAAAAGGCCTAAAATACCTGAAACCACTACAATTCTATTCATATCATCCAGTTTTGATTGCAGGATTCTGTCTGGAGTGAGCGCCACCACCTTCCAGTTCACTTCAGGGACCGTACTCCATTCACCTGTATACTCTTCACCATCCAACATCAAGGCTTGATTCGCCTTGACGCCCCCCTTATACAGGTCAGCCACCCACTTGAACTCTGAATTGAATCGGTCATTATCCGCAATGAAATCCTCCACCCCTTCTTCCATGCCGCTTTTTTCAGGATTCATATTCTTCCCGTCCATATCCTTCATGAAGGAACTCACGATAAAACCTTGTGAATCCAAGATCACCAAATTGCTAGTGGAATCTTTTTCGATGGCTGACCTCATTTTTCCGATTGTCGTAAGGTCGATATCATAACCAAGGGCCCCTGCCATTTTACCGTCCGATAAAACGGGCGTGACAACGGAAGTCATGATCATCCCTGAACCCCCATCCTTATACACATCCATCCATTTCGTTTCCGGTCTTTTGGTCAGCTGCGTATAAGTCTTAGTTTCCCTTGCATCCTGATTGAAATCCATGTGGGGCGAAGCATACAAGGAACCATCCGTTCCATCCATATAATAAACAGAAATTAAATCTTCATTGTTCTTTTGAAATGCCTCTATCGTTTTTTGGATATCCTTGATCGAATCACCATTCTTGATCTGATTGGAAACCAGCTGTGATAACTGCTCTATCGAATTTTCATACGTGGCCATGCTCAGATTGATTTGTGACGCCGCATTTTGGGCCGAGCTTTTGTTTATGGATATACTATCTTCTTTAAAAATGGAGGTCACTTTCACCCCCATTATGGAAACGGATACGACTATCGCGAGAAAAACGGATGTACATATAAATAATAACCATTTTATCCGGAGCGATATCCTTCTCTTTACTTTTTCTTTCTTGTCAATCGATGAACTTCCCATTGATCATTTCCCCCTTTTATTTGACCTGCAAATGCGCTTGCTTACCTGTGTGAAAACAAAGATTCAATCTATGCTCAAAATGGATCTTTCCTTATTTACGATCAGTTACTTTATTTTTCCACATTAACATACTATAGACCTAATTAATCCTTGTCAATCACTAACAGAAGATAAATTAATAGGTCCAAAGTTATAATTCATTTTCAAATAAAAAACCCTTGGATTGTAAAGAATCCAAGGGTTTAATAGAGTTAGCAATATAACGAGATTCAGCGTAACGCTGCGGCTAAAAATGATACAAAGAAATCATGCATTCGTATCCCGAAAAACAAAGTCAATTGTACAAATTAAACGACCGACGATGGAGTATGCCGACATCAGTTTATAGACAACATGGCGCGCGGAGTGGTCTCAACTCAAACCATGATTTTATAACAAGTACCTAGATTATCCTCAATGGATTGAAGAAATTTGCGACACTCCTGCCGAATAACTGGCTAGCCGAGACCCGACAGACGCTTGCGTGGAGGAGGCTTGGCAGACAGTAGGCGGAGGTTGAATCGTCTCTTTTTCACAAAAACGTAAAATGAAGGTTTCCTTAAAAATAGACAGACCATTCCCATTTACCCTGCAGACATTCAGAGCCCTTGAACGTATTCAATTCACGGTTCAAAGATAGGAATCGAAGTCTGATAAATGTCACGAGGAAAACCTCCATTTCTTAAAAGTACAGCCATCTTAACATGGCACCAACTGGAATATCAACAATAAGCTTCCTTTATTTCTGTAGCATCACTTTGGTTTTATTCATTCACCTGCATTCCATTCATCCATCAAGTCGTTCGACGGCGGCCTTATATTCCTTATGCCATTTTTCCCATTCATCCATTGGGAAGTCCTGATGATGACCATCAAGTAAATCACTCAACATACCGAGGCAAACATGCCAGCCTGCCAAATCCTTTGATGTATGATCATTGACCGGCGTGATGGATTCTTTCAATATTAATGAGCATCCATCCTTTACAGGGGATATCTCGAAACGAACCCAGCCGTCACCCCAATCAAAATCCAAAAGTGCAGATTCCCGAAAATCCCTGATCTTCATATCAAAAGATTCCCCTGACCCATCATTAAAATTGAATTTTATGATCCCGTCTTTTCGAAGGTCCTTCACTTCCAGGTTGGACATCCACTTTTCCACCTTATCATTCTCCGTTAAAGCACTCCATACCTTTTCCACCGAATGATTGAGCAGTCGATCGAATCTTGCAATAATCCCCTTACCCTGTTTTTCGATTACAGCTTGCATCTACATTCCCCCATTCATTTCGTTTTTTTATAATAAAAAATGGTTGGATGGAATTCACCATTTGCAGATTTTGCATATTCGGGAATCCTGCCTGCCTGAATATATCCCAATGAAGTATACAGGGAGTTAGAAGGATCTCCTTCCCTTGTATCCAGGACCAATAATGTCCGTCCCTCCTGCTTGGCCCTCTTCTCAGCCTCAAGCATGAGTGAACGTCCTATTCCATTTCGCCTATACCCAGTATGTGTCATTAATTTCGCGATTTCCGCACGATGGCTGCCGTTTTGCTTTGAACATACATGTAACTGTACGGTCCCTACAATCTCACCCTGTAATTTAGCGACAAACAGTTTCACATCAGGATTTAGGACGCCACCCCAGTAATCAATGGCCTCAGACCGTTTCATGGGAGGTAAAAAACCAATGGACGCTCCATGTTCCACCACCTGCACCAGAAGTTCCGAAAGTCCATTAAGGTGGGGTTCGATTGATGTTAATTGTTCGATTTTCAACTCAGCATCCACAGTAATCACAACCTTTCAGGTGATACAATCAAATTCACCATCCCTGGCGCTTTGATAAAGAAGTAATATGGGCCAGATGATGGCGTCCGTGCCATGCATAAATCCCTATATTTTCACCGACCGTCACCTCTCCTGAATCAGGATGGATGAATGTTCGGCCCATTTCGTCTGCATGAAGACCGGATAAAAGTTTGCACATCCGGATATGTACACTTTCGATTAGTGATAGAGAAACTTCGATCGGCAAATCATAATCAGGCAGCACTGCCCATTGTGCCTCTTCGTACGGTTTAATGACCGGACGTTCTTCCGTAAGGGCCAATTTAAAACGAATATACGCATTCATATGGCTATCGGCAATATGATGCACCACCTGCCGGACCGTCCATCCTTCAGGCCGATAAGCCGTATCAAGCCTCTCGTCATCCATGTTACATACCGCTTCCCGCAGCATCCGGGGCAAAGCTTCAATCTCGTGGATCCACCCCTCGGCTACATCAGCAGTAATTTCCCCGTCAAACTGAAACGTTCCAACCGGGTATCTTAAATCCATCTTCATTCCCCCTGTTGTTCAATAAAAATAGCTCTAGTATATATTCTTTATCGATTGAGACAAATCCTTTTTACCGGCCATTCTTTGTTTTGCAAGCCTGCACATTCTTTCATTAGTCCTCAGGAATATTAATCCAATCATTATCACGTATACTATTTCCACATTTAGCAACCATAACAAAAGAATGGCATGTGCATCAATCCACTCTTTAAACAATGGAAATGGGGATAGGATCATCTTGAAGAAAATCAGTTCGATACAAACTCTTAGCATCTTCTTTTTATCAATCGGCCTTCTTAATCACGTTATTTTGATCCCTTTCCTTCTATCCACCGGCGGAAGGGATTCCTGGTTTTTTTCTATCCTTATTATTGGACTGATACCGATTTGGGTCTACATATTATCAAGGATCATCAAGAATATGAATAATCAATCCCTGACAAATTGGCTTGATAATAGATTTGGGAAACCTATTAAAAACATCGTTTTATTCTTTATCGTGATTTATCTGATCAGCCTTGTATTGGCAACAACCAAGGAAACCATTGATTGGATCACGACAAGCTTCCTTTTTGAAACCCCAAGTTTAGCGATTATCATTCCGTTTACGCTGCTATGCATCTTCCTTGCCCATTCAGGTATGCGCTCCATCGCCATCAGCTCTTCTGTATTATTGCCAATAGTCATCATTCTTGGCATTTTCGTTGCAACCGGTAATATACCGACTAAAGACTATAGCCACCTCCTTCCCCTTTTCGAGAATGGCTATTTTCAAGGCGTTAAGACCTTGCAGTATTCTGGTTACGGTCTTGCCGAATTGATTTTAATCGCTTTTTTCCAGGAAAAGCTTACTGATAAAATCAGTTGGAAAGTATTGGTTTTCATATGCCTCGGTTTATTGTTTTTAATTCTAGGCCCATTAACAGCAGCACTCGCTGAATTCGGACCGACCTTAGCCGAAGCCATGAGGTACCCTGCCTATGAACAGTGGCGTCTGCTGACTATTGGAAAATATATTGAACATACAGATTTCTTTTCCATTTATCAATGGCTTGCTGGTGCCTATATCCGTGTCTCACTGGGATTATTCTTAATAACGGAAATCTTAAATAGGAAAACGGAAAAAATGAAGGTAGGAATTCTTTTCGCTGTCGGCTTTCTCATGGTCGTCATCTCCATCGTACCATTCAGTAATTTCAAGTTTTTGTATGTGACCCAAACTTTTTATTATCCTGGCGCTCTTTATTTCCTGTTACTTTTGTCCGCCTTTTTGTTTATCGGCACGTTCATTAGATCTAAGGAGGGTAAACGTCATGAGAATGAAACGTTCCAAAAATGAATCCTCCCTGCCTGAATTAAAGGAGGAGACATATCGGGAGTTATTCAGTTCAAGCTCGGATATCATATTTGACACGATTTATATTGGAGAAACCGAAAGACCCATTCCCGTCCTTATATTTTATTGCTCGGGTATGGCTGATATCAGTTTACTGAACGAGGGGATTTTGGAAAAGTTAAATAAAATGATGGAATTGGATGAGAGAATCGATGAAAAAGAGGCAATCAACAAGCTAAAGCCATTGATAGATTTGACTAGAGTGACGATTGATAGTGAATTCAATAGCGTCCAGCAGCTGATTTTCTCCGGGAATGTCCTATTATTCATTCCATCCACCCAAAAGTTATTTTCAATAAATTTATCCAATGTTCCGAACAGGCAGCCTGAGGAGTCTTCCTTCGAAGTCTCTGTAAGAGGACCAAGAGATGGATTTGTCGAGGATTTATCCATAAATACCGCTTTGATCAGAAAACGGCTAAAAACAAAATCGCTTGCCTATGAAGACTTTATCGTCGGCAGGCGCAGCCAAACGAAAGTCGCACTAATGTACATGGAAGACATCATTGATAAAGAACTCGTTAAAAATGTGAGGTCCAAAATTAACTCCATTGATATTGATATATTGGTGAGCAGCCAACAATTAGAGGAATTGATCACAAACAGTAAATTCAGCATATTTCCACTCACTCATTATACAAGTCGCCCCGACTTTGTCGTGGAAGCACTCAATCAAGGAAGATTCATTCTTATCGTCGACGGTATGCCAACAATAATCGTGGCTCCTTCTACATTATTATTGCAAATAAAAACAGCAGAAGATTCCAATCTTCCTTATCTATTTGTAAGCCTTGAGCGACTTCTTCGCTTTATGGGACTTGGCATTACCGTTTTATTGCCGGGATTTTGGATATCCATTTCCGCTTTCAACATTGACCAAGTGCCGTTCCCGTTATTGGCCACCATCACCCTTTCTAGGCTTGGACTTCCCTTATCCGCCACCATGGAATTCATTCTCATGCTCATTTTATTTGAATTATTCCGTGAATCCGGAGTCAGGTTACCTAAAGCTGTTGGGCAGACAGTTGCCGTTGTAGGCGGACTCATTGTCGGTGATGCCGCGATAAGGGCCGGACTGACCTCACAAACCATGCTTGTGGTCACTGCCGTAACCTCTGTCGCGTCTTATACTCTTGTTAACCAGTCTTTAACAGGGGTCGTAACGATTCTGCGTATGTTCGTGCTGTTACTAAGCTGTATTTATGGAATCTACGGCACGATAATCGGTTTCCTTACCATTGTCACTTTACTATCCAGGCTTGATTCATTCGGGATTTCATATATTGGCGGAATGAACCCGCCAAGAATTACAAATATCCTGGATTCATTCATAATGAGGCCATGGAATTCCATAAGCAAACGATCCTTGGCAGCTAATGATAAGACCAGAAAGGGGCAGTAAGGCCATGTTCCGCATCTGCAAAATATTAGTAACCATCCCTTTATTCCTTTTACTTTCAGGCTGCTGGGATGAAAAAACGATCCAGGACTTTCATTATATAACGGCCATCGGGATAGATTACAAAGATGGGGAATACATTGTATATACGCAACTTGTGGACTTCGCTGCGGTAGCTAAAACGGAGGCAAAACCCGCTCAAGCCCCGCCCGTATATGTAGGGAAAGAAAAAGGGCGTTCCATCTCAATCGCTGTTAATAAACTAACGCAGAATACTCAACAGGCCCTCTATATCGGGCATGTTTCCACATTTGTCATCAGTGAAAATGTTTTGAAGCAGCAAAGTACAGAAATAGTGGATTATATATACAGAAACCAGTTACTTAGGTACTCAGCCAATATCTTTGGCACAAAAAGTTCCATGGATGAGCTATTCTCCATTAACGGTTATTTTAATTTGTCACCTTTATACACGACATTATATTTACCAGAAGATGTCTATCGTAATCGTTCATACATCGAGCCCATTACGGTCCAAAAGTATTATTCTAACCAGAGGGAAAAAGCATCCACAACCATCCTGCCCTCCATTTCCTGGAACGATAAAGTATGGAAAGAAAAAGATAAAAAAAGAAAAAGCATCTATATGGATGGTGCATTTTCCATTTATTATAAAGTATCCCAGCCCTGGTTCTCTGAAAAGGAACTGAGCGGCTTACGCTGGCTCACTAAAAGGACCAACAAAACTCCCGTAAACATTAACGTGAATAATCAAGACATCTATGCCTCTTTCTCCCATCCGCATTATAAAGTAAAGCCAGTTCTCAAGGATGGAAAGTACAAATTCATTATTGACGTTGACGTATCAGGTAAAATTCTGGGGCTTGATACACAAATGGATATCGATAAAATAAAACGAAAATTCGAAAGCCAAATAAAAAAAGAAATCCAATCAACCTTCATGAAAGGGATTCAAAAGAACGCAGACCCATTAAACTTAGGCAAAATCCTTTATATCAAAGAGACAAAATACTGGCAAAAGAATCATATAGATGAGCCGAAGTATTTCTTAGATAAGGATTCACTACATGAGATAAACGTTAAGGTTCACATCCTCAATACAGGCGGTTTGGAAGCTAAACCACTCGAGTAATGTTGGTTTGTGATTTTAGTGGACCATTTGAAGATGCTCCTTTCACGAGTATTTGCTCCAAACTCACGAGTAGATGCCTATCATCCATGCGTTTGCTCCTCAACTTGGGTTTAATAGCCCGTTTCATGATGAAATAAAATCAGGATGGCGCCTTTTGAGCTCCATCCTGATTTTTGGCGCTGGAAAAGCCGGTCCTGAATTTGTCGGATAGCCTAAATAAATGGTAAATTAGGGGTATTAAACCGTTAGGGGGAGTCGTTTATGAGCATACAGAAGGCTACGTTGCATGAGCTGGAATCATTGACCGAACTTTTTGATTTATACAGAGTGTTTTATGAGCAAGCATCCGATCCTGGTCGCGCAAGGGAGTTTTTAAGGGAAAGGCTGACGAATGGGGAGTCTGTGGTTTTTATGGCCCATGATGAAGGAAATCCTATAGGTTTTGTACAATTATATCCTTCTTTTTCATCTGTGAGTATGATGCGGTCATGGGTATTGAATGATTTATTCGTGAAGGAGTCCGCCCGAAAAAAGGGATTTGGCGAGGAGTTATTGAATGCGGCCATCACATTTGCACGCGATGCTGGCGCCAAAGGGGTTTCACTGGAGACAGGCAAGGATAATGTAAACGCACAAAGACTTTATGAAAGAATGGGTTTCGTCCGTGAATCGAACCATTTTTATTATTTCACCATTTAATTAAAAAAGTGTAGGGAAAACCTTCCCTACACTTGGATGCTATGTATCTAGTATATTGATTATTTAACCGTTTCCATGCTGGCTTGAATTTCTTTAATTAGTAGTTCGGCACCTTCAGGGCTAAGTATTAATTTACCGTCAGCAAGTTTCATATTGTCATCGGAAACCTCACCCGTAACCTGGCAAGTCATGTTTGGTTTATATTTTTGAAGGATGATGCGATCTTGTTCTACATAAATCTCCAGTGCGTCTTTCTCATTAATTCCTAATGTTCGGCGCAGTTCAATCGGAATGACTACCCGCCCTAATTCGTCAACTTTACGTACAATACCTGTAGATTTCATTTAATTTACCCCACTAACTTTCTTGCGAATGTTGCATTCATTATTTCGTCAACATTCGACATTATTTGCACTTTTATAAAGATACCACTCCCTACCATATTCGTCAATTCTCGTATCTTCATATATTATCTGCCTCTATATGATTTTAATATAAAACATTTGTAATTTCTTCATAATCCCTGCCATAACAACGTTTTCTGCTCATTTCGTTGGTACATTTTTCTAATTGGCAGATTGAAATGGAAACGTCTTCATTTAACTCAAGAAGTCATTCTTTTCATTCCATGTCGAATCATGGAGAATGAATTTCACTGGCTTAAAAGAATCCTGTTGATTTTCTATTGCTTTTGAAGGACAATTTAACTTGATTGCTTATAATATTCCGAAAATTCATTCCGTTTTTGGCATAGTGGTATTTCTGAAAAATCGTTCAGAAATCCGAAACGATTGCCATGCTTCCAGAGTCTTACTGACTCATAATACAGATTGAGGTGAGTCAATTGCGTCCGATTATATTAGGTATTTGTTCCGCTTTCTTTTTTGCATTTACGTTTGTTTTAAATCAGGCCATGGAGTTATCTGGCGGAAGTTGGATATGGAGTGCTTCGCTGCGTTATATCTTTATGGTGCCTTTTCTGTTGTGTATCGTGTTGAGCAGAAAAAATCTGCTTCCCCTTTTACGAGCGATGAGGGAAAAGCCTGGTCCTTGGCTGCTTTGGAGTTTTGTCGGTTTTGGGTTATTTTATGCTCCTTTATGCTTTGCTTCCGCCTACTCACCTGGCTGGCTAATTGCCGGCACTTGGCAAATCACGATCATTTCGGGTGCATTGCTTGCGCCGCTGTTTTTTGAGAATGTCCAAACGAAGGATGGGCTCGAAAGGCAAAGAGGAAAGGTTTCTGTGAAAGGCCTCCTTATGTCCATGATCATCCTGCTTGGAATCATCCTGATGCAGCTGGAACACACCAAGCACATTTCAATGGCAAATCTTTGGCTTGGTGTAATCCCGATCGTCATCGCCTCATTTGCATACCCTTTGGGAAATCGCAAAATGATGGAAGTATCCGAAGGACGTCTGGATGCCTATCAGCGGGTATTGGGAATGACTTTGGCGAGTCTGCCATTCTGGTTTCTTCTTTCATTGTACGGTTTCTTTACAGTGGGGGCGCCGACGAAGATGCAGAGTTTCCAATCCCTTTTGGTAGCACTATTTTCGGGAGTTATCGCCACGGTCCTTTTTTTCAAGGCGACCGATTTGGTAAGCGGAAATATGCAGAAATTAGCTTCCGTTGAAGCTACGCAATCGATGGAGGTCCTTTTTGCATTAGCTGGCGAATTACTCTTCCTCTCTTTACCGATCCCTTCTCCGTTATCGTGGTTTGGCATCTTTATCGTCATAATAGGAATGATCCTGCATAGCTATGTATCACATAAAAAAGAAGGTCCATCCCGGAAACGGATCGTGAGTGCCTAAATAGCAAGTCAAAAAGCCCCGAAATCTTATCGGGGCTTTTAAACTTTTACCTTGAGTAAGTTCAAAAAGTATGTATAATGAAAGGTAATTGCATATGTCAAAGGTTTTCTAGGGTTCCGCAGTGCGTCCATCGCTGGTCTGGTCCGAGAGAAAACTCACAGCATGTGCTGTGCCACGGAAGGATAAAAGCCTGGGAGAAACTGTTTAACGGTTATCTCTTGGGCTTTTTTTGTTTTTTTTTGGTAAAGAATAAAATCGGAGGTGCGGTATTTCATGAGCACAAACTGGATAAAAGTATTCATTGCAGCTTTTTTTGAAGTATTTTGGGTGATTGGCTTAAAACATGCAGATGACTTTTGGACTTGGTCTGGAACGGTCATTTCGATCATCATCAGTTTTTATTTGATGATAATGGCTGGCAGGAAGCTTCCTGTCGGAACGGTATATGCCGTTTTTGTCGGGATGGGGACGGCCGGGACCGTTCTTTCCGAAATCATTTTCTTTGGGGAGTCCTTCAAGCTGAGCAAAACGCTATTGATCCTCCTCTTATTATCAGGAGTGATCGGCTTGAAATTAGTGACTGATGATAAAGCGGAGAAAGGGGATGAATCATAATGGCTTGGATTTCTTTAATCTTAGCGGGGCTATTTGAAATGTTCGGGGTTGCGATGATAAATAAAGTGCACAAGGACCGCAATTGGCAATCCTTGCTGCTGTTATTCATCGGATTCGGAGCAAGTTTCCTCTTTCTTGCTTATGCCATGAAAACCTTGCCGATGGGGACGGCTTATGCCATATGGACAGGAATCGGCGCTTCAGGAGGAGCGATAATCGGGATGCTCCTATTCGGGGAATCCAAAGATTGGCGAAGGGTCATTTTTATAGCCATGGTCCTTGGGGCAGCAGTAGGATTAAAACTTGTTTCATAGGAATAGGTGATGGTGAAACTCGCAGAAAATCAAAGACGGCACATATATGCCCATTATGTGCCGTCTTTCATTTGAACTAAGTAGCTTTTTTCACGCGAACGCTGAATTTCTTTTTATAAAAATTGACTTGCATCCATCTTAGTGGAATCTTTCCCCTTAACCTGTTTTAGCGTCGCCACTATAAGAAAGCTAACAATCACTAATAAGAGCCATGAACTTACCTTTCCTAGATGAACGAGACTCCATGCTTCGGTTTGGTTTGGATATTCCCAAGCTCCAAAGAATGTTGCGATATTTTCGGCTATCCATATAAAAAATCCGATGAGAACGAATGAAAGTGCGATTGGCATACGGTAACGGGTTCCGCCAACATCGTATGTGACCCATGATCGCCAAAAGACGATGATGACGAGTCCAGATAACCACCAACGAACATCCATCCAATAATGGTGGGTGAAAAAATTCAAATATATCGCAGCGGCAAGGGATACAACGGCTAAAAACGGCGGCCACTTGACCAGTTCAACCTTTAACCTCCTCCACGCCTGGCAAAGATAACTCGCTACACTTGCGTACATGAATCCGCTATAAAGAGGGACTCCAAAAATCTTGAAATGGCCTTCCTCTGGATAGGTCCAGGAGCCCATATTTACCTTGAAAAGTTCAAGAGTAAGTCCAATAAGGTGGAACAATGTGATTACCTTTAGTTCATCCTTTGTTTCAAGCCCTGAACGCACCATCCACCACTGCATCAGAAGGCAGATGATGAGCAGCCAGTCATACCGAGGCAGGAAGGGAAGCGGTATTAATTTTGTAATAGCCAAAGAGGCAAAAATGACGGCAGGAAACAAGCATGATAAAGCCTGCTCCCAACCAAAACGAACGAGTTGTTTCAGTGGTCTCATGATTGGTGCCTCCATTTTTTTAATGGTTGAATTCATGAGTAACTCCCCTTTTTCTTTTTCTTCCACTTTTTTATTCTTGGGTGCCTTCATCATTTCGGTATTCTAAAATATCTCCGGGCTGGCATTCCAAAGCCTTACAAATCGCCTCTAAAGTTGTTAATCGAATCGCTTTTGCCTTACCGTTTTTCAATATGGAAAGATTGGCCATCGTTATTCCAACCCTCTCGGAAAGTTCTGTAACACTCATTTTCCTTTTTGCCAGCATCACATCAATATTGATTATAATCGCCAAGTTATTCACCTCAGACTATTAAGTCATTTTCTGATTTTATATCGATGGCTTCCTGTAAAAGCCTTTGAAGAACAGCAGCAAAGACTGCAATCACCATGGAAGCAAAAATAACGACCATTCCGATCAATATGATTCCTGGGGCGTCGTCCTTTTCCGCTATGAGATAAAAGAGCGGCATCCCTACCACATACAAGCCACTGATCGTGATTGCACAATTTTTTATAGTCTTTAAAGCTCTTACGGATAATTCCGAGAAAGCTTTGTTACTGTCAATATAGCTTAAAAGTTTAAAGGCTTGATATAGAGCAAAGTAAAAAGGTATCGCCGATGCATACATATCGATGAAAACGAGATATTTCAAATAAGTCATATCCGGATATAATTCAGCGGCAAAGTTCGCTATCTCAGGCACAAAAAAGATGCACAAAGCAAGAACCGGCATTCCAATAAGAATGACAGCCATCTTTAAAAAGAGTGTTGTTCCTAGTTTCATTAAAAGCACCTCACTTATTTATTGTCCACTTAATTTAACATATGATTTATCGTTTTACAATAAAACATTGTTGTTTTTTATTATATTATTATTGTTACCGAAATATCCTTTTCTTTTTAAAAAAGAAAAAAAGCATTCCTCATTACAAAGAAATGCTCCATGAATAAACGATTCATAAATTGTTCCTGACTACCGTTTTGCGTAACTATATCATCAGGATTTCCCTGATATCCTCTTCTGTTAGGGCAGAATGCGACTTGTCCCCAGGGTCGATGATTTCTTCAATTAGATGTCTCTTTTTCTCTTGAAGTTCATTCATTTTTTCTTCGATTGTGCCGCGGGCAATAAGTTTGATGACTTGAACCTCATTCTTCTGCCCCATTCGATGGGCACGGTCCGCTGCTTGTTCTTCAACTGCCGGATTCCACCAAAGGTCATATAGAATGACTGTATCGGCACCCGTCAGATTGAGACCCGTACCGCCCGCTTTCAATGAAATGAGGAATATATCCCGTTCTCCTGCATTAAACCGATTGCAGATTTCCACACGTTCCTTTGATGGGGTTTGTCCATCAAGATAGAAAAAGGGTTGTCCTTTCATGGCCAAATCCCTGCCGATCATTTGAAGCATTTTTGTAAATTGCGAGAAAATCAGCACCCGTCTTCCAGAATGCTTCGATTCCTCGACAATTTGCATCAGTTGCTCATATTTTGCTGAACTGCCTTTATATCCGTCCACAAACAAGGCAGGGTGACAGCATATTTGCCGAAGCCGGGTCAAGCCCGCGAGGATCCTGATCCGATTCTTCCGGAGGGTGTCCTTGTCCAGGTGTTTCAGGGTATCATGCCGCAGCTTCGCCAGATAGGCGCCATACAGTTTCTTCTGATCAGGGAGCAGTTCCATCGATTCCAGCGACTCGATTTTTCCCGGTAATTCCGCCAGTACGTCCTCTTTCATTCTCCGCAGCAAAAACGGACGGATCCTGCGGGAAATCTGCTCCCTTGAGAGGTTGCTGTACTCTTTTAACCCCATGAATAGTTCAGGGAACACGACGTGGAAAAGGGACCAAAGCTCTTCCAATGAATTTTCGATGGGCGTACCAGTCAATGCAAAGCGATGGACCGCTTTTATCTTCTTGGCCGCTCTTGCCGTTTGTGTCACTGGGTTCTTGAAGGCCTGTGCTTCATCGAAGAACACCGTATGGAAGTCCTCCTTTTCAAACGACGCGATATCTTTCCGGAGCAATGGATAAGAGGTGATCACTACATCCACTTCACTCACTTCCTTAAGCAGCTTCGTCCTTTCCGTCTTGTCGCCATCCAAGACGACAGCTTGGATAGCAGGAGCGAATTTAGTGAATTCACCCAGCCAATTGTAGGTCAATGATGATGGGCAGACAATAAGCGCCGGAACCCTTTTCTTACGGATGTCGGGTAGCTCGGATAGAATGAACGTGATGCTTTGCAATGTTTTTCCAAGACCCATATCATCAGCAAGAATCCCGCCAAAACCGTATTGCGCTAGTATTTTCATCCATTTGTAGCCGTTTTTTTGATATTCGCGCAAAATCGGGTCCAGATCCTTTGGCACCACGAACTCCAAGGCGTCTGGATTCCTGATGTTATCCAAAAACTGCCGGAAGGAGTCTTCCATTGTGAATGTCTGGATGTCATTAACGGAATCAAGGAGCTGCAGCCCTTTTACGATTGGCATGTTCAGCCTGCTTTCCCAGTCTTCATCCTGTACGGGCAGCGCATTAAGAAAACGATTGATTTCTTCATACTCCCTTGTTTCAAGTGAAAGCAACGATCCATTCCTTAAACGATAGTACTTCCTTTTTTCTTCAAGCGCCGCTAGGACCTCACGTATTTGTTTATCTGGGATATCATCCATTTCAAATTTGAATTCGAGCCAATTAGTACGCTCCTTTTTCATTTTCACCCTAATGCGAGGAGCAGCATTCCCGCGGGTAATCCGGTTTCTTACAGCGGTCGTGGCGTAGATTTGTACCAGCTTCTGGAGTTTCGGAACGATGTGGTACAAAAACTCATACTCCAACTCTTCGTTATGCAAGAAATAGCCGCCGTCCGTCTTGGCAAACTGGCTATCCTCCATCAGCTTTAGTATTTCCGCCTCCTTCTCGACATCCCTTATCACCTTGGATTCCTGTTCTTCCAAAGGGTTGATCACAATATTTTCATAATGGAATTCCAGCCCCGCAAGCAGCCTGTTTTTCACACGATCCAAGTATAGCTTCGCAACCAGCGGTGTCTTCATGAACAATTCAGTGATGGACCTTGCAATATGGACTTCACCGAGTCTTTTTAAACCCGGTACCACTTTGTCCATGAATAATTCCAGCTGGTCATGATGGATTGGAATTTGATCCTTCCCCGAACCATCCATCATTTGCTTTAACTCTGAAAGGCGTTGGAAATCCTCATTTTCGAGCTGAACCAATTTCCCTTCGAATAGAACCAATGTGTATGCATCCATGACAATCATCTCGTGAAGCCTTTTAATATTCAGTTGATAACCTTTGGCATCGCTTTCGGTAAAGTCAAACTGGAAAGGAAGCGGTCCGTTTGATAAACGAAAGCCATTGTATATAAGGCCACCATAGGCAAGCTTGACCAATGGCGCTATTTCAAGTATGGGGGCAAGCCTTCGGAAAGAAGATGGAGGCAAAAGTAATAAGTGATGGTCCAATGCATAATCAGATTTATCCATCAGGGCGTCAACATAGACTTTTTCATCCGATATCACTGTAATGAGCTCCTGAATCACGGTATCATTTTCAATCTGAAAACAATGCAGCACCGGGTCATATATAAATGAAAGGGACACTTGGGCAGGCTTTCCTTCTTTAACTCTCTTCAGGAAATCCCGGACATTCGCCACATTGAAAGGACCGATTTTCATTTCCAGTCCTAACATATATTGATCCGTTCCCATCCATACCGGTTTACACGTAAATTCCGCTTCAAGCATCTTTCTTTTTTCAAAGTGGCGCTGATGACCGCTTTTGCGTACAGGCTGATTATTGAAAAGGGTCAGCAACTCTTCTGACAAATTCTTATTGGCTGAAGCATCAGAGCTGTCTGCATTTAGGCCCACAGGAATCGTCCCATCTCGCTGATGGTCGTAAACCGACAGCAGGACGGCTGCAATATGCTGGCAATCCCTTTGGAAGGAAGCTAGCGTAGGACAGCTGCATTTCGTCTGAAATCCGCCGACAGCATCCACTTCTATCGTGACATGGAAGTCTTCCTTTCCTTTAACCGTTGCTTCACATCCATCAGGAAAGTAACTTTCAAATGTCACTTTATTGGCCCGATGAAAAGCTTCCCCTCTTTTGAAGGAGACGGCCCCGCACAAGTCTTTTATGATTTTTTGATTCAATTTGATATCCAAATTGCCGTCCTCCTTCCGAGGTTTTTTGTAGAGTGATATTACATTCCGCTGAAAAACAAGCTCATTTTATCATCATACTATGAAATGGGTTTACGGAGTTGTAAAAAAGCAAAAAGACAAACTCCCATATTCGGAGTTCATCTCTATTTCAGCACCGGTAATTTACAGCATCATTGTTGTCCTTTCGTGCTGCCTTTCTTTTTTTTTCGATAAAAGAAGCTGAACACAAGGAATACAAGAAGAATGAGAAAGAAAATAAATTCAGCAGGGTCCTTCACCAAAAATGGGTTAAAGGCATGCTTGATAGAATCATCCAAATCAAACCCCAATAATATATCCATACCTAAAATTATGACTACTAAAGGGGCTAAGATCAAAACTGTAATAGCAAAGATTTTCATTTCTCATCAATTCCACCTTTTAGGAACTTATTTTGGTGCTTTGTCTTCCTTTTTTTCGATTCTTAAAAAAGGCAATGATCAAGAGAAGCAACGGGATGATCACCTGAAATGGCAGATGGATGTAATAGGGTACGGCACCTAGCCCTTCATAGATATGTTCCGTATAGCTGCTTGCGATAATGATCGAGATCAATAAAATGATGATACCAACAGGGTAAGCAAGTCTGGAGGGCTGTTTAACATTGAAAACATTCGCCGTACCCGTTACCGCTACATAAGTAAATACACTTATCTTGATGAACCCGCCAATCATCAACAAAAACAAGAAGTACACATCGAGACGTTCAAGAAAGCCAGCGACTTCTATGGATTGAATGAGGGTAAGAAGAGGGTATTGCGAACGTGTTGTAAGGTCCACACCAAGTACAGCAATATTCACGGCCATTATGACCGAGAGGAAAATACCGCTTGTCGCCAAACCTCCTATTCCAATTTTTTTCAATCGCTGAGGTTCATTCAAATAAGGAAAAATCATTAAAAACACTATGACCTCGCCAAATGGAAAGTATACGGTTTTAGTCAAGCCCATTTTCATCATCTCTGTCGCGCTGATTTCAAAAATCGGTTTTAAGTTGTTTAAATGGATCATGCCTGAAGCAATGATTAGAAGCATGAAGGTCATTAAAAGTAAATTCTCCAGGACAAAAAATAGTTCCCCGGTCCTCGCCAATACTTCAATCCCTTTACGGACCGTATACACCACGACTAAAATGAATACAGCATTCGCAAAAAATAATGGAATATGAGGATAGGCAAAAGTAAGCAGTGTATCTCCGAAATCCCTCAGCACCCTAGCAGAAAGATAGGTAAAATAAAGGATGTATAGAAATGCTACGATCCTGCCTAGAAACCTCCCCAATATCTGTTTTACAAACTCTGTTAACAGCTGATCAGGGTAGTATTGATAAAGGCCATAATAAATGAAAAATAATAAAAATCCGCCTATCATCGCAATAAGGATGACTAGCCAAGCAGCCTGCTTGGCTTCACCTGCAAGCGGAACCAAAAGTGCACTGCCCATTTCAAACAGGAAAATAAGGACGAACAGCTGGTAACCGCTGATTTTTGCCTTTTCCATCAGGATGCCACTTCCTTTCCATCATTGATCATTCTTTTTTAAATTCGAAAGATACGGCTTATTGCGTAATCCGGTACGTCGAATGAAAGTTTCTGCCTGCACATCTACTTCCATTTCAGGAAAAGAAACATCGTCCCAGTTTTTTTCGATTTTCTTCCATTCTTTAGGGTGGGATTCGTGCATGATTTCACCAAAGCCAAAAATATCCGCTTTATTTTTCTGTGCCCGAACGATCGCATCTTCCATCTTCTTCTTCAAGTCTTTCGCTAACTTGTTTTCAATATCTATCAGAACATGCGTATCGGTTAGATTCAAAGGAACATTCACTTCGCGGATATCTCCTTCTGCACGGGCCGTTATAAATACTTTAGGTTTTCCATTTTTCATTTTTACCGAAATGTTGGTTTTTTGACGAATCACCTGATAGGTGATGGAGTCTTTTTTCCCCCCCCAATCAAGGTTTGAATTGGTATTTTCGATCCTATCCAATACCCACATAGATCCTATTGCCATTTCACCATCCAGCCAGTCAATCAATTTCCCGTCTTTAAAAACACCTATTCCTGCTGCACTAGGATTTGCCTCAATATCCGAGGACATGGTATTCTCCATTTTATCCTCTTTACCTGTGTTTCCTCTCACGGTAAAACCACTTATTATCGGTTCTTTTCCGGTACTAAGCAGATTCTTGATCGTTTCTTGGAGATTGACGCTAATATTTTTCCCCTGGGTTTTTTCAGTGGTTTCAACCGTCTTAATGACTTTCTCGGCAGATACCTTATCGATTGCCGTTAACGTTTCGACAATATCCCTTGCTTTCACACCCCGGGCAATCACGATCCTCGTAGTTGCCCTGAATTCCGGTGAGCGCTCAAATGCGTCGAAAATATCGTTGAGGCCCTCTTCTTTTGCTAGTTCCTCACCGATGACAATCAAGTTGGCATGGGCAAAATACATATCACGCGAGATTTTAGTTGAAGCGATACTATCCAGTTCATATACATTATTTCCGGTGGCCCTATAAATGGATATCGGTGGATTCGTTCCGCCGCCCCCCTGAAGAGCTCCTGCTACATTGCCTGGATTAATGGTTTGGAACGATCCCACTAACTTTCCTTCTTTATTTCTGTCGAGTCCAACCGCCGAGACGATGGCCATTTCGTTTAACTCTGTTTTATCCCAACAGCCTGAGGTGAATGTAGTACAGATCACCATCAGGAACAGAATTAGCTTTTTACGATTCATTGCCTTCACCTTTTTTCTCGTCAGACGTTTTCATTCCACGTGATTCAGGAGGCAATGGCCTTTGATTTCCGCCTTCCCTTATCAGATTATTTTCGTTGGATAATAATTTTGGTCTTTCCTTGAAAGCCCACATCGGTCTTCTGAAGAATGTGTCGCCCAACCCTTCCGGATTCAGAGGGGCGAGCGGTGTCATATAAGGAATTCCAAGTGAACGCAGGCTGCATAAATGGACAATAAGGATGAAGAAGGCTAAAATCATCCCATAAAAACCTAAAGTGCCGGCACAAATGATGAATCCGAACCGCACAATGCGGGCAGAAATCGCTATGGAATAAGAAGGGGTTGCAAAACTGGCAATCGCCGTGATCGAGACGATGATGACCATTGCCGGCGATACGATACCAGCCTGGACAGCCGCCTGCCCGATGACCAATGCTCCGACAATGGACATGGTCGAACCAACAGCCTTTGGCATCCGAAGACTTGCTTCCCTTAATATTTCAAAGGTCATTTCCATGAGAAGCGCTTCAACGACGGCAGGCAAAGGAACCGTTTCCCTTTGGGCCGCTACAATGACCAGCAACTTCGTAGGGATCATCTCCTGGTGAAAAGTCGTGGCTGCAACATAGACAGCGGGTCCGACAATAGAAATAATGAAAACGATGATCCGTAAAAAACGTGTGGCTGAAGCAATGTCGAAGCGGTTATAGTAGTCTTCGACAGATTGGAAAAACTGTACGAATAATGCCGGGGCTATCAAAACGAAAGGCGATCCATTAACGAATATCGCCACTCTTCCTTCCAGAAGGTTTCCTGCGACCATATCCGGTCTTTCTGTATGGTTAAGGGTTGGGAATGGGGTCATGACCTGGTCTTCTATCAATTGTTCAATATATCCTGATTCAAGAATGCTATCGATATTAATTCGATTTAAGCGCTTCTTGACCTCCTCGACGACCTCTTCTTTGACAATTCCATTTATATACATGATGGAAACGTCCGTTTTTGTCACCGTGCCAATTTTCATCGACTCTATCCATAAATCCGGGGTATTGATGATCCGGCGTAACATGGCGATGTTCGTTCCATTCGATTCCGTAAACCCTTCCCTTGATCCCCGGACAGTCAAATGCGTGCTTGGCTCCTGAATCGAGCGCTGTTCTCCTCCTCTTGTACTGGCAACCAGGGCGATGTTTATTCCATCAACAAAAATGATGCTGTCCCCTGATAATAATGACAAAAATAATTTTTCCCAATCCTTGACAGTTTCTACACCACCGAGGGAAACCACGTCTTCTGAGATTATATCCAATGCTTCTTGTGGAAGCATTTTTCCTGATAGATGAGGATTTTTCATGATTGACTCAATTAAAAAGTCCGTAACGCTTGGATTATCAACCAGGCCTTGCACATACAAGATAGTTGTTTTCATCTCCGGATTTTGACCGATTTTCAACGTTCGGATGATGATGTCCGGACTGTTTCCCGTCCTTTTCTTCACAATTTCCAGATTGGCGGAAATGGAACTTTCAATATAATCAGGCGTCGTGCTTTTGGATTGATTTTCATCTTCCTTTTTCTTTTCACGTTGCTTCACTTGTCTCTTTTGTTTGAAAAAAGAAGCCATATCACCGAACCTCATTCCTTTTTCGTTTCACTCATTTTGTCCAAAGCACTCCCCCTTTATTCTGCTTCCTTCCATAAGAAAAAGGCTGTCGCAATGACAGCCTTTGGTGTTCACTCTCAGATATGTAACGGCCCAATCAACTAAACTGAAATTATACTTTGCCTTTATTCCTTCTAAAAATCAAAACAACGAAAATAATGAATAGCAAGGCCAATATCGCATAAACGATGTTTGAATAAATGTCCATATACGCTACGATATCTTCCCACGAAGATCCAACTGCTGCCCCGATATTCACTAAGATGATGTTCCAAATCAATGTTCCGGATGTTGTGTAAAGCAGAAAGAGCCAAAAGCTCATATGGGACATGCCTGCCGGAATCGAGATCAGGCTTCTGATCAGCGGAACCAGTCTGCAGAAAAACACGGTCCATGACCCGTACTTGTCAAACCATGAGTTCGCCTTGTGGACGTCCGATACCGTTAACCTAAGAATATGGCCCCATCTTTCCACGAACTTTTCAATGACCTTCACATCAAGAAGTAAACCAATCCCATAAAGGACGACTGCCCCTGCCACTGACCCTATAGTCGATGCGATCACGACGCCCATGATCGTCATGTTCGCTGTTGTCGTCATGAAACCGCCAAAGGTGAGTATGACTTCAGACGGGATCGGCGGGAAAATATTTTCCAATGCTATCAATAGAAAGATTCCCATATACCCAAAATCATTCATGAATTCCGTAATCCAGTTTTCCATTTAATACGCTCCTAACTTTCTTGGATCAACAGCTGACTTGTTGCCTGCCGGCTGCTTATCTTACAATAACGTCGCTCCCTTTATTAACGATTCTTCCGCCGATCTTGATACCTTTGGAAAAACCAAATGGAAATCGCGATCCAACAACCACCCGCCAAATATCCGGCAATGATATCACTAGGATAATGGACCCCCAGATATATTCGGCTTATACCGATCGAGAGGATCATCATCATGCTGAACAGGATCAATAGACTCCTGGCCCAACCAGCCCTAATGTGACGCCATAGCAGAAACGTGAGAATCCCGTATAAAGAGAATGCATTCATGGCATGTCCACTGGGAAAACTGTACCCCCCTATTTCGATGAGCCGGTGTAAATCGGGCCGCGCGCGTTGAAAGAATAGCTTAACCATCAAATTGAGAAGAGGTGAACCAACCATGACCGCAGTGAATAGGATTAGTTCAAGACGATGCTTCAAAACCCTATATAAGAAAAATAAAATGACCAAGGAAAGGATGATGATGGAACCGGTTGAACCTATGTAGGTAAAGAATTTCATGATGTCCGTCAGAAGCGGAGATTCAATTCCCTGCACCAATGAAATCACATCTTCATCGAATTTCAGGTATTCCTTTGCACTTATGGTAAATGCTATGAAACTGAACCCGATTAAAGAAAGTACACTTATTATAAAGGCAATGGTTAATTGCTGCTTTAATTTCATAATAACATCCTTTCACTTTTTAAAACCGCTCCATTTGGAAATTTCCATTTTATCATATCTTCTTCATTTCATGTAAATGCTTGATCGCCCGCCAACCTAATTCGGGGAACATGCCTGGGCACAAATTTTGCCCCTTTATCATACTACTCTATTCGACATGATCACCTCAACTTCAGGTTACTATTAGATTTCCAGTCGAACGTTTCAAGTGGCAGGAACATGTATGCCATACTATAAAAAAGAAAAAAACCTTATGCAGGTTAGGCACAAGGTTTTTCGTTTTTTTAAACTGTAGGGAACGCCCTAAGCGGCAGGGATGTCAAAGTTTGCCCGGTCGCTGAATCGGTAAGATTCTCTTCTAGCTGGAATGGTGGCACCGGTTCAATATGCTTGAATTTCTTCAAGAACGCAGTAAGCGCAATCTTTGCTTCCAGTCTGGCGAGTGGCGCCCCCAGGCAGAAGTGAGGGCCATTTCCGAAGGTAAGGTGTTTCTTATTATTAGGGCGGTGGATATTAAGGGTGAAAGGATCTTCAAACATCTCTTCGTCCAAATTAGCTGCGCTCATCCAAACAACCACGTTATCCCCTTCTTTCAATTCCACACCCAATAGATCGTTATCTTCCTTTACGGTGCGATCCAATTTAATAAGATTGAATCGGAAACGGAGCATTTCTTCGACCGCATGCGGAACCAGATCCAGGTTTTCATGTAACTCTCGATAAACTTCTTTGTCATCATATAGCAAGGAATAAAAACTATTGGCCAGTAAATGACTTGTTGTCTCGACCCCCGCTCCTAAAATCAGCATGGTCGTCCGGACAACCTCATCATCCGTAAACATTTCCCCATCCACTTCTGATTTCAATAGATCGGAGATGATATCATCCGCCGGGTTCAATCGCTTTTGCACTACAATCGGATACAAATACTGATAGTATTCTTTTGCTGCCGCTTGCTTCAATTCATTTACTTCTTCTTGTTTTTCTTTATCAAACGGAAGGAATAAGATATCCACCCATTTCTTAAATAATAAACGATCTTTCGAGGGAACGCCCATCAAATCCGACATGACAATGATCGGAAGCGGACTCGCCAATGATTGCACAATATCGATTTCCGTGTCCTCATCCATTTCCCCAATCAATTCATCTGCAATTTCCTGAATCCGAGGTTCCCAGTTTTGAAGACTTCTAGGTGTGAATGCTGCGGCCAGCAGTGAACGGCGTTTTCTATGCTCAGGTGGATCCGCCTCAGTGATTTGGATCTTTTCAGGCACAGAACCTTCATCACTATCCGTTCCAACCGATATGGTAGTCCGTTTCCGAACACTTGAAAAATGTTTATAATCACTGAGAACCCTCTTCACATCTTCATATTTAAAAACATTCCACGTATCCGTTCCTTCGTGATAACTCACGGGGTCATTTTCCAGCATCCATTTGCACCAAGCGTACGGATTAAATTCCTCCGACCGTGTTTTAAACCTAGTAATTTCTTTTACTGCAATAACTTCTTTCATGAAACCGACTCCTCCCACTTCTCAAAAGTCACCTAACAAAAGGATCGGATGTTCAGCATTCTCCAACTCCGTCGTTTTGTTATAGGGTCGAGCATTCCTGATAGACTTTTTCACCGAATCCTTAAATTCACATCTATTCCATTATAGGGTAAAACACCGAAACAAACCATGCATCTTCCATACCAGCAGCCAAACATGAAATTTGCACCACAATCCCAAAACCCCTATGTAAAACTGCTTATTTTTTACAATTCACTTTCTTTTTCTATTTTTTTATGTCTCTCACTTGATGCTCAAAATCCAATTCTCTCTTTCAAATCCGGAGGCAGTGCTTTTCAATAAGTTATTTCAATATAGATTAATTTTTATAATTACAGCCTTCCAGTTTGTTAAACCCTTATTGGATTGAAAAAATTTGCGGCACTCCAGCGGAGACCCCCTCAGGCGCTTTCCGCAGGCGGCCCGGCAGCCTCCTCGACACGCTTTTCCCGCAGGAGTCCCGTACACCCGCTCCAAACAACAAATAAAAAACTGCAGGCATACTCGCTATTCTTCGAGTTTGCCTGCAGTTTGAACGATGCTGCCGTCAATTTTTGCCCCTTCTAATCAGTTCATGTAAATCATCCATTTTCTTTTCCATGATATCCAGTCTGGCTTTACGTTGCTTCATGGAACGAAAAAGAGATACGGTCCCGACGATGATCATGATTAAAAATACAAGGCATAACAATTGGTATATCATATCCGCAATATTAAAACCACTACTCACTATGTAATCCCCCTAAATGGCATTCTCAATATTCTATTATACACCAGGAAAAATGAACAATTTAACCTTTTTAAGGGGAATCGGGAATAAAAAACCTCGAACGTCGGTCTCCACTCCAGGCACTCGCTTTCCGCGGGCGGTCCGGGAGCCTCCTCGACACGCTTTTCCCGCAGGAGTCCCGTACCTTCCGTTTTCGATCAAACTTTTCGTCCACAAATTTAAACCGATAGCCATTTGCTATCGGTTTATCTTTTATCCCTCTATTTGTTGATCGTCATCTTGGGGCACGATTAATTCATTATAGAATGCTGCCAATGTTGTTCCTGCATAAGGAATCAACCATAGTAAACCAATTCCCAGCGTGAACATGCAAAGGATGCCCCACCCGATGAAGCTTAGGTGCATAAGGAAATACTTCCATTTCAAGCCCTTCATTCTTTTTCTGCTCTCTGTAATGGCTTCAAGCACCGTGTATTCAGGATGATCCTTCAATAAGAAAAACTGCTGCGAATAGGCGATAGCCTTGATGATACCCGGAATGATTAATAATAATGACCATAAAAAAATGAAAATTGCTTGTAAGATGGATGCACCAATAAGCTTGAAAGAGGTTTTTCCATCTTTATAGATAGCGAATACTTCTGGAATATCAGGGTTTTCGCCCCTGGCCAAATTCAGGTAGAACCAAGTGGTTGAAATGGTAAGCGGGATTAGGGCAATGGAAAAGACCATGCTGAAGATATCGGTCCATACTGGTGTTTCTTCCTGCATAATCCATTGTGAAAACCCACCGCTTCCGATCACTTCGACAATTAAAGGTAAAATGAGGTTGATCAAGAACAAGAGCAACATAAGCGAAACAGTTACTCCCCATTTACCTCCCAACGACTGTAAGGCTTTCCTTTTTAGTTCTGAGATTCTCATACTCTGTTTTAACTCCCCTTTTTTAAATGGCGGAATTCTGAATGTTCCTTTTTTATTGCAAATATGGATAGATTCAGAAAAACCACTATTTATTTGATGTCTAAATCTCACGTTGTATTTTAACATAATATCTCTAGTCGTGGGCTTAAATTCCTAGAAAGTGCACACGGATAGAGTCAAGCGGTTTCGAGCAGCCATGATCAACTCCTTTCTTGCCCTTGGTCTATTGGCTTGTTTGTTCCATAACAGTTTATGAAGGGGAATATGGCAATATGCCCATCCAAATTAAAATACCTTCGCGAAACCATAGGGTGTACGGTCAGCGAAGGCGCTTGGATTTATATTGGCAAAAAGTCCCTTTTTTTTAATCTAGTTCTTTTTTCCTTCTCCCGGATAGACCGGGACCTCATTTGATTCTATCCTAAAATCTTTCGAACAGCATGGATAAAAATGTTAACACCGTACTCCATGGCATCTTCGTCAAAAGTAAAACGCGGATGATGGTGGGGATAGGTGATTCCTTTTTCCTTATTCCCAGCTCCTATCAAGAAATAATTGCTAGGTGCTTTCTGTTGGAATGCCGAAAAATCCTCAGCCCCCATCGTCGGTTTTTGATGGTCGACAGAATGTTCTCCATAAACTTCACGGACCGTTTCTTCAATGAGCTTGGTGATTTCCTTGTCATTTATGACCGGCCGATATCCAGTGAGATAGTTAAATTCATAAGTGGCACCATGTGCTTCCGTAATACCTTTGATTACCCTTTCCATAAGGATTGGCATGGATTCCCGGAATTTCAAATCGAAACTTCGAACCGTCCCGCTGATCTCTACGGAGTTTGCAATGACATTGGCCGCTTCCCCGCCAACGAACTTTCCGATGGAGAGAACCAAGTTGTCCAGCGGATCTGTATTGCGGGACACGATATATTGAAGGTTCGTAACGACCTGGGCACCGATCGCGATGCTGTCAATCGTTTCATGGGGCGCAGAACCATGGCCTCCCTTCCCTTTGATGGTCAGAAAGAAACCATCCGGCGCAGCCATCATCGGTCCATACACGATGCCAACTTTCCCGACTTCAAAGGTGGACATGAGGTGGGCACCTATCACGATATCCACTCCTTCCATAACACCTGCATCTACCATTTCCTGCGCTCCCCCAGGGAAATACTCTTCGGCATGCTGAAAGAAGAAGCGGACTTCACCTTTCAGGCCATCTTTCATTCCGGAAAGGATTTTCGCCGCCCCAAGAAGCATCGCCGTATGACCATCATGACCGCAAGCATGCATGACACCTGGTGTTTTGGATTTAAATTCGAAAGAGTTCTCTTCCTCGATCGGCAGCGCATCCATATCTGCACGGATGCCTACTGTTTTTCCAGGATGTGTACCAATCAAACGGGCCATTACACTGTATTTGGTCGGACGAGTAACTTCCAGGTTTCCAAATGACAAGAGGGTTTCGTATACGAATTGCGATGTCTTCTCTTCTTGATAGGATAATTCCGGATGCTGGTGAAGATGACGGCGCCAAGCAATCACATCTTCTCTTACACTTTTTATTTCCGGATATAACTTCAAACTTTGCATGACCATTTCCTCCTCAAATATGAACTATAAAATCTATCCATACAGTAAATCAGCAAGTTGTGTGCCAATTATTGATCTTCTGCATTTAACCTTTCGGCTTCTTGCAAAATAGGATTTTAGCAAGCCCTTTGCGCCATATACACTCAAACGCAGCATTGATTCCGCATGGAAGTGTAAAAATTTTTGCCCTCTAGCGTAAAATTTTTTTTACTACTATTGAACATCCGTCCCAAGAAAGTGAAAGGGACGAAAAGGTAACATGCCTCCCTTTTCGTCCCTAGTTCTATTATTTAGTTATCGTCGTTTCTTTTTGATAAACCAAAGAACCGCCCATATAAGTTTCTTCCACTGTAATCGTATCGATTTCCTCCGGTCTGATTGTCAAAATATCTTGGTCGAGCACAATGAAATCTGCATGATAACCCGGAGTGAGCTGCCCGACATCCGGGATTCTCGTTACCTCCTGAGCGGCCCGGGTGTATAGTGTTATTGCGGTAGGAACATCTACACGCTGATCCTGGCCTGTGTCCGTACCGTCATAGGCAACGCGAGTTACGGCTGCCTTGATTCCAACGAACGGATTGACCGGATCGACCCATGCCGTTGCAGGTGCATCGGAGGAGAATGCGAGTTTAATGCCTGCTTCTAACATGGATTGGATGGGGTAGGTTCGTCTTGTGCGATCTGCACCCAGATTATTAAGATAGCTTTCGATTTCGGCATATAAGAAGATCGGCTGGGGAACAAAAGCGATACCCGTTTCAGCTGCCCGCTGAAGTGCTTGCTTTGTAGGCATGGCTGCATGTTCGATCCTTATCGATGGACCATCCGCAATCCATCCCGTTTTTCCGTAAAAGGTATTCACGATCAAATCGATAGCTTGCTCCCCCATTGCATGTATGACCAATTGGATATTGTTTTTCCTGGCAGCCTCAGCTGCACCTAACAACTCTGCCTCTGATGTCATCTGTATGCCATGGTTCTTTCCTTCCCCTAAAAATGGCGGATCGACCCACGCCGTTTGACCTGACACGCTGCCATCCGAGAATAACTTGACCCCACCTATATGATTCTGGCATTCCCTGTTTGTTTTACCTTTATCCAGGATCATATCGTTCTTCATATCTTCCCAAATATAGTATAAAACTGTACGTTGCTTTAGGCCCTTTTCGCTTGCTGCCCTATACATATCCAAGTAATCGATCGGCTGGGTCCTTGCCAGGAGTTCGGTGATTGCAGTGATGCCATGTGATAATAATTTAGGACTCAGTTCGGCAAGTGTGTCTGTTTCTTCCGCAAATGTTTGAACCGGCATCACTTTATTGACCAATTCTTTTGCATTTTCCCGTAATACCCCTGTCGGCTCCCCTCCTGAATCCTTGTCAATCTCCCCCCCTGCTGGATTCGGCGTGTCCTTCGTGATCCCGGCCAATTCCAATGCCTTGCTGTTGACGACGATAATATGGCCGCAGGTCCGCGTTATGACAACAGGGACGTCCGTTGTCGCCCTATCCAAATCGTAGCGTGAAGGGGACCGTCCTTCCGTCAATTTCCCTTCATCATATCCCCAGCTTTCAATCCAATCCCCTGAACTATGTGATTCACACTGTTCACGAACGGCATTGATCAAATCCTCAATCGATTCAACGACAGGGGGCATACATGGAATTTGCTTGGCTGCCTTAGCTAAAAATAACGGATGCAGATGGGCATCGATGAGTCCGGGAAGCACCCGCCGCCCTAGAAGATTGATCCGTTCCCCATTCATTCCATCTGTCTCAGACTGTTCTCCAACCCACTCGATGCGCCCATTACGAACAACCATGGCACTCGCATAAGGTTGTTTCGGATTTGCCGTAAATATTTTTCCATTTATATAAATAACATTCATATTTCGTTCATTCTCATTCATACTTTCCCTCTCCTTAATAAGTAAAATCAAATGATGAACCCCTTTTTCCACATTTAAACTTATGTCTTTTCACAATATTTAAGTTGTATGCTTTTCGCCATTCACGGGGCTTGAAGGAATTTCCTGAGCCTGTTTTCCGTGGATGAACGTTCCCGCCGCGAATCCCAGTACTGCCGGAATGAGCCATGCAAACCCATAAGAACTGAATGGAATGATGGAAATGAAAGCATTCATGAATCCCATATGGATGCCGATGCTTTCCAAGGTTTCGCATAAACTGATGATGAAAGTGGCCAGGACCGCCCCCTTATAGGCTCCCGCGTTCGGTATGTATCTGCGGAAAACGCCAAACAAGACAAGTACAATCGAAACAGGGTATATTCCCATGAATAACGGTACGGAGTAGTCGATGATCTTTTCGACACCCATCAGCCCCATCAACACTCCAGTGGCACAGACGACGAGCACCCAATTGCGGTAACTCACTTTTTGCTTCGTCAACCCGCTAAGGAAGTCTGCTATCGAAGCGGTTATTCCAATCGAGGTGGTAAGGCACGCTAAGGAAACCGCTATGGCCAATGCAATCGTGCCGTAATCACCAAACAGGTTATAAACCAGGCCCGTCACCAGCTGTGCACTCTCCATGTTCTTAGGGAATAACCCGCTTCCTGTAGCACCGATATACAGAAGCCCTCCGTATATGATGAGCAATCCCAAACCAGCCACTATGGTTCCATTCATGACCACTTGCTTCATTTTGGAAGGTTCGGCATATCCTTTTGCTGCAATCGAGCCAATGAAAACCGAGGCACAAAGAAGGCCCGTGAAGACGTCACCCGTCTGATAAGCGCTAAAAAAGGAGTTTCCAAACGGATTTTGAATTTCCGTATTTACAGGAGCCCCCAATGGGTCGAATGTGCCTTTGATGACGATAAAAAGAAGAATCGCGAACAGAGCAGGCGTTAGCACTTGTCCGACTTTATCAATGAGATTGGATCGATCGCTGGCAAAGTAAAAATTCAATCCAAAGAAAATGATCATCGTCACGAAAGATGGTACATTCGGGAATAATGTATGAACCCCCATTTCATGGGTGGTGGCGGCCGTCCGGGGTACAGTGACGAGCATCGCGATCCCTATCATGACGACCAGATTGAATACCTTATAAAACCAGGGGCTTATCGGCCTTGTCAATTCTTCAAAATTCCCTTTTGAATTCAGGACCGCGACAACTCCCAGTATAGGGAGTACGATTCCCGTAAGAATGAAGCCAACTAACGCCACAAGCCAATCCGACCCTGATGCAAGTCCGATCGACGGAGGGAAAATCAGGTTGCCAGCCCCAAAAAATACGGCAAATAAAGCAAAACCAAAAATAAGGCTGTCACGTACTATCTTGTTTGTATTCATCCATTCACCTCTATTTTTTTATCAATCAATGAAACCTCTTTTAATACGCCTATCCTACTAATAAGCAAATACCGTGCCAATTCTTTATAATATTTTAATAGTTTCTGTCCATACTAACCTATGACGCTACATACAAGGCAAAAAGGGCCACGATTCTATTTAGCATTAGAATGGTGACCCTTTGATTATCATAATCCATTATGAAGGGGGTGAAATTTTTCCCCCTGGCGTAAAAAAATTTTTACCGCAATTTATGTTTTTCCATTTTATATTTCAATAATTGTTTGGAGATGCCAAGTTGTCTGGCAGATTCCGCAATTTTTCCATTCGTATTTTTCAATTGACGCACAATGATTTCTTTTTCATATTGCTGAACCGCATCTTTTAAGGAATCCACATTAAGATTGTGTTCTTCAGCCATTGGAGCTTCCGTATAATCTCTGATTCTTCCAGGAATATCATCAAGGGTGATCCTACTGGACTGGACATGATTATATGCCGTCTCGACAGCATTTTTCAATTCCCTGATATTGCCTGGCCATGGATATCTTTTGAAGCATTGAAGCACTTCATCCTGAACACCGTCAATATAGATATTCATCGTATTGTTGTAAAAATTCAGATAATGATCAACAAGGACTTCTATATCCTCTCTTCTTTCCATCAAGCTTGGCAAGTCAATCTGCACGACACCGATTCTATAGAATAAATCTTCCCGCAGCCGTTTCTCCGCCAGTAAAATATCGGGTACCTCATTCGTTGCTGAAATCACCCGAATGTCCAAGCGGATATTTTTCTTTCCGCCCAGTCTCCTGATCGTTTTCTCTTCAATCGCCTTCAGCAGCTTCACTTGAAGATCCATATCCAATGAATTGATTTCATCCAGAAATAAAGTTCCGCCTTCGGCCTGTTCGAATAGACCCGGCATATCCTCCGACCCGGTGAAGCTCCCTTTATTCGTGCCAAACAAAGTACTCTCCCATAAACTAGCAGGAACAGCACTGCAGTTAAGGGAAATGAAGGGCTTTCCAAATCGATCGCTTAAATTATGGATAGCCTGGGCGATAAGTTCTTTCCCTGTGCCCGTTTCCCCAACGATCAACACATTTGAGGTCGTTAATGCAATTCTTCCGAGTTTATCTTTAATGCTTTCCATTTTAGGGTTAACCGTGATAATATCATCGACCGTATAAACGGTATTATTTCTCCTGAAGATTTTATGGCTCGAATATTTGTCCAAATGTTGAATGGCATCCTTGGAAAAGAAACGCTTCGAGAATTCCACGGCCCCAATGATTTTACCGTTTTCGGCTATCGGAAAAGTGGAATTGATCGTTTCGATGACCTCTCCCGTTTTAGTGATCATCTCTTGTTTTATATTACATAACGGCTTTCCCGTCCTTAACACATTCATGAGTGTACTATTTTCGTTCGTGATGTTTTTATAAAAGGAGGTGACACTCTTCCCCATGAATTCTTCCGGCCTTATCCCAAGCTCTTTAAGGACATTTAAATCTGCCATATCATAAAAAATGATCATCCCTTTATCATCTACGACCAAAACATTATCAAATTCGGATAATCGCCTGAATATCTCCACATCCATATTCACCCTTCCAGCCTCCTCTCAACTTACATATTCAACCCCTGGCAATTCCCGCAAACCGGTCCATTCACTTTGTAGCCTCTTGGTTTGGCACTGCTTCGTGCATTGTCCAATCATTCTGATATTTTACCATGAAACTGGGCGTTTTTTCTTTCCAAACTTTTTCCTGGCTTTTTCATCATGTAAATGATCACAACAAAAAAAGAGCATCCCAAAGCGGAAATCGCTTCCGCCTTTGGAACACCCTCTTTCCTATAATCAATCAGAGCCAGTTATAACAAAATCGTCTTGGAGCAAAGCTAAAGGAAGCTTTCTATTAATAGGATCCCCTGCCGAAACATTAATTTCAGTAATGTGACCGCTGGCACCTATTGAAACATCAATCAATTTCCCATCTTCCGTTTTCACTAAAAAGAGCCTCTCCCATTCATAAACATAGGAATTCTTTTGAACGTAAACTTGTTCGACGGTCCCATCCTGAGCACACTCGATGGTATGAATCGGTTTTAACACGGAATCACTCCTCCACTCTCCATTATTTGACTAAAGCTTATACCCAGCCACGGAATATTGAGGCTTCTGCCATTTTTCTGACACCCACCATATACGCTGCCAGCCTCATATCCACTTTTCTTGTCTCGGACATTTCATATACTTGATTAAATGAATTGACCAATAACTCTTTTAATTTGATTTGGACTTCAGCATCTTCCCAATAATAACCTTGGTTATTTTGAACCCATTCAAAGTAAGAAACTGTCACACCGCCTGAACTTGCCAATACATCTGGTACGAGAAGAACATTGCGTTCCGTCAAGATCTTGGTTGCTTCCAATGTGGTAGGTCCATTCGCTGCCTCCACGACGATTTGGGCTTTGATAAGATGTGCATTTTCTTTGGTGATTTGATTGGAAATGGCAGCAGGCACTAAAATATCACAATCTTGTTCCAGAAGTTCCTGATTGGTGATTGTATTTTCGAATAGTGTCGTTACCGTTCCAAAGCTATCCCTTTTATCAAGTAAGTAATCGATATCCAGACCATCCTGGTTATAAATGGCTCCATATGCGTCCGATATACCAATCACTTTCGCACCTGCATCATGCATGAATTTGGCCAAAAAGCTTCCTGCGTTCCCAAATCCTTGGACGATGATGCGTGCACCTTTCAATTCTATGCCCTTCCGCTTTGCCGCTTCCTCGATACAGATCGTTACACCTTGTGCAGTCGCCTTTTCCCTACCGTGTGAACCGCCCAGTACCAGTGGCTTACCTGTAATGAAACCTGGAGAATCGTGTTCTCTTATTCTACTGTACTCGTCCATCATCCATGCCATGATTTGTGAATTCGTATAAACATCCGGGGCCGGAATATCTTTTGTCGGCCCCACTATTTGACTGATTGCCCGAACGTATCCACGGCTAAGCCTTTCCAATTCACCGATGGACATTTGGCGCGGATCACAGATGATGCCGCCTTTTCCTCCGCCATATGGCAGATTCACGATTCCGCATTTCAAACTCATCCACATTGAAAGTGCCTTGACTTCTTCCTCATCGACTTCGGGATGAAAACGGATTCCGCCTTTCGTCGGACCGACCGCATCGTTGTGCTGGGCACGGTATCCAGTGAAAATCTTCGTCGAATTGTCATCCATCTTAATTGGAATCCGGACGGTCAGCATCCGAAGAGGTTCCTTCAAAAGCTCGAACACTTCTTCAGAATAGCCAAGCTTATCAAGCGCCTCCTTGATTACGACCTGTGTTGAATCAAGCAAGCTGGCAGTTTCTTTTTCTTCTTTGATTGTTGTACTCAATGGAATTCACCTCATAGGTATATTAGGATAAAACTCTTTTAATGCGTTCGATTGCCCAATCCAAGTCTTCTTTTGTAATGACTAATGGCGGAGCAAAACGGATAACTGTATCATGTGTTTCTTTACATAGCAGTTTTTCTTCTTTAAGCTGCTCACAATAAGGTCTTGCTGCTTCTGTTAATTCGACTCCGATGAATAAGCCCCTGCCGCGAATATCTTTAATCATAGGGTTCTTGATTTCTTTTAAACTATCCATAAAGTATTGTCCAAGCTCCAATGAACGTTCCGCAAGCTTCTCTTCTTCAAGGACTTCCAATGAAGCGATGGAAACCGCACATGCCAATGGATTGCCGCCGAATGTAGAACCATGGGAACCAGGATTGAATACGCCAAGGATTTCACGGTTTGCAGCTACGCAAGAGATTGGGAAAACCCCGCCGCCCAGCGCCTTACCTAAAATGTACATATCCGGAACTACCCCATCCCAGTCAGAGGCGAACATTTTTCCTGAACGTCCAAGTCCTGATTGAATTTCATCAGAAACGAATAGGACATTATTTTCTTTACATAAGTCGTAAGCTTCTTTTAAGAATCCTTGCGGCGGTATGATGATTCCCGCTTCACCTTGAATCGGTTCGATTAAAAATCCAGCCGTTTGCGGTGTAATCGCTTCTTTCAATGCATCAAGATCGCCATAAGGGATAAGCTTGATCCCTGGCAGCATCGGTCCAAAGCCCCTTCTATATTCCTCATCGGATGACAAGGATACCGCTGCCATCGTACGGCCATGGAAGTTCCCGACGCAAGCGATGATTTCAGCTTGGTTTTCTGCGATTCCCTTAACATCATAACCCCAGCGTCTAACAGCCTTGATTGCTGTTTCAACGGCTTCAGCACCCGTATTCATAGGCAGGGCCATGTCTTTTTGCGTAATGCGGGAAACCATTTCATACCATGGGCCCAATTTATCACTATGGAAGGCACGGGACGTTAATGTCACGCGATCAGCTTGCTTCTTTAATTCGTCGATGATTTTCGGATGCCTGTGGCCTTGGTTCACTGCTGAATAGGCACTAAGCATATCCATATATTTGTTGCCTTCAGGATCTTCCACCCAAACTCCTTCTGCCTTCGCGATGACGATTGGAAGTGGATTATAATTGTTTGCACCATATTGTTCTGTTTGCTCGATTAATTTTTCCGTTAATGTTGTCATGTTGATTCCCCCTAAAATTTATAGCGTTTCAGATGTTGTTTTTCCTTGAAGATGAAGAACTAAATAATCAGGGCCGCCCGCTTTTGAATCCGTACCTGACATATTGAATCCGCCAAATGGCTGGTATCCTACAATGGCACCGGTACAGCCGCGATTGAAGTACAAGTTACCTACGTGGAAATCCTCACGCGCTTGTTCAATATGTTCAATATTGTTCGAGATGACTGCACCCGTTAATCCATAATCCGTGTTATTGGCGATCTCGATTGCATGATTGAAATCTTTTGCCTTACAGAATGCAACCACTGGTCCGAAAATCTCTTCTTTCATGACACGTGCGTTTTCATCCACATCGGCAATGATAGTTGGCTGGATGAAGAAACCTTTTGAATTGTCTCCTTCTCCACCTGCAACAAGTTTCCCTTCTTCTTTACCGATTTCAACGTAGCTCATGACTTTGTCGTAAGCTGCTTGATCAATAACCGGACCCATGAAGTTATTTACATCCGTTGGTTCCCCGAGTGTTTTTTCTTTCGTTAACTCAATGGCACGATTCAAGACTTGGTCATATACATCTTCCACTATGACGGCACGTGAACAAGCAGAACATTTTTGACCGGAGAATCCGAATGCAGAAGCGACGATTGATTGTGCCGCCAATTCCAGATCAGCCTCTTTATCAACAACGATCGTATCTTTACCGCCCATTTCAGCGATGACACGCTTTAACCAGATTTGGCCTTCCTGAACTTTTGCAGCACGCTCATATATGCGGATTCCAACATCACGAGATCCAGTGAAGCTGATGAAACGTGTACGAGGATGATCTACCAAATAATCGCCCACTTCGGCACCGCTTCCTGGAATGAAGTTCACGACTCCTGCAGGCAAGCCCGCTTCTTCCAACACTTCGATGAATTTAGCTGCAATGACCGGTGTTGTACTGGCCGGTTTCAATAAAACTGTATTTCCTGAAACAAGAGCAGCCGTCGTCATGCCTGCCATGATCGCAAACGGGAAGTTCCAAGGTGAGATGATGACACCGACACCAAGTGGAATATAATTGAAAGCATTGTGCTCGATCGGACGGCTTTCCACTGGCATGCCGTCTTTAAGCTTCAGCATTTGACGTGCATAGTATTCCATGAAGTCGATCGCTTCCGCTGTATCTGCATCCGCCTCATTCCAAGGCTTCCCTGCTTCTTTAACCAATAGTGCCGAGAAATAGTGTTTTCTTCTCCGAACAGTGGCTGCAGCCCTGAATAAAATATTTGCACGCACTTCCGCGTTCGTTTTTCTCCAAGTTTGGAATGTCTTATCTGCCGCTTGCATCGCTTGCTCAGCAAGATCCTTGTTCGCTTTGGATACGGTTCCAATGACTTCTTCTTTATTTGCTGGGTTTACAGAGGTAATGACTTCATCAGTAAACACTTTTTCACCATTAATGATCAGCGGATATTTCTTCCCTAGATCATTAGCTACATCATTCAATGCCGCTTGAAAAGCTTTTTTGTTTTCTTCGATTTTAAAATTAGTAAATGGTTCGTGTTTATATGGTTGGACCATTATGGCTCATCTCCCTAAAGTTTATGTTTTTTCTTCTCCCTTATTAATCAAGCAAGTTCCGTGCCAACTTTTCATTTTTTTGAAAAATTATTGTTTTTTCTTTAAAAATGCAATGAAAATAAGCACTTTCGGGGCAAAATTGACATAGTATGCCATTATTTTTTGCTCTAATCCCTATTTTTGTCGCTTAAACCTGACACTTTTTAATAATGCAAAATTCATGCCAACATAAAAAACCATAAAAAACAGCGTTTTTGCACTTTTTCCGCAAAATATTTTTGCACTTCAATGCAAAATATTCTTGCTATGCAAATTTTATTTGCGCCTTTGCTTCAATTCCTCTACAATAGCTCTAAGAAAAGAAGAAAAACGGGAGGCATTCATGCATTTAGATCAAATCATTAAAATAGAAGGTTTCCAAACCATCCTCCATTCACTAGTGGACGTAATCGATATCGGGTTACATATAATCGATATAAAAGGGCGGACCATCATATATAACAAGAAAATGGCTGAAATAGAAGGCATGGATTCAGAAGAGGTATTAGGGAAAAAGATTCACGAGATCTTTATATTCAAGGAAGAATCGGAGAGCACATTAATACGGGCGCTTCATTCTGGAAAGAAAACCGAAAACTCGAAGCAGACCTACTTTAATAATCTTGGACAGGAAATCACAACAATCAATAATACGTTCCCGATTTTGGATCAGAACCAAAATATCATCGGAGCCATTGAAGTGGCGAAGGATATAACGAATCTTGAAAGAATCATTAAAGATAATATCTTGAATAAAGGCGATACGAAATATACGTTCGACAGCATCATCGGAACGAGTGAGAATTTCTTGGAAGTCATTGAAAAAAGCAAGCGTTCGACCAGGACGGCATCCTCCATCCTCATCGTCGGGGAGACGGGAACCGGAAAAGAACTTTTTGCCCAAAGCATCCATAATGGCAGCAGCCGTTCGACACAGCCTTTCATCAGCCAAAACTGTGCTGCCCTGCCAGATAGTCTTATTGAAGGAATTCTTTTTGGTACGAAGAAAGGGGCCTTCACCGGATCGATTGAAAGGCCAGGTTTATTCGAACAGGCCCAAGGCGGGACCATCCTTCTTGATGAAATCAATTCCTTAAATCCGAATATGCAGGCGAAATTATTAAGGGCCCTTCAAGAAAGGACGATACGCCGTGTTGGGGATACAAAAGATAAACAAATTGACGTAAGGGTCATAGCAACGATAAATGAAGATCCAATAGATGCCATTTCAAATGATCATTTACGAAAGGATTTATATTATCGATTAAGCGTCGTTTCGTTATTCATCCCGCCTCTTCGTGAACGGAAAGAGGATATTCCCTTGCTGGCGCAATCCTTCATCGAGAAATTCAATGCGCTGTTCGAATTGAATATTGAAGGGATCAGCGATGAGGTCTACTCGCTTTTTTATGATTACGACTGGCCCGGGAACGTAAGGGAACTTGAACATATCATCGAGGGGTCCATGAATTTAATGGAACCTGGCGATACAAAGATTGACATCACCCACCTTCCGACTCTTTTTAGGAAGAAAGCCCATTTGGAAGACATTCATCCCGAAAGAAAAGAGAATCATGCAAATGGGGATTTACAGGAGTCCACCTTATCCCTTGATGATTATATTGCCAATACTGAAAAGCAATATTTGGAGAAAATCTTAAAAGAACATGGCATGAATATCTCCCAAGCTGCCAAGGCCTTGAATATAAGCCGCCAAAGCCTTCAATACCGCTTGAAAAAGTATCAGGTCAAATGACATCATTTCCGCACGAAGAAGGCCCCCCATTAATATGGAGGGCCTTCTTTGCCTGATTCATTCCACTCGCAATCAGAATGTTTCAGCCGCTTTTACAACTTTTTCCAAACCATCCGCGATGATTTCTTGTGTCCGGTCCGGATACTGATTATGGCCTTCAATGACAACGACCTCAGGATTATTGATTCCCCATAGGCCAATGATATTTTTCACTAAATTCACGGCCATTTCAGCAGAAGCCATTCCTTCTAATGCATAATCGGAACCGCGGGCATTCAATAGCATGACTTTTTTATCTCCAGCATACCCTACAGGACCTTCCGCCGTATAATTAAACATTTTACCGGCTTGTGCCAAATAGGAAAGATATGTGATTAGCGGTGCAGGAACCGTTGAGTTCCATAGAGGGAAAGCGAATACCACTTTATCCATGGCCAGGAATTGATTTAAATATTGGTCAACCAGTTCGGCCGCCTTTTCCTCTTCGGCTGTCAGTTCAAGACCCTGGTTGCGTTTATACAACCCGGTTATCGCCGTATTTCCATAGTAAGGAAGTTCTTCCTTAAATAAATCCAGCTCGGTCACTTCATCTGTCCGGTGTGTCTCTTTATATGCTTTTAAAAATGTGTCATACATTTTCGAGCTGATTGCCTGATCTGCTGGACGATCATTCACCTTAACGAACAATACTTTTGTCATTTTTCCATTCTCCCCTGCCGCGGTTTCTTTATTTCCAAATAATCTACTTAAGAATCCCATTATCCTCACCCTTGCTTTCTGCCTTAAATTCAGACGACTAAATGAATCTCATTGCCAGATGGATCTGTTACAGCGAAATACCCTTCTTTTTCCGTGACGGCAGCTCCGATTCCTTTCAGTTGCTCCGTTACTTTGTTTCGCGCTTCTTCATCTGCAAAAACGAGCGTATACCAGTTCAGCCCTACACTATTTTCCTTTGGAGCAGGGGCACCGACCCCATTCCATGTGTTCAACCCAATGTGATGATGATATCCACCGGTTGAAGTGAATAACGCTCCTCCATATCGATTCACAACGGTAAACCCAAGACCTTGCATGTAAAACTCTTCCGTTTTACGTAAATCCGCTACATGCAGATGAATATGCCCCATTAAAGTGCCTGCAGGGAGTTTGCTCCACTCCCCATCGCTTTCTTCCAGAAGGTCATTCCCATCCAACGGATCCGTGCCCATGGCAACTTCCCCACCGGCCCATCTCCAATCAGCGGATGGCCGGTCAGAGTATACTTCAATGCCATTGCCATCCGGATCGGTAAGGTACAGCGCTTCACTCACTTCATGATCCGCCGCTCCAAATGGATATTTCGTTTGAAGTAGATGGCGTAAAAAAATCGATAAGTCGGGTCGGCTTGGCAGCAAAAGGGCAAAGTGATATAAGCCCGTCGTCCGCCCTTGTTTCGGAATCACATCCGCAGGCTGCTCAAGTATCAGCAACGGGGTCTTTCCGTCTGTCGTTAAAACGGCTTGCCGGTCTGTTTTCTTCAATACTTGAAGACCGATGATTTCTTGATAAAACAAAATGGCATTATTCAAATCCAAAACATTTATACTGACTTCGCCAACAAAGGTAATGGGTTTTTGATGAAAATTTTTATCCATATTATCACTTCCCTTTTTTATTGAAAATCACATGATCCAAAGAAAGAACCGTGCGGTTTGCACACGCTAGATAGACAGACATGGCCAGCAGTGCCAAGTCCAGTTCATAGCCCGCCGCTTGCCCGTTTCCAAGAAAACCGGCTGGTAATTTAGCCGTAAAAATCGCTCCCGCCATAATGACCGCAAATAGGACGGAAACGATTCGTGTTCCCAAACCCAGTATAACCGCAAGTCCACCGATCAATTCGATTCCTGCAACGATGTACGCCATGAAGCCTGGAATGCCAAGGCTATCGAAAAATCCAGCCGTATTCCCTATTCCTCCTTGAAACTTTGAAACACCGTGAATGAAAAAAGTAAGACCTAAAACCAACCTTAAAAAAACTTGACCCGCTTCATTTTTATTCATATATGAATTCTCCTTTTGTTAGTTACTTTATGTAAGTTATTATATTTTAATAAGTTTATAATGTCAAGTAAGTTTGTAGGGATTTCTTTTTTTGCCTAAATAAAAACGAATTGCCTAAGCAACTCGTTCCATGGTGTCACTATTTAAAAGTATAATAAATGGTCGAATTGATGATGAAAGAATCCGCAATCGTTCTTCCGACTTCCTCGCATGCCACTTTACTGAACTTTGTCGCATCAACTGGCTCATATAATAATTGGTGAATGCCGTCAACCGAACGTATTGCGACGGTTGCGCCAGGGTTCGTCTGAAATATCTGTTCAAGTATTTCTTCTTTATTAGGAACCAGGCTGGCAATCCATACAAGATCGAACTCCGTGTAGTCATGAAGGGCGCCATCATTCAGAATATAGTCTGAATCCCCTTCGTCATTCAGTTCTTGGACGATGCGCCTTCCAAGTGAATGGGCTTGTTCATCTATATCGAGACATGTCATTTTTGCACCCAACTCCCGTTGAAGCAGCAATGGACTTAATGGCAGAGGACCCGTCCCTACAAATGCGAAGGATTGAATATCATTTTTCACCTTTTTCAATTCACTGATTTCCGTTTGAATCAGTTCTTTATAGTTATCCCAATAAATGAAAGAACGGAAGTCGTCCAAGGTGTTCACACTGCCAACAAATAAATTAGCATAATGATCCTCCATCAATGTTTCAGCAATCGTAAGCTTTTCAAGCATGGTACCCCGAATCGATCGGATTTCATCATGGTTGAGAATTTCTTCAGCCACATGCTGATCCAACGGTTTCGAAATCACCGAAACCAGTTCGGTTAAAACGCGATTGATGATTTCGTTATTTGGTGATAAATCATTTTCTTCTAATAAAATTTTATAAGTATCCATATATGTATGAATGATTTTTTCCTGATTTCTAGACCATTTGATCGTTTTCAAGGCGCACACTCCTATTAGGAAATAATTTTTTGTTTAACCGTGGTATATACAATGCCAAAAATACCGAACGTCCTAGACTGAATACAGTAAAGGCCAGCCATAATGCATGGTTCTGAAATGCCGGCATAAAAATATAAAGTGTTATCACAAAGGCAATCAAGGAATAGATCATCGAGTTACGAATCGGGGCAGCTTCTGTTGCCCCAGTAAAAACACCGTAGAAAACGATGCCTACACTAGCAAATAGAGGGAAGAAAATAAGCCAGATCCCATAAATGTTTGCCAGCTCAATAACACTTGGTATCCGTGTGAAAAGTGATAGGATGGTATCACCGCATAAATAGTAACTGACGGCAATCATCAGGGAGGACAGAACACCCCACTGCAACGACAGGATCAGGGTCTTCTTATATAAAGGCTTATCACCCGCACCAATCGCTTTTCCCACAAGAATGCTTGAAGCATTTGCGAGCCCGTCAAAGAAGAAAGCCATCATATAGTGAATTTGGATGAGTACGGCATTCGCCGCCAATATCTCCGTTCCGTATGAGGCACCCTTTGCCGTGAAGATATTAAAAACGGCCAACAGGCAAAGCGTCCTGATGAATAAGTCCCGATTCACCGACATCATTTTCTTAATGGATGACGGATCGAACATCTCTTTCAAATGCGGCATTTCCATTCGATGCGGCGACGCTTTCACAATAATGTTCAGTCCAATGAAAAAGGCCGTCACTTCCGAAAGGAGGGTCGCTATCGCCACCCCTTGCACACCCCATGCGAATCCATGAACAAATAGCAAATCCAGGGCAATGTTCATCAAGTTCATGAGCACCTGTAAAACTAGCGAAACCTTGATCTTGGACATTCCCATCAGCCATCCCAATATGACGTAATTCATCAAAGTGAATGGAATCCCCCATATTCGAGTGTTGAAGTATTCAGCCGCATATCTTCGGACTTCAGCATCGGGATTCATCAGTGTTAAGGAAACATGTTCAATTGGCCCCTGAAGCAAGATGAAACCAACCCCTGCAACAATCGCCAGTATAAACGGCCTTAAAAAGGCTAAAATGCCTTGCTCCCCATCGTTTTCCCCAAGTGCCTGTGCAGCAAATCCCGAAGTGCTCACCCGCAAAAAACTAAACAGCCAATACAAGGTATTGAAAATAACCGTACCTATAGCTACGCCGCCCAAATAAGAGGGGTTTGGTAACTGACCCACAACAGCGGTGTCCACCGCACCTATCAATGGCGTCGTTATCGTCGATATGGTCAGAGGAATGGCCAAGGCCAAATATGATCGATGGTTCACTTTACTTCCTCCTTACGAGTCAAACTTCGCTTTAATCGAAACCATTACGATTTAAAAATCAAATAATAACAACCTCATTATTCAAACATCGAAATCAGTTCTTTTGTGTATGAATGGCGATCGCTGCAAAAAAGCTGTTCGTTATCGAAAGAATCCACAATAACACCCCCTTTCATCACCATGATCCTTTGGCTCAACTCCTGTACAGCCGACAGATCATGAGAAATGAAAAGGTAGGAAATGTCCAAAGTCTCCCGCAGCCCGCCTAACAATTTCAGCACCGCCGCTTGTGACAGAACGTCCAGGCTTGAAGCCGGTTCATCTAATATGATGAGTGCCGGTTCAATGCTGATCGCGCGCGCAATCGTAACCCGCTGCTTTTGTCCTCCGCTTAGCTCATGCGGGTAACGTTCAGCAAAACTCTTTGGAAGCTCCACGGTTTCCAGCAGTTGTCCAATAAAGTTGGCTTCACTTGTATATGTGAAATGTTTCAGATTGACCTGGCTGCCAAATTGAAGATAGGGATCCATCAGTGAATCTTTTATCCTTAGTTTTGGATTCAAAGCCGATGCAGGATTTTGCAAAACGGCCTGGATGTTCTTGCGATACCGTTTCAAACTGCATTCGCTTTTGTTTTGCAGCGCGGTTCCTTCAAATAGGATGCTGCCCTTATCAAAAGATTCAATCTGGAGGATGAGTCTTGCCAGTGTGCTTTTTCCGCAGCCGCTCTCTCCCACTAACCCGAGACATTCCTTCCTTTCGATGCTGAAATTCACGTTCCTTAGTATTTCCACTCCGTTACCATAGCTTTTATGGACATTTCGCACTTCTAATAAAGTCATCCTGACACCCCTTCAAGCTTAAATGGAATTCTGCTCAATGATGGCGATGATTGAATCAGTTTTTTCGTATAAGCATGCTGCGGATGATTCAATACCTGATTTTTATCACCGGTCTCAATGATGGCCCCGTCTCTCATGACCGCAATGCGATCCGCATACTTCCTGACATGACGTAAATCATGAGTAATGAACAAGACCGCACACCCGGTTTCTTTTTGGAGTTTTGATAACAGCTGCAAGACCTTAAAGGAAGATACACTGTCCAAGGCTGTGGTCGGTTCATCCGCTATCAATATATCCGGTTCAAGCAGCAGGGCTATCGAAATGGATACTCGCTGAAGCTGTCCACCGCTTAATTGAAAAGGATATCTGCCGTAGATGTCTTCATTTAGCCCCACCGATATGAGCGCCTTGACCGCTTGCTGCCTCCTTGCCTTTTTGGAAAGGTTCAAATGTGTTCGTTGATATTCGTCGAAATGTTGCCCGATAGTTAGGAACGGTGTGAATGATCCCTGGTAATCTTGAAAAATATAAGCCAGGCACTTTCCGCGAATCTTCCTGATTTCAGAGGAAGATAGCGTTAAAAGATTCTTTTCCCCGTACCATATTTCCCCCTTCGCTTGGAGATTGGGCGCAAGCAGCTGACATATGGCCATGGCCGTCATGCTTTTGCCGCTCCCGCTTTGTCCGACAATTGCGAACCACTCACCTTCCTGCACATCTACTGAAAGATCCTTGACGATATGATTTTGCTTTCCCATGATATTTAGCTGCCTCACGGATAAGATGCTCATGATTCCACCTCCTTTTTCACATCGAATGCATCGCGCAAATAATCACCGAGTATGTTGGATAGAAGGACGACAAATGCGATGGCGAGCCCTGGGTAAATCATCAGCAACATATTGGATTGAAAGTATGGACGGGCATCATTCAGCATGGCTCCCCACTCTGGTGCCGGCGGCTGTGCCCCGAGCCCGATATAGGATAAGGAAGATATGAGCAAAATGATTTTTCCTAAATCAAGGCTAGCCAATACAAGCACGTTCCCGATAATGTGCGGAAACAAATGCTTCCGCATAATTCCAAGTGGACGTAATCCATTGATTTTAGCAGCTGTGACATAATCCTTCCGGTGTTCGGTGATCACCGTACTTCGCACAAGCCGGGCATAATTCACCCATTTCACTAGAACGATCGCCAACAGGAGATTTTCGATTCCCGGTCCCAATAAGCCGCTAAGCACAATGGCAACGATCGTATCAGGGAATGCGAGAAATGCGTCTGCAATGCGCATGAAGATCCGATCGATCAGACCTCCTTTAAAACCGGCAATCACCCCGAACGGGACTCCGATGATAACAGCGGCAAATAGCGATAAGAGACCGTAGCCAACCGTCAGCTTTGCGCCAAGCAGAAGGCGTGTCGATACATCACGCCCTAGATGATCCGTCCCTAACGGATGTTCCAAGCTCGCCGGCAATAGCCTTTCTTCCAGATTGACCAGTGATGGATCGTGTTTCAGGATAAGAAAGGTGTAAGCCGCAGCGGCAAGGACTGTAGCCATCACCGTAAAAAGGATGGTCATTCCCCAGCGCCTTTTGGATTTTCTTTTGATAACTAACTCCATTTTCCATGCTTCCTTTCCTTCAATCTTAGCTCCGGATTTAAATAGCGATAAGATAAATCCACAGCACTATTAACCATGAATACAATGATGGACATGACCAGCAGGTACCCTTGGATGACGGGATAATCCCGTGACCGAATCGAGTCCACGACCATCTTCCCTATGCCTGGATAGGCAAAAATCACTTCGATCACCACTACACCGCCGATCAGGCTGCCAAGGCTGACACCGAATACGGTAATGACCGGGGGCAGGCTATAACGAAAAGCATGGGCAAAGAATATCCGCATTTCTGAAATCCCCCTTGATCGGGCAGCCCTGATGAAATCATGACTGAGGGAGTCTATCAAACTCGAACGCAGCAAACGGACGTACACACTTGTGATGGCCAGCCCCAACGTGACTGACGGCAGAATCAAAGAACGAAATCCGTCCCTGCCCATTGTTGGAAGGGCCCCCCACCGTACCGCAAATAAATCCATCAAGAGCAGCCCCAGCCAAAAGCTAGGAATGGCTGCGCCCAACAAAGAAACGGCGCGGCTAATCTGATCAATCCAGCTTCCCCTGTACAAGGCAGCAAGCGAACCTAATGGAATGGCTATACCAAGCATCACAAGCAATGCGCCAACCGCAAGCTCAAGTGTTGCAGGCAGTCCGCTCATGATCATCTCCATCACAGGCTGATTCGTCAGATAGGAATTACCGAAATCCAATTGGATAAAGTCCGCAAACCAATCGGCATATTGCACTAACAGCGGATCATTGAACCCCAATTCTTCACGAAGTTCATTGACTTGCTCGTTTGTGATCGACACATCATCCACTTGAAGTATCGAGAGGACCGGGTCCCCTGGAGCAAGCCGAACAAAAAGGAAAGAGATGAATGTAATCACAAGGACAAAAATCACGACCTCAATGAATCGCCGGATCATAATGCGGAACATTCACTTCACATCCAATTCATTCGTCAGCATGTAGTACTCGCTTCTCGAAGTGATCCAGTGTTTAACTCTATCGGCATCATAAGCAACAAGTGTATTCGGATGTAAAATGAAAGAATTATATACTTGTTCATCCACATACATCGCAATATCCTCTGCTAAATCCGAGCGCTTCTCCTGCTCGACCGTTACGTTCAGCCTATCAATCAGGGACGTCAGGTGATCATCATCGGCCCCACTGAAGTTCAAGGCTCCCTTTGGATGATAGGTAGCATTTAAATAATAGCCGGCATCCCCGCGCGGAGCCGTTAAATTGCTGTAGGTCGTTACATCCCAATCGCGATTGGCAGCCATATACTCTTCAGGGATTTCTATTTGCTTGATTTTCACATCAATCCCCAACTGGTCCGCATCCGATTGGAAAACTTGGGCAATTAACGGCAGATCGGCACGTGAACTGTATGTAAGAAGTGTAAACGTTAAAGGTTTGCCGTCTTTTTGCATGACACCATTAACTTTTTTATATCCCGCCTGATCAAGGAACCCTTTGGCCGCTTCCATTCCATTCTTTTTTTTCGGATAGTCGGGAGCAAAAGAGAAAGTGGACGGAAATGGCCCTGTTGCCACTTCTGCATGACCATGTAAAATCGTATCAGCAATGGAAGAACGGTCGATCAAGGCATCTATCGCCTTTCGGACGTGTATGTCCTGCAGTGCTTTACGTTCCAAATTCATCGTCATTTGATGTACGCGGAAAGTGGATGTCGATTCAACCTTCACACCATCTATCGCCTCTAAATTTTCCAGGCTTTCCACTTCCGGGCGGAAAACAATATCGGCGTCTCCCGATTCAAGGGCAAGGGACCGTGCATTGGCATCTTCATTAAACGAAAACCTGGCTCTCTCAAGCTTTGCGGCTCCATCCCAGTAAGACTCATACCGTATTAAATCAACAGCCGTCCCAGGTGTGAATTTTGAAACGGCAAATGGCCCTGTTCCTATCGGCTTGTTTATATAATCACTTTCCTCCACGTCAATAATCGATGTATTAGGATGAACCAATTCAGAAGGAAACTCAGGAAAGGGAACCTCCGTCTTAATGGTCAGCGCATTCCCGTCCGCTTCAATCGATTCAATGCGCAAAGCATTCTTGATTGCTGGACTATCTTTCATCGCCCTCTCCAAGGAAGCCTTCACAGCTATGCCATCCATCGGCTTTCCATTCTGAAAAGTCACACCCTCCCTTAACTTGAAATTCCATAGTTGACCATCTTTGCTATCCCAGCTTTTCGCCAGCCAAGGTTCGATGTTCAAATCCTCATCATTGAGATGCACCAACGTCTCAGTGATTCCAGCCCTTAGTGACACATAACTAGTATCAACATTCGGATCAAGCGAGCTAGTCGCAAAATTAAAAAGCAAGTTCACGTCCTTCTCCCCTCCCACTTGATCTTTCGCAGACTCGGTGGAACAAGCAGCCAAAAGAAAGAAAGATAAACATACAATAAAAATCGATTTACATTTTCTGAACACGATAGATTTCCCCCATTACAACTATTTTTATCGGCCGCTAAAAATCGTATTGATTACGATTTAGATTACAGCTTTGATTTACTATCATGACAAACCAGGCAACGCACGCATTTCTTAGTGCTTATCCGAAATCAAACTATGTAATGCTCCTCGGGAGTACATATTCATTTACGAGTAAACGCTCTAAACTCACGAGCAGAACCACTAAACCATTGAGTAACGGCTCTATATCCCGTGCAAAGGCACCCAGTTTAAGAAATTGCACCTAACTCTTGATTTACTGCACGCATTTTATAAAACTTTATCTCATAAAAAAGCTCCTTCCAAACAAATCAAAATGATTACGATTTATACTTTAATAAAAGCCCTCTTGTCTTGACTGGCTTCCATTATAAAACGTAATGATTACTGTTTACAAGGTTTTTTTAGTTTTATCTGATATATAATGATTAAGAAAAAACTCCTGAAAAAAGATTTCAGGAGTTCTTCGGCTTTTATTTCAAGTTGTTGTAGTGGTTGATAACCTCTTTGGTTATTTCGTTATTTTCGTCCAATCCGCTAACTTCCTTAAGTGCGGTAGCTAGTCCGTGTTCTTTGATCATCGTTTGCAGTTTAAGGGCTTCTTCATCTTCGTTAAAATCAAAGAGTAAAGCGGCGGCTATCGCTTTCGCCAGATTAGTATAGGAAAGTCCTGCTTTTTTAGCTTCTACGGCAGGGCGCACGAGACGGTCGTTTGGCCCAAGCTTGCGCAGCGGTGAACGGCCGACTCTATTCACCGAGTCATTCAGGTAGGAGTTTTTAAATCGGTTAATGATTTTTTCGATATACTGCTGATGCTCTTCTGCATCCAAACCGTATTGCTTTATTAAGTAGGCGCCCGTTTCCCCTAGGGTATTCTTGACTTGCTCTACAATGCCTGCGTCCTCCAATGATTGGTCAATCGTCGATTTTTTATTTTTGAGATAACCGAGGTAAGCAATGACGGCATGTCCTGTATTAACGGTGAACAGTTTTCTCTCAATGAATGGAGCGAGTTCCTTTACAATGGTCATCCCTTCAACGGCAGGAATGCTTTCATTCGTTTCCACGACCCATTCATAATAAGGTTCCACCAAAACATCGAGTGATCCTTCGTTATTTTGGATAGGAACGATGCGATCGACTGCTGAGTTAAAGAAGTATACTTTATCAACTAGTTTTTCTTTTGTGTCTTGATCCAAGTTTTCTAGAATGTAGCCTTCTAAAAGGTCTGTTGCCGATATTTGGTTTTCACAAGCGATCACATATAGTTTTTCTTCGTTTTCTTTCACCCTTGAGGCCAATCCTTTTGCAATTAAAGGAGCGATATGGGGCAAAATATTGGGACCGATAGCAGTGGTGAGGTAGGTTGCTTCGGAAATTGCTTTAATGATTTCCTCTTCCTGCTTTAAGCTGTTTAAACCCGAAACATTTTCTATTGTTACGGATTCTTGTTGATCAGTAGCCAGTTTGACTTGATATTGCTTTTTATCATTTAATTGATCGATGATTTGATCGGCTATGTCCACAAAAGTCACATGATATCCAGATTGTGAAAAGAGTGCTCCGATAAATCCTCTTCCAATGTTTCCTGCACCGAAATGTACTGCTTGTTTCATTACAATCATCCCTTTATCAAGTTAGTATATAAATAGTCCAAAAATATGGCTTCCAGCCTTCTGTTAATCATTTCCTCGTCCGAAGATGAAAAAATCATGATGGATTCATTGCTTTCAATTAAGCTTGAGCTTATTAAGCTGACGATTTCCTGCTGCTTCACACTCAGTTCTTCAGGTGCCAGCATCAGCAGTAAATTTTTCATATGGACGTCTTTTCCATCCATACCTTTGACCAAACGATATTCCTCCAGGTGGGCCACCTGGAATATCAGTTCCTTCACATTCTTGTGTCTCGTATGGAAAAGGCCCATTCCAGTGCCCGGAATGCCTAAACCACCTTTTTTTTCCCGTTCGTTCAAGGATTCGATTACATCATCCGCACCCATTATCAGTGATTCATTTTCAGCCACCCTGACCATTTCTTCGATGATTTCTGGATGTCCTTTCAGATGCGGCAGCCGATAAAACCGGAAATTATCCATGATCGACTCGATGCTCTGCTGGGCATCTTTCAATTCCTGCAGCACTTCTTTCAATTCGCCATCTTCTTTTTTGGCCGGGGTAATCTTATTGGCTGAATGACTGCCATAACGTTTATTCTTCGTGAAGTTTTCGATATTTTTCCTTAAATAATTCCTGATGTTCAATATATTCTCTTCACTCAAAAGAGGGGATACAAGAATATAATCGCTATCGATATATGGAAGCCGGACGGTAGAAATGGTCACATCATAGTTTTTCAGGCTGCCCTGCTGCTGGATGTCTTTGATCGTCTTGATTTCTACAGTCTCGATTTCGATGATTTCTTTTTTGATCCGGCTTGCAAGCATCTTCGACGTGCCGATACCTGTCGGGCAAACGATGAGTGCCCTTATTGATATTTCTTCCTCCCGCAGGACTAATGCAGATCCGAAATGCAGGACGATGAAGGCTATTTCATCTTCAGGAAATTCTTTTATTTCTTTGAATCCCTTTTCCAGACTGGCCTTTACTGCCAAAAAGAGAACCGGATACTTTCGTTTAATATCTTCGGTTAAGGGGTTGTACAATCCCATTTCCTGTTTGATCCGGAAAAGCGATGGTTCCATATGGGCAAGGAGCCCTTGATACAATGGGAAATCCTTGGTCAAATCGATTTGCAGCTGTGCCGAAACATCTTTTATCAGGTTTCTTATCAGTTGGCCAAGCAATACACTGTCATATGGAACGGCATCAGCCGCATGAAGCTTGGAACCTTTAAGAATGGCTGCCAGATAGCTTATATCATCGATGGTAAAAGAAACTTCCAGCATGGTGCCGAGTTCCTTGCCTATTTTATTCATGAGATTATTCTCATCGGAAAGTTCGCTTATTTTCTTGAAGTCCTTCTCCAAAAAAAATTGGCTTTCATTCCTTTGCAGGGTTATATAAATATGTACAATTAACCCTATATACCCGCTATCCGCCAATCGAGAATGGACACTGTTAAAAGTGGAAAACAGCACCCCATCGATAGCCAGAAGATATTCGGGATCGAAATAGTCGAGGATTTTCGCTTCCGGGAATTTTCCTTCTTGCAACAAAAATAAACTTTCAATCAGCTCTTCATTAAAAAAGTGCAGGAAATAGGCAGCCTGGGCTTTCCGTTTATTTTCTTCAGTGCCAGCAAGCTCTATTCCGACCCCCCTTTTTCTCGTAATCACGATATTAAAATTCTTTAACCATTCAGTCAGTTCGTCCAAATAGGTTGTAAGAGTCGTAATGCTTATACCGAGATCCCCCGCAAGAACTTGAGTTTTATATGATTCTTCCTGCAGTAATGCTAAAAGGAGATGCAACTTTCTTTCTTGTGGCGTTTGATCGATTGGATGATTGCCCATCAGGTGCTGCACAAGCCGAAAGACTTGTTCATTCTTCCCGTCGATGGTCAGCCCCTCATGTGTATTGCGTGTTAAATGCAACCCGAATGATTGCAGGATTTTTTCTATGGACTTCAGATCACGTTGAACAGTCCGGACACTAACATTCAATTGTGTCGCAATGGATAAGGCTGTATGTTTTCCAGAAGTTTTTATGATCAATTCTATGATTGATTTTTCCCTTGAAGTTATATACATGCTACCAACTCATTTCTGGTGGAGTAACACGAGAAAATACTGAATAGAAAAGCGTAAAACGCTTTTCTATTCATGGTTAAGTGTATTTAATTATTTCCGACATTTATTATATCCATCAATTCCCTGGCAGTTGTGGCTTTAACCATCTTTTCGATATTCTCCATCTCGGAGCAGGTAACTGCAATGCCAGATAGTATTTCAAGATGTGTCCCGTCCTTGCCGGCAATGCCGAATATCAATCTTGCCTTTTGGCCGTCAAAGTCGACACCATCAGGGATTTGTAAGACGGTAAATCCGGATTTAAGGACATCTTTCTTAGCTTCCTCGGTTCCGTGCGGAATGGCTACATCATTCCCCATATAGGTTGAAGTCAATTCATCACGGGCAATCATTGCTTCAATATAGCTTTCCTTAACGTAACCTGCATTGACCAAAGCTCTTCCCGCAAAGCGGATCGCTTCTTCCTTATTTGCGAATTGTTGATTAAGGAAGACGTTTTCTTCGCGGAGCAATTCATTATCATCCTGCTCTTCCTCGTTGATGCCAGGCTCGATTGAATGTTCACGAACGCCGGGAACCTTCTCTTCCGCATCTTCGACGATTTCATGAAGCTCATCTGTGCCATCATCCTGAAGCCGTGCAAGCAATGAATCGTATTCAGGGCTCGATAGGAAATTATCGACGGATACATGATAAGCATTCGGCACTTTATTCTGTGCCCTTGGAGTTAACTCTTCCTGTGTTATGACGATTTGTGCATCAGCAGGGATGTTCGAGATCGCCGTATTGGTCACGGTGATATTCAATCCGGCTTCCTTCACCTTCTTGCGAAGCAGCGAAGCTCCCATAGCACTTGAACCCATTCCAGCATCGCAGGCAAATATTATTTTGCTGACGTTTGTTGGCATCGTTCCAGGATCTGAAGCGAATACATCGGCAACAGAGCTTTTCTTGCCTTTCATTTCTTGCATTTTTTTCGCGGCATCTTCAATATTCTCTTCAGATTGCTTTCCTGTTTTCAGGATGAATGCACCGACGATGAATGAAACAAGGGCGGCTACGATCACGCCTGCAAAGTTAGCAATATATGCGCCCGCATTATGCGGAGTTACTGCCGTAATGGCAAGTATGCTGCCTGGAGAAGCAGGAGCGAACAATCCCCCGCCAAGCAGGACCAATGTGAAAACTCCACTCATGCCTCCAAGAATGACGGCTAAGAATAACATCGGCTTCATTAAGATATAAGGGAAATAAATTTCATGGATCCCGCCGAAGAAATGAATGATGGCAGCTCCTGGAGCCGATTTCTTCGCCGTTCCCTTTCCAAAAATGCAATAGGCAAGCAATACGCCGATACCCGGTCCAGGATTCGATTCCAGAAGGAACAGGATTGAAGCCCCTGTTTGTTTAACTTGCTCTACACCGATTGGTGATAGTACACCATGATTGATGGCATTGTTCAAGAACAATACCTTGGCAGGCTCGATCAGGATACTTGTCAACGGCAGTAAACCTGTACCGACAAGCCAATCGACTCCAGCTACTAGCCAGCCTGTAAATACGTCTACAGCAGGCCCTATGGCCATGAAGGATAGAATGGACAATAAGCCTCCAATTATCCCCGCTGAGAAATTATTAACTAGCATTTCAAAACCGGCTTTTATTTTCCCTTCAATCAATTGATCGAATTTCTTGATGACATATCCGCCGAACGGTCCCATTATCATGGCGCCAAGGAACATCGGGATATCTGATCCGACGATGACACCCATTGTTGCAATGGCACCGACTACGCCGCCACGGTGGTCATGGATTAGCTTACCACCCGTATACCCAATTAAAAGCGGCAGTAAAAACGTAACCATCGGTGTAACCATTTTGGCAAGGCTTTCATTTGGCAGGAAACCAGATGGGATGAATAGGGCAGTGATTAGCCCCCATGCTATGAAAGCTGATATATTCGGCATGACCATTGAACTTAGAAAGTTTCCGAACTTTTGAACTGCAACTTTTATATTAAAGTGAGCCATTTTGCTCTCTTCCCTTCATATTGATATAGTTTCCTTTAATCTTAAGGTACGTACCTTCCGCATTCAATAAAAGCAAAAGCTAACTTTGTCGCGAAAGCGAAGACAAACATAATGTTTCTCACTTTTCCAGATTTATTCAGCGCTTGATGCAGACAGAAAAGAGTCCCGTTCGCATCTTGGCGAACGGGACTCTTTAGGGCTTTATAGTGGGATGATTCCCAATAGGATACATACGACTATCATGACAAGCGTCGATCCGCATGCCCATTTCAGGAAGGTGCGCTGCAATGCACCGAAATCTTCCCCTACCATTCCAACCAATAGATAGGTAGATGGAACAAGCGGGCTTAATAGATGGACAGGCAACCCTAATAGCGAAGCTCTGCCGATCATGGCAGGATCAATTCCATATGCAGCTCCCGCTTTAGCAAGCAATGGGAGCACACCATAATAAAATGCATCATTAGACATGAAGAACGTAAAAGGTGCTGAGATGATGGCTGTGATGACAGCAAAATGCGCGCCCATTTGATCAGGAATATGCTGAATCAAAGAGTTTGCCATGGCATCTACCATTTCCGTACCTGCAAGGATTCCAGTGAAGACACCTGCTGCAAAAATCATCGAAATTACAGATAAAGCATTGTCCGCATAGTTTGCCACACGCTCTTTTTGATCACTGAGTTTCGGATAATTAACCGTAATGGCAATGGCAAAACCTATCATGAACAGAACCGCTGAAGGCATAAGTTCCATGATCAGCGCCACAAGCAATGTAAGAGTCAATGCGTAATTGAATATTATCAATTTTGGACGCTTAAGATAAGCATCTTCCGTTGCAGCCGCTTGCTGTGCCATAGCACGATAATCGACTTCTATGATCCCGATTCTTTTTCTTTCTTTTTTACCCAGGCAATATGCCATGAAAAGGACGAATAGGACTCCGCCGATCATCGCTGGGATGACAGGGGTGAAAACATCGGACATTTCAAGTTTTAAAGCGGTCATCACCCGTGCTGTAGGACCTCCCCAAGGAAGAAGGTTCATGACTCCAGATGAAGAAACGGCAATACCCGCCAATACGAGCGGCCTCATACCAATCCGTTTATATAGCGGAAGCATGGCTGAAATCGTTATCATATATGTGGTTGTACCATCTCCATCCAAGGAAATCAGCAAAGCCAGGACTGCCGTGCCGATGGCAATTTTCACTGGATCTCCTTTTACAACCTTAAGTATCGTATTGATGATCGGATCAAAAACGCCAGCATCGATCAAAATGCCAAAGAAAAGGATCGCAAATAAAATCATGATTCCCGTCGGCGCAACATCTTTGATCCCTTCCAGCGCCATCTCACCCATTTTACCGCCAAACCCGCCAATAAGTGCAAAGGCACTTGGCACTGCAATCAAAGCTATCATGGCTGAAAGTCGCCCTGTCATAATTAATATCATAAACGTTACTATCATCAAGTATCCTAATAAAGCGAGCATATCAATCACTCCTTATCTTCTAATAAGGTAAATTGTATATGAAACCGCTTCATTTGTAAGCGTTCTCAATTTATTGTGTTTTAAAACTATTTTGTTAATTTTGTTCATTGTGTTCACGGAAGCGATTTTTCGAGGCTGAACCGCGCCACTCCGCGGGTTGAATGGCGGGTTCATTAAGGACATGATTGCAATTATTAAGAAAACTTCGACTATATCTTCATTGCTGGCAAAGGCATGCTACTTCGCATTTATTCTTCAAAAGATAGATTTGCCGGCCCATCCAAAAGGTCACAGCCAAAATCTATATTGGTCGTTGGTATGGCTTTCCTGACTTCCTCGAATTCCAGTTGATCGATCCATACTTGGCCACGCCCTGATAGAAGGACCCCGAATGAAATGATGGCACTGTTTTCTGGTACATCCAAGACAAAAATAATGGTTCCATTCCGTATCGTTAACGATAGGCCGATTCCCCATATTGTCGAATTGCAAAACATCATGAAGGGCATTATCCACCCTCATCCATAAACCACAAAATCCATCAACATCTTTTTATTTTATAAAACCCGAAAGCTTCATTCTTTTACCAAGATAATTTTCCGCCTTGAACTGTTGCATCATCGTTGCAAATTCCTCTTTGGATTCCGCAGTGACGGATTTCAGGAAACCTGATGCCTGGCCTTTATGGAATGTTTCCCGGTCAATTCCCATTTTATAATTGAATGGATGACTCCCGCTTACATTCCATCCTTTTAATAATTGTTCGTTTTTCATCGTCATTTCCTCCCTTTGCAAGGTTAATTTACTTACGAGTTTCCGATATTGCCCTGGCGGCAGTTCATAATATTTCTTAAATGAACGAGTAAAGGATTCTTGTGTTTCAAAGCGGTAATAAAAAGCAATGTCGATTATTTTTTCATCTGTATAAAGCAGCATGTTAGCTGCATTGGCGATCCTTCGATATCGAATATATTCTGATACGGTCACGCCAACCTCCTTTTGAAAAATACGATGATAATGAAATTTCGAAAAACCTGCGAATTGTGCGATGTTCTCCAAGGACAATTCCTCTTGTAAGCTATTCTCTATATATTCAATCGTTTTTTGGATGATGGGACTGTATCTCATTTCCGAACCTCCTTAAGAATAAGATAACAGAATAAAATAACGTTTTTTGACATATATTGCTTTTTTTGAAACGTTCAATCCTTGATGCATAAAAAAACACCCCCAATCTTGAAGGTGTTTCATACTTAATGCTATTGAGTTTTATAATATCTTCGCTCAGGTCTTCCCACTACCCCGTAAACGACTTCCGCTTTACACTTCTTAACGGATATCAAATATTCCAGATAGCGTCTCGCGGTTGTCCTGGAAGCGCCGATCTGTCCGCTAACTTGCTCTGCCGATAAACCGATCTCGCTTGCTTTAAGTACCTCGATCACTTTAGCCAAAGTGATTTCGTCGACCCCTTTCGGTAAGTCCGGCCCATCGTTCGTTTCCGGAACCGCAGATCCCTTTTTCAAAATGAGATCAACAAAATCCTGATCGATCTCTTGTTTGGATTTCATCAGATTGACTTTCTTCAGATATTCTTCGATAACTTGGTTGAAACGCTTCATTTCCACTGGTTTAATTAAATAATTCTCTACACCATAGTGTAGCGCCTTTTCAAGTTGGTCTTTATCCGTTGCCGCGGTAATCATGATGATATCCACATTCGGGAACTTTTTCCGTATGTCCGGAAGGAGGTCTGTACCAAGTTGATCCGGCATATAAACATCAAGCAAAAGCAAATCCGGGTTTTTTTGCTCCAAAATCCGAAGCGTTTTTTTGGCATTCACAGCTTTTCCGACCACTTCTATTTCATCAAAGTTTTTTAAAAATTTTTCATGGATATCCGCTACACGAAAATCATCTTCTGCGATGACTGCTCTTATCTTCAGCATACTTTCCCTCCTCACTGTTCTTTAGGAAGATACACGGTGAATATGGTGTTTCCCTCCTCGCTGTGAACTTCGATGATGCCGCCCAGCTCTTTGACGACATGATCAGCATTCGAAAGTCCATAACCACTCGGATTTCCGCTGTTTTTCGAAGTGAAACCCCGATCGAAAATATGGGCGATGGCATCCTCAGGTATTCCTTTTCCGTTATCACTCACTTCAAATACCATATCATTTCCGATATCTGTGGCAAAAAATTTCACGCGCGGCTCTTCCATGCTTGAAACCGCTTCAAGTGCATTATCAATAATGTTGCCTAGAATCAATGTCAGCTGTGACAATTTTATATGATCCGGCAGTTTCTCAAGGTAACTTTGGGCGTCTATTTCAAAGATGATCTTCTTTTCCGATGCTTTCCCTATCTTCCCAAGTAAAAGGGCTTGTACCTTTGTATCCTTTATCTGTTCGAACACGACACGGTTCAGGGAATGCAATTCGGATGTTTCGCTTTGAATCATATCTATTGCTTCATCATATTCGCCTAATTGTATCAAACCTGAAAGGACGTAAAGTTTATTGGTGAACTCATGGGTCTGTGCCCTTAAATCCTCAGAATGCATCTTCACTTCCGATAATGTGTTGACCATTTCTTCAATTTCCGTTCGATCACGGAACGAAGCGACAACACCGCTTACTCCTTCACTATCGAAGATTGGCGTACAATTGACGATAACGGATTTGTCTTTCCATGAAATCTCCTTATCCACCTGCGGTTCACCAGACTTCAGCACTTCGAATAAATATTTCGAAGGAAATAGGCCATCCACATTCAAATGGCGAACGGACTCTTTAATATCCAGCAATTTTTTTGCCGGCTGATTCATCGAGGTAATCAACCCATTTTGGTCAATGGCCAAAATCCCTTCTTTCACCGATTGAAGCACTGCATTTTTTTCTTTATATAAATTGGCGATTTCAAATGGTTCCAGCCCCAATGTATCTTTACGTATGCTCCTTGCCAGCATATAACTGCCAATGACCGAAATCATGATGGCCACTAAAGATACAATCATCTCTTTGGACAAGTCCTTGAAAATTTGGGCGCGGACATCGTCCACTAAAAAACCGACGGAGACAATTCCGATTATTTTTCCATCCGCACTGAATACCGGTGACTTCCCCCGAATGGAAAGACCGAGTGATCCTGCCGCCTCGGAAACATAATATTCGCCTTCCTGAAGGGCCCTGGCATTATCCCCGCCTTCCATCCGCTTCCCAATTTCGGAAGCGAGCGGATGGGAATAGCGAATTCCCTCTTTATTCCCGACAACGATGAACTCAGCCCCTGTTTCCTTGCGGAGCTTTTCGGCAATCGGCTGAATTGTGCCAGCGGGATCATCCGTTTCAAAGGCCTCTGTAACGGTAGGCATGAAGCTAATCGTCCTTGAAAGTTCCAACGCCAATTGACCTTTATCCTTCGCTATTTGCCTTCCTTCCATATAGGAAAAAGTAGTCGTCAATAAAATAATCAAAAACAGGCTCAACGATAAGACTAACCCGAGAATCTTGGTTTCCAGCGATACTTTCCTCATATTCAACAGCATCCTCTATTTTCATTTTCTTTCACTAATTTTATAGGAGCATAATGATTTTACCATTTCTATTAAATATTGAACATTGCTGGCGGTTTATTTCGCCAATTCAAACATGAAAGGATTTAAAAGACTGAATAAAATGATATATAGGATCATCATCACCCTTTTGCTTATTAATGATTTTTTCCCAGTCAGTTTTCTATCTCATATCGTTTAGGCGCATTTGTTTTACACCATTAATGATTTGTCTTTGGATCGTGCACTGCAGTACTCTTTTGTATTGGAAGAAGGCAAAACAATCGGAAACATAAAATGCTCAAAGGAAACAACTCCTTTGAGCATTTTTTCAAACGAATTTAGAGATACATCGACGCATTCTATTGTTGGATATAGAAATATACACGAAGTCAATATAGCAATCTCCATAAATAGAAGGTCGCATAGGATTCCCAATCGGCCCACGGTTCCGATAGTTTCAGGATTTCCGCTTTCGTTGGTTTTGCTTCCGCTTCCATGACCAGTTTCAAGGAGTTATGCAGCCCAACGTCATCGATGGGAAAGGCCGCGGGAAAACGCAAACAGCGCATCAGGACATAGTTCGCTGTCCACGGACCGATTCCCCGTATTTTGGTCAGCATTTTTTCGGCCTCTTTTACATCCTTTGCATTCAACAGCTTTTCTATAGTAAGTTCCCCTTCTGCAATCAGTTGGGCAGCGCCTATTAAATATTCACACTTCTTTACCGTCATCCTCAAATCGGCAAGATCTTCGACCGGCAATTTCGCGATCACATCAGGCTTGGGAAACAGCCAATATTGCTTCCCTTCGAATTCAACAAAATCACCAAACCTCTCCACAAGTCTCCGTTTCAAGGTGTAGGCATAAGTCAAGTTAATCTGCTGTCCAAGTATTCCCCAGGCAATCGCTTCAAATAAATCGGGGATGCCCATATTTCTCAAACCGAAGAATTGGCTTACCGGCTTTTGCAATAAAGGGTCATTTTGGGCCAGTTCATAAAAAGGAAGCAGGTTTGTCTCAAGATCGAACCAGTGACGAACGTATTGGGAAACAGCATCCATTGCCTGATTATCCATCGGTGCAGTTCGGCCTGGAAACCGGACGGTCAGCTCCGTTTCATCCATCGCACTGATTTCCACTAAGAGTTTCTCTTTCTCGACAACAAGTGCTCGGTAAATTTTTTGATCAGCAATATCGAACAGACATTCATTGGAGGATCTTGATAAGTATGTAAGGTTTTCCGAAAAACTAAACTCCTTTGGTGCATGAATCCTCAATTCAATCATGCCTTCTTCCATTGATCATGCCCTCCTTTGTCCCATTCTCTTTATTCTAATGAAAAATGGATACGTTATCTTGCTCTTTCATTTCACTCCCTTATTTTAACAGAATACCCCTATCCGCAGTCATCTCCCAAACCTTTTCAATCATTACGTTATCTTGCTTTTATATTATCAAATTGTTTGTATATCCATCCTTTCTTGTATACTAAAAGCAGAGGTGAATGTGTTGAATCCGGAAAAAGCAGATTTCCCGAATGAATATTGGAAAGCTATTATAGATTGTGATGCAGCATATGATGATCATTTTTTATACGGAGTAATGACGACGGGCATCTTTTGCAGGCCCTCCTGTAAATCCAGGGTGCCGAATAAGGAAAACGTGAAGATTTTCAAAAATGCCATGATGGCTTTGGAAGAAGATTTCCGGCCTTGTAAACGATGTAAACCGGAAGGATTGAATTTGCCGACAGAAGAGTGGGTTGAACAAATAGCTGAATGGATCGACACCCATTACAGCGAACCCCTCACATTGAATAAATTGGCGGATATTTCCCACGGCAGCCCCTTTCATTTACAACGATCATTCAAGCGTGTTAAGGGGGTCTCGCCCACTGAATACATTCAACGGCTACGCCTTGAAAAAGCAACGTGGCTGCTGGAAAAGTCCGAACAGTCGATTACTGAAATAGGCTTGGCTGTCGGGTTCTCTAGTACACCCTATTTCATGACACTATTCAAAAGGAAAATGGGGAATACCCCTTCAGGATATCGGAAGGCTTATCACAAAACTCAAGCTTTGGAGCGTGAAGAAAATGAAGAATGATAAAGAAACCATTGATTGGGCCATATTGCATGATGATAGGTGGCAGCTATATGTAGCCAAAACGGAAAAAGGGCTTTGCTATGTAGGCTCTCCCGGTCAAACATATGAAGAACTGGAGTCTTGGCTGCAAAAACGGTTTCCGGATGCGAGACTTATTGAAAATGAAAAAGCATTAACCCCCTATCTAAAAGAACTCCAAGAATATTTCGAAGGGACCAGGCAGACTTTCTCTCTTCCGACAGATATAAAGGGCACTCCCTTTCAACAAGAAATTTGGGCAGCGCTGAATCAAATACCTTACGGAAAAACCTGTTCCTATTCCGATATTGCCCAGATCATCCAAAGGCCCGCAGCTGTTCGGGCGGTCGGTACGGCCATTGGTGCCAATCCTGTTCTGATCACTGTGCCATGTCACAGGGTTATCGGAAAAAACGGGAACATTACCGGTTATCGTGGAGGTACGGAGATGAAACTATATCTACTTCATTTGGAAGCGAAAATGAAAGTGTGAATGCAATCTGCCCGCAAAAAAAAGCATCCGACCATACGGATGCTCTTTTGCCTTTGTTTTTTAGTACCAAATGGTCACCGCTTTATTATATGCATCACTATTAGGGATTGCATGTATCCCTTGGGCCTGTGCCTTGCGCGGGTCATAATCATATACCATTGGTGTATAGCACGATGTCTGCCCTATGTTCACGACACCATTGCCCCCGGAACTGGCACATGTATAGGCCTTACCATCAGTACTTCGGACGATCCTGGCGTCCGCTTCATGGTTGTATACGGCGGCGCGTGTCACAGTCACTTTTGCCCAGGCGGTTTTACAGACCGTGCTGAATTTCAATTCTACGTACGAATTTGAATCGATCCATTTTTTATCCTTCGTTACCGCCGAATTTGCACAACTATTATAATATGGACTTTTTCCATCATAAGTATGTGTTTCGGCTAGAGCCTGATTTTTTCCAAATCCAAAGTCGACAAGAAACAACGACAGTGTCATCACCATGGATAAACCTATCATTTTAAGCTTTTTATTCAATTCATTCATCCTTTCTTTCCATAAAAATAGATGAAAGCTTTTCCTTTTTCATTAATACCAGTCGGTTTCACCTGCTGTATATGGCCAAAAAGCGACCGCTTTTGCTTTTCGCGGATCTAAATCATATACCATAGGTGTATAGCATGACGTTTGGCCTTCATTAATTTCACCATTTCCTCCTGGAGATGCACAGCTGAATTGTTTATTATCCGTATTACGGACAACCAAAGCCGTTGCCTCCCCATCTGCTTTAGCCGGTCTGCTTAGAGTGAGCTTTGCCCAAGCCGTTTTACAAGTTGTGCTGAATTTCAACTCCAAATTGGCGGAAGCACCGTTGGCATAAATTTTTACGGCCTTCTTCGTTACTGCGCTATTCGCACAATTATTATAGTAAGGACTTTTTCCATCATAGGTGTGTGTTTCTGCTGATGCTTTACTTGCAAAAAGATCAAGGGAGCCAAAAAGGACTAAAGAAGCTACAAAAAATGAAATACATAAAACTTTTTTCTTCATTATTTCACTCATCCCCTTAACAAAATTTGTACACTGTTCATCTTACAATTTTGTAATATTCTTACAAGTGATAAATTCCCTAGTTCATGAAAAACTGCTTCCCCGCCTTTAACTTGCAGCCTCCCATCACTATTACTGTTTGGTATGTCTCGCTTTATCAACCCCATCACCACAGGACAAAGTCATTTTCCCTATGATCAATACGAGACAAATAAGGTCACAACTAAGGAGATATGCGCATCAAACTGAGGCAAAACGAGCCAATAGGCTGCCGTTGACCGGGAAAGATACAGGTCGATGTACTTAAGCTTTTTTCAAGAAAAAAGAAAAGCCCCGACAAAACTCGAATCGTTTTGTCGGAGCTTTATGAATTCTAATAGAAAAGATCATGCGGAACGAACTCAACCCGTCCAACAATCCGATCGATCACATCTTACGGCTTTCGTGATTGATTGCAAATCACCATAATGGAACCAACTCGTCAAAGGAAACGTCAATGCCCCAATCTATGTACTTCCTCACGCGAAGCCACGATGAATCCAAAAACTTTCAGCAACTCTATTTCCGTGGAGCATCACTCCCATTGCTTCACCCTTTTTCTTTTCTCCAATTTTTCGGGTTTAAATAACCTTTATATTTGGCAGCCACTTCTTTTCCGACCAAAAGCGCGCCTGCCCAAAACATGACTTCCGCAAAGACGATTGCGCCTGTTATGACCCCAGCTTTAGCCGCAGTCGAAAATGGCGTAAAAGGAGCTACGACAGGAATGATCCAAGTGAGAAGGGAAATGATCAGGAACCCCATCCCTACCTTGTAAAACCTCGATTTCTTTACTTCTTTACTTTCTTTATCCAATTAAATAACCTCCGTCATGATGATTTTCATTTAACTCCCCCGCCAATTCCACTTTCAAATATACCTTTGAATATATCCTTTTTTTATACGTTCGAATGTTCATTTCGTTTCATAAATATGAGAAATAAATAAATTCCAGTTGAGGAAAACTAAAGCAGGTACTTGATGAGGGGGCCATGGTATCTATTAATGAATGGACTTTACTATTCTTAATGGATTTAATAATCTTAAACAAGCTATTCTTATAATACTTGCATGCAGGAAAGGAAAATCCAATGTACATTGAATTCATTGCCACAACGATAGAAGATGCCATTATAATCGAAGAATCGGGCGCAGATCGAATCGAGCTTGTCAGTTCTTTAGCCGAGGGGGGATTGACTCCAAGCCACGCCCTGATAGAAGCTGTCGTCCATTCAGTAAAGATTCCAGTCAACGTGATGGTAAGGCCCCATAGCCAGTCGTTTTGTTATTCTCAAAACGATTTGGAAATCATGAAAAAAGATATCCAAATCATTCGTTCACTCGGAGCGAACGGGGTTGTATTAGGTGCATTAGATGAAAAAAATGAAATCCATCGACCCTATCTCGAAGAACTATTGACGGTATGCGGAGGTTTGGAGATTACATTCCACAGGGCCATCGATGAAACAAACGACCTGGTCATTTCAGCTGAAACGCTGGCACAATATCCAGAAATCACAACGATATTGACGTCAGGCGGGCATGGGGATTTCCCCAGCCGCATGAAAACGATTCAACAAATGAAAAGGGTCTGCGGCGACATAGCGATACTGGTTGGAAGCGGTTTAAATAAGGATAATATCCTTGCTATCCATTCCGAACTGCATACCGGGCACTATCATTTTGGCACGGCCGTTCGAAAAAACAACAGTATCATCGAAGGAGTTACTTTAGAAAAAGCTAAGGAAATCGTATACATGCTCAAGAAATAATGTCGGAAAGGGACCGCTTCTTTGGTCCCTTTTATGATGCCGATTTCTTTTTTGACCAAATCCCCTAAGATAGTGCCGCCAAAAGACTTATTTGTAATGAAGGATCGAACTATAAATGAATACAGACAGAAAGTGAAAAAATAAGAAAAAGCGCCACTGAAACATTCCTTTACAGTGCGGGCCTGGTTCCAATGACGACAGTGGCGTCCAGGTCTTCACACTTCACCACCTGTGGCATCACCCCGTATCTAGCAAAGATTTCTACGGTCCGTATCGCTTGCCGCTCACTGGTCTCGACTAACAAATGGGAGCCCGGTGCCAGCCAAAGTGTTGCCGAAGCTGCCACCCTTCGCTGGACATCAAGCCCGTCGGACCCGCCGTCTAATGCCACCCTCGCCTCATGCATGCGCGCTTCATGGGGTAGTAGTCCGATTCCCTCAGTAGGGACGTATGGTGCGTTTGCGACCAGTATGTCAACACGTCCCCGTAAATTGGATGGAAGCGGTTCATAGAGGTCCCCTTCGTATACCTGACCATTGACTGAAATGACGTTACGACGCGCACACCGTACCGCGGCCGGGTCAATGTCGACGGCGTGCAACTCGATATCTTCGAGAACATCGCCCACAGCGGAACCAACCGCGCCCGTGCCGCAGCACAAGTCCACCACGACTGCTCCAGGCATGGCAAGTGCTGCCGCTTGGCGGACTAAAAACTCGGTCCGTCTGCGGGGTACGAAGACTCCTGGGTCAACTTCTATCCGGATACCGCAGAATTCCGCCCAGCCGATGACGTGTTCAAGGGGTAAACCCGCTATCCGTCTATCCACCATCCCGGCCAATTCGGCTGTTGTCCCTGCCGCGTTGATGAGCAACCGGGTCTCTTCCTCAGCAAAAACACAACCTGCGGCCCGTAGTTTAGTGAGGATGCTTGTATAAATGGCATCTCCATTAAAAAAAGCCACTTTACTTCCATTAACATCATTAAAGGCCGCATTCCTAAATTCCATACGTTTCCCCCCTACTCTCTATTAATCAGAATATTATAAATGTTGCCAAAACCATAGTATTCAGCTCCTTCAACTTACTGTCCCTTTAGCTATAAATTAAGAAGGTTGCCGAAGCAACCTTCCGACATGAAACTTTTCAATCTTGGGATTCAAATTTTGTTAGCGTCAGCAAAATGCCCCATCGCATCACACATGAATTTCGCTAAACCATCACCGTATTTGTCGATATTTTTGGTGAAGCGTTGATCATCCACGTACATTTGACCTAATCCTTTGAAAGCGTCCAGTGAGTATGTGCCGAAGTTATTGTTCAAACAATCATACCATTCTTTAATTGCCTCTTGTGCCTCCTCCGACTTGGGCGAGCCATTTCGGATTGAAGCAAGTTTTAAATAAATCTCGGATACAATTTTCTGTGCATCTTTGGACATGCCCGCGACTTTAGCCTTCGACTCATTGACAGCTTTATCACCCCAAAGCTTGCGGGCTTCGTCTTCATATGGATTCTGACTGAAGTCAAATCCTTCAAATTTTTCCTTATTCGTCATTTGAATTTCCCCTTTCATATGCTTAATCGATTTTTCGACCGTTTCAATTAATTTATCGAGCTGGCTGCGTTTCTCCAGTAGCATTTTTTGATGTTGCTTTAACGCATCTTGTTTATCAAACGAAGAGCTGCTTATCATTTGCTTTATTTCCTTTAATGGCATGCCCAGTTCCCTGAAAAACAGGATTTGCTGCAACATCTCAAGATTATCATTCGAATAAAGCCGATAACCTGAATCGGTTATTTCCTCTGGTGATAATAACCCGATTTCATCATAATAATGCAGTGTCCGCACACTAATGCCAACTAAATCAGCCAGCTCCTTCACTTTCATTGCCACTGCTCCTTCCCCCCCTTTCGATATCAATTACTTTAAGGTATTACGCAACGTCAGAGTCAAATGGAAAAATGAAAATTTTCCGCCCAATTACAAAAGACGATCCCTCCTAATGAAGAATCGCATGGTAGTAGAGTTTCTATGTATTGATTTTCCCATTACTCGTGAGTTTTTGCCTTTTACTCTTGAATTGGAGACATTTACTCGTAAGTTTGGCGCTTTTACTCGTGAATTAAACAATTTTCATTCATGAGGCGTATACTCTGCATGAAAGTTCGCTCTGATATTAGCTTTCCTTCACCTCCAATGATCGGGAATGCTTAATGTGAGCGGTAATTTTGTCTTCGTATCGCCTTTAGCCGAGTTAATCTGTGCTTGTGTGATGAAGAAACTCCCGGTGAGATCGGCACCGCTTAAATCAGCGTCCCTAAAGTCTGCACCGATAAGATCCGTCACTCTCATGTCAGCTTCCCTGAGGTCGGATGCAATAAGTAAAGCTCCTCTTAAGTTCGCTCCCCTAAGGTCAGCACCTCTCAACTTTGCACCGATTAGGTCACTTCCTCTACCTATTTTGTTCTGTTTTTTCTGATTTTTATTTTTCTTAAATGAAACCTTTGCACGTACGAGTTCGCTTGTGCGCAGAAGTAAATCATTAACGATCGCTCTATGCGCTGGTACATTCAGGTTCATGATAGACGTTGGATTTTGCTTAGTGAGATGTTCCGTTTCTTCAAAAGCAGCCTGCAAATCCTGGTAAAGAGGTTGCGCATCTTCTAAATTCAGTGCCTCATTTAAGTAACAAAGCATTTCATGCAGTTGTTGCATAATAGGAAATACATCGAACATTTCCTTTGCTGACGCTGGGTTGTCTCTCCAATCGTTTCCACCATATGTGAGTTGAGATACCTTTTGACCGGCACCGAAGCATTCATATACCGTGCAGCCCCTAAATCCTTTTTCTCTGAGATTTTCATGGATGCCGCAACGATAATCCGATTGCAGGTTTGAACATGGTGTACCTCCATCTTTATCAAAGGCAAAATCAGCAGATTTCGCATAAGGCAAAGCTACACAGCACAAACCAAAACAATTCTCACAGTCTGCACGTAAATGATTAAGAATACTATCGTTATTCGTTAATTGATTAAACAATACTTACACTTCCTTCTATTAAATAAAACCAATCGTTTCATAACTTTTTTTCTAAAGAATTTAGTTCTTCCCATTCTTCAAGTGAAAGTTTTTCAGTCATATGCTTATATGCATCGGGGACTTCTACCGAACACATGAGTTCGAGACTATTCCCATCCGGGTCATTGAAGTAGACGGAAGCATTCCCTTGGTTCGGACGAACAAAAGGTTCGATCGATGTCCTTTTTCCAAAAGGGACGGCTTCAATTTTTAGGGATTGGAGCCAAGTTAGTGCAATTTTCATATTTTCATAAGATACCCGAAATGCGATATGCCTTAGTGAAGGGTGGTATGGAGTTTGATATTCTTCCCCTTCCCATAATCCGACCCAGCTTTTGTTTTCCTCTATCCAAAAGAAGGCAGTACCTTCATCCCTCCAAGCTAGCTTCAAGCCTATTTTCTTATAAAAATCCATAGAGATGGCCAGATTCTTTACGGGTAGATGGGCTTCATATAAACCTTCTATCATATTATATAATCCTCTCTCCTTTTAAGTGATGAAATCTTTTGCCGGGAAAATATCTCGAATATGGTGGAGTGCGATCTATTAATAGAAGAAAACGGATTTAAAGGTTCCTCCTATAATGATAGAATATTAGCTTTTGACCGGAATCTGCACTAATTTCCTCATTAATCGAAATCCATTCAAAACCGTTTTTCTCTAAAACCTTTTGGGATGCAATATTGTCGCTTGTCGTTTTGGCATGCATTTGCGTCACATTCCATTCCGGCGCCAGATTAACCAAAAGCTTTAAAGCTTCATTCGCTATCCCCTTTTGCGTAAACGCTTCGCCAATTCTGTAACCGACATGAGCCGTACCATTAATGGGATCGATATCCACAAGGTTCATCCTGCCGACGATTATGCCTGAACCATCCTTAATTAAACAAAAAGAGGAGATGGCATCTTCTTGTTCTTTTAATAATTCCTTATGCCTGATCTCAAACGATCCAAAACTATAATAATCATCTCCCCGGCCTGGCACAGTTTGCTCGAAAAACCTTCTATTATTGCATTCAAATTCAAATAACGCTTGTGCATCCTGTTCATTTAGCCTGTGAATGTATATATCCATCATTCCTTCATCCTTTCAAAAAACGCCAAGCATATTATTATTCAAGAAAACCAAGTGATTATCCTTCCTGCAAAATGTATATAGAATATTTTTTCATTCAAGTCTTTAGCAGCAATTAAGTGTTTTTGTTAAAGAATCTATTTTTATTCATTCTATTTTGCCAACAAGCCGTTTATATGGACAACACTGTCGCATACTGACAAAATTTGATACCCTCAATACCATATCAATCCAAATACGAATCGAACCATCACACCCACTAATTTCTATAAAAACCCAAAAATTGTTGAGAATAATTTTTTTTACACACGTTGTATTAAGTGTAAAAGCTTTTACAAAAAAACAAGGGGAATCATGTCATGAAGTCTACTAATATAAATTTTATCGAGCGGTTGCAACGCCAAGAAGAAGACGCATTGGAATTTATAGTGGATACCTATTTGCCACTAATCAAGGGGGTCACATATAAGGTTCTCTCTCCCCTTAGGAACGACGGTGTCCTGGAAGAATGCATCAATGATATTTTTCTTTCAATCTGGAACAATTCAAAAAAGTTCCATGGGGACACAACAGACTTCAGAAAATGGATCTGTGCAATCGCCAAGTTTAAAGCGATTGATTACTACCGAAAAGCCGTGAAGAAAATGGAGCTTACATCAGGTTACACAGAAGTAGATCCAGAAAAATCTGCAGAAGAGGAACTGATTATACTGGAAGACAGAAAAGAACTACTTCAGTTAATTGACCTTTTAGAACCTGTAGATCGGGATATTTTTATCATGAAGTACTTTCTTGGTTTAAAAAATGAGGATATATCGATAAAACTCGGGTTGACCAAAGCATCAATAGATAATCGAATTCATAGGGGAAAAAAGAAGCTAAATCAAAAAGCCACGAATCTTAAATTAGGAGGCAGTGTCGTATGAAGGATATTTATGAATTATTAAATGATATAGACATAGACGAAACTGAATGTAAGGAAATGGAAGTCACCGAACTAGAAAAAGCTAAAGTCAAAAGAACCCTAAAAAAATCAATAAGAAAGAAGAAAAAAATGAAACGTTGGCAAAAGAATGTTCTGGCTGCTTCCATTATATTCGGGTTATCCACCGCAACGATTGGATTCTCGTTTACCGCTTCTGCTAAAAGCATTCCTTTGATAGGAGATATTTTCAGCTATTTTAGTAATGAAAACTCAGGTCTCTCCGAAGTTATCAAAAATAATGGAAAGGGTCTTTATAGTGATTATAAGGCCTACTCTAACAAAATTGACTTTACCGAAGCAAGCAATGGCCTTACTTTCACGATAAATGACGCCATTTATGACGGAAAAACGGTAACCATCACTTATACTATTGAAAGCGAAGATGATTTGGGTGACGGATCTTTCTTTATTCCGAGCCCGAATATAAAGGAAATGAAAGCCCAAGGAGGATCGGATGAAATTTCAAAAGTAGCTGATAAAAAATATGTAGGCTTATTAACGGTTAGTAACTTAGAAGATTTTAAAGAAGATACAGTAAATATAGACTGGGATATAAATAGCATTAGTATTAACGACATGGGTAAAGAGATAAAAGGAAATTGGAACTTTGCTTTCTCACTAAAGGCAACTGAAAGCAACGAGAAGGTCATCAATAAAAGTGTGGATCAACATGGAGTAAAAGTATCCGTCGAAAAACTATCGATCTCGCCAATGTCCTTTGTGGTGGATTATCATCAAGAAGTGTCCGACACCATCAAAAACAAGTGGGATGTTGCCTATGTGGAGTTGACCATTAAAGATGACTTAGGGAATGTATACGATGGTCAAGAAAACGGAGGAATCGGTGTCGATTCTTATAATTTGAACTTCAGCAAAACATTCCAAAAAATCGATCCGGATGCTACACAACTGATTGCGACACCACATGTAACATTACGTAATTTCACTTCAGAGAACAACGGAGAAGTAACCATAACGGAAGACGGTGAAGAAAAGGTTTCATCCTTCCCAACAAAACCAGGAATCGCCCCCAAAGAGTTCGTATTGGAAGATATCGTGATTGATTTGAAGAAATAACACGTTTACCCACAAGAGGTATACATGAACCCTTGAGTCCCAGATTGGGAAAGGTTCATGTATACCTCTTTTTTGTGACTTCTTATTCAATCCGTGAATAGAGATATAAACATGAATTACTTGAAAAGTCAAAAATAAATTATTTTCTTCTGGTAAAAAATCAACGGATGATGTATCATAGTCTTCAGACATTTATTATTCTTATTTGGTTAATCGGAATTAGGAGGAATAGATATGATTGGTTATGTGTTTTTAAATCTCGCCATAATGCTCGTTCTTTTAGGCGTTTTATTTTACATGAATAAGAAGCATGTTTCCTTTACCAAAAGGGTCTTTACGGGACTTGGTTTAGGGATTGTATTCGGACTTCTTTTGCAGTATTTCTACGAACCCCAGTCAGAAGCGATCGTTAAATCGGTCGATTGGTTTAACATTGTAGGTTCCGGCTATGTAAAGTTCCTGCAAATGATTGTCATGCCGCTTGTCTTCATTTCGATCTTATCCGCATTCACAAGATTGAAACTGACTAGCAATATTGGAAAGATCAGTGTCCTGATCATCGGAATCCTGCTTGGAACGACTGCGATTGCAGCAGCTGTTGGGATCACCTCGGCAACTGTATTCAATTTGGAAGCCGTTCAAATCGAGCAAGGGGAAGCGGAGTTAACCCGCGGAGATCAAATATCGGAAACATACGGTACGATTCAGGATAAAACGATGCCACAGCAAATCCTTGAATTGATTCCGTCCAATCCGTTCCTTGATTTAACGGGAGCACGTCCAACATCAACCATTTCCGTTGTAATTTTTGCTGCATTTCTTGGAATCGCCTATTTAGGAGTCAAACGGAAGCAGCCTGAACATGCTGAATTTTTTGCTAAAATAGTAGATACATTGCACAGCATCGTCATGCGTGTCGTAACATTGATCCTTCGTTTGACGCCATACGGGATCTTGGCGATCATGACGAAGACGGTAGCTACGAGTGATTTGGATGCCATCCTGAAACTGGGGAAATTCGTGGGTGCCTCTTATGTCGCACTGATCGTCATGTTCCTCATCCATTTGCTATTGCTGATGCTTGCAGGATTGAACCCAATCGTATATTTAAGAAAAGCTTTCCCGGTATTATCATTTGCCTTCACTTCAAGAACAAGTGCAGGAGCTCTTCCTTTGAACATCCAAACACAGAAACAATTAGGGGTGTCGGAAGGTATTGCCAACTTTGCCGGATCCTTCGGTTTGTCGATCGGTCAAAACGGCTGTGCCGGAATCTATCCGGCCATGTTAGCGGTCATGATTGCCCCAACGGTTGGAATCAACCCACTGGAGCCTTCGTTTATCGCCATGTTGATTGCCATCGTGGCCATTAGCTCTTTCGGGGTTGCAGGTGTAGGCGGAGGAGCAACATTCGCTGCCATCCTGGTATTATCCGCCATGAACTTACCAATCGCCTTGGCCGGATTGTTGATTTCCGTCGAGCCATTGATCGATATGGGAAGAACGGCTGTGAATGTCAGCGGAAGCATGACTTCCGGTATTTTGACTAGTAAAGTGACGGGTGACCTGGATAAGGAACAGTTCAGCGAAGAATCATCTTTGAAAGTTGAAGCTGAAATGTAAAAGAAAAAAGCATCGGACTTCCTGTATGGGAGGTTCGATGCTTTTTTTCATGGGCTGCTTCAAACAAAAAAACCACTGTAACATATCAGCTCATGGGAGCGAATATTCTTACAGTGGCTTAACTGTGATCATTTTTTAACTTGCCTTGCTGCGTAATGATTGGCCTGATAAGCAGATACGGCTTGGAACATATACTGGACAGCTGCATATACCCCGCATGCAAGAAGGATCCCTGCAAGTACATCCAATACAGCATGCTGTTTCGTAAATAGCGTGGAGAGGATAATCAGTGTTCCGAATGCAGTGACACTGGCATATTCCCATTTGTGCTGTTCTTTCCGCCTATGGGCGATGATCATCATGATGAATGTAGTCAGTACATGAATGCTGGGAAGACAGTTGACAGGTTGATCATGACTATAGACGTATCGCATTAAATGGGCGAAGATATCGTTGCCCGCCACTTCTGGACGCGGGACTGTCGTTTGCCAAAGGCAATATACAAGAAAACAGAGTAGTTTCCCCGATATCAAACTGCCTAATCCTACGAAATAGTGCTTTCGGTCAACCAAGCAGTAGTAAATCAGCAATCCATAAATATACGGATACCAAAGTAAATAAGGAACGACGAATTCTTTAATAAAGGGAATCTCCCCATCTATTATAGTCGTAACATCGACAGCATGACCTGAGGATTGATTGATGATTGAATAGATGGAACTAGTAATCACCAAAAGTAATAAATAATATAACGGGTGAAAGGATAGTATGGAATTGTTTTTCATAGCTCGCTCCGGCTTTCAATATATTGGTTTTTTTCCACAGATTATTATACAACATTTTTCACTAGATTAACTCTGTAATTGCATAAGTTAATGATTCCCATGAACTAGTAAATTGGATATCTCTTACTTTTGATGACACCAAGAATACATAACGAAAGCCATGGCATGCTACCATGGCTTGAAGCTAAAGCTTATATACGGGAAGGTAAAAACGATATTTCCGCTTTCCCTAGATTTTGTTATGGCGTTTTTTCCATACAAACGTCAAGGAAATGAAGATATAGATGCAAAGTGTAATGATCGTAACGATTATGGATGTCGTGAAAATGATTCCGATCAGGATCGTTATTAAAGCGATGATCGCAGCCCAAGTCGTATACGGGAACCATTTTACCGAATAGGCACTTGTTTTTCCCGACTGTTGTTTACGTGATTTCAAATGGGCGAACGCAATGATCAACCAGATGAATAATACGGTATATCCCAGCGACCCCATTAGGAAATCGAAGGTCTTGCTTCCAGCAAATAAGGAAATCAGTACACCGCCATATAAAGCGGAAGTACACATTATTATTGCGGGAACAGGTACTTTCTTCTTGGATAAACGGGAAAAGATTTTCGGAATGCGACCATCCACGGCTTGTGTATATAGTACGCGGGATGAACCATACAACCCGGAGTTCATCGATGAAATGATCGCCAATAGAACAACGGCGTTCATAATATGGTCGGCACCAGGAATCCCAATCATTTGAAAGACCATTACAAACGGACTTACCTGCACCCCGTTTACTTCGTTCCAAGGAATTAAGCTAACGATGATGAAAAAAGGAATGATATAGAAAGAAATGATCCTGACCAATGTACTGCGAACGGCTTTTGGAACCACTTTTTCAGGATTTTTCGTTTCAGCTAATGTGACCCCGATGATTTCCGTACCGCCATATGAATAGATTACCACCAGCATCGCGGTGATCAAACCTGTCGATCCATTCGGAAAGAAACCGCCATGCTCAGTCAAGTTAGAAAAACCGACGGCTGTATGATCACCAAAAGTAACGAGCAGCAACAATAATCCAGCCAAGATGAACACAATGATGACGGAAATTTTAATTAAAGCAAGCCAGTATTCCGTTTCAGCAAAAACCTTAACCGACAGCAAGTTAACCGCAGTAACTAAAACCGAAACAGCCAATGCCAGAATCCAGATTGGATATCCAGGCAGCCAATATTGAAGGAAAATCGCCGCAACCACCGATTCGGCCGCAATATTCAATACCCACATTTTCCAATAGATCCAATCCAGGAAATAGGCAGGATACTTTCCTAAAATCGATTGGACCAAATCCCTGAATGTTCGTGCGCCGCTATTGCGGACCGCCATTTCAGCTAAACCTTGCATGATGAATAATAGGATGATGCCCCCTATCAAGTATGCAATGATTACGGAAGGGCCTGCCATATCAATGGCTGAACTGCTTCCTTTAAATAAACCTGCCCCGATGGCACCGCCCAATGCCATCATCGTAATATGCCTTGAAGTCATAGTTCTCTGTAAATTCCGTTTGTCCGTTTCCATATCCTTACCTCCCCAAAATCAAAAAAAGCATATCGTCTCTTCCTTCATAATCAAATGAAGAAAGAGACGATATGCCTTAAGCTTACCGCGGTACCACTCTTATTGGCTCTTTTCTAGAACCCTGCTTTAAAAACCTTGTAACGAAGGTCAATCGTTAAAACAAAAGATGGAATAAACCCTATCTTTCGCTTTACCACTCCCAGGCAAGTTCAAAGTATCATTGGACTGCGTTGCACCAACCCGCAGCTCTCTTTACCGAATAATGTGCTTTTACTACTCCTGATCATTGCGTTTCAAAAGTGAAATTATATCTGAATATTTTTAATAATATCCCATACTATACGGACTTGAAGTAACTTTGTCAATAACTTTCTTAGGATAATATTTTAAAAGAAACAAATCATCGGAAATCTGTTAAGCCAGCCATATGAAATATGTAAAATACTATTTAAAATAAAGCGGATGCAAGCCTTTACCGATATCTGTACTTACGTTCAATAAAAATGCTTCATACTGGCTCCTTCCCCATCAAGGCAAAACCGTTACTTTTTCCTATCCATCATCAAAAGTCCGAGCTGGAATAACCAGGCTCTCCTGAACGTTTAAAACTCCATCCCCAACCATGATGCAGCCACCATCAGGAGCCCAACGACAATCACAATAACCGGTCCTACAACCATTAATCCAACTAGCAATGAAACTACTGCTTCCAGGAAGATCCGAAATGGTCCTGCTTTTTCCTTTTTATTCTGTTGCTGCGTTAATAAGTCTTCAAGATGACCGACTTTTTGCTTCAATTCCTGCAACTCCTGAATCACTTTTGTGTCTTGATCCATTCAATATTCACCCTTTTTAATTTAACAATAAATGTTAATTCTATCATTAACATCCATTTAATTAAACATGAAATCAACTCTATCATTCTATTTTTTTCCACGAAATTAAAACTGTTTTTTCAAATTCTGTCATCAATGTTACAATAACAAGGTTGAAATCAATCTATAGAACACGTGAGGTATCTTATTTTTTATGAAAGCAATACGATTATTAAAGGGGTTTAACTTTTTATATTTTGGACTGCTTGCCATTTTCATTCCGTTTCTCCCAGTCTATCTGGCTGATCAAGGTTTGCGTCCAGCCCAAATCGGATTCATCATCGGTACGGGAGGTTTTGTCACCCTCATCACCCAGCCTTTATGGGGAATGATCAGCGACAAAACGAGGACGATACGAAAAGTCCTGTTGTTACTCATCTTTTTCTCGAGCGTAATCGGTTATTTCCTCTATGATTCAAGCAGTTATCTCCAGCTCATCCTGTTTGCCATGCTGCTATATTTCTTTTTGATGCCGATCGATCCCCTGACGGAAAGCCTTAACTTTACGATGGCAGAGAAATCCGGGATCAGTTACGGTTCCATCCGGACATATGGTGCATTGGGTTATGCGGTCATATCGCTGATCACCGGCTATGTTATGTCATATTTCGGAGCGAACAGCCTGGCCTTCCTTTTTGCGGGCATAGGATTGATCAGCTTCATTATCAGCTGGATGATGCCTGATGCACCCGTTTCGGGAAAACCCGTCACATTAAGCAGCCTTAAGCATTTTTTCAGCAATAAAGAGACGCTACTCTTTCTGTTATTGGTCTTTATCTGTGCTGTTCCAGCAAGGATGAACGATACTTTCCTCGGAGTGTATATCCGGGAACTTGGAGGAAGTGCCAAGCTTGTAGGCTTGACCTGGTTCTTAGCGGCGGGAAGTGAAATCGTTGTGTTCGCCCTAAGCTTTTGGTGGCTTCGCAAGGGTAAGGAAATCATCATCATTTCGTTTGCTGCAGCGTTTTTCTTTATCCGTTATTTCGTCTCTGCGTGGATTACCGATCCACAGCTATTAGCTTATTTGCAAGTCATGCAGCTATTGACCTTCCCTATTTTCTACTCGGCGGCCATCCAATATCTGTATCGGATCGTTCCGGTGGAATGGCGTGCCACAGGCCAGACCGTACTGGCACTGCTATTCTTCGGGGTTTCGGGAATCATTGCTTCTTATATAGGCGGAGCCATATATGGGGCTTACGGCGGCAAGATCCTTTACCTGTTCATCTCCTCCATCTCCTTTATTGGAATGGTATTTGCCCTGGTTCTATACCGGATATACGGCAAGAGGCTCGATACCGCAGAGGAAGCTGTATAATCAAAAAAATCGTATAAAAAAGAGCATGTTTTGATCAAAACATGCTCTTTTTGCTTTCCGTTAGCGAAATAAAGGGGCAACCATTAACATTAGCACAGAGAAGCAAAGCAGTATAGCCGTTGTCCTGTTTGAGAGTTTTACGTGTCCGCCATTTTTATAGAACCCTGAAAATTGAAGCCGGTTTTTATAAAGTACATAAAGTAATGGAAAAATTGCCATACCAACAGTCCATCCCCCTGTGGTATTCTCTGCGGTTATTCCAAAAATCGCAGAGATGGAATGAATGATGAGCCCCATTATCAATCAATAAAATTTTGTTATACGAAATAATTCCAGGATCACTCTTACCATCATTTCACCGCTTTCTGTCTGCTTTCCCGTTATCCTTAAAAAAAAGGCTGCAATCAGCAGCCTTGAAAGAACTTTACAGTATGGAATATTTACCTAAACACAACTTACTCTTCTTCCTGGACGAGCGAATGTTTAAATGCATAAATCACTGCTTGCGTGCGGTCCTGTACGGCAAGCTTACTTAATATATTGCTGACATGCACTTTGGCTGTTTTCAGGGCTATGTATAGTTCATCCGCAATTTCCTGATTCGTTTTCCCTTGTGTCATCAGCAGCAAAATTTCCATTTCACGGTTTGTCAATTGATCATGTAGCTGGGTGACCTTTGGGCGACGCAGCTTCTCCATCATTTTTCCCGTCACTTCAGGTTCAAGTACGCTTTGTCCCTGGAAAGTGGATCGGACGGCTCTCGCAATCTCGCTGGCCTTTGACGTTTTCAACATATAGCTCGTCGCCCCGGCTTCCAATGCCGGGTACACTTTTTCATCATCCAGGAAGCTAGTCACAATGATGATCTTTGCTTCAGGCCATTTTTCGATAATTCGTTTCGTCGCTTCTATGCCGTCCATTTCCGGCATCACCAAATCCATCAAAATGATATCCGGACGCAATTCCATTGCCAGTTCGACAGCTTTCAAGCCATTGTCCGCTTCCCCGATCACTTCGATATCCGACTGCGCGGATAAATAAGCCGATACACCTATCCTTACCATTTCATGGTCATCGACAAATAATACTTTAATCATCATGATCACCTCCAGCATTTAATAATGGGATTTTCACTTCAAGTTTCGTTCCTTTATTCGGAACGCTTACAAGTTGCATCGTTCCGCCTAATTCAACAGCCCGTTCATGCATGTTTTGCAGACCATATGATCCCGTTTTCGACTCTTCGACGTTAAAACCGATGCCGTCATCCGTTATCCGTAAAATGATCATCCCATCACGAACGATCAATAGCACTTCAAGCGAGTTCGCTTTGGCATGTCTCAGTGTATTGGAAATCGATTCTTGTAAAATCCGAAACAGATGGTCCTCAATCCCCTTATCCAGAGTGACAGCCTCCATCTTCCAATTAATATCCATCGTCACTTTTTGGGCCAATTCCAAAAGAAGCTCCTTCATTCCTTCATGTAAAGATTTTCCCTTTAATGCAACAGGCCTCAAGTGAAGCAATAACGCCCTCATCTCAAGCTGGGATTGATGGATCATTTCTTCCACTACCTTGAATTGTTTCATTTCCGTTTTTTCCATATCGGATTGTGACTCGGTGATGGCCGACATGAACATCGAAGCGGCAAACAATTGCTGGCTCACCGAATCATGCAGTTCCCGCGCTAAACGGTTTCGTTCCTGGGAAACGATTTCCTGGATTTGTTTCTCCTGATCAATGGCCTTTTCATTCGCCATTTTTTGTGATAATTTTGTCTGTTCATTGATTTGCTTATGGATTAGATGCATCCGTTCCACCATTTTAGCCATCTCCTGGACAGGATACGTCTCCTGTTGCGAAGGAAAGCGGCCCTGTTCAAGCAAATGCAATCCTTCATCCACCCTTTCCAGCTGCCTCTTCCAAAACATTCCCGAAACGACTCCATAAATCAGCCCTGCCGTCATGACCAGGCTTGGCAGGAATATGACGAAGGGTAAACCCATGACCACTTTCCCCCACAATAGGCTCCAGTCGGATAAAGGAAAGATGAAGAAAACCGCCGCCGGCAAGGCAAGGGAAAGCACGAAAGCAACACCAAGCGCGGTCAATATCTGGCGCGTCAGTATACTCATATCCGCTTCACCTCTAAATCCCCAACTAAGATTGAAGTGATGATATGGACCTTTTGATCCGTTTCATTGAATCCTTCCGTTTGGTAGGAGTAAATTTGATTAAAGACCTTGGATTCAGGCTTATTTTCGAAAATCCTCGCTCTGCCTGCAATGATGGAATGATGGACCCTGATTTCGATGCCATACGGTACGAGAACAGTGATATTGCCAATGATATTCCTGATGGAGATGACAGCGTCGCCTTTCGGTAAAATCGTTTTGCTTAAATCGATAACCGTATCACCGACCCCGCCCTGAACATTCACGGAATTCCATTCATATACATGCTCGGCCGTCTGTTGATGGCCGAAAAACTTATTTTTAAAAAGGAAATCGGTTTTTAGCAATTGTTCCTTATTGATCTTTTCTTCGTCGGAATCATCATTGGTTAAAATGGGACTGACCCAATCTGGATTCTTTTTGGACTGATAATATAAAAACAAAAGATAAAGGAGGATCGCCATTAGGAAAAATTTAAAGACGAACATATTCAAGACATTGATGATAAGGGAAATCAACCCTATAAAAAAAAGGATTTTCCCGATTGTCCGTTTTGTGAATTTCCTGCCTAAATAGATGCATCCTATTGAAAAAGCGAGGGAAAAAAGGAGACCTCCGCCCGTAAATGAAATTTCTAAAAAAATCAGGACGACTCCGATGAGAAGTATCCATCCCATATAGTCCGTCTTCATCTTGTTCAACATCGGTTCGCCTCCCCTGTATATGATCATGATATTCTTAAAAGGCACAGGAACCCGTGCCTTTTAAGAATACCATGAAATTATCATGTTCTGACAGCCTGTTTTCCCCCGCCCTCCATTCCAAAAGGTCAGGGGATGACAGCAGCCTTAATAAACCTTTACGCTTCTTTCTGTTCCAATTCTTTTTCAAGCTGGGCAATCCTGGCATCGATCGTATGCCGATTATAATCAGTATGGACCTGATGCTCGATGCGATCGATATAATGCTCCATTTCTTCAAACATCGCTACAGGTTTGGCTTCGGATCGTCCCCCATCCAAAACCCGATTGATCCGGTTGTTTGCCCGGGCAATATTTTCCCTGCCCATCAGCTCCAGACGCTTTAGATGCATATCCTTCAGCTTATGCTTCATTTCTTCATATTTTCGCTCCAGTTCATCCAACTGAACCTCTGCGCTTTTATGCGCCTCCTTCAAACTTAGCGCTCGCTCTTCATAGTGCAGGCTTTCCTTTACAGCAAACTCCATTAAATCCGTTTCTCCCGACTGCTTGGCAATTTCAGCCTGATGCTTACGTTTTTCAGCCAGATTTTGCGCCTGATCATATTCACGCGTAAACTCTTCTTTCAAAAGATATTGACGTTCAAGCAGCTTACCGACCTTTTCTGTCTCCTGCTCACATTGACGCAAATATTGATTTAACATACCGATCGGATTTTTTTGCTCCTTTTTATCCAGCAAGTCGTGAAAATCCGCTGAAATCGTTTGTTTCATTCTTGAAAATAAATTACCCATTCCAATTCCATCCCTTCTATTAGTTCTTATTCAACTCTTTCCACTCTCTTTCAAAATTTGAGAATGGGTCATTTTCTTTCGATGATGCACTTTCATCATTTTCATTCCATTTTTTATAGACTAGGTAAAGAACATATGCTGCCACCAATCCCAATATTGCCGGGATATGGGAAATAGAAACGATCAGCACGATAATGGAGACGGACCCCCATGCAATCTTCGCCCCTGTCGATTCGGACTTCATGAACTGCTTGAATCCAAAGTATAGGATCACCAAGCAAATCGCCAGGCTGATCAGTGGACCAACGTTCGCCAGTAACAGGAAAAGTGCGATCAGCCCTACAATAAATAAACCAAATTTCTTCATTGTTTTCGTCCTCCTTTCTATGTTTATATCTTATCTACTTTTACAAGTTCGTATAATGAGCCTTAGCTATATTTTCTAGTAAGACTTAAGGCGTAGGCGCTGTAAGTCCGATGCTAGTGAGCACGTTTTGATCGTGTGTTTGGGCACTTTACTCGTGCGTTTAGTGTTATAAATGCTGACCTTGAATAAAAAAAATCTTCCGATATAACCGGAAGATTGGTGGAGTGCCACTATCATTACAAATACAAGCCTTCGACGTAAACTGAGGTGATGGTTTGAGCAATTTCTTCAACAGAACTTTGGTGTTCATTTCGGACAATTTCCCATAGATACATTTCATTCGTGAAGAACCACCCTCTTGCCACTAGCTCATGGTTTAATTCAGCTCTTGCCAGCCCATTTTGCTGTGCGTAGGCGACGTCCTTTGAAATGCGCTGGATGAACTTCATGCGGATCGCTTTCCATTTATCTGAAATAATGGTTGAGATCCCGATGGCCTGTTCGAAAACTTGCATCATATTGCGTTCGGCTTCTGCCATTTTCAAAAAAGCATTAGCTTGTCTGTTTATGATATGTTTTGCTTCGTCTTTTGATTTTGGAAAGAAAGAGGTCTCGGCAATTTCATAAAATTGCTCCATTACATTTTCCATTAATACAATTAACAAATCCTCTTTCCCTTTAAAATGAACATAGGCCGTTCCGTATCCGATGTTTGCCCTTTTGATCATTTGGGAAATAAGCGCAGCTTGATAACCTTCTTCAAGAAATGTTTCCTTTGCAGCTTCTAATAACTTTTGCCGTGTCATGATCGAGCGTAAATGCCGTTTATCCCCTACTTTGCCATTCTCCATGCTTATTCCTCCCCTTATCTTCTAGCATAAAGGATTTCCATCAAATAAAAAACATTTGTTGGAAAGATCGATTCAATGTTTATAATTTTCTGAATTAACTTATTGACATGATGTCATATTCTTTGGTACGATTCTCCTAGAATTATTTAGAATACTAATATAGGAGGATGATTATGGTTTCTGAATACACATTGGATCACGCTAAACAAATGGATGAGAAAGATACTCTTAAAGGTTTTCGAGAAGAGTTTTATTTAAAGCCGGGATCCATCTATATGGATGGAAATTCATTGGGTCTTCTTTCGAAAAGGGCCGAACGCACCCTTTTGGAATCTTTGGAAGATTGGAAGGAACATGGGATTGATGGCTGGACGCAAGGGAATCACCCATGGTTTTTCATGGCTGAGAAATTGGGCGCGAAGATGGCCCCATTGGTCGGGGCTTCTCCCGAGGAAGTTATCGTAACCGGCTCCACAACTGTAAATCTGCATCAGCTTGTTTCCACCTTTTATAAGCCTGAAGGAACGCGCATCAAAATTTTAGCGGATGAATTAACCTTTCCGACTGATATTTATGCTCTTCAAAGTCAGCTGCGCACACATGGATACGATCCGGAAACCGATCTCATCCGCGTCAAAAGCTCGGATGGCAGATTTCTTGAAGAGGATGACATCATCGAAGCAATGACCGATGACATCGCTTTGATCATCTTGCCAACGGTCCTGTATCGCAGCGGTCAAATATTGGATATGAAACGATTAACTGATGAAGCTCATAAAAGAGGAATAGTAATCGGATTTGACGGATGTCATTCTATCGGTGCCATTCCGCATTCATTCAGCGAATGGGACGTGGATTTTGCGTATTGGTGCAATTATAAACATTTAAATGGCGGCCCTGGCGGTGTAGGCGGTTTATATGTAAATCGAAAACATTTCGGGACGATGCCTGGATTGGCTGGATGGTTCGGCTCCAAAAAAGATAAACAATTCGATATGGAACATACGTTAACACCAGCTGAATCGGCGGGCGCGTATCAAATCGGCACGCCGCATGTGTTAAGTTGTGCTCCTTTGATTGGGTCTTTGGACATTTTTATTGAAGCGGGAATCGAGAACATTCGCGAAAAATCCCTGAAAATCAATCAATATTTAATGGATTTAATCGAATCCGAATTGGCAGACATGGGATTTCACATTGGAACTCCTAGAGAAGACGTACGCCGCGGAGGTCATGTAAGCCTTGAGCATAAAGAAGCGGCACGGATATGCAAGGCATTGAAAGAGAACGGTGTCATTCCCGATTTCCGAGCACCTAACATCATTCGTCTCGCTCCGGTTGCACTATATACTTCCTACGCAGAAGTTTGGGAAGTTGTACAAATACTCAAGAAAATCATGTCAGAGAAACAATATGAAAAATTCAAGAATGAGCGTGAAGTGGTTGCATAACATGGGATTCCGCCAGATGGGGCCCATCCCTCAAATGGGTAGTTAATTAGGGCAGGATAAAATCTTTTTTGATAAAAAGGGGATGAACTATGGAGAACAAAAATACTCAATTTATTGATGAGCCAGAAAAAGGATTAAAACGTGAGCTGGAAACAAAACAGCTTTCCATGATCGCAATGGGCTGTGCCATCGGGACAGGGCTATTTCTTGGCAGCGGGCTTGCCATTCAAGCGGCAGGGCCAAGTGTATTGCTCAGCTATGCACTCGGGGCGTTCATTGTTTTACTGTTGATGGGCTGTTTAGCCGAAATGACGGTTGCCCATCCCACTTCAGGATCTTTTGGGGCCATTGCTGAAAAGTACATGACTCCGATGGCAGGCTATCTTGTTCGCTATTCTTATTGGATTGCCAATGTTTTGGCTGTTGGAGTTGAGGTAAGTGCGGTCAGTGTGTATATGAAGTATTGGTTTCCGACCGTGCCGGGAATCGTATGGATTTTGGTGTTTGCAGGTGCCCTGATTTATGTAAATGCCACTAGCGTGAATACATTCGCTACATTTGAGTATTGGTTCTCCTTTATTAAAATAAGTGCCATTGTCGGTTTTATCCTTCTTGGATCCTATGTACTATTCGGTTCATCCGATCAGCCGCATATAGGACCTGAGAACTTTGTAAATGAAGGCGGTTTTTTCCCATTTGGCGGCTGGGGAATGTGGGTAGCCGTATTTATTTCTTTATTCAGCTTTCTTGGAACCGAAATGATAGCGGTTACATCAGGAGAAGCAAAAGATCCGGATGCAGCTGTTCCTAAAGCCTTAAAAGCGACCGTGTTCCGTTTATCCACCTTCTATGTGCTGACAATCGGCATCATGTTGATGATCGTTCCGTGGAAAACGGCTGGGATCGATGAAAGTCCATTCGTAAAAGTAATGGAAATCTTGAACATCCCTGGTGCATCCGGGATCATGAACTTTATTATTTTAACGGCTGCAGTATCTGCCATGAATGCTCAGCTCTATGCATCAACACGTATGATGTTTTCATTAGCTCGAGGAAAACATGCACCTAGCTTTTTAGGAAAGTTAAACAAAAGGGGCGTTCCGGGAAAAGCACTTGCTGTCTCTACAACCGGCATTTTCATTGCTGCAGGCGTTCATGCGTTACTCCCTGGTTCATCCTATGCATTCATGATGGGGATTTCCATGTTCGGTGCCATGTTCACATGGCTCATGATTTTCATTTCCCATTTGTTTTTCAGGGTTAAATGGGAGAGAACCGGCGGACGCAAATTGCCGGTAAGGATGATCGGTTTTCCATATTTAACGATACTGGGAGCCGTTCTTCTATTCAGCTTAATGATTACAACATGGTTTACAGATTTCAAGATCATGCTTCAATTCGGGATACCTTGGTTACTATTTTTAGCTGTTGCTTATTATGTTTCAAAAAGAAGGAATATTAACCATAATGTAATGGAAGAATCCCTGGAAAAGAAGATAGAATAGAATGACGGAATAAATAGTTTTGCATATGGAAAAGTGAGGAGATTGCGGAATGAAGAATATGGATAAAAATGAACAAACAATAACTGGTCTAGAGAAAGAAATTCAAACCGATTTTCAAAAATCGATGTCTTACGGAGATTATCTCCACCTTGATAAGATTTTAACTAGTCAACATAGATGTTCCGATCATCATGATGAAATGCTATTCATCATTATCCATCAAGCGAGTGAGCTTTGGATGAAGCTCATTTTACATGAGTTGACAGCAGCAACTGAGTCCATCCGCCAAAACAAGTTGGAACCTTCATTTAAAATGCTGTCGCGGGTTTCGAGGATCCAGCAGCAATTGATCCAGTCATGGAATGTCCTTTCAACTTTGACGCCTGCTGAATACATGGAGTTCAGGGATAAACTGGGACAATCTTCCGGATTCCAATCTTATCAGAATCGTTTGATTGAATTTGCATTAGGAAACAAAAATGTCCATACGCTCTCAGTCTATCAGCACCAAACAGATTTATACGAGCAAATGCAGCAGGCCCTTCATGAGCCAAGTATTTATGACGCGGCGATCAAAGCGCTTGTGGCGCGCGGATTACCTATTGATCAAGAAGCCATCAGCAGGGATTGGTCACAAAGATATGAACCGAATGCCAGTGTAGAAGAGGCATGGCTGACAGTTTACCGCGATGTTGAGCAATATTGGGACTTGTATGAGCTTGGCGAGAAGTTAGTGGACATTGGCCATCAACAGCAATTATGGCGTTTTAATCATATGACGACAGTGGAAAGAATTATTGGTAATAAACAAGGAACTGGCGGTTCATCAGGTGTAACGTATTTAAAAAGGGCACTTGATCAACACTTCTTCCCAGAATTATGGAGTCTAAGAACGAAGCTATAAGATATTCAAGAAACAGCAAGAAGAGATGGAGGTAAGGTGCATGGGGACATGGATTGATATTTCACAACGTCTGGATGAAAACGTTGCAGTTTGGCCTGGAGATACACCTTTCTCATACAAAGTCAATTGGAGTAAAGAAGAAAGTGGATCTGTCAATGTAGGTCAAATCAATATGAGTATCCATACCGGTACCCATATTGATGCTCCTTTTCATTTTGATGACGATGGAAAAAGAGTGATTGATTTGGATCTCGATTTATATATGGGAAGTGCCCGAGTCATCCATTTACCTAACAAGACTAGCATCGGTATCAATGAATTATCCGGTATGGACCTGGAAGGCGTCACCCGTCTGTTAATTCGGACGGATGCATGGAATGACCGGAGTGTGTTTCCGCAAACGATTCCTCATATCCAACCGGAATTAGCGGCATATCTTTCAGAACGCGGTGTTCGTCTTATTGGTCTTGATTTACCATCAGTAGATCCCTTGGATAGTAAAGAACTGTCGGCACATCATGAACTTGCCGGTCATGGAGTCCACATTTTGGAGGGTCTTGTACTAGATAGTATAGGTCCGGGTAATTATGAGTTGGCTGCCCTCCCTCTTCCATTAGTCGAAGCAGATGGAAGTCCGGTACGAGCTGTGTTGAAAAAGTTACCCTAACAAAATTTTCCGAAAAACGAGCCAGATCAAAAAATGATTTGGCTCGTTTTTTCTTCATTAAATTAGTCAGACCGCTTTTCTCGCTCCTACATTTTCCTGAGATAAGCATGACCATCAAATTTTTTCCCTAAACCAAGTACATCTATGTTATAATTTTCAGAATTCATCATCAGAGTGGAGGTCCGAAAATGGAAAACTTTTATTTATTCATCATCATGTGCATCCTTCTCATCATCTTACCTGGTCCAGATACAGCAATAGCCACTAGGAACACCGTTACCGTGGGAACATCGGGAGGTTTTAAAACGATGTTCGGCACATGCTGTGCCCTGCTCATTCATACATCAGCTGCCGTGTTCGGACTTTCAGCGATCATTGTGAAATCCGCTTTCCTATTTTCCATCTTCAAGTATGTCGGTGCCGTTTACTTGGTATATCTAGGCTTCAAGACCTTATGGGGATTAAAAAACAAACAAGTGGCCGCAGCGGCTGAAACATCCGTCAAAAGTAAGTACGAAAACCAGTCTTGCTTTAAACAAGGGTTCCTTACCAACCTGCTGAACCCAAAAGTGGCCGTCTTCTTTTTAACGTTTCTGCCTCAGTTCGTGAATCCGGGAAATGATACGTTTTTACCGTTCCTGATCATGGGCATGACATATACCGTGTTAACTGCGTTGTGGTTTGTATTTTATATCTATCTGTTGAACCAGATCAGTGCTTTTATGAAAAAGCCTAGAACCCAAGCGATTTTCGAGGGTATAACCGGTACGGTCTTGATTGGTTTCGGGATAAAGCTAGCTCTGGAAAAAGCTCATAATTAATTTGAACTGCACCCTAATCGTTAGAACGTCTAACAATTGGAGGTGCAGTTTTTATTTGCGCCATGTTTAATCAGAATATTGTTTACTGGGTCCTTCAGAGCTTAAATCACTCAACATACCCATTCACGAAAAAGCCAACCGTTTCGAGCTCGTCCTCCGTTAAATCCCGCTTTAATTCTTTAGCCAGTTCCTGCTCCATTAAGTCTCGGTTTCCCCGATGTTTGACCACGGTTCTGGCACACTCTTTCATTAGCTTAAGCTCTGCCTCCATCTCCTGTCTCGTGCATGGCCGAGCATGATGGGAGAGGATATAGGTTTCGGCATCATAGGCTTCAATTTTCTTAATGAGCAGCGACGCCTGTTCAGCCGTATAATTCCATTTTTCAGCATAAAGATTGGCATAAAGGCTGTCTCCCAGAAATAGTGTTTTTTCTTCTTGTACATAAATGATGCAGGAATCTTTGGCATGGTCGCCGCCAACATGTTCAATGATACAGGTTATATCACCGAGATCGATCGTGATCGTTTTTTCAAAGATGATATCAGGCAGAGGAAAGGTAATTTTTCTATTCGTCCCATGTTCCAATTTGATTGCATCGGCGCAAAAGGGAATCTCCGTCCCTTCTTCGACCCGTTGATCAAGGGCTTGATCTTCCCATGAAAGCGGCTGCATCTCTTTCATGTTGGTGTATGTTTTTTCCTGACAAATCACCGGAATCCCGATATTCTCCAGCCCGAATACATGGTCCCAGTGTGAATGGGTAAGAACGAGGAAATTCCCGCTTAAATCATTCCGAAGCAATTCGTCCTTAAAGAGCTGTGCATGCCGGACAGAGTTACCGGCATCGATGATGAGCGTTTTCTTGTTTCCCGTCACGGCGGCAAGTACCGGGCGATCCGTTTCCTGTACTGGCGGAAGGTAGGCAATATGTTTCGATAAGTGCTGTAATGTTTGCATGTTTCTGTTCTCCTTACGATAGTTGTGATTAGTTTGCTCAAGTATAGCAAATTACACAGGCATTCATAAGATAATCCCGGCGAAAGGCTAAAAAGACAACAATCATTCAGATTGCTGTCTTTTCGCATCATTCAAATGAACCTATTAAAATAAACCGTAATTTTCGAGAGGACATTTAAAAAGGTGGATTTAAAAAAAGACACTTCCTTTTTCTGATCTTCAGGCGGTTCTATATATTTATTATTGTCTGCAACAAGTGTACTATTGGAGATTTTCGACTCGATGGCTCCTGTCAACTGTGCTGCAAATGCCTCACTATCGATGACCACCATCGATTCTGTATTTAAAAAGGCAGATCGAGAATCCAAATTGTAGGAACCCACTGCACTTAATCGTTGATCATAGACAATCGATTTACCATGCAACGAATAAGGCTTTGCATATTCATAAAGCCTCGCCCCCGTTTCAACGATACTATCCCTCAGCGCCAAGTATCCGGAAAAAGCGATCACATTCGGGGTTGATGCCGTCGAGTTGGTAAGTATCGTCCAATCAGCCTTTGAATCCATATTCTTCGGTACATATTCCTTCAAGGCATCCGCAGGAACAATATAGGGACTTTGGATGAATACCGATTGATGGGCATTTGCTGCAATATCCAATAGAGATCTCCACACAAAAGGATATTTATTGAAACGTTCGATTGGATTATGAACGAAGGACACTTTTTTAGTTGGTGTTGTAGCCTTGCTCCAATCGACGGATGGATTAACGAAATCGGCTTCAGTTTGCAAAGCTTTGCTGTATTGTTTCGCCAATGCAGCACTTTCACGTTTCCCTTTCTCCGTTTGCCTTTTTGAAAGGTACGAAAAGACATCGCTCGTATATGGATGGGTCCATAATTCATTCAAATAGTCCTTCATATCAACGATTACACTATCTTTTTCCTCTTTGGCATTGAAAATGAGTACATCCCTGTCATAGACAAAATCCTTCGGCGGCTTGCTGGCTAAATACTTATCGGCAATATTTCTCCCTCCGATGATGCCCAACTTTCCATCTACTGTGATGATCTTGTCATGAAGGCGATTATGCCAGGTCCACGGCTTAAATGGCTTAACTGTTTCGTAATATCTTAATTCAATGTTGTCATGCGAGGCCAATGCATAACGGGCACTGCTTAATTGACCTCTGAGTCCATGAGATATTCCATCCAGAAGGATTCGGACTTTGACACCTCTGTCAGCCGCTTCGATCAATGCTCCAAGAAAAAGTTCGGTTGATTTGCCTTTTCCAAAAGCATAGTAGGCAATATCGATTGAATGCTGGGCTTCCTGGATCATTCGCATTCGGGCGAGTCCCGACTCATAACCGTCTTCGAGGAGCAGGACACGATCCACTGTGGATTCCTTCTCCCCCATATATGCACTTACCTGTTTAATCGGCCTGTTTTCTTCTTTTTCTGCTTTGGGGAAAAGAACCACTGCCGTCACCACTACATAAAGGAAATATAATAAAAGAACAAAAAGACATCCTTTAATTGCTTTTTTTACAGTCATTGAGCACTCCCCCCTTCAAGCGATATTTTATTACTATTCGTAATATGCGAAGACTCTATTCAACTTCTGCATGCTTCATGATGCGGATTAGTTATCGAGCATGTGCCACTAACCCACTTTACTTGATTCTTGGTGCACTTTTTTTTCTTTTTAAATGTGACAAAGTGGTGAACATGAAAGCAGTTGCATAATATGATATAGAAGGAGGGATTTCATGCTTAAACAACCTGATAGAATAAGTATTTTCAATTATTGTTTTGCATTAGGGGTATCAGAAGTTTTCTTTTTATCCAGCTTTTATCTTTCCATTCTTGACGTTTCATTATTTGCGATCGCTTTACCATTTTCCGCTTTATTTCTAATATTCTCCTTGTACCTATTCCTTCGAACGCACAAAGCAGTAAAGACCCTATCCAACCAAGAGGAACGAAGAAGGGAAATTCACGGATTCTATCATCAATCTTTCGGGATTTTCACGATCATTTTTTTCACTTTACTTTTAGTTGCTTTAGCCTTTATTCCTTCGCTGGAAAACGGAGGGCATTTCTATCTTCTTTATTGTTTACCGATGGCCTTGCTTTGTATGATTCCGTCGATTCTATCTTATAAAGGAATAAAATTATTCAAATTGGAAGCTGGCGGGAAATTAACGAAAATCTGATTATTTACCAAAAGCTTCGTTTCATGAAACTCTGGAAATCACCAAAGAAACCAATCGGTGGTCTTTCATGTTTTTTGTTGAATGTATAGGTAATAAGAGGATATAATAATGATAACTAGCATAAATAAAAAAAGACACTGGTTAAACCAGCGTCTCAATGAACAGCAAACTGCATAAAGAGCAGCGGCTTTCTGTGGTAAGTCAGTAGCTACTCAATCATGAAAGTAACCCTTTTCCTACATACATCTGGCCGGATGGTATGAGGGGGTTACTTTTTTAATGTAACCGCAATTATTGCGACGATTAAAGAGGCGAATGAAATCATTAGCATCAGTCCGTCCATAATCGAAATCACCAGCGTCACCCCCTTTCTTACAAAGGAGTGACCGCTGCCCACTATACCAAATTGCTGTCCATTTACTAGTATATCTATATTTACTTGTTATTTATAGCTAAAAATGGATGTATTTAGTCTTCTCATATCAATGCCAAACATAAAAAAAATCCCACATGAAGTGAGAACATTCTTTGCCTGTATATCCTTTTATTGTTCCACTACACGGCCATCTTTATAAATGTGGAACCACCCAATCGTTCCTGTGCCGCCTTGATCGATCCAATCTTTATTAGCTGCTTTATATTTATAATAGGATTTTCCTTTGCCATCTTTCAGCAATCTGCCATCACCGCTGAATACGATCTTGTTACCCAGCTTCTTCTTCCCTAGTGCAATCGCGTCTTTCTCCGTGAATTGTTTTCTTTCCACCTTATTTTCATCTAAAGCAGCCCATGTCAACGGACCGACGATACCATCTGAACTCAAGTTATGTTCCACTTGAAACTCCCTTACCACATTTTGTGTTTGGGTACCGAAAATCCCATCAACGCCTACATTATATTTAACATCTTTCAGGCTTTGCTGTAAGTCTCTTACATAACTCGAACGGGAGCCTTTCCTTAGGGTCGGGCGCGTTTCCGCCTTCGTTTCGATTTTCTCCTTTGTTGCTGCGTGGGTAATTGAAGTTCCCGCTCCTAGAGGGGCCAACATCAGGGCAACTGTTGGAATAACGACCAATAATTTTTTCTTCAACACATATTACCTCCATTCATTTGGTCACTCCTGCAGGTTTCTGACACTTTCCTTGGAGCCCATTTATTATATCGTATGGAGTTATCTAATTGGTGTTTAATTACTTAAATTATAAAAAATGGTAAATAGTATCCATGGTGTGCATGAAGCTTATATGATGGAGGTCCCTTTTCTTGGCTAAAACAAAATGATCCCAAAAGGGGATCATTTGTTTTAGTGTTCATGGCTGTTGTTGATTCTGCCCTTGCATCCCAGTTCCCATGCCCATCAAGTTAGTGGCAAGCGGAACCATATTTTTCATTTTCCCGCCATTTCCACTCAACATTTGATACGTAGCAATACCTACTCCGACCGAAGCGACAACTGGCAAAATTTTATTCATGTTAGCCTTCATCATAATCACCTATTTTATATATTTTTGTTCATTTCCTGAACTCTTATATCTTGTTCAAATAAAGTCAAAAAATCCAAGATGGTTATTACCAAAACAATTCGTTATAAAAATACGTTTTTAAGGGTAAATTCTTTCAGGAGAGATATTAGCACTCTTCAAATGGGAATTTCAATTTCATATCGCTAAAATCCAAATCACTTTATCATCCAGTTGTTCATTAAATAGTCTAGCCATTCCATGATTGAAAACGATTTAAGTTATTGAGGTGAATATTCATGCCAATGTTAGATGTGGACGGTAGTAGCCTGTATTATTCTGTTAAGGGAAACGGGGTTCCTATTGTTTTTATTCACCCTCCTGTATTGACTAGTGTGAATTTCCAATACCAAATGGAGGAATTATCAAAAGAATTCAAAGTTATCACTTTTGATATCAGGGGTCACGGAAGAAGTCAGTATTCAAGGCTGCCAGTAACTTATCCCCTGATTATAGAAGATATCAAACATCTGTTGGATCATTTGAAAATTAAAAAAGCAATCATATGTGGATACTCGACTGGCGGCTCCATCGTATTGGAATATTTGCTGACTTGTGCCGATAGGGCTCTAGGAGGCATTGTAATAGGTGGAATGCCAGAAGTGAGGGATAAATATTTAAAGCAAAAGATTTCTTTAGGAATATCACTTGCCAATAAAGACGCAGTTCCAATTCTTGCGCTTTCCATTTCATGGAGCAATTCAAATACCGAAAAGCTGTTCACCGAAATGTTCAATGAAGCCCTAAAGGGAAATGCCAGAAATATCGAGCAGTATTACCATTATGGTTTGCATTATAACTGTACCCACCAGCTAGAGAAAATCAACCTGCCCATTTTGCTTGTCTATGGTAAAAAAGATAAACCATTGCATCCTTACGCTAATTTATTGCATGATAGATTGCCGTTTACGGAATTAAAATTCATCGATCATGCAAAGCATCAGATCCCTACAAAAGCGGCTAATGATTTAAATGAAAGCATTAAGTGTTTTATCCATACACAAACTGTTTGATTCTATCAACTGATAAATTTAATGGAGTGAAAAAAGTGGGAAGAGATAAAAGTAAACTGATTCATTTATTATTACTATTGCTAGTCACTGCCTTTTTTATTTGGTCAGTCATTAAGCCTGAAGGATACTTGATATGGACAATGGAAGTACTTCCTGCCGTTGTGTTTTTGATTTATGTACTTGCTACCTATCATGAATTCCGCCTGACTACATTATCCTATTTCATCATTGCCGTTCTTTCAATCACCATGTTCATCGGGGCCCATTATACGTACTCAAAAGTCCCTCTTTTTAATTGGCTAAAAGATCATTACGATCTGACCCGGAACCATTATGATCGGTTCGGGCATTTCCTAAAAGGTTTATTTGCGATTGTGATTAGAGAAATAGTGATACGTAAAACCCCCCTAACAAAAGGACCGTGGTTATTTGCTGTTACATTAAGTTTTGCGCTTGCCATTGGAGCCTTATACGAAATCATCGAATGGATATCTGCTGTCATTTCGAAAGGCGGAAAAGCTTCAAAAGAGTTTTTAGGAACACAAGGTGATATTTGGGACGCACAATGGGATATGTCATTAACATTAATCGGCTCTATCCTTGTATTGTTCACCTTGTCCAAACTTCATGACAAGCTGTTACGGAAAGTGAAAAATTAAATAAAAAATAGTGATCGATATTGATCACTATTTTTCATTTAGGATTTGATTGTTAATATGATGTTCCATATGTTCTAGATAATCTTTTATTAGCCATTCCAATGATTGTAGTTGATTATTTCCTATATCACAAAGATTAGATAATCTATCATTTGGTGTATTCGTTATTATATGTATGATTTGCTTATTTAAAGAACAAAAAAGATTAACGATCTCATCCAATGGCCGCTCTTGATAATTCTGAACCAATACCCATTGTTCTTGATTATATGTTTGTATAACATATGGCTGTTCTACGTACTGAATCTTGATAAACCTATTTATATTGTTCAATGCAGAATCGCATAGATGTCCTAAAATCTCTTTTTTTGACCATTTGTGTGGCGTTGGTCGATGATTTAATTCTTTTTCTGTCATCCGGTTGAACTCGTTAGGTATAAAACCTATCCAATGATTGATTCCATCTATTACAGTTTTCAATTTGCACTCCCCCTAAGTTTTACCTAAAGGATTTTTATTCGGCAACCAACCGGAAAATACCTTCTTCTTCAACTAACTGCACGGTTTGTTGAATATGGAATAAACAGCATTCAATAACAGACCCAAAAGAAAAAACCGAAATCAAAAATGGATTTCGGTTCAGACTTCAGAAATCCGCTCCCTTCCGCTGACTGTCTGCCAAGCCTCCTCGACGCAAGCGTCTCCGGGGATCTCGTCTAGCCAGTTTCTCGGCAGGAGTGTCGCAAATATCTTCAATTTAGTGAGAGTTTAATAAACATGAAAAAACCATAAAGGATAGACTAGTCTTATCAAGGTTCGGGATGAGACCAGCCTACAGTTTTTTCTTAAATAAACATTCCATTTGATTGGAACGGAAGGTACGAGACTCCTGCGGGAAAAGCGTGTCCAAGGGAGACCCCACAGGCGCAAAGAGCGCCGCGGAGGCTCCCGGACCGCCCGCGGAAAGCGAGTGCCTGGAGTGGAAATCAACGTTCAAATTTTATAAACCCTCAAAAAAGGTTTCAGTTGTTTTCAGAAATCAGTCGACAAACTGAACCGAAATCGAAAAATGGATTTCGGTTTTGATTTTTAACCAGTCATGATTGCACTTGCTTACTCCCTTTTTTTTCCTTGATGGCTTTTTGATCGATTTTTGTATAGATACGTTCCACTTCAATTTTGTCACGCAACAGAATTTCGCGGTTTTCTTTTAGCAGTTCAGTATAAGATTTCCTTCTCCTAGACATTTTTTCATTCACCTCTTAAATGATTGAATTCCTTTTGTAAAACAACGATCGGAAGCTCGTATAATTGTTTATTATATTTTTTAAAAATCCCTAATTTCAGAAGTTCTTGTATAAGTTCCTCTTTTTTTGCTTCTCCCTTTGCACTTAATTGGGTAATCATCAAGGACCCTCCTTAACAAAAATACTGACTTTTGGTATTTTGGGCTGCCTAGCATCCGATCCCACATGGAGAATCTCCACTTCTTCCTAGTGCTTCCCCATATAAGGGCATGCTCTGCAAAGTCTTCACTTTTCTTTAATTGTTCGTATGTACTGCTATCCTGGTGTATTTTCAATACTCGATCATATACATCAAATCCACATTGCTTCATTTTATCGGAAAGGATATCTATCGCGGCGCACGATCTCGAATGGGTCAAGTCGCCGGCACCAAAGAATGCGACTTTCACTCCAGTAAAGTCCACCTGGTCAATTTCTTCATAAAACTCGTATGCTTCATACGGTAAATCTTCAAGATTCCATGTATATAAACCAATAAAGGCCAAATCAAAATCCTTTAAAGCATCAACTTCAACAGTATCCAATCTTTCCATATATACTTCACAGCCGACAGCCTTCATTCTATTCTTTATGTGTATAGCCATTTTTTCGGTATTACCGGATAAACTGACATAACCAATGAATACCTTCATCTATATCACCTTCCTAATTGAGAATTACTTTCATTACACATATCACTATAAATGAAAATGATTCTCATTGTCAATTATTTACCTCCGCTAATTATATGCAGGATGAATACAGGAACGTATATTTTCGCTTCACCTCCCCATAAAAAGAGCACGTCTTACCCATTAAGAGTAAACGCGCTCTTGGTGATCTTATATAATGAAATGTCTATAATATAAAAAGTGACCATCTTCCACCCAAAAATATAACTATGATAAAATATGTAATAATTGAAATTCAGCCAAAGCAAATGGATATGGTGAAATAAAAAACTTACTAGGTGGGCTACTAATGGAATGGTTGAAACCTAATGAAGCGACTAATCAGTTCGAAGTTAATACAGGCAGTTTTTCAGATTTCAAGATCAGGGAATTTATCCCCATTCAAACGTCCAAAAAAAGTATTCATTATTAACTCAATTCTTCTTACTGTTGGGTTGCCAAGATGAAAATAGTGTTACTTCATTATTTGTCGATAAAAGAATGGATAATCAAGTAATCGAAGAAATTATGATGCATTTTGACAACACGAAGATTGTATTAGAAAACGAATTACCATCCGAAATCATGTTAAGTAAGCCGAATCAAGAATCTCTCTCCTTGATCAGGTCAAATAATTTAAATCCAATAATCAAAGGTCTATATGGAACAATTAGCAAGACGCAATATGAATGGAAACCTCAAAAATCATACAAGATCATATCTGAATGTATAGAGAAATACGAAGATATGGAGTTCGATAAGGTGATAGATTGTTTAAAACACACATCAAAGGGGCCTTTACTCTCTCTCTCCTTATACAGTTGGATCTTAGAAGATTATTTAAAAGATACTTTTGCCATTAGATATTTCACGTATAAATGTAAGAATGTTTATTTATGGATTGATGATTCTAATATTGTTACGACAATTCAACTAGAATTACATTAAAAAAACCCCCTTTTATATTAAACAGTAAATGGAAAGGATTTATTGATTAATAAAAGGGGGGGTCTAATATTGAAGTACTCTAAAATTAAGCCCTATTCAAGGAGTATCCTGAATGACCTTACCGTGTGAGTTCAAAAGGCCTTTAGCAATTCCCCTTATCATCACATTGCAAGCCCTCAAATTCATTCCGTTTATTTTTTGCTTCTTCCTTCTCAATGACTTGCGCTAACCTTTCTTTGCTGGCTAGTCCTTGAATCACTTCCTCACCAATAATAAACGTCGGGACAGCCCTGATGTCTGCTTCTTCATAAGCATGTTTAAGTGCTTCTTGGTGCACTTCCCGATACTTTCGTGACACTAATGCTTCTCTAAAATCATCTACAGGAAGTTCAACTTCACCCGCTAATTTTGTCAGTACTTCCATATCTTCAATATTTTGTTCCTCTTGAAAGAACGCTGTAAATACTCTGTTATGGAATTCGTTCCCTTTTCCGTGCTCCTTTGCAAAATGGCAACCTTCGAATGCCAAATGTGTATATGGATGCGGGGAGACACGGGGTAAACGCATATCCACCCCTAGCTTTTTCGCAGCAGGAAGAATATAAGAATCCCATGAATTCAATTTATCGGGTTCCTTCCATGGATCGATTTTGGAATATGGACTCGGACGCAATTCAAAAGGCATCCATTCCACTTCTACATCCTTTTCTTTCACGATTTCGTCCAAAGGCCCTTTACCTAAAAAGCAAAATGGACAAATAAAATCAGAATACGCTTTAATTTTCACTGTCATAATATATTCCCTCACTTTTCATTATCAGCTAAACTTGTAACCAAATCAGTTACATCAAAACCCAAAAAAATTTTATATAAGAACACCGCCACTAGATGTAATCATTCTAGTTACAGGTTAAGAGAAAGTCAACCATTATTTTTAAAAAACTATAAAGCATGCACTATTTTACAAAAAAAAGTTTGCAAAGAAAGCGTTGCTTTCTCTGCAAACTTTTTATCTTATTACATCTCAATTTGTTCGTTAACGGGTTCGCTCTTTTTCTTTCTTTGTTTTTTCGATTTTTTATAGTACAGCAATTCGTATATACAAGGAATGACGATAAGTGTGAGCAGTGTAGACACAGCTAGCCCGCCAATGACAACGATCGCTAAACTTTGTGAAACCAAGCTTCCTGTTTCCGCTTTTTTATATAAAAGCGGCAGCATGGCACAAATCGTTGCTACAGCCGTCATTATGATTGGACGGAATCTAGTGGCTGTCGCTTCGACGATCGCATCACGGATGATCATTTTTTCTTCGTTTTGTTTGACTCGATCCAGAAGTACAATCGCGTTCGTCACAACAATTCCAATTAACATGAGAGCACCCAACAGTGCTGTAATATCGACTGGAATTCGGCTGATAACCAATCCTAATACCGCTCCAATGGCAGCGAATGGCAAGGAAAATAGAATGGCGATCGGTGCTTTGATCGATTTGAATGTGATAACCATGATCAAAAAGACAATGCCGATCGAAATTAACATCGTAAGGAATAAATCGGAAAAATCATCTGTCTGCTGGGCACTGGCTCCCCCGACTAAAACCTCAACGTCATTCGGAATATCAAGACCTTTGTTCTCTTTATCTCCAAATATCTCAAGATTTATTTTGTTTGCAATATCGGAAAGCTTAGTCGGATCGACCGTTGCCGTCAATTGAAGATAAGTTTCTCCATCTTTATGGAACTGCGTTGTTGCACTCTCTTCGCTCTTTAAAGAAGCAACCTTAGACACCGGAGCTAGACCGCCGTCAGTCATGATCGGAATACCTTTTAAATCCTCTGGTTTTTTAGGATCTAAGATTGGTTCAAGGACGACAGGTGTCTGCTTATCCTGCAAAGTGATATTGCCGATGGGCGTTTTATTGAGCATGATACCCAATTGCTGACCGATTTGTTCTGTATTGCCTTTAGCCGAATCTACCGTGAATGAATAAATGGTTTTCTTTTCATCTTGGTTCGTTGTAACCTCTTCAATTCCTTTAATATCCTGAATGCTTTCTTTGACCTTATTGGCCGTCAGTTCCAAATCTTCAACATTACTGCCGATCACATCTATCGTAATGTTCGTCTTTGATGCCCCCATCATAAATGAAGAGGCTTGGGCCGTAAGCTTCGCATCAGGATAGTTTTCTTGTTCCTTTTCCATTTTTTTCAGGATGGCATCTACATTTGCTTTATCCTTCAACAGGAGGCCGAAAATGGCTTCTGTAGGTGATGCGACTTCACCATATTGCGCCATCTCGGCAGAGTTTCCTAATTGCATGAAAATATTATCCACTTCACTCATACCCTGCATCGTTTCTTCGAGTTCAATCGCCTTTTCCTTCACTTTTTCATAGGGCTGATCATTTGGATAAGTTAATGTCACGGAGACATAGTCTGCTGAAGAATTATCAATCGCCCCTTTTGGCATCGCAAAATATGTACCAATGGAACCGACAAACAACAGCATAGCAACAATCAAGACAACCCATTTATGGTTTAGTGACCAAGTAACCAGCTTGGTAAAACGCTTGGCCGGGCGATGTTTTGGCAGCTCCGTCCTTTTCAGCAACCCTGCACTCATCAGCGGAACAACTGTTAATGCCACGATTAAAGAGGCCAGCAAAGAATAAGTGACAGTCAAAGCAAAAGGAAGAAGAAACTCTTGCAGCCCTCCATTCAATAAAGCAACCGGCAAGAAAACGGCTACAGTCGTAAGGGTTGAAGCTGTTATCGCCACTCCCACTTCTTTCGTTGCATCCATCACCAATTCAATTGAAATCTTCTCCTGCTGCATTTTCCGGAAAATATTTTCAATAACAACAATACTATCGTCAACCAAGCGCCCGATCGCAACAGCGACACCACCCAGCGTCAAAATATTCAGCGTCACTCCCGACAATGACAGCAAAAATAGCGTAAAGCCAAGAGATAGCGGTATAGATACGATTGTAATGAATGTAGATCGTACATTCCGTAAAAAGACCATGATGACAATCGTGGCGAATAGCGCACCTAGCAGAACTTCTTTTACCATCGTCTGAACGGAAGTCTCCACCATATCAGCTGTAGATAAATAAATGGTCGATTTCTGGTCACTATACTTTTCATTAATTTCCTTAGCTACTTTTTCGACTTCTTTACTGATTGTGACAGCATTTGATTGACTGTCCTTGATAATGCTTAAATCAATGCTTTCCTCCCCGTTAAAACGGCTGATGAGGTTGCCATCCTTCGTTTCTTCAACTTTTGCTATCTCTCCAAGTGTGACATTTGGAGTGACCTTTAACGCTTTTAATTTTTCAATACTTGTTAAATCCCCGATAACCTTGATGTTACTTGCCTTCCCATCAATCACTTTTTCGCCTACGGCCAGAGCCGCATTCTGACCGTTTAGTACGCTCATGACATCTTGAATGGAGACTTTCTTTTTAGCCAATTCTTCATTATCCACTTTGACTGAAAGAACGGATTGCGAAACTCCAAACGTCTGTACATCCGAAACCCCTTTAATCTCTTTATATAGTGGCTCTAATTCCTTCTTGGCAAAGTCTATATTTTCAGCTGTTAATCCATCCTTAAAAGTAACGGAAACAAATGAAATGGGAATCATCGATGTATTTAACTGTGTAACAGTGGGCTTTGCCATGCTTTGTGGCAATGCTACACTGCCTAAAGCCTCTTGGACATCAAGTTTCGCTTGTTTCATATCCGATCCGGCTTCAAAGAATAAATCTACTTTGGAAAATCCATCTCCAGTTGTGGAGGATATTGAACTCTTTCCCTTCACTCCAGTGACTGCCCTTTCAATCGGATCTGTAACTTGTGCTTCCATCGTTTTTGAATCTGTACCCTGCCCCATTGTGATAATCGTAACTTGTGGATTATCAGCAGATGGTAAAAATTCCATCGGCAGTTTAAAATAACTGACAACTCCAATCAACAAAATAAAAATGGTTACCAATGATACGGCAGCCTTGTTCTTAAATGACCACTTAGTAAAAAACTCCACGTACTAATCACCCCTGAATATAATTTAAAAGAAAATAATTCCATTTCAAATCTTACCATATATTACTAATGTTGGAGTGTTAATTTTTTATTGATTTTTATTTTTTTTTATGTCTCTCTCGAAACGGAGGACTTTTTCCCACAAAAAAAGCTGCCGCAGCAGCACCCAGTTTTTAGATAAAAGATGTTCTATCTTACTGGTAAAACAAAGTGGATTGGATGGAAGGTACGAGACACTCCTGCGGGAAAAGCGAGTGCCTGGAGTGGACATTAACGTTCAAAAATGAAGATACTCGATTATTTATACCCTTTGAAAAAAAGCATAACGATAGCCAAAACTATTACCCCGATAAACAATAACGGACCGATGCCCGAGCTATACACGAAGTATACCGTGATGTGGCGAAAAAGGAGCACCACAAGAAATAGGAATAACAGGAAACACAAAATGATGATCAGAGCGGTATTTTTATTCCGATACAAGTAACCAGCCCCATTTTAATTAGCTTTATTGACACTAAGGAAAAATTCATTCGAATGACGAATTCCGTTAAGAAACAATATGCAGCCCACGTTTTGTACTATTCTGTATATAAATAAAAAAGGGCTGCCGCAGCAACCCGATTTTTTTCTATAATGGTTCGGATGGTCAGAGTGAAACTACATTTCTTGAAGTTCATTGACCGTTACAAACGTATACCCTTCGTTCGTTAACTCTTTTACTATCCCTTCAATCGCTTGAAGTTCTTTACCCGTATCATCATACATCGGATGCATCAGGATGATCGAACCTGGTTTAATATTTTCCTTCACATACTTCACTTTGTCCGAAGCGGAAGTGTAAAAGCTGTCTGGTTCCAGATTCCAGGTAATGGTCTCTCTATCATTTTCATTTAAATAATAAGGCAAACCTATGATTTTTTTCCCGTTTGGCGGCCGGACGTCAATTTCACCCTTATATCCGGAGTCCTGAATTAATTTATCCGTTTTCTCGATTTCCGCTTTGATAAAAGAAGGCGATTTAAAAACCATTCGCTTGTGGGAATACGTGTGATTCCCAATCTGATGTCCTGCTTCCGCTATTTTTTCCGCTTCCTCTGGGTACTTTTCGATTTCATTACCAATCAGGAAGAATGTGGCTTTCACATCGTATTGATCCAATAATGGAAGGATTCCATTCACATTCTTCGATGGGCCGTCATCAAAAGTCAATGCGACCACTTTTTCATTCGTCTCGACATGATCCGTCAACCCTCCGAATACCTGATATGTTCTCGAATTCATTAATTTATACGTACCAAGCAATAGCAGGAAAACAACCAGGATGCCCAATCCAATGAATAGCAGTTTCTTTTTCATGCAAATACCTATCTTTCTATAAGTTTTTTAATCCAATGACCCATTATAGCAAATCAATGAACGAAAATACTTATGGCTCTCTTCCGTACGAACCGTTTGCATTCATTTTACATGTATCAATACAAAACGCTCACACACAAGCAGCATATCTTCTTTAAAGACGTGGCCAATTTTGTTCAATTCTTCTTTCAGCCATTTTTCATGTGCATCCCACCAGTATGTATAGGTTCGATCGCCTTCCCCTTCTGCAATCGCAAACTCTTCACTCACTTCATTCATGGGCAAAACTTCGACTTTCACTGTTTGGATGATGGCTAATGGCTGATCCTCACTACTTAAAATAATGCTGTAATCGCCCACGGATGGTAATGGTTCATTTTCCTCTTCATAAAAAACATACCCAGAGCACGTGGCCGTTTTTATCCCATCCAACACTAATTGAGCCAAATGATCGGGATCTGCCCCAAATTGCCATGCACTGACTGCCTGGGGTTTTTCTTCACCTTTCCCCTGCCAAAATTCATTCCAATATAATTCCGCTTTGACATTCATTCTATGATTCTCCACTCTTTGTTAAGATTCCCGTGAGGCATCACCAAACTATCTCTATACTCTTTACCTTCCAAATGCTAATTTGATCTTCGGGGCAATTCTATTTCCCCAGTTACCAACAGAGTGATGACGATCACCCAAAATATTAAGAATGACGAGGAAAAAACCAAAGAAATGATCGGGATCACTTTTTTCTCCGTTTTCTTCAAAATTCCTATGACAGAGAGGGCGATGCCTGTAATCGTAAGGAAAAAGGTTATATAATCACCCGTCATGCTTCCGATGTTCGCCATTCTAATAGGTGTAATAAAAACAGTAAAAAAGCAAATGATTCCAATGATGAATGAAGTAAAACTAATTACACCGTACCTCTTCTGAATACATGCTTCGTTTTCCATCAAGCACACCCTTTCATCAGATCTGTACATCTATTCATACCTCACAAATAATTTTAACATATAATGCCATACAAATTGCTGTGCACAGAAAAAGGGGTCAAAAGACGGTGAATTAAAGCTTCATTTTCATGCCTTCATGAGTGGCTTTGAATCCTAAACGTTCATAAAAGCGCAGCGTTTCTTCCCGCTTTTTATCGGTCGTCAGCTGAATGATATGGCAGCCCCGCTTCCTGGCACGGTCAATCGCATATTGAATCAATTGGCTTCCAATGCCTTTCCCTCGTTCTGAAGAGGCCGTCCGGACCCCTTCGATCGTTGCTCTCCAACCGCCTTGATGGGTAATATAAGGAGTGAACGTGATTTGCTGCACCCCAACGATCTCTTCACCAAGACATGCTACGATCAATTCATTATTCTCATCTGCATCAATGGATGCAAATGCTTTTAAATAGCCTTCAGGAAGGGGATTTTCATAGCGTTCCCTTTCCCTCCCCAATACATCATCCGCCAGCATCCGTACTATTTCACTTAAGTCTTTTACTGTCGCTTTCCTGAATGTGACCATGATATCCCTCCTGTTCAGTATCGCCCTTTTTCCGCCGTGATCCAAACCAATCGTTCATTAATAACTTCAACTAAAAGGTAGGCGGTCCTCTTTTCTGGAGGAAAAATAATGACAGCTTTTTAAAATTGGACCAACAAAAAAAGGCCCCCTTTTAAAAAGGAAGGCCTTCTTAGGAAATCATTATTAGGTAACTGGCGCAGGATTGAACAGCGCCAAATCATTATGAAGGCCCCAATGCTCTGCCCAGGTTTTCTTTTTACCGCTGGCCACTTCCAAAATGAGGTGAAATATTTCCCACCCGACATCCTCTATGGTTGCTTCACCTGTAGCGATAGATCCTGCATTTATATCAATCAGATCTTTCCATTGCTCGGTCAATGTATTTCGTGTAGATACTTTGATGACGGAAGCCATTGCGAGATTATAAGGTGTGCCTCTTCCGGTTGTAAAAACTTGAAGGTGCATGCCGGAAGCTAGCTGCAGCGTTCCGCAAACAAAATCACTAGCTGGTGTAGCTGCAAAAATCAGCCCTTTTTCCGTTGCTTTTTCACCTGGAGCCAGTACGCCTGAAATGGGGCTGCCTCCGGATTTGGCAATGGAGCCTAAAGATTTTTCCACTACATTGGCCAACCCGCCTTTTTTGTTTCCTGGCGACGGATTGGCACTTCGATCGGCATCACCTGAAGCAAGGTAGTTATCATACCAATCCATTTCCTTTATTAAGGCTCTCCCCACTTCTTCATTCACTGCACGAGGCGTCAATAGATGAATCGCATCCCGTACTTCTGTGACTTCAGAAAATAGAACGGTTGCCCCTGCCCTGACTAATAGATCTGTAGCATATCCTACTGCAGGGTTGGCTGTGACACCAGAGAATGCATCACTTCCTCCGCACTGCGTGCCGATGACTAATTCGGAAACCGGAAATGTCTCCCGCTGACGGCTGTTTAACTTGATTAAACGTTCCTCTGCCATTTCCATAATGGATCGGACCATTCCCGCAAATCCCTGCTGATCCTGAAGTGAAATGATATCTGAATCGTCCCGGCTTGGATTTATTCTCATTGGAGACAGTTTTTCACACCCCAATCCAACTACCAAGGCTTCCCCGCCGAAATTCGGGTGTTTCGCAAGGTTCTGTATCGTGCGAATGGGAATGACCGCTTCCGGTGCATTGATTGCAACTCCGCACCCATAGTTGTGATTTATGGCAACAACATCATCAACATTCGGATACTTCGGGAGAAGCTCCCTTTTTATCCGGCTCACGACGAAATCCAGCACGCCTACCACACATTGAACACTTGTTGTAATGCCTAATATATTCTTGGTTCCAACACTGCCATCTTCATTGCGGAATCCTTGAAATGTATATCCCTCAAGCGGGGGTAAAGTTTTGGGTATATCATTTGCCACCGGCAATTCCTTTAAATCCGGAGAAGCCGGAAGCATCACCAATGACTCGTCAATCCAACAGCCCTTACTGATGGATTCAGCCGCATATCCGATAATTTCCCCATAGCGGATGATGGCTTCATTCTCGACAATGTTCATTAAAGCCACTTTGTGGCCTTGTGGCACTCTTTCTTTCAATTCAAGCCCACAAGGGAAAACGGTTCCTTGATCCAAGCCCCCCGTATTAACCACGATGGCGACATTGTCCATCCCATTCACCTTAATATAAAGCGGTACCTCAGTCAGTTGCGTTTTCGTATCCAATTTACCACTCCTTCATTCTAAAAAAGCAAACAGACATCACCAAAGATACACGAAAGGGTTACTTCAGCTAAAATATCTGTTTCAGACACTTCTTTTCCCCTTATTTTACAAACACCGTTTTAATGGATGTGAAAAACTCTTTTGCTGCTTCTCCTTGTTCCCTTGAATGGGAGCTGGAGTTTTTCATGCCGCCAAATGGCGCCTGTAATTCAACGCCTGCGCTCTCAGCGTTGACCCTGATCAATCCGGCCTCCATATCGTTAACAAATGAAAGCAAATGTTTGATATTGGCTGTGAAAATCGAAGCACTAAGCCCGTATTCCACGCTGTTCGCAAGTTGCAGGGCTTCTTCAACTGAATCAGCTTTCAATAAAGCGATCACCGGACCAAAAATTTCTTCCTGTACAATGGTCATATCTGACGTACAGTTATCAAAAATCGTAGGCTCTACATAAAAGCCATTTGCCTGAGGGCCTTCTTCAGCACGCTTCCCGCCAATTAGAAGTGTAGCGCCTTCTTCGATTCCTTTTTCGATATAAGAAAGGACCGTTTTTAATTGATTTTCGCTAGCGCATGGTCCCATCCATGTCCCGCTGTCCAATCCATCCCCGATGGAAATGCCTTTCGTTGCTTTCACCAGCAGCTGCTTGAACTCTTCATATACTTCAGCTGCAACGATGACACGGCTTGTCGCGGTACATTTTTGTCCCGTTGAGCGAAACGCGCCTGTGATGACTGCTTCTACAGCCAGATTTAGATCCGCATCCGCTGCAACGATGACCGGGTTTTTCCCGCCCATTTCAAGCTGGTATTTCGCTCCGCGTGCTAACGCCGCTTGTCCAATCCTTTTTCCAACGCCGTTTGAGCCAGTAAAGGTAATGCCGTTTACATCTTCGTGATCGGCGATTCCCTGCCCGATGACACTGCCCGGTCCTGTGACCATATTGATAACACCCGCAGGTAAACCGGCTTCTTCAAAACACTCCATGATTTTCGCACAGGTGATGGCCGTCTCTGTGGCCGGCTTCACCACAATCGTATTCCCATAAACGAGGGCAGGAGCCATCTTCCAGATCGGGATGGCAATCGGGAAATTCCAAGGTGTAATGACGCCCACTACTCCAAGCGGGACGCGCGTCGTGAACATAAGCGCTGAACTGTCGGTGGATGGGATGACATCCCCCACTTTACGCATTCCTTCTCCTGCATAGTATTTCAGGATCGCAATACCGCGTGCCGTTTCCCCTTTTGTTTCTGCAAAGGTCTTACCCATTTCCCGTGTTGCACATTCTGCGATTTCATCCATCCGCTTTTCAAGGATTTGCGCTGCTTTATATAGGTACTCCCCACGCTCTGAACCAGCTAGTTTGCGCCATTTGTCTTTCGCCTTTTTTGCCGCTTCCACAGCCAGGTTCAAATCTTCCTTCGCAGATTTCTGTACATATCCAACAACTGCCTGATTATCTGCCGGGTTTAAACTTTTTTCAACTTCATTTGAAATGGAAGCAACCCATTCACCGTTAATATAGTTAAGAAACGTTTTTGTTTGAACTGTAGTTATCATATATAATCCCGCCCTTATTAGATTGATTGAATAGGTGTTTCTTTTGGAAAACGATTTAAAGCATTCTCTAATATCGTTTGCATTTCTGCATAATGTTCTTTTTCCACCGGAAGAATTGGCAATCTGACCGTTTGCCCGACCGGCATTCCCATAATCTCCATACCTGCTTTAATGAGGGAAACCGCATACCCTTTTCGCTGACGGCGAATATTGTTGATTGGCATGATGACCTGTTGGTAAATTTCTTTGACCGTTTCTTGATCTCCGCTCAAAATGCCATTATAGAATTTCCGTGAAATGTGCGGGATGTAATTGGAAATCGCGGATGAGTAAGAGTCAAAGCCAAGTGGAACGTAGGCCGACATGGTAACTTCCGCTAGCGGCATTCCGTTCAGCCAGCCGAAACGCTTTCCGAACGTTTGTGTAAGGTGTCCATTCAACTCCATATTGCCCAGACCGTCTTTCACGCCGACCACCTGCGGGACCTCGGCAAGTGCTTCCAAAGTTGAAATGGAAAGTGAAACATTATCACGCTGATATACGATGGAATTCAAGTCTGTACTCTCTGCGATAGCTTTGAAATAAGCCGCCAGCCCTGCCTGTTCTCCAGTAACGAGATATGGAGGTAATATTAAATAACCATCTGCCCCTTTATCCGCAGAAATTCTGGCAAGTTCCAGGGAAGTTTGAATATTCCCGCCTACCCCTGTGTATACAGGTACTTTTCCAGCGGTGACGGATACGGCCACCTCAACCATCGCTTCATATTCCTCTTTACTTAACGAAGGATATTCTGCTGCTGCACATGCCACGAAAATAGCCTCTAGTCCCTCATCTAATAGAAATTGGATATTTTGGGCGAGTGCTTGTTCATCAAGCTTATTACTCTTTGTGAATGGTGCCACGGGAAATCCGAGAATCCCTTTAGGTGCCTTGCGAATCTTATTCATTTTTTATTCCCCCTTGTGTATTATTGTTTTATTGTAAGACAAATACACCGTCCGGTCAATCGTATTTTTTTTATTTTCTGAAAAATGGAGCAACACTTCATCACTCAATAATTTCGCTTCTAATATATACAAAAAAACACGATAATGAAGGAGCTAAAATGAAAAACGATTTAAGAAAAAAAGCCATTGACAAACAATTTTATTTGTCTTACCATTGGACAAAACTTAATATTAAGAATTTTCACAAAGGAGGAAACAGTTAACATTGTAAGCGGTATCAAATAAAAAATATAATTAAATACGATTAAGGAAGTGAGTATATGAACGCTGAAGAAAAAGTTTTTCAACCATCTCCTAAACTGCCAAGTGCCCAGAAAAAAACACGCACACGATGGTTCATTGTCTTTATGCTCTTTTTGGTTACAGCCCTGAATTATGCAGATCGTGCGACGCTATCAATTGCGGGTACGGACATGTCTGGTCAGCTTGGTCTCGATTCAGTCATGATGGGTTATGTTTTCTCCGCTTTCGCTTGGTCTTACGTTGCTGGACAAATTCCAGGCGGATGGCTTTTAGACCGTTTTGGCTCGAAAAAAGTTTACTTTTGGAGTATCACGTTATGGTCTACCTTTACGCTTTTACAAGGATTTCTCGGTTTTTTCGGTTCTGCCGGAACAGCTGTCATGGTATTATTCGGACTGCGTTTTTTAGTTGGATTGGCAGAGGCCCCTTCCTTTCCGGCCAACAGCCGCATCGTTGCTACCTGGTTCCCAAGCCATGAACGCGGAACCGCGGCTGCCACTTTCAATTCAGCCCAGTATTTTGCAACCGTTCTCTTTGCACCGATCATGGGGTACATTACGTATAAATTTGGCTGGGAATACGTCTTCTTCTTTATGGGTGCTTTAGGAATCATCGTTGCTTTCATCTGGCTTAAAACGATTCATGGCCCAAAGGAACATCCTCGCATCAACAAAGCTGAGCTTGAATATATCGAAGCGGGCGGCGCTTTGATCAATATGGATCAAACCTCTACAAATAAAGAGGAAAAGAAAGGCGTCAACTGGAATCATATTAAGCAGCTTTTATCAAACCGCATGCTGTTAGGTGTTTATCTCGGACAATATTGCATTACAACGTTAACGTACTTTTTCCTGACATGGTTTCCTGTGTACCTTGTACAAGAAAGAGGCATGACCATTCTTGAAGTTGGACTCGTCGCTTCCCTTCCAGCCATTTGTGGATTTTTTGGCGGCATTCTCGGAGGGACATTCTCGGATTTCTTGTTACGGAAGGGATTCTCATTGACTGTCGCCCGAAAAGTGCCCATTGTTGTTGGGATGGTTCTATCGATGAGCTTGGTAGCTGCAAACTATGTAGATACTGAATGGGTGGTCATTTTCGTTATGGCCCTTGCGTTTTTCGGTAAAGGATTTGGGGCACTCGGCTGGGCGGTAGTGGCCGATACCTCACCAAAGGAAATGTCCGGTGTCAGCGGCGGGCTTTTCAATACATTCGGTAACATTGCAGGCATTACAACACCGATTATCATCGGATACATCATTGCCACGACAGGATCTTTTAATGGGGCGCTAGTCTTCGTATGCGCCAATGCTCTTGTCGCGGTCTGCAGTTATTTATTCCTTGTTGGTGAAATTAAACGTGTAGAGTTAAAATCATAGTTAACTAAATATTCTGGTAGGGGGAAGAATCATGAACAATCAATTGCTTAAGGATCAAGTAAAAATCGGCACACCGGTCATTTCAGAAATGAGTGTTATTCCAGTTGCGGGCCATGACGGCATGCTGCTGAACCTGAGCGGTGCCCATGCTCCTTATTTCACCCGGAACATCGTCATTCTGAAAGACAATGCGGGTAATACAGGTGTAGGTGAAGTTCCTGGAGGCGAAAAAATTCGTCAGACACTCGAAGATGCGAAACAATTGGTTGTCGGGCAGTCCATTGGGACATACAACAACATCCTGAATACCATCCGTAAGCAGTTCGCGGACCGGGATGCGGGAGGCCGCGGCCTTCAGACGTTCGATCTCCGTATAGCCATCCATGCCGTAACAGCTTTGGAAGCGGCACTCCTGGATCTAGTTGGCCAATATTTAGGTGTTCCAGTTGCAGCCCTTCTCGGCGAAGGACAGCAGCGTGATAAGGTGGAAATGCTGGGCTACTTATTTTATGTAGGTGACCGCAATAAAACGGATCTTGGTTATTTAAGCGAACCTGAAGCGGAAGATGACTGGATTCGCCTCCGTCATGAGGAAGCGCTCACACCTGAATCGATTGTCCGCTTGGCAGAAGCCGCCCACTCTCGCTATGGATTCAATGATTTTAAACTGAAAGGCGGGGTTTTGCGCGGGGAAGAAGAAATCGAAGCGGTGACGGCACTTGCGGAACGTTTCCCCGAAGCCAGGATCACCCTTGACCCAAATGGCGGCTGGCTGTTAAAGGATGCGATTGAACTTTGCCGGGATCAACATCATGTTTTAGCTTATGCGGAAGACCCATGCGGAGCGGAAAATGGTTTTTCCGCCCGGGAAATCATGACGGAATTCAGGCGCGCAACAGGCCTTCCTACCGCTACTAATATGATTGCAACGGACTGGAGGCAAATGGGGCATTCCATTCAACTTCAATCCGTGGACATCCCTCTTGCCGATCCGCATTTTTGGACGATGCAAGGCTCCGTCCGTGTCGCTCAAATGTGCAACGACTGGGGATTGACTTGGGGATCACACTCGAATAATCACTTTGACATTTCACTGGCCATGTTTACACACGTTGCTGCAGCCGCACCAGGTAAAATCACTGCGATCGATACCCACTGGATCTGGCAGGATGGGCAGCGTTTGACGAAAGAACCTTTTAAAATTGTCGGCGGTATGGTCGATGTCCCTTCCAAACCCGGCCTTGGAATTGAAGTGGATATGGAACAAATCGAGAAGGCACATCAGCTTTATAAACAAAAAGGACTTGGTGCCCGTGATGATTCAATGGCGATGCAATACCTGATTTCCGGATGGGAGTTCAATCCAAAATCACCTTGCCTTGTCAGATGATTTTTTCCAACAATGCGTGCGTCTCTCTCTTTGGAGAGGCGCATTTTGCTTTATTTGGGGCATAGATCTTCTCTTCCTCACATGCAAATAAGTGTATTATATTATATAATTAGTCTTACAGTATGAATACATATAGGTTTTAACAGAAAAGGGGTTACACAATGGAAGAATCGTCAAAGAAACTAGGCGTACAATCGGTACATCGCAACACTCTTTCACAACAAGTCGTGGATCAAATCGTGCATCTGCTCGTCAGCGGACAAATGAAAGCGGGCGACAAACTGCCTCCTGAAATGGAACTCATGAAAGAACTTGAAGTAAGCCGTCCTGTTTTACGGGAGGCGCTCAGTGCGCTTGATACACTAGGTGTCATTACACGGAAAACGCGTGAAGGAACCTTTTTTAACGATAAAATCGGTACACATCCTTTCTCTGTCATGCTGGCGCTGGCAACGGATAATTTACCGGCGATCATCGAAGCACGAATGGCATTGGAGTTGGGATTGGTAACAATGGCTGCCGAGAAGATCACAGACGAACAGCTGGAGAAACTGCAGGTTACGATTGACACGATTGCCAATAGTGAAGACAACGATTATGGAGAGGCCGATAAAGAGTTCCACAAGATCATAGCTTTAAGTGCGAACAATCCCATTATTGAAGGCATGATCGATTCCTTATTGATTACCCATAATAAAATAAACAGCCTGATACAATTCAGGGAACGGGAACTGACTGTAAAGTATCATAAAGCCATATATGCGGCACTTGCAGCACATGATCCACACGAAGCATTCAGCCAAATGTACAAGCACCTTGATTACGTCCGTCAGAAAGTCCTTCAATATTCTCACGCAAATTAATAGAGCGCTGTGTGGAAGATGGAAGTAATCGCAGCAAACTGATGATCACTCAAAATTTCATAGGGAAAGTGGATTTTTTCAGGGAACCTATTTAGCTTCCAAGATTTCAGAGTTCAACCTATCTTTTAAATCATTTTTTTTGAGAAAAACCGGATAGTGGTTGAACTATCCAGCTCCCGCTTATCCACTTTCGATTGAAATGAAAATGTTCCCCGATGCAGTCGAAACCTCATGCAAATCGTTGGCTAACCACAATCCCCATCCAAGGCTCCACTCAAAAAATGCATCCCTGCTTACTGGCAGGAATGCATGTATCTGTCCCAAGTTCTTGACCATCCTCTTTTTAATTTACGGCTTAATATGCACTCCAACCAGCATCTGCCGTGATGACTGTGCCATTAACAAAACTGGAATCGTCTGAAGCAAGGAATAAAGCTACTTTAGCGATTTCCTCAGGTTTGCCATTGCGAGGATTGATGGCCATACCCAATTGTTGGCGAGAAATGCCGAACTCATTGATATTCGTCATGCTGGAACCGATATTGGTTTCAACTCCGCCTGGTGCTATTGCATTGCAGCGAATCCCTTTATTGGCATACATGAAGCCCGTGTTTTTTGTGAACCCAACCACTGCGTGCTTAGAGGCCGTGTATGCTGCGCCTGCTCGAGCACCGTACAAACCTCCAGCAGAAGCAATATTGATGATGACCCCTTTTTGTTTTTCCAAAAAGATCGGCAATACCTTTCTAGTCGAACGCATGACGCTTGTCGTGTTAATGGCAAAAATCCGATCCCATCTAGAATCTTCAATGTCCCCAGCAGGTTCCATGCCATCCATGATACCCGCGTTATTCACCAAAATATCCACCGTACCATACGTATTGACCGTGGTATCGATCAAATGTTGAATATCTTCCTCCACCGCTACGTTCGTTTTAATGGCAAAGGCCATTCCGCCATTCGCTTTTATTTCTTCTACCGTCTCGTTCGCACCATCAAGATTTAAATCCGATACGACGACTTTGGCCCCTTCTCTAGCATAATCTATGGCAATTTGTTTCCCCATGCCTGATGCTGCGCCTGTCACTACTGCAACTTTGTCTTGTAATTTCATTTGAACTCCCCCATTCACTCTAGTGAAGTGATACTTATTGTACAGATGTTCATTAACTAACTTCCTTTATAGTATAATTAGTTTCAATAGGCTTATACAATCAGCAAATGATGACCTCGATGTTGAACAATGAACAGAAAGTGTTCATTATGTTCATTTAAAGGACAATAACGAACAAAGGGGGAAGAAAATGTCCAATAATAACACTGGGATTGATAGGAGGATCAGGAAATCCAAACTGGCATTGAAGGATTCTCTCATATCATTAATGCAACATAAGGATTTCAGGGAAATATCGATTACTGACATTGTAGAACGCGCCGACCTTAATCGGGGTACATTTTATAAACACTATCAGTATAAAGAGGAACTGCTTGAGGAGGTGATGGAGGATGTAATCGCCGACTTGATCATCTCTTACCGGGAACCTTATAAAAACGTTGAAACTTTCACCATCAATGAACTAACGGCTTCAGTGATCAAAATATTTGAACATGTAGCTAATTATGCAGACATTTATACCCTCATCCTAAAGTCCAATGCTTGGCCTACATTACTGGATAGGATTTGTAATGAATTAAAGAAACTTCCATTGGAAGACCTAGAAGATTACCGGCCGAACCCTAGAATCAATACAGAACTCGCCTCCAGTTACCAAGCGTATGCGATATTAGGCATGATCATCGAATGGGTCAACACCGGCTTTAAATACAGCGCGGACTATATGGCTGAACAGTTGCTGGAAATCATTAATAATCAATCGGTAAATGCCGTCTATAAAATAAACCATACATTTAAGCAGGAATAAGAGGGCTGCATCGGCAACCCTCCTATCTCATTAAAGTGCCTGCCCTTTGGAAAGAAACCTTGTCACGGCAGCCAAGAAAGCTGATAAATTATCTTCATGAACAAAGTGTCCTGCATCCTCTATCGTCACCAATTCGCAATTCGGAATAAGCCCGGAAACTTCCTGCAATTTATTTTGGGGTATATGGCTCGACCCGCCCCCTATAACAAGCGTCGGCATCATGATATCGCTGAGACGTGCCCACCATTCGGGATCGGGTTCATTAAGCTGCTTTATTATCGAAGGCACAACCTGCCAATCAAATGGAAGTGGGCCAGAAGGTTGGGAAGGAACCTCAATTGGTTCATCCGAGAAAGGTGGGGGCGTATCTTCGACTATCAACCTATCTATCCTCGAAGGAAAATTTTGCGCGAAAAGATAGGAAACTGTTCCCCCCATGGAATGCCCTATTAGCGTAAATCTTCCCAAGTTCAGCGCATCCGCAAAATGAAGCAAATCATCGCACATCAATTCGAAAGTGTATGTATTGGTTCTCTCACTCCCACCGTGTCCCCGTTGATCTAAAGCCAATACACGATAATTTTCTCCTAATGCTGCAGCCACTTGATCCCATGACTCTGCACTTTTACCCATCGCGTGAAGAACAACAAGCGGCGGTGCAGAAACATCCCCGCTCTCCCGGTATTGAAACGTGTGTCCATTCCATTCAATTTGATTAACCCGTATTTCCATCTCCATTCATCTCCCAGGATCGGAATTGGTCAAACCCGATCTATTTAAGAAAACCCCCTAAAAATACTATGTTCACGACCATTAAATTATACGTTTTATGCCTTCACCCATTCATTCGGGATTCATTCCTGTTTTCCTCCGATCATACCGGCCCTTAACTACATTTATTCATCCTTTGTTCTGGCGGAGTTGGCGGCAGCGAAGTAATCCATGACAAATAACCGAAATTGCTTGGCCACCGGGGTGAAATAGCGTTTTTCGGACCAGCCGAGCCCTATTGTTCGTTGACAAGCAGGTTCGGTTATCCGGATTTTATGGGATAATGACCCGGTTTGATGGAGCCATGTCAATTCGGATACGAAGGCGACTCCCAGCCCTTTCCTGACAAGGTCCGATATGACAGCAGGTTCATCTCCTTCAAATGCGATGTGCTGGACGAATCCCGCTTCGAGGCAAAATTGGTCAGTGAGGCTGCGGAACCCGAAGCCCGTGTTCATACTGATGAATGGTTCATCTTTCACTTCTTGGAGTGTAATGCTTTCCCTGCCTGCCAGCCGGTGATCGGGAGGCACGATCAAGTATATTTCTTCGGTGATCAGCGGTTCCCACTTTAAGTCTGGGCCTTCAATCGGAACGGATGATATGCAATAATCGATTTCTCCTTCTATTAGAAGCTGCTTCATGGAAGATATGGATTTCAGGAATTGTTGAAAACGGACATCCGGGCATTGAGATAAAAATGCACCCAATAAATCAGGCAGGACCCTTGGAATGGTAACGGCCAAGGTGATGTTCTTTTGGTCTCGATCTGTTAATTCCACTATTTCACGCCTCCCTTCATTCAGCTCCGCAAAAGCGCGTTCGACACGGTTCAAGAAAATTCGTCCGGCTGCATTGAGCTTGATTTTCCGGTGTTCCCTATCGAACAGTGCGACTCCCAAATCCTCTTCAAGCCGGGATATGGTTTTACTGAGTGATGGCTGAGCAATCTGAAGTTGTTCCGCAGCCTTCGTCATATGTTCCAGCCGTGCTACGGTTTGAAAGTACTGAAGCTGTAATATTTCCATTTTCCCACTCTTTTCGCATAGATTTAAATCTATTATTACATAATCAATTATGTATTATACAGTATCTAAAAAAGCCATTATGATGAAATAATCTCATAGTTAGAAAAGGAAGGCTCAAATAATGAAAGGTTTACAACTTGTACTTCAAGATATAAATGCAATGTGGAAACATAAACACGGGAGAATCGCCTTGATTTTCCTTTTGGTCGTTCCATTGATTTACTCAGGATTCTTCTTGGCAGGATATTGGAACCCTTATGGAAAGTTGGATCAGCTCCCTGTGGCAGTGGTCAATCTCGATGATGGTTCAAAAATGGACGATAAGCCAATCGAGGCTGGAGAGGATTTCGTTGAACAATTGAAAAAGCAAAAAGAACTGGATTTTCACTTTGTCACGGCAAAGGAGGCAAATAAGGGTCTTAAGGAAGGTACCTATTATATGGTTGTCACGATTCCGGAAGATTTTTCGGAAAATGTCACGACTTTACTGGATAACAAACCGGAAACGGCTAAACTTTTGTATACTGTCAATCCAGGTAAGAACTTCGTTGCCTCACAGATCAGCTCTACTGCTGTTGAAAAAATGACGGCAAAAATCAACGCTAGCATTACGAAAGTCTATTCTGAAGGCATCCTTTCGAAATTCCAGGACGTTTCTAACGGCTTGGCGGATGCCGGCGATGGAGCGGAAACACTTCATCAAGGAACGGCGGATGCGAAAAGCGGCATGGAGAAATTGAATGGTGGCATCCAGGATTTGAATGATGGCGCCCAGAATCTGCAAACAGGAAGCAACAAACTCCTGGATGGACAAGAAGCCTTAGCGGATGGTGCAAAAGGATTATCATCAGGTTCCCACAACTTGCATACTGGCATGAAGCAGCTATCTGATGCACATGACTCATTGGAAAATGGGATGAATCAAGTGAGTAAGGGTGTTGAGAATTGGTCAGCCGGAAATGCAAAATTGATGCAAGGGCAAGAACAGGCGGCCGATACGGCGAATACGCTAAAAAAACAATTGAAAACCTATGTGGAACGTCATCCTGATGCATTAAAGGATCAAGACTTCAAGCAAATCATTGCCCTATCAGAAGGTTTATCCAAAACAGCCTCCACTTTACAAACCGGTCAAAAGCAATTGGACGAAGGTGCTGCCAAAGTGGCTGATGGACAAAAAACCGTTCAAACCGGGATGATGGCTTTTGGTGATAAAATGTCACAGGCTACCTTGGGTGCCGAGCAATTAAACATAGGGTCTGAAGAATTGGCGGATGGATTGTTTAAATGGAAAAATGGTTTCTCCACTTTACATGCCGGAATCGATTCGCTGGCCGGCGGAAGCAACCAGCTAGCCAGTGGATCGAAGGAACTTCAAGACGGACTGGCTTCACTGGAAACGGGTTCAAGCAAATTATCCACCAAGCTTAATGAAGCTGCCGATGAAACGGCCAGTCTTCAGTACGACGATTCGACAACTTCGATGTTCTCTGAACCCGTTCAATTGGTCCAATCGAATTTATCGGAAGTACCTAACTACGGAACCGGGATTGCTCCTTATTTTCTGTCATTGGCCTTTTATGTAGGCGGCATCATGGCTTCCAATATCCTGCCGCTTGGGCGCAGGCAAAATCTTAAGGTTACCGGAACCGTTCATTTCACCAATAAATTAATGCTGGTATATGTAATCGGCTTGATTCAGGCACTTCTAGTGGATGCTGTCGTCCTTCTCGGATTCCATTTACACGTGGCAAGTGTCCCTGTTTTCATTCTATCAAGCATCATCGTTTCATTTACCTTCATGACATTCATTCTTATGTTGGTGACCGTATTCGGAGTGGTCGGCAAATTCGCAGCCGTGACCCTTCTCGTTTTCCAATTGGCGACCTGCGGCGGAACATTCCCAGGCGAACTGGGCATGTCATTATTGACGGAAATCGGTCAATTTTTACCAATGGCCCACTCATTGAAGGAACTTCAAGAGGTCATCTCATTAGGCGGCTGGGAAAACTTGCAAACGCAGATTTGGATCTTACTTGCCTATCTCGTATCGGCAGCGATCATTGGCTGGATAGCCAGCCATATCCAGCATGCAAAAGTAACTTCAGAGGAAGTGACATCTTGATGAAAAAGCGCAGTGCCAATGGCACTGCGCTTTTTTATAACTGATTGATCATGGTCGAATGAAGCCGGCTGAACTTAAAAGAAAGCCCTATGCTGCCTGAACGGTTCAGGTGGCATAGGGCCTTTTATTGTTTCATTTAAGCGGTTTGATCTTTTTTCATGGCTGGTTTTTCTTCAGCCGGCCAAGCACGCTTAATGAATAATGCCAGAATCAGCGCCACACCAGCAATGAAGGTGGATACAAAGAAGGAGAAGTTAATTCCATCCAGCATTGCCTGCATCCCGATCTGGGCTTTCATTTGGCCCATCATCTCAGCAGTGGGCTGGCTTGTTAATTTGCTCATCGCTTTCGTCATTAAATCTTCGGCAGTAGAAGCTGCACGGTTAGACATGACCGTAACGAGCAATGCCGTACCGATTGCACCGGAAATTTGGTTCAGTGTGTTATTCATCGCTGTACCGTGCGGGTTCATGCGGGCTGGCAGCGAGTTCAACCCATTTGTCATGATCGGCATCATGGACATTGACATCCCGAAGGAACGAACGGAAAACAGAATTACAATTTCTGTATACGTAGTTTCCATTGATAATTTACTTAGCAAATACGTAGTTACCACGGTAATAAGCAAACCGATTGAAGCAAGGATGCGGGCACCGAACTTATCGAAAAGCTTACCGGTAACCGGTGACATGAGGGCCATTAATAACGCACCTGGAAGCATCAGTAATCCAGAATCGAATGGTGAAATGCCACGTACTGTTTGTGTGTACATCGGAATTAAGATCATCCCCGAGAACATCGCCATGTTCAGTACGATTGAGATCGTTGCAGATAAAGCGAACATCGGGTGCTTGAAGATCTTGAACTCAAGCATTGGTGTTTCCATTTTAAGCTGGCGGGAAATGAAAAGGATCAGGGAAATTGCACCAACAATCAGTGTTCCATATACCCACGGGCTATCCCAGCCCTTGCTGCCTGCCGAACTGAAACCGTAAAGCAGGCCTCCAAAGCCCAAGCTGGATTGGATGACCGATAATTTATCGATTTTAATATCGACTTTTTCCTTTTTGTCTTTAAGTTTAAAGAAGCCGAAAATAAGCACTAATAAAGCTAGCGGAGTAATGAAATGGAATAGCATTCTCCAATCATAATGTTCGATGATCCAGCCTGAAAGCGTCGGCCCGATTGCAGGGGCAAACATCATGACCAAACCGAATAGTCCCATTGCCGAGCCCCGTTTTTCAACAGGGAAAGAAGTTAAAAGTACGTTCATTAATAATGGCATCATGATTGCCGAACCGGCAGCCTGAACCATACGTGCGCTCAATAAAAGCGGGAATACATGCGCTACACCTGCAACGATCGTCCCGATCGAGAACAGGAGCATGGCTGTCAGGAACAGATTACGTACCGAATATTTTTTTATTAAGAAGGCAGTTGTCGGAATCATGATTCCGTTCACGAGCATATAGCCCGTTGTCAGCCATTGGACTGTGGAAGTCTCGATTCCCAGGTCTGTTTGGATCGATGGCAGTGCAATATTTAAAAGGGTTGAATTCAGTATCGATATAAACGCCCCGACCATCAGTATGGCCAAAATGCCATACGACCCCTTTTTCTCATTTGTTTGTGCAGTACTCACTTTTTATCTATTCCTCCATTCAAACTATTGGTTCATTTTATTAGACGAGCGGTATATTCCAATCTCACAAAATCAATAATATACCCCTGGTTCATTTTTTGCAATAAAAATTTACTGGTTTAAATAAGGGTTTGTGCAGTGATGAAAAATAGAGTACGATTACATTTATACAAGCAGTATAATGAAAATTAGGTGATATGATGAATAATCGAAGGCAGAATGTCATCGATACGGCTCATAAGCTGTTTATTGACAAAGGCTACCAAGCCACGTCCATCCAGGACATTTTAGATGGCAGCGGTATATCAAAAGGTACATTCTATAATTATTTCCCTTCGAAGGGTGAATTATTTATAGCCATTTTCCGTTCCTTCTATACAAAGATTCGCCATGACAGGGAAAAACTGTTGATCGGTCAGGATTCAGCCGATATTGAAATTTTCATCCGGCAGCTCGATTTGCAGATGATGGTGAACAAGCAAAGCAAATTGCTAATCCTGATCGAAGAAGTCCGTGTTTCCAATGATGAAGAATTAAAACAATTCATCAATAAGACGGTATTGTTGAACTTACGCTGGATGTATAGCCGTTTTATCGATATATTCGGGGAAAGCAAAAAACCTTATCTTTTGGATAGCGTCATCATCTTTCATTCGATGATGACCCATATGAATCATTTTAGCTATCGGGTCAATCCCGCCGGTACACCGGACATACAAATTATCCGCTATTGCATGAACCGCATTGTCCGCCTGGTCAATGAAGTGGCTGAAAGCGGGGAACAGATCATTGATCCTGAACTCATGGATACGTGGTTTCCAAACTTTACAAACCACCTTGATCCTTGCCATAATGATTTGCTTCAATCCACCATGGAATTGAAAAAGGCGATAAACAAAGCCTTGCATTGCGATGAAGATCGAACAAGAGCCATTGAATTAATCGACTTTATCCAAGATGAGCTGATGCAGTCCGACAAGCCGCGAAAATTCTTGATTGAAAGTTTGCTGCACACTTTGAAGACTGGATATGCATCACAGGTCCAAGCATATATGGAAACTTTTGAAGAAAGCATCAATTCTTGCTTGACCCCATGAAGATTGGTGATACACGCACCTGCCGAAAACGGCGGGTGTTTTTTTACGGCTTTTTTGACTTGCCCTGTTTAAAAAAGAGTTGGTTTTATAAAAGGGACCTAAGGAAACACTATCCTTATCATCATAAAGGGAGGTCTATCTACTTGAGTGTGAAAGAGAATGCTTTGTCCATACTGGCCCTGGGCGGAGTGAATGAAATCGGTAAAAACATGTATGTGGTTCAATATTCCAACGATATCGTCATTATTGATTGTGGTGCAAAGTTTCCTGATGAAAGTCTATTAGGAGTCGATTTGATCATTCCTGATCTTACCTTTCTTCAGGAGAATAAGGAGAAGATCCGGGCCTTAATTGTGACTCATGGGCATGAAGATCATATTGGCGGGATCCCCTATTTCTTGAAAAAATTGAATGTACCCATTTATGCCACACGTCTAACACTTGGTTTGATTGAATTGAAGTTAAAAGAACATAACCTTTTGGGTGATACGGAATTAATCCAGATCGATTCGGATTCAAGGTTGGAATTCGGGGAGATGGTTCTGGACTTTTTCAAAACGAATCATAGTATACCCGATTGCCTTGGAGTCACCATGCATACGCCAGAAGGCACTGTCGTTCATACAGGGGACTTTAAGTTTGACTTGACTCCCATGAATGATCAGTACCCCGATATTCATAAAATGGCCAAAATCGGGAGTGAAGGTGTACTGGTTTTATTATCTGAAAGCACGAACGCGGAACGTCCCGGCTCAAGCCCCTCGGAGCATCTGGTTGGCAGCCATATTGAAGAAGCCTTCATGCAGGCAAAACAGAAAGTCATTCTTTCGACCTTCGCTTCAAATGTCAATCGAGTCCAACAAGTTGTGAACGCTGCACAGAAGACAAACCGGAAACTCGCCCTGATTGGACGAAGCATGGTGAACGTCGTGACCGTTGCCATTGAACGCGGCTACCTCGAGGTTCCTGATGGGATGCTTATCCAACCGCAAGAAGTGGATAAATATGCTCCTGAAAGGGTCGCGGTTTTATGTACAGGAAGTCAAGGAGAGCCATTTGCGGCCCTTTCCCGCCTTTCCAGTTCGAATTATCGGGATATGAGCATTTTGCCTGATGATACAGTGATTCTTGCTTCCACTCCAATACCCGGAAATGAACGGGATGTTTCACGTATCATCGACAACCTGTTTCAACTTGGCGCCAAAGTCATTTACGGTTCTGGGACTGTTACAGGCATGCATGTTTCCGGACATGCCTATCAGGAAGAGTTAAAGCTCATGCTTACCCTGATGAAACCTAAGTATTTCATACCGATTCACGGTGAGTACCGGATGTTGCACCAACATCGATTGCTAGCTGAGTCTGTAGGGGTGGAGAGGGACCATACTTTCATCATCAATAACGGAGATGTGGTGGATATTGAAAACTCCGTTGCCCGTCAAACGAGAAAGGTGGCTGCAGGCAATACCTTTGTTGATGGTGTTGGCGTTGGTGATGTTGGAGAAGTCGTTCTGCGTGACCGCAAGCAACTTTCCGAAGATGGGATGCTCGTGATCGTCATAACACTAAGCAAGACGGAAAGAAAAATAGTATCAGGACCTGATACCATTTCCCGTGGATTTGTTTATGTTCAAAATTCCGAGGACCTCCTTAGACAGGTGAACCGTCTTGTCACGAAAACGGTCAACGACTTACAAAGTGAAAAAATATATCGATGGAACGTCATTAAGCAGACCATAAAGAAGGAACTGGGGCAATATCTCTTTACTCAAACCAAGAAAAAGCCAATGATCCTTCCAATCATCATTGAGATTTAACGCCAAATCGAAAGCACACAAAAAGGAACCCGATTTCGTACAAATCGAGTTCCTTTTTTCAATCAAGCCCTGATTTACTTGCTTTTGCTGCCATCGCCTTGTTCTTATTCCAAACCTTGAACTTCATGAAAACGGCGGCAAGACCGATGATCACAATGAATAAAAGGCTGATGAAAAACCCTGGACGTATCTCTTTTTCAAGCAAGGTGCCACTCACGGCTGCCAAAATTAAAAGAAGCCCGAAAACGGCCGTAATCTTACTCCAAATCTTATTTTCCATGATCTTGAAAGAAGAGAGAATGATGAATGCCCAGTTATACAAAAGTAATATTCCAGCGGATGTTGTAATGTATTCATAAATCTTGCCCGGCAGGAGCAAGGCCGTGATGATTGATCCTAAAAGTCCCAAGGCTCCAAGACCGAGTGAGGGCAGTGGAAGGTCCTTGAATTTTTTGATCTTTTGCATGAATAATGCGGGTGCATTTCCATCATCGGAGAGCGTTACCAATAGATTGGTTACACCGAATAGTGAAGCGGTCATCGTCGAGAAACCGGCAATGATGATCGCACCATTAAAAACATGCGGGAAAAATGCCAGGTGATAACTGTCCAATGCCGAAACGAATGGGCTTTCTTTTTCACTGAATGCCCCTAATGAAATCATGATTACGGCTAATCCCAAAGAAACCACATATATGATGGTAAGAACCAAGAGCATGATCGTCCCTGCCTTTGGCGCATCTTCCTTCTTTTTTAGCTGCATCGCCATCAGTCCAATGACCTCAATGCCTCCAAACGCATAAAAGGCATAGATAAGGGATGTCCAAAACCCTTTTAGCCCTTTTGGAAATAATTCATTGAACTTATTCGGAAATGAGGGCGGTTTCCCTCCATCAAGACCAAACCAGCCGAAAACGGCACATATGGCAATGATGATAAACATTACGATTGCTGCCGTCTTAATTATCGCAAGTATGTTTTCCACCCTGTCGAACCCTTTTGTTCCCAGCAACACCACCACGATCGAAACAATGGCAAAACCCGATGCAAATAGCCACAGCGGTACTTTCGGAAACCAAAATTGTGATAATAGCGAAAGCGCAGTAAGCTGGCTTCCCATGATCAATATATTGGAGGACCAATAATTCCAGCCACAGCTAAAGCCAGCCCATCGCCCAAATGCTTTATTGGCATAATAACAAAAAGACCCCTCTTGAGGATCGGCAGCCGTCATCTTAGCTAGAAGATTATAAACAATGTAGGTGCCTAATGCAGCCAATACAAATGAAAATACAATGGATGGCCCCGTCGTTTTAATCCCTATGGTCGACCCGAGGAAATACCCTGTCCCGATCGTACACCCGACACCGACCAATGATAACTGCCACCATTTCATATCGCCTTGTTGTTCACCAGATTCTTTGGAATTTTGAGCAGCCTTCCCTTTAGCTGAACTGCAATTGGCATTTGCAGTCATAACATTCCCCCCTTCCATCATTCATAGTGTTGATAATGCCACAATGAATTATGCAAGGTAGAAGTTTACCAAATGATAAATCAAAGATCACCATAAGAATTGAAATGCTATGTATTGTGCGTAAGGATTATGATACGATGGCAGAAATGCCTTGGTAAGAAAAATAAACTCCAAAGCCGATCAAAGATAATCCAGAGATGATCGAAATGGCCATTAAGCTTTTTTCATTTAAAAACCTGCGAAATCCATTCGGCAATGCAGCAACAAAAAAATCCCAGCAAGTAAGACCAAGGAAAATCATCCCGCTATAGATGAAAAGCTGGGAGGTCCCATGGCTTGAAGCCGTTTTAGCTAAAACAGATCCATAAATCCCCAGCCAAAATAAAATGGATAATGGGCTGGTCACTGACATGATGAATCCGGTCAAAAAACAGGAAAGTAAAGAATCTCTATTCCTATATTGATTTATTAATATCGTATTCACTAGTAAAACACTTTCGACCCCGGAATAAATTAGCACAAATCCGCCAAAAAGCCATAGAAAGATCTGGACAATCGGAAATTCTAAAAACCGTACCATACCCACATATACTAAAATCATGAACAAGGCATCCGCAATCATCGAGCCTGCCCCAACGATCCAGGCATGCCAAAACCCGTTCTTGATCCCTTTATCGATACGAGCGGAATTCACCGGACCGATCGGTGCTGCAAGGGTTAGTCCTAAGAAAAAGTAACTCAGCAGTAAATGTACACTCAAAAAGCATCACTCCTTCGAGCTAGTTCATGACTTGTACATTTTATGTGACAACCACCCGCCTATAACCTCATCCCCGCAAAAAACTTTGCGTGTTACAAACAAAAAAAGCCGTAGGAAAGCCCGGCTTTTTCGGAGGATTTCTATTGAAGCCTATTAGCTGCAGCTTCCTTTTTGTCTGAGCTAATGAATTTCAAAACAATCAAGACGATGCCCATGCCTATGATCCCTGTAATGATATAGCTCAAATTAAGATGATTTTTCATGACAAGGGACATGACCGGAGGGCCTGCCGCAACTCCGATGAACCTTGATGACATGTAGAAGGAGGTTATCGTCCCACGCTGTTCTTTTTTTATATTTTGAGTGATGATTGCGTCGAGTGTCGGCAATAACGCACCAATTGCTATGCCAACCAAACTTGTGACGAGTAATAAAAGGAAAACTTTATTTTTTGTAAAACCGACAAATACAAGGCTGATTGAAAGGACAGCTATACTGATCATGATGATCTTTTTCATGATTGGCAATTCACCCTTGATTTTTTTCCCGGCAACATAAGAAGACACACAAAGGAAAAATAGCGGGATCGCTATAACTAAACCTTTTTTGACTCCATGCAAATCATGGATTTTTTCCAGATTATCAGACAAAAAGAAAAGAACGCCGAATAAAACCAACATGACAAATACACCAATCAGGAAAACCGTATATAACCATTTTCCTTCCTGCTTGAATATTTTTTTCGTATCATGCCAAAATTCTTTGAATTTCTTCGGATCATCCTTTTCCTTTGGTACCTTTATAAAGAAAAAGACCAAGACGATAGATATTAAACTGAAGAATGAAATCGAGAAGAATGGTAAAAACCAGATAAATGCAGCAAACAAGGAACCCAATATTGGACTAAGCACTTTCCCAAATGTATTCGAGGTTTCTATAATACCCAGACAAGAACTTGTTTTTTCATCATCATCCTTATATAAATCCCCCACCAGAGGCAATATGATGGGCGAGGCACCAGACGCCCCAATCCCCTGCAATACCCTCCCAATGATGATCCATGTATAGGGATTTTCCATTTTCCATGATGCATAACCTGCGATCAAACCACCAATGAGGGCTAGGATCAGACTTGGCAGAATCACCATTTTCCGTCCGAATCGATCTGATAAATAACCTGCAATGGGAATTAAAAAAATGGATGCAACCGAATAGCTTGTTATTACCATACTTGACTGAAATGAAGAGATCCCGACCTTTTCCTCGAAAATGGGCAAAACTGGGATAAGCATTGAATTTCCAAGTGTCATCACCAATGGAATTGATGCCATACTGATCAGGCACCACACGCTTACATCTTTATTTTGCTTCTCATGACCTTCCATACTTACACTCCTCATCCATTATAAAAGCAACTTATTGCATAAAAGGCAACCATTTGTGAAATCAATATGTTTTACATCATTTTTTTGATGTCTTAAATTATTATGTTATTGCTCTGAAAGATTTATTCAGCATCGGTTTTCCCAAAATTACCCCTTATGACCTTTAAAACAAAAAACCCATCCTGTTTAAGAATGGGTTTCCTGCATGCATCTTTGTTAAAGAAGGTCACGACTGGGTAAGCGCAAACCGGACCATGCTTCACCATGCCCACTCAAAAAAGGACTAAAAAGGTGGTACAAGTCCAATCGTTTGAATACATTCAAATAAGCGAAGATGTATCAAATGATGAGGTGATGAATTGGGTGTTTTTTTCAGCTATGTATTATTAGGTTTATCACTGGCGGCTCCTATCGGTCCCATAAACGCTGCTCAATTGGACAAAGGAATCAAGAAGGGTTTTTGGCATGCCTGGATTTTTGGCTGGGGTGCCATTTTAGCGGATTTTGTTTTTATAGCCCTCGTCTTTTTCGGTGTCGTCCACTTTTTGGACAACTCCTTCATGAAGACATTTTTATGGCTTTTTGGATTTTTCGTCCTGACCTATACCGGGATCGAAAGTCTGCTAAGTGCAGGCAAGATTGAAGTGCATGCACGAAAAGCGCAAGATTCCCTTTTATCTTCATTCCTGACAGGATTCATCATGTCCCTTTCGAATCCTTTATCCATTTTGTTTTGGCTGGGGATTTATGGATCCATTCTCGCAAACTCCGCTTCAAAATATGATATGGATCATTTACTTTTTTACAGTTCAGGGATCCTTGTCGGCCTCATAATCTGGGATTTCGCAATGGCCATCATCGCCAGCACCTTCAGACGCTTTTTATCCAAACCCATCCTAATGGGCATCTCGATCGTTTCGGGTTTATCTCTTATAGGGATTGGCATTTACTTTGCCATACAAGCTGCCAAGGTTTTATTTACATAAGCATTTAGTATTAAATAGAAAAAAAACTACTGATCCTTCTTTGTCCATGCCCGACACCTTTTCCCATTTCTTGAATGTATAATTACGGTTATTCCTCTTACCGTTGGCTGGGGTATGGATTTGTAGATAGAAAAAAGACAGCCGATTTTTTCGGCTGTCTTTTTGTATCCAAACCTAAACCTAGGAGCATTCACTTTTGAGTTCCGCGCATTTACTCATGAATTTCGGATTAAGCTGCTTTCTTGTTAGATGCTGCGTTCTTTTATTTGCTGGGCCATTTTCTTGATGAACGTTTCTATTGCGACATGTTCAACTTCTTGTTCCCCGTATTTCCGGACATTCACTTCATTTTCTTTCTCTTCTTTATCTCCTAGAACCAGCATATATGGGATTTTCCCCATCTGTGCTTCCCTGACTTTATACCCCATCTTTTCATTCCGATCATCGATTTTCACCCTTATGCCTTGATTCTTCAGTTCTTTTTGAACCTTTAAACAATAATTCAAATGAACTTGTGAGACAGGGATGATCTGTACTTGCACCGGTGCGAGCCATACCGGGAAGGCACCGGCAAAATGTTCTATCAGGATTCCGAAAAAACGATCGATCGATCCAAAAATGGCACGATGAATGACGACTGGACGAACTTTTACATTATTTTCATCGATGTAAGTCAGATCAAATTTGTCGGGCATTTGAAAATCAAGTTGGATTGTTGCACATTGATGGCTTCGTTTTAATGCATCTTTAATATGAAAATCGATTTTCGGTCCATAAAATGCTCCATCCCCTTCATTTACTTGATAATGTATCCCGATACTTTCCAGAACATTTTTCAAGGCTGTTTCAGAAGCTTCCCAAAGGGAGTCATCGCCCATTGAATCCTCTGGACGCGTCGAGAGCTCCACGGAATATTCGAAGCCAAAAGTGCGATACACCTTATCAATCAGATGAAACACTTGTTTAATTTCGCATTCGATTTGATCCTGCCGAACAAAAATGTGGGCATCATCCTGACAAAATGTACGGACACGCAGCATCCCGTTCAATGCCCCGCTATATTCATGACGGTGGACTTGACCGAATTCGGCCATCCGGATCGGCAAATCCCTGTAAGAATAAAGACTGTTTTTGAAAATGAGCATATGACCCGGACAGTTCATTGGCTTCATCGCGAATTTTGTTTGATCCACCTCAGTGAAGTACATATTCTCATGGTAATGATCCCAGTGACCCGATTGTTCCCATAACTGCTGGTTCATCATGAAAGGAGTCCGAACTTCGTCGTAACCAGCTTCAGTCTGAAGCTCGCGCGAAAACTTCTCCAATTCATTTCTAATGATTTGCCCTTTCGGTAAATAAAACGGCATTCCAGGTGCTTCCTCCGAAAACATGAATAGCTCCAACTGCTTCCCTACTTTACGGTGATCGCGCTTGGCTGCTTCTTCCAGGAATTCAAAGTGTTCCTGTAAATCCTTTTTCTTTCGGAATGCCACGCCATACACTCTTTGAAGGACTTCATTTTGATTGTCTCCCCGCCAATAGGCACCAGAAACACGAGTCAATTTGAACGATTTTACAAATGATGTGGATGGAAGGTGCGGCCCTCTGCAAAGGTCGACGAATTCACCCTGTTGATAGATCGTTAATTTTTCACCATTAGGGATGTTCTTCGCTATATCCAACTTGAAAGACTCCCCTCTGCCCTCGAATAACCTCACAGCTTCTCCATAAGTCACATCGATCCTTTTTATTTCCAGATTTTCACTTATGATATGTTCCATCTCTTTTTCAATAGCTTGTAGATCCTCTGGGCTCAAAGGATGGTCTAATTTAAAATCATAGTAAAACCCATCTTCCACGACTGGCCCCATCCCCAATTCCACATTTTTGTATAATCTTTTCACAGCCTGTGCCAAAACATGCGCCGATGTATGTCGTAATACTTGTAACCCTTCATCCGAATCCAGAGTCAAGATCGACAGGTCGGCATCCTCATTCAGCTTGTGACTTAAATCAACCAATTGGTTATCCAGTTTTCCCGCTACTGCCTTTTTCCTTAAACTAGAACTGATGGACCCTGCCACACTTTCCACTGTCATTCCTAGCGGATATTCCTTTTGCTGCCCATCCGGGAATCGAACTGTAATCATTTTTCCACCCATCACATAAACACTCCTTTTTAAGAAATAAAAAAACGCACTCATCCCTAAGTAAGGGACGAGTGCGTTTATACCCGTGGTTCCACCCAATTTCCCATAAGCAAGAAACACTCATGGCTCTGGAGCTTGTAACGCAGCTTAGACGATATCAGTTACTCTCGTTCACCGATATAGCTCAAAGGCGGTAAATCAATTTCCTAAGCCAGGAAGTTCGCAGCTGCCCTTCCCTCTCTGAAGACCGTAAAAATGATTCATGTCCTTATCATGGCAATAATTATTCTAATAAAAAAACGCACTCATCCCTAAGTAAGGGACGAGTGCGTTTATACCCGTGGTTCCACCCAATTTCCCATAAGCAAGAAACACTCATGGCTCTG